>CALOEH010000073.1:0-40611 GCA_942492195.1 uncultured Planctomycetia bacterium | reverse complement strand
CGCCTTGGTTCTGACGAGGGGTTTCAATGACGTTTGACCTGGCGAGGTAGGACCTCAAACCAATTTGAACTCCGTTTTTTCAATCCTTACCCAAAGCGTCAACGAGGAAGCACCACAGGCGATGTCGCCACGGCTGGAAACTTGACTCAAATCGAACGAGTTCTCTCCTATCAGGTGTTTTATGCGCCAGCGCCGTGTGTCAATACGTCATGTTCCAACGACCGGTTCAATCCAGTGACGACTTGAGCCACCGGTGCGCCGTAGCGTTTACTCTGGAAGCCCACACATGTTTGCTTTCGCAGATCGAAACCTTGTCTCTGTATTCGTTTGGCTGCGGATGGTGTTGCTATGCACATTCGTGGCTGGGGGAGTCGAGCAGCCTGTGGCATTTGCCGAGCAGAACCAGCCGCTGCAAGTGGTGAGCGTCCTGCAACACCATCAAGGTTTGTGCCGGCCGCATGATATCGAAGTGCAAGGTTCGCTGGCATTTGTGGCTGGCAAAGGAGGCTCGGTGGCCATTGTGGATGTGGCCCAGCGGCAACAACCGCGGCTGCTGTGGTGGGAGTACAATCCCAAGAAATTGGAAGATGCGCAAACCGTGCTGCCGCGGCCAGGGGTGCTACTGCTTGGAGCCAGAGATGTATTGGCCTGGGACATTTCGAACCCTGCCAAACCGGTGAAAACTGGCCAACTCACCGAGCGCAGGCGAGTCGATCGAATCAACGGAATGGCTCTCCGAGGCAACTTCGCGTTCACCGCCAACAAGACAGGTTGGGTCAGCGTCATCGACCTCACCGAACCGCAGAACCCGCGTCTTCAAGATGCCTTGGATGTGAGAGCACACGGGGAACTGGTCTCACCGCACGACATCGCTGCCTGGGATGACTACATCGCCGTTGTCAGCCAATCCAGCAAGAGCACCTATAAGTTTCGGGTCTACCAGGTGGCTGATCCCAACTCGCACGATCTGCTGGCATGCAATGCGTGGAAGGTCTGCGGCGGGATTGATCGAAAGGATCTATTGGGAGCCAACCGCGTGATGGTCTCGGCAGGCTTTGCCTATCTGGCCTGCAGTCAACATGACAATTTCCAACTCGGGGTGATCGACGTTCGCACTCCGGAGCATCCTCGCCACGTGACCACGTTGCCGTTCGCCGGACAATACCCCACCGGCTTGACGGTTGCCGGCCAGGTGCTGTTTGCCGCCGGAGGGCAGTCGATTCAGGCCTTAGACGTTTCTCATCCCAGCACACCGCGGACACTTGCCGTGCTGCACACCGAAGAGGTTTTCCCTACCGGTCGAGACAACGCTCATGACCTGGTTTACCACGCAGGGCATCTCTTCGTCACCGCACAGAACGACGATCAAATTGGCATCATCCAGGTGGCAGATGATCGCATTCGCCGACTGGCCGAACTTCAGTCCAAGTGAACCTGTGTGGAGCAGTTGCCCGCGGCGATTGCTTTCTTTGCAGTCAGGCGTGAAACCACCAGCGGATGCAAAGCGTCCTGCCTTTCCACAACAGGTTCTCCCGTCAAATTGTTGCCAAGGGATTGCCGGCATGGAGGTTAAGCGCTACAACCAATTGGGAGCCGTGACGAGATCCTGTCACCAACCGGGATGGATCAGTTTGGCGCATTAATTAAGGACTCAAGCCATGAACGAACCGAAGTCGGCGCAGGCGGGGTTCACCGAAATGTATCGAAGTGTCGCGCCTTGGGATGTCGATCATCCGCAGCGCGAATTCGTCCAACGTCTGGGGCAGATCACCGGTGATGTACTCGATGCCGGGTGCGGCACCGGTGAGCACTCGCTTTGGTTGGCCCGTGCCGGGCGGCGGGTGCTGGGGATTGACTTTACGGAAGTGGCCATCGAACGTGCCCGGCAAAAGCAGGCCGCGCGAGGACTGGACGCCACGTTTCAAGTCCACGATGTCACGCGGTTGGACCAGCTGACCTTTGCCACCACGGACGATGGCCAGGTGGACTGCGTGATTGATTCCGGCCTGTTCCATTGTCTCGACGACCCAGGGCGGGCAGCGTACGTGAGTGGGCTGGCTCAAGTGGTTCGCCCCGGCGGCCATGTCTTCTTGATGTGTTTCAGCGAATTGGAGCCAGGCAGTGATGGCCCTCGCCGGGTGAGTCAACCAGAACTCGAGCAGGCGTTTGCCGACGGCTGGAAGTTCGATTCGATTGACCCAGCCCGATTCGAGATCATTCCTGATCTCACTGGTTTCGAGTTCAGCCCTGGCGGACCGAAGTCGTACTTCTGCACGATCCGCCGTCAACCCCAAGCAGGCGACGCATGAGTTGGCAAGGAATCCTAGGGCATGATGATCTGGTAGCGCAGTTTCGCCGCAGCCTGGTGCGTCATCGACTTCCCAGCGCGTTGTTGTTCGTCGGGCCGGCTGGCATTGGCAAACGAACCTTTGCCCTCGGTCTGGCACAAACGCTGCTTTGCCAACAGGTGGCCCCGGCCGAGATGGCACCCTGCGGGACCTGCCCCGCTTGCCAACAGGTGCTGGCCGGCACGCACCCTGACTTGCAGATGGTTGCCTGCCCCCCTGGTAAGAATGTGATTCCGGTCGAAACGTTCATTGGTTCGGGCGAGCGGCGGATGCGTGAAGGGCTGTGCCATGAGATTGCCTTGAAGCCGTTCATGGGCGGGCGCAAGGTGGCCGTGATTGACGATGCAGATTACCTGGCGACCGAAGGGGCCAACTGCCTACTCAAGACACTCGAAGAACCACCGCCGGCATCGCTCTTGATCCTGATTGGCACCAGCGCTGAGAAACAACTTCCCACCATTCGTTCGCGTTGCCAGACCATTCGGTTTCAGCCGTTGTCGGCGGATCTCTTGAGCCAGTTGCTGTTGCAGGCGGGGCTGGCCGAAGACGCTGAGTCCGCCCAACGGATTGCCGAGTATAGCGGGGGAAGTTTGGAAGTTGCCCAGCAGATGGCGGACCCAGCACTTTGGCAGTTCCGCAAACCGTTGCTGGGTCAATTGAGTCAAAGCCGGTTCGACTCGGTGGCCCTGGCGAATACCGTAACGGCGTTTGTGGACGACGCCGGAGCGGATGCCCCATCGCGACGGATTCGCAGTGCGCAGGTGATCCAATTTGCCATGGATTTCTATCGCGAGCTTTTGCGTGCATTCTCCGGTTCTACGGCCGGGGGTGACGAACATCTCCAAGCAGCCGTCGCCCACGCCACGCAGCACTGGACGGCCGGCCCGTTGGCAGCAGAAGCTTGTCTTCTCCGCTGCTTGGAGGCCCAGGAGCAAATTGGCCGTAACGTCAATCCGGCAACGTTGCTGGCCTGCTGGGTGGATGACCTGTCGCGGCACGAAGCAGGAATTGCCGGAGCTTAACTCACCGCAGAGATCGCGAAGAGCGCAGAGACAAGAGTCATGTGATTCGGCAAGCTGCTCGACGGTGAGCTTTGTTTTTCGGCCCAAACCCGAATTATTTTTCGTGCGCTACTTACTCGCGGCGGAGTCACGCAAGACGTCCAGCGAGATGATCTCGGGACCGTTCTGAGTCTGTCCGCTAGGGCAAGAGGTGCATCCTCCCCCACAACCGCCGCCGGAGTTTCCTTGCAACAGTCGGCGAGTCTTGCCTGCCACATACAGCACGCAGACGGCAACACACGCCAAAGCGATGAGATCTTGCCAAGGCACCAGTCGTTTGCTCCCTTCTCACTCAAATGAATTTCATTCGCGGCGGTCTCCACACCGTTGAGTATACCATCCGGCACCCACGAGGTGAGAGGTGATTGCTGGCACTTCAAACGGTGTTCGGCAAAAGTGTGCATCAACCAGGGCTATCAGGGGACTGCTATCCGCCCGAAGTGCCACCGGTCCAGACGATTCCAGGCCACACATTTCCACAGGCCACGTGCCTGCAGAATGTGACGGTTCTAGCGAATCTGCCTGCTGCTGAGCCAGGCGGTACCGTCACAATCGCTACAAGGAGTCCTGCGGCATATTTTGCATCTAGTCATCGTGACAGCTTTGCCGACTTCTGATAGTGCAGGCAGCACCGCATGTGGCACTCTGCACGGCACCATCGAACGATGGGCCGAGGCAGGAGTTGGTGATACATTGCGGCTGCCTGTCGCCGGAGTTCTGCCACCAGGGAGCTAGAAGGAGCGGTCATGCGACATGGAAGTTGCGGTCTCGTTGGAATCTCGGTCGATTTGCCTACCTCGTCCTCTTCCCAAACGGTTCGCTCGCTCGACGCCACGGCGTCCAGCCTGGCGACCCTCTTCGAGCGTCATCACGTTCAGGCGACCTGGGGCGTTGACAACTTAAGCACATCGCGGGACCTTTCGCAGCGCCTGGCGAACCAAGGGGAACTGGCCCTGTTGGCTGATCCAAGTTGGGTAGGCCCCGATGTCTCTCGCCGAACGTTGTGCCGGCACCTCGATGAGAAGATGAATCAGGCAGTCGCCGCAGGCGTCGAGCTTTCGACCATCTTGCTGCGTGACACGACCCTGGTCACCGATACGGACGTTTGGATCAAGCACGGCTTTCAGGCAGTTCGCGAAGCTCCCAACAGCGGATCCACCACCAGTTGGTTGCCACGCGTCCTCCGCCCAGTCCGGGCAGTTCCGCCAGAACAAGTACGTTACGGACTGTGGCGAGTGGCTTCGCCGATCACGATGCCTGGCGACAGCCTAGGGCGAGTTCGCCAGCATCTGGACGCGGCCGTAGCGCAGCGGCAACCTCTGCAAATGACGATCTCAGCGGAGCATCTGACCGGCAAAAAGGAACTCTCGCAGGTCGAGGCGGTGCTGCGACAGATTGACCGCCTGAGGGCACAACGCCGGGTGCAAGTGGTCACGCTGGCAAATCTGGCCAGTCTGTTGACCTGCCCCCGCACGCACCAGCCAGCTCAATCGATCTTGCGTAAAGCTGCCTAACGAGGCAGAACCTCGACCTGGTTTGAGCTACCAGTCGGCCGAGCAACCCCGTTCTCATCATCCAGGAGGACTTCCTAATTTCGCCTTCTCTGGCGGGTCGTCAACATCGCTTGCGAGTCAAGGTTGTTCAACCACGACTCCTAATTGCGGAAGCAAAAGCGATGAATATGACTCGAATCATGCTGGGTGCAACGGTGTTGGGCTTTGTCAGCCTGGTGGGTGCCGTATCGGGCCTGAAAGACGTTTGCCAGCTCGGCGAAATGCTTTGCGACGCATTGCCCTGGATCGCGGTTACGCTCAACATCGCCGGCACGATTTGCTCGATACGGAGAAGCCACGTCTGCTGGGTCCTGTGGGGAGTATCCTGCGTGGCATGGCTTGCCGTGGTTGTTCCCGCCGTTGACGTTGCCCAGATGGCGAACTGGGGATTCTACCTGGTGATGAACGTTGTGGGTTTCATCGCTTGGCGGCAGTAGCCCCAGCAAGGGAGCAGATGCAGTCCTGCAATCAGTTCTGGCTCGCTCCCAGGCACGATACCGCAACACAGCGCGCGATGACTACTTTCCCGCGCGAGCTTTGCCAGCCCAGCACACTGAAAAACCCGATATCCGATCTCAGCAGCGTGTTGGCCGGGTGAAGTGCTCCGCACGTGGGAGTCGGCCTAGACCTTGCTGGTCAACGCAACTTGTTTTCTGGCAATCATTTGCCCCGTTGCGTACGGCTCAGCCCCGGCATGTCACGAACCGGCCAGTTCGTTTGAGGGGAGAACCCTGGGATTTATTAGCAGGTAGGATCTTGACTCAGGTGCTAGGGAGCCATAGTCTAATATTTCTCTTCTGAATAGACTGTCGTCGCTGCATAAGCGTTCCTTACTTTGTCCAGTTTGGCTAGTTCCCCCGATGCACTTGAAGACTCTCAAGGTTTTTTGCGATGTGGCTCGACGCCGCAGCTTCTCACAAGCTGCGGACGAGAACGGCATTTCGCAGCCTTCGGCGAGCCAGATGGTGCACCAGCTCGAAGATCACTTGGGGGTAAAGCTGATCGATCGCTCCAAACGTCCTTTTGTGCTGACTCCTGAAGGGGCCGTGTACTACGAGGGATGCCGGGGGGTTGTCGAGAAGTATTTGGCGCTCGAAGACAAGGTGCGGACGCTGCATGAAGAGGTGGCAGGAAGGGTGCGGGTTGCTTCGATTTATTCGATCGGCTTGCATCACATGAACCGGTACATCCAGGATTTTCTGACCAATTACCCCAAGGCCAACGTCCGTTTGGAATACCTCCACCCTCACCGGGTGTTGGAGTCTGTGGAACGGGATACGGCTGACTTTGGATTGGTGAGTTACGCCCGCAGCACCCGCACTATTGAAGCGGTGATGTGGCGCGAAGAGCCGCTGGTGCTGGCCTGTTCTCCCGACCATCCTTTGGCGTCGGAGCCGGAGGTGGGTCTTGAGCAGCTGTGCGGCCAGCGGATGATTAGTTTTGACCGCGACTTGACCATTCGCCGCGAGATTGACCGGGAGCTGCATCAGCGAGATGTGGAGGTCGAAGTGGTGATGGAATTTGACAATATCGAGACGATCAAGCGAGCCATCGAAATCAATGCAGGAATCGGACTGTTGCCAGCCCCGACGGTTTTACGTGAAGCCGAGGCCGGAACACTTCGGAGCATTCCCCTGAATGATGAGCGACTCGTGCGACCGATTGGAATTGTTTTTCGGCGTGGGAAAGAACTGAGCAGTACCGCGGTTCGATTTCTCGACATGCTCAAAGAGCAGGATGCGCCCGCCCCGATTGCCGTGGCGGAAGCGGTGACGCAGGATGCTTTGGCATAACCTGCTGGTCTCGCAAGCGATGGTTGTCGGTTGTGACCCAGGGCAAGAATCCTGCCACGGTCCGCCACCAACCACTTTGCTGAGCGAATGACCGGCGGCACGTTTTCCAGTTTTTTGACATAAGTGCGAGGGAGCGTTCTCCAACGGGCAACCCGTGGACATGTTCCCCAGAGTGTGAAGCAAGTTGTGCTGCGGGGCCAGCGCCTCGAGATCAACGACATCGTGTGAAATGTCGTCGTGTGAATTGTCATTGTTGAAATGTCGTCGTGTGAAGGTGAGAAGTCGATGCACAATCATGCCCATCGTGTCCGCTCGTTTTATGGTCAGCGCGGATTGTACAATCCTGCGTATGAGCACGACTCTTGCGGAGTCGGTTTCGTTGCCAACATCAACGGCCGCCGCGATCACGATGTAATTATTGAAGCGGACGAAATCCTCCGGCGGATGTCGCATCGTGGTGCCTGTGGTTGCGAACCCAACACCGGTGACGGTGCTGGCATCATGACGGCGCTGCCCCATGAGTTCCTCGCCAAAGTGGCCAAGCAGGACCTCGGGGTTGAGCTTCCTCCGCCCGGCAAGTTTGCCGCAGGCTTGGTATTTTTGCCGCAACTTGATGATGAGCGAGCCCGTTGCAAGCGGCGCGTCGAGAAGTTAATCGCCGAGCAGGGACAGAAGCTCGTCGGATGGAGACCGGTCCCCACTTCGGCCGATGCCGCGGATATTGGTCCCTCAGCCCGTGCTACCGAACCGGTGATGGAGCAACTCTTCGTGGCTGCCAGCAATGGGCTCGAAGGGGAAGACTTCGAGCGCCAACTGTATTTGATTCGCAAACAAGCCAGTGATCTGCTGCGGACCGACACCGGTCTAAAACAGGCCAAACTGTTCTACATCTGCAGCCTGTCCACCAAGGTCATCGTCTACAAGGGTCAGCTCACGCCAGACCAGCTGCTGCCTTACTTTCCGGACTTGACGGATAAGGACTACACCAGCCATCTGGCGATGGTGCACTCGCGGTTCAGCACAAACACCTTCCCCAGTTGGGATCGCGCTCAACCCAACCGGTTCATGAGCCATAACGGCGAGATCAACACCCTGCGCGGCAATTCCAATTGGATGACTGCGCGAGAAGGGGTTGTCAAGAGTGACCTGTTTGGCGAAGACCTCGGCAAGCTGTTCCCGATTGTTGAGCCAGACTGCTCGGACTCCGGCACCTTTGACAATGTGCTCGAGTTCTTGCTCATGTCCGGACGGACGCTGCAAGAGTCTGTGATGATGATGGTCCCCGAGGCCTGGCAACAACACGAGACCATGCCAGACTCCAAGCGGGCATTCTACGAGTACCACTCCTGCCTCATGGAACCATGGGACGGCCCGGCTTCGATTGTGTTTACCGATGGGCACTTCATCGGTGCCGTGCTTGACCGCAACGGTCTGCGTCCGAGTCGGTATTACATCACGCACGATGACAAGGTCATCATGGCGTCGGAAGTGGGTGTGTTGCCGGTCGACCCTGCCACGGTCAAGTTCAAAGGTCGATTGCAGCCAGGGCGGATGTTCCTGGTGGACTTCGAAGAGCAGAAGCTCATCCCCGACGAGGAACTCAAGCAAGAGTTTTCTACCAATCGCCCCTACGCCGAGTGGCTGGAGAACGAACGGCTCTCGCTGGACGAACTTCCGCCGGCAGAAGATGTGCCGCACCTGGATGACAAGACCCTGCTCGAGCGATTGCAGGCATTCGGCTATACCACCGAAACCATGCAGTTCATGTTGCTCCCCATGGTTCGCGAACGGCGAGATCCTGTCGGCTCCATGGGCAATGACTCTGCCCTGGCCTGCCTTTCGGACAAGCCGCGACTGGTGTACGACTACTTCAAGCAACTCTTCGCACAAGTTACGAATCCGGCCATCGATTCGATTCGCGAAGAGATCATCATGTCGCTGGAGTGCTACATTGGGCCTGAGGCCAACTTGCTGGAAACCACGCCGGCCCACTGCCATCGGTTGTTGATTCCGCACCCCATCCTTTCCAACGAGCAACTGCAGGCGATCCAGCAACTCGACTACCGCGGCTGGCGGACCAAGACCATTGATACCACCTGGGCCAAGGCTGAAGGAGAAGGTGGCCTACAGAAAGCCCTGGACCGGATATGCACCGAGGCCGAAGGGGCCATTGATGATGGCTACAGCGTCGTGCTGCTTTCGGATCGGGCCATCAGCAAAGATCGGGTGCCGGTCAGTGCCCTACTGGCCACCGGAGCCGTGCATCATCACCTGGTTCGTCAGGCAAAACGAACTCGAATTGCCGTAGTCGTCGAGTCAGGCGAAGCGCGAGAGGTGCATCACCACTGCCTGTTGATTGGCTACGGGGCAGATGCCATCAATCCCTACCTGGCATTCGAGTCTCTCTGGCAAGCCCACCTCGATGGGTCGCTCGAAGATCCCGATATTGATGACGAGAAAGTCATCCATCTGTACCGTAAAGCCGTCGCCAAAGGCATGCTCAAAGTCATGGCCAAAATGGGGATTTCGACGCTCCAAAGTTACAAAGGGGCACAAATCTTCGAAGCCGTCGGTCTGCGAGACGAGGTCATCGAGCGGTGCTTCGTCGGTACGGCAAGCCGGATTCAAGGGGTAGACTTCGCCGTGCTGGCTCGCGAAGCCATCCGCCGACACGAGATCGGCTACCCCGAGTTCCGCAATGGACAACTCCCCGTGCTGCCCAACAATGGCGAGATCCATTGGCGTGCTGACGGTGAACGTCACATGTGGGACCCACAATCGATTCAAGACCTGCAGGTGGCCACTCGCGCTAACGACGCCGACGCCTACTGGCGATTCGCCCAACATGCCAACGCAGATGCTCGAACTCGCTGCACGTTGCGAGGGCTGTTGAAGTTCAAGAAGAACGCCAACGGCGGACCAGTTCCGCTGGACGAAGTCGAACCGGCGAGCGAAATCGTCAAACGTTTCTGCACCGGGGCCATGAGCTTTGGTTCAATCTCGATCGAATCGCACGAGACGCTCGCCATCGCCATGAATCGCGTCGGCGGCAAGAGCAACACCGGCGAAGGTGGCGAAGACCCCCAGCGGTTCAACCCGCTCCCCAACGGGGACTCCAAGCGTTCGGCCATCAAGCAAGTTGCCTCGGGGCGTTTCGGCGTAACGGCCTGGTATCTCACCAACGCCGACGAGTTGCAGATCAAGATTTCCCAGGGAGCCAAGCCTGGCGAAGGGGGAGAACTCCCCGGCAAGAAGGTCGATGAGTACATTGCTCGGATCCGCTATTCCACACCAGGCGTCGGCTTGATCAGCCCTCCCCCGCACCACGATATCTATTCGATCGAAGATCTTGCCCAACTGATCCATGACCTGAAGAACGCCAATCCCTCGGCTCGGGTCAGTGTGAAACTGGTTTCCGAGGTGGGCGTTGGCACCGTGGCGGCAGGGGTGGCCAAGGCGCACGCGGACCACATTTTGATTTCTGGAGATAGTGGCGGGACCGGCGCCTCGCCGTTGACCAGTATCAAACATGCAGGGTTGCCGTGGGAACTCGGGATTGCCGAAACCCACCAGACGCTCGTCATGAACGACCTCCGCAGCCGTGTCGTGCTGCAGACTGATGGACAAATCAAGACCGGCCGTGATGTGGTGATCGCTGCCCTGCTGGGAGCCGAAGAGATGGGCTTCAGCACGGCACCTTTGATCACGCTCGGCTGCATCATGATGCGTAAATGCCACCTCAACACCTGCCCTGTCGGCATCGCCACGCAAGACCCCGAACTGCGCAAGAAGTTCACCGGCAAGCCGGAGCATGTGGTCAACTACTGCTTCATGGTGGCCGAGGAAGCCCGGCAGGTGATGGCCGAGTTGGGATTCCGCACCATGGACGAGATGGTCGGCCGTTCCGACGTGCTGGAAACCGACGAAGCCATCCGTCACTGGAAGGCAGACGGTTTGGATCTATCAGCCATGTTGGCCCCGGCCGAGAAACCGCACGCGGACGTCGAGGTGCGCTGCACCATTTCGCAAGACCATGGTCTCGAACTGGCGCTGGACAATACTCAACTGCTCAGCCTGGCCGCACCGGCACTCGAAGATGGCAAGGGAGTTCGGCACGAACTCCCCATTGAGAACATCAACCGCACCGTCGGCACCATCCTGAGCCACAACGTGGTGAAGAAATGGGGAGAAGACGGTCTGCCGCCGGACACCATCCATTTCAAATTCAACGGATCTGCAGGGCAAAGCTTTGGTGCCTTCGTCTGCCGTGGCATCACGCTCGAACTCGAAGGAGACGCCAACGATTATGTCGGCAAAGGGCTCTCAGGAGGCCGGGTGGTGATCTATCCGCCGGCGGTGAGCACCTTCGTTCCAGAAGAAAACATTATTGTTGGCAACGTGGTGCTGTACGGTGCCACCAGTGGTCAAGCGTTCTTCCGAGGCCGCGCGGCTGAGCGGTTCTGCGTCCGCAACAGTGGTGCCAGCGCCGTGATTGAAGGAGTGGGAGATCATGGTTGCGAGTACATGACCGGCGGTCGGGTCGTGATCCTGGGTGCTACCGGTCGCAACTTTGCCGCCGGTATGAGTGGCGGCATTGCTTATGTCTGGGACGTGGACGAACAGTTGCAGGCTCGCACCAACCCCGGCATGGTGGTACTCGAACGCTTGGAGGCGAACGAAGACCAGGCGGAACTGCGCAATCTGATCCAACTGCATCAGAAGTACACCGGTTCCACCGTCGCACAACACATTCTGGACAACTGGGACCAAGAGGCCTTGAAATTCGTCAAGGTCATGCCGGTTGATTACAAACGAGTTTTACAGCAGCGAATTCAACGGGAGGCCGCCTTAGAGACCCCCGTTTCGGGAGTCATGACCAATGGGTAAACCTACCGGATTCAAAGAATTTCAACGAGAAGCCATTACCTATCGCGATCCGCTCGAGCGGATCGGAGACTACGACGAGTTTCTGGTCGATGTGGACGAATCGCACCTGCAAACGCAAGGGGCGAGGTGCATGGACTGCGGTGTCCCGTTCTGCCAATCTGGAACAGGCTGCCCCGTCGATAACCTGATTCCTGAGTGGAATGACCTGGTCTATCGAGGCCGCTGGCGCGAAGCTTTAGATCGGTTGCACAAGACCAACAACTTTCCGGAGTTCACCGGTCGGGTTTGTCCCGCCCCGTGCGAAGGGGCCTGCGTGTTGGGCATCACCAACCCACCAGTGACCATCAAGAATATCGAATGTGCGATTGTTGACCGTGGGTTTGCTGAAGGCTGGATCACACCGCACCCTCCAACCCACCGTACTGGCAAACGGGTGGCAGTCATTGGGAGCGGACCAGCCGGACTGGCCGCGGCCGCCCAACTCAATCAGGCGGGGCACGAAGTAACCGTTTACGAACGAGATGACCGGATCGGCGGACTGCTGATGTATGGCATCCCCAACATGAAGCTCGACAAGACCATCGTCGAACGCCGCCTGGATCTCCTGCGAGAAGAAGGGGTCAAATTCGTCACTAATGCCCACGTTGGGGTCAACGTGGACGTGCAGCAACTCCGCGAGCAGTCAGACTCGATCTTGCTCTCCACCGGTGCCACGCGTCCGCGAGATTTGCCGATTCCTGGTAGAGAGCTGCGCGGCGTACACTTTGCGATGGATTTTCTTCGCAAGAACACCAAGAGCCTGCTCGATAGCGAACTTGCCGACGGCCAGTACATTTCTGCCAAAGACAAGAATGTGATTGTGATCGGCGGCGGTGATACCGGAACGGACTGTATTGGCACCTCGATGCGTCACGGATGTAAAGGACTGGTCAACTTCGAACTGCTTCCCCAACCCCCCGAGGCTCGGGCACCCGGAAATCCCTGGCCTCAGTGGCCACGTATCATGCGCGTGGATTATGGGCATGCCGAAGTCGCGGCCAAGTTCGGCGATGATCCCCGGCAGTTCTGCATTCTCAGTAAAGAGTTCATTGACGACGGCAAGGGAAATGTCGCCGGCATCAGCACCGTACGCGTCGAGTGGAAACAGGACAACGGACGGTTTCAGATGCAAGAAGTCCCCGGTAGCGTCGAAACCTGGAAGGCTGACCTGGTCATGCTCGCCATGGGTTTCCTCGGTCCCGAAGACACGCTGGCTGAGAAACTTGGACTCGAACGGGACGAGCGCTCCAACTTCAAAGCAGAATACGGACGTTACGCCACCAGCATCGACGGCGTGTTCGCTGCCGGTGACTGCCGCCGAGGCCAATCTCTGATTGTTTGGGCGATCAACGAAGGCCGCCAGGCCGCCCGAGCCATTGACCTGTACCTCACCGGCAAGAGCCAACTCCCCGGCCCCCAATTGGAAGTCTTGACCTAAAGCGCGGCATCGAATCTCGTTGAGCGTCCGCTCATGTGCATCAGGCGTTCGCGTCAATTGCTGGCGAATCCAACGACAACCCCCTGTTTTCAAGCGTTTCCCGCAAGGGAAACGCAGGGGAAGTCCCCAAGCGGAGCGCTCGCAAGGGGTCGAATCCGTACGATCCCGCGCCAGGCTCTGAACTGGGAACTGGCAAGATCGAGCTAGCACCGCAGGGCCGGACTCGGATAGAATAGACCCCACCACAGGCCATACCCAACCCACCTACCACTCTCGCCGGCACGGTACATTGTGCCGCTTGAGCAACACAACCGACACAGGGAGCAGGGCTCATGCTGAGCTTTTCTGATCGCACCTCGCGTAGCCGCCGGATGGGACGTCGTAGCTTCTTGCAATTAGGTGGCCTCAGCATCGGCGGCATGACCCTGCCGATGTTCGGAACCCAAAGGGCGCTGGCATCGTCCACCAGTCCCGTGACTGGCAAGAGTGTGATCTTTCTGTTCCAGCAAGGGGGCCCGACTCAGCACGAGACGCTGGACCCCAAAGTCGAGGTCTCGTCAGAGCTGGCCAGTGTTGGCGGAGATATCGCCACCAGTGTCCCAGGCCTGCGGCTCGGCTGCGCGATGCAAAAACTCTCGCAACATGCTCATCGCCTGGCCGTCGTGCGCAACTACCAAACCAACACAGGGCACGGCGGTGTCCAACCGATTGTCAGCAGCAAACTCGGCGATGCCAGTATCGGCAGTGCCTATGCCCGCGTGGCCGGTGCGAACCATCCGGTGACCGGGCTGCCTAATTCCATGTTCATCATTCCCAAGTCGATTGACCCCGAGCAGAAGTCGCTAGGGGACAAGTTCGGCAAGTTCGACGCCACCGGCACCTTGGGCAAAGCCTACGCGCCCGTTCATTCCAGGCGGCCAGGGCCCGTTGCAGGAGGCCATGAACCTGCAAATCTCCCGCGAGCGGTTCGAGGACCGCCGGAGTCTGTTGCGAACCTTTGACGGCATCCGCCGCCGGTTCGATCAAGTCACCGAGATGGAAGGGCTGGCCGGTCTGCAAACTCAGGCGATGGATCTTATCACCAAAGGCATGGCGGACGCTTTTGACCTTTCGCAAGAAGATCCTCGCACGCTCGCCCGCTACGATACCAGCAGTTATTTCAATCCCAAGCTGTGGATGTATGGCGGCGATAAGAAACGCAACAACATCCCTTGGTACACAGCACATACCAAGACGCTGGGTAAAGAACTCCTGCTTGCCCGGCGACTTTGCGAAGCTGGTTGCGGCGTGGTCACCATCCATTCGGAGTTCGTCTGGGACTTCCATGCTGATGGCAACAACGTGGCTGTGAAAGAAGGGCAAGACCTGGTCATCGCCCCGTTTGACCATGCCGTTTCGGCCTTCATCGAAGACTGCGAAGAGCGAGGGCTTTCTGACGATATCCTGCTGGTCTGCTGCGGCGAGATGGGACGCACGCCCCGGATCAACAAGAACGGCGGTCGCGATCACTGGGGCAAGCTGGCACCGCTGATGCTCTACGGCGGCGGCATTACACACGGCCAAACCATCGGACGCTCGACACGCGACGGATCTGAGGCCGTTGGCAATCCGCAAACGCCTGACGATCTGCTGGCCACCGTGTTCCACACACTCTTCGATTACGGTCAGGCACGGCTGATTCCAGACCTGCCCATCGAGATCAAGCGGACGCTTGAGAGCATTCAACAGAACCCCGGCGTGCTGGGTTTGCGATAAGCGGTCCGCATTCCCTCACCCTGGCAACTGCCATGTGGCCTGAGTCACTCAAGACCGTCGATCTGCTCAACGAAGTCCGGCTAGGCAAGCCTGAGGCGGTCAACGCGCTGTTGGATCGGCATCGCGATGCGCTGCGGCGAATGATTGACTTGCGAATGGACAGAGCGGTTTCGCAGCGTGTGGATGCCAGCGATATTGTGCAGGATGTGCTGGTCGAAGCGAGTCGCCGTTTGGGTCAGTACCTGGCCGATGGCAAGATGCCGTTCCATCTCTGGCTGCGGCACATGGCCATGGACCGCATCATCGATGCCCATCGCCGGCATCGGGTGGCCCGGCGGCGGAGTGTCGATCGCGAGCAATCCCTGGCCGCCACAGGCAGGGCGGATCGTTCGAGCATCGAGATGTTTGACCAGCTGCAAGACCGGCAACTCACCCCGGCCGCCGCGGCCACGCAGCACGAGCTGGTGCGGAGGTTTCAAGCAGCCGTTGAATTGCTGGATGAGCCTGACCGCGAAGTCATCTTGATGCGGCACTTTGAGCAACTCTCCAACCAAGAGGTAGCCCAAAGTCTGGACCTGAGCGGCGCTGCCGCCAGCATGCGATACCTCAGAGCCATGCGCCGGCTCCGCGAGTTGCTCGCCAAAGAGATGTCGCCAGACAACGAAGACTAAGTGCTTTGTCACGGCAAAGTTTTCCGGTACCATCCCCTCGCTTGGGCATGTTCGGATGCAAGTGGCGATTCTGACTCCAACCCAGCATGGCCTTCTCAATCTCAACCCGCAGCGCGAGTGAGGAAGTTTGACTGGCATTGTCGCCACGGTTGTCTTACGACGAAGCGTAATGACTACTTTTCCGCCGGTCGAGGCGGGGCTGCGCAGGGGACCAGGCCAACGGGAGCAACGTCCCGAGGTGAGGGTAATCCTCGAGTTCGAGCAGTTCGAGAATCTGAATCCCCAATTGCCAGAACCCTCCGCCAAGTGCCGCATTGTGCCGAACCTTTGCCACGGCGAACTGCGGGGCGTCCAGGTATAGACCCACGACCACGTTCTCCACGCGATAGGGATGAGGGAGAACGAGTGCGATTCCTTGGGATGAAAAGTCCTTGGTCAAGGCGTACGTGGCGTCCTGCGCCAAAGGGTAGCCCTCTTCCCAAGGGACCAGCAACGCCGGCAGGCTGCGGTTTGCCCGATGGTGCCAGCGTGGATCTCCCTCGTCTGGCAGGAATTGCGACTCGGTGTTCTCAGCCATCAATCGCATGAACTCCGTAACACCATGCGGTGCCGGAGCCATCGGTTGCTGATTGGTCGCTTGCTGGCCAAACCCCCACACGTTTTCCGCTCCCGATTTCGCAGTGATCGTTTCTTGCCGCCTGCACGAGATTGTTCGCGCTTGACTACACTGAAATCATACGTCACCCCCGCCGCGCTGAACCGGAACCAGCTGCGGCACGGACGACCGACCGGCGATGGCTCGCCACATCCGTTGCATTCGTCACAACCGCTGCCACCGCGCGCCGACTCCTGGTGCCAGGATGTTGCGTTTGGCGAGCCGTGTTGCGAGTGCGAAACATCGCCACGGCGAGATCGTGGCGAATTGGCATCAATGCCGCCGCATGGACGGAGTTGCCAGAAAATGCTTGACACCGCAAGCCGGGTGGCAGTCACCACTTATGGCAGCAGGATCAAGTTACCGCCGCCGGTTGGCACTGCGAGTGCTTTATGTCTCGTTCCAGTCAGGATGCGACCCACTGAGCCGAACACCTGGGGAATTGCTAATGAAGAAGCCGTCGAAGAATCTCGTTCGCAAACAAACGCGTGCCATTGCCAATCGTCAGAACGACGAGATCCAGGATGAGGCCGAAGTCGATGATGCCGACGACGCAGCCAAAGAGAATGACGACAACGCGGACGACAACACCTTCACCGGCAGCGAAGACATGATCGATGATCCTGTCCGCGTCTACCTGATGCAAATGGGCGAAATCCCCCTGCTATCGCGTAAGGAAGAAGTGGACGCCGCCAAGCAGATTGAGAAGTCTCGCACTCAGTTCCGCCGCAGCATGTTGTCCAACGACCTCGTCCTGCAAGGGGCCGTCAATCTGCTGCAAAAGGTTCGCGACGGTAACCTTCGGTTGGACCGCACGATCGAGGTCTCCGTCACCGACGCCAAGGAGAAGAAGGCGATCATGTCGCTGCTTCCCCCCAACCTCAAGACGCTGCATCACCTGCTTCGCTGCAACCGTAAAGATTTCTTCATTGCCATCAACCGCCGCCGTCCCCAGAGCCAGCGAAGTGCCGCCTGGCAGCGTCTCGTTCGCCGGCGTCACAAAGCGGTACGGTTGGTCGAAGAGCTACACTTGCGAACCCAGCGGCTGATGCCATTGCTGCAACAGCTTAGCGATATTGCCAATCGCATGGACGCCATCCGCGCTCAACTGGCTGAGACCCACCTGCCCTTGGGCACCGACCGCGAGATGCTGATTCGCGAACTGCGACAACTGATGCGAATCTCCATGGAGAGCCCCATCACCGCTCGCAAGCGAGTGGATCGGACGCGCCGCCTGCAGTACCACTACGATGCCGCCAAGCGGGTACTCTCGGCCGGCAACCTTCGCCTGGTGGTCTCGATCGCCAAGCGATATCGGAATCGCGGTTTGAGTTTCCTGGACCTGATTCAAGAAGGCAACACGGGACTGATGAGGGCGGTTGATAAATTTGAGCACGCCCGAGGATACAAGTTCAGCACTTACGCTACTTGGTGGATTCGTCAGGCAATCACCCGAGCCATTGCCGACCAGAGTCGTACCATTCGACTCCCGGTTCACATGATCGAAACCATGAGCCGTGTCCGCAACGTGCATCGAGACTTCTTGCAAGAGAACGGTCGGGAGCCGAGTGTGGAAGAAACCGCCGAAGCCGCCGGCCTGACGATGGAAGAAGCCCGCTGCGTGCTCAAGATGGCCCGGCAACCGTTGTCGCTCGACCAACCAGTCGGCGACCATGACGACAGCTACTTCGGTGAATTTGTCGAAGATCACCGGGACGAAGACCCGCTGCAAGAGATGACCCAAGATCTGCTCAAGCGGCGCATTGCCGACGCCCTCGAAAGCCTGAACTACCGCGAGCGGGAAATCATCCGCCTGCGATACGGACTCGCCGATGGGTACACCTACACCTTGGAAGAGGTCGGCAAGATCTTCGCCGTCACCCGTGAACGTGTCCGGCAGATCGAGGCCAAAGCCGTTCGCAAACTGCAACATCCTTGCCGCTGCGGCGCCTTGAGCGGGTTTGTGGATCACATGGTCGAAGGAGCCAGCTAACCTGTCAGGACTTCCAGCCAGTTTCAGCTTCAGATTCCCAGGTGGTCGCTAGCAGGTCTCCAAGTTCAACGAGTTCTCGCCTGCATGGCACCAAACGCCCACGGAGTTTCATGGCACTGAAACAGAGAAACAGAGTTTGGGAGATTGACGGTAGCCTCACCATTTGTTCTGTATAGATGTGGCTGAGAGACTTGTTCCCGGCTTTGTTGAACTACTTCGACCTGACACGATGTCCTTAAGGAAACTTCCGATGCGCGGTACCTGGATCGCTGTAGTCGTTGGCCTGGCCCTGATCTCGTTGGCATCAGCCATGCCCTGTGCGGCCGAAGAACCGGCAGCAGCGGAAGCCCAAAACTGGCCGCATTGGCGGGGTCCGCTGGCCAACGGCGTTTCGCCGCAGGCGGACCCTCCCATTCAATGGGACGAGGAGACCAACATTCGCTGGAAGGTTGCCGTGCCAGGCGAAGGAAGCGGCACGCCGATCATCCTTGGGGATCGGATTTTCCTCCTGAGTGCGATTCGCACCGATCGCAAGTTAGCAGAACCGCAGGAAGTGGACGAACGGGCGAAAACGGTTCCTCCGCTCAACTATTATCAGTTCGTGGTCATCTGCCTTGACCGCAACAACGGCCAGCAGCTTTGGCAGCAGATTGCCTGCGAAGAGGTTCCCCACGAAGGGAGGCACTCCACCAACTCGTATGCCTCAGGCTCTCCCATGACGGACGGCAAGCGAATCTACGCCTCGTTCGGTTCGCGCGGAATCTTTGCCTTTGATCTCGATGGCAAACTCGTTTGGAAGCGGGACGTCGGCAAGATGCGAACTCGCTACGGTTGGGGCGAAGCCTCGACGCCAGCGATCCATGGGAACACGTTGCTGTTGAATTGGGATCACGAAGACCAATCGTTCATGTTGGCTCTGGACGCTGCTACCGGAGAAACCCGGTGGAAGGCAGACCGGGACGAACCAAGCGGTTGGTCCACTCCGTTGGTCGTCGAACACCAGGGCAAGACGCAAGTCATTGTCAACGGCACAACCCGCGTCCGCAGCTACGACCTCGACACCGGCAAGGTCATCTGGGAGTGCGGAGGGCAGACAGTGAATGCCATTCCCACGCCGATCCGACATGGAGACCTGGTGATCTGCATGAGCGGATACCGCGGAGCAATGGGAGTGGCCATAGGGCTGGATGCTCAGGGAGACGTGACCAGCACCGCAGGTGTCCGCTGGCAGATTGCCCGCGGTACGCCGTACGTTCCTTCTCCCATCATCTATGGCAACCAGATCTACTTCACCGGTTCCAACACGGCGGTTCTCACCTGCCTGGATGCTGATACCGGCGAGCCTGTCTTTGGCCCCGAGCGGATCCCTGGCTTGACGAACCTGTATGCCTCGCCGGCCGCTGCGGCAGGACGAATCTATTTTGTCGATCGAAACGGTCATACCACCGTGCTGCGTCATGGTCGCACGCTCGAAGTACTCTCGACCAACGCCCTGGATGAAGGGATCGACGCTTCACCCATCCTGCTAGGCAAGCAGATCTTTCTGCGAGGCGAGCGGCACCTGTACTGCATTCAGGAAGATTGAAGCAGGGTCGGCCGCGTTTCATCCCAACCTGAAACGTCAGCGCGGAAGCATGACGGAGCGCGATGACTACACAGCTCAGTCGTAGTCGTAGTTGGGATTGCGGGTGTCAAAGTCCATGTCAGAGAGCCCTGGGTTCAACTTCAGGTTGAGGTAGGTGTATTCTTCGGTGAGCGTGGGTTCTTCGCCTGGTTTTGAGGGCCAGTTGAAGGCTTCGTAGCGAATCGGCAAGTTGAGTTCGTCATCCACATAGATTCGAGCCAGGTGATACCTGAACTCACGGCGAGGGACTGGGTGGACAAACTGCATGCAGGTGCAGATCCGATCGTTGACCTTGGCTCCGCGGAAGTACTTGACCTCGCACTCGCCGTACTGCATGTCCTGCTCGCCAACCTCGATCAGCCGACGCGTCAGGTTCAAGATGCCGACTTCGGTGATGGGATACCGGTTGCCTTGCATGGCCAGCATGCCGGTGGGTTTCAGCGAGATGGTGCCCACCAGGCGTTTTTGCATGCCGGTGGGATGTGCGACCAGGTTGCCGTCATTCTTGCCGGCAATGTAGATGGCTTCTCGCCCTTTCATATCTTCAGGTCCCAGCAACTTGATGTAGACGCTGAACGGGCGGTGCCGGACTTTGAGGTCCATGTATTGGTATTCGCCCAACGTGCCGTTGATCCGTTCGCGTTTGGCCATGGTGGCGGTATAGCCATCCACGGCTTCCAGATAACGCAAGCCGTTTTTGGCCCAACGCAAAGCCGGCATCATCGGATGTTCGCCAGGCCGGGCCACCAATTGTTGTGGATCCAACTTGGGATAGTCGGCAAGGCTGAGGTCTTGACCCGTGAAGTTGCGTTCAGGAGTTTCAGCAACACGATACGCTGGGTTTGAACCGTTGGCACCGGTCGGGGGTGTTTGGAATTGTGCCCGAATCACACGCTCTGAGGTCTGAGCCGGAGCACCCCGATGTTGCTGCATTGGGTATTGGCGAATCGCTTGGGCGCGCGGATTGAGAATCGGCCGGCGACCGGGCGCAAAGGGAAACCCATTGAGATTGGACTGTTGTCGAAATGCCGCTTGCTGCGGGTAACCGCGCTGCCCGGCATAGCCCTGGGCGGGAGGTTGTCCGTAGGACTGGGCTGATGAACTGCCTGGCATCAGGCAGAGGGCCACCAGTGCCCAAGCCCCACTCAGTTGAAGTGAGCGTGCGAACGGAGTCATCCTGACCTCCCGTAGGTACGGCGTTGTGATGAACTGGTCGCGTGAGCGAACAGTCAGGTAGCTCGATCCTTCGAGCCAACTGCAAGTTGTCATTGGGACAAGTTGCGGCAGCGGGATGAACTGCAAGTATCATGCCGCGGGTGCGATTTTGCGGATTCGCAAAGAAACGGCGCGCAGTGCTGGCAATTCATTCGTGTTATCGGCTAGTTTGCCACCGTTGAATGAGCCAATTGCCAGCAATGCCAGCACCGGACATTTTCAAACAACGTGCAGTATTTACAATGATCGTACCGAAGGACAGATTCCCTGCTACCATGCGAAACACCATATCAGGCCGCACGCCACGTGTTAGGAGAGAACCACTTGAATGCCTCTGGGATTGTGATGGAGACCATCGTTTCCGAACCGTTCGACGAGAACTCGTACGTGCTGTTTCGACCGGATCAAAAGGAATGTGTGATTGTGGATCCCGGTTTCGAGCCGGATAAGATTTTTGCCTACATTGAGCAGCAGCAGCTGACGCCGGTCAGTATCCTCAACACGCATGGTCATGCCGATCACATTGCCGGCAATGAGGCTTGCAAGGAGCGTTGGCCCGAGGTCCCGCTGGTGATCGGACGCAACGATGCGGCCAAGTTGACGGACCCCAACCAGAATCTCTCTGGCCCGTTTGGGATGCCGATTGTCAGCCCTGCCGCCGATCAATTGCTGGACGAAGGAGATACCTACCGTGCGGCGGGGTTTGATTTCGAGGTGTTCGAGATTCCAGGGCACTCGATCGGCCACATCGTACTCATCGAGCGGAGTTGCCAACCGGTGCATGTGGTGGGGGGAGATGTATTGTTTGCTGGCAGCATTGGCCGGTGCGATTTCCCTGATGGTAACTTCGAAGCGCTGGCCGCAGGCATTCACCAAAAACTCTTTCCACTGCCTGACGATACCATTGTGTTGCCTGGTCATGGGCCCACAACCACCATCGGAATCGAGAAGCGCAACAACCCGTTTGTCGGTGCTCCGGCCGGATACCGACCATTGGACGATTGAGCGGAAGTTCAGCCTGGCCCCAGGTCCCACCCTGTTTGCATCAAGGCCCACATCGTGGTTTTTGACTCACCTGAAACGCTGCTTGAGATATCCATTCGCCTGGCTGCGGCGGCGCTGTGTGGTGCCATTCTAGGTTGGGAACGCGAAGCCAACCGTAAGCCGGCCGGGCTGAGGACAAACATGCTGGTCTGCATGGGTTCGGCCATGTTCACGGTGATCTCGCTCAATCTGCTAGGAGGCCTTGAGGGTCTGCCTGACACGGCCAGTGACCCGCTCCGGATGGTCTCGGGCATTATCAGCGGCATCGGATTCTTAGGGGCGGGTGCCATCTTGCGCGAGGACGGTTATGTCCATGGAATCACCACCGCGGCCACGGTCTGGGTGGTGGGGGCTTTGGGCGTTGCCTGCGGTCTGGGGTTGTACAAGATTGCTGTCGTCGGAACCGCGTTTGCGCTCACCATCCTGTTGGTGATCGGGGTTCTCGAGAGCAAGGTGAGACCACTCCTTTCCGGAGACGACGAAGTCGAGAAGCCGGGAAAATGACCGCCCGTGCCCTTGGGCAGTACCCATCTGGCTTCTTCCGAATCCTGGCCTGGTGCTGCATCAACGCTTAGATTTCGAGTTGGGTGCCATGGCACCCGAAAACTTTGCCGACAAAGCACTAGGAATTCGCGCTCGCGAGCGCTGTCGCGCACCTCCATGTTCACTTCATGCGATCAAAAAAACGCTCTGGTCAGCAGGGGGGTGATTTGCTAACGTCCGCCGCGCTGGGTGTCCGGCATTCTTGTGAACTGCTGCCTCGGGCTGGAAATGTCAGTCTCGGCAATGCTTGCATGCTTCGTCGGAGCGTGCCAACGTCATCTGCCCTGAAGGGAATTCAAGATGAATGCAAAAGTCGTCGTCGGATCGGTGGCACTTGTCGGCACTGCGTTGGTCGTTGGGATTCCAACGTCGCAGAAAATGATGCAATCGGATACTGCGGTGATGGCTCCTAGCATCGATGCACAGTTGCCATCTCCAATAGGCATTCCCCGTCCTCGCGATGCAGGGCAACCGCAGATTGGCCACATGGGGACAGGTCAGTTGCCGGTGGACATCGCGAATGCTCCGGCAGCGAGCGGGACCAGTGACTGGCCGCAGAACGAGCCGCCGGTGGTCGACCTGGGCGACCTTGGTTCTGGCAACGCAGATCCTTCGCCACCCCGTGCGATGGCACGCATGTCGACACCCCGTCCCGTTGTGCCGGACTCGCAAATCATTGGTTCGACTTCGTTAAAAACGGCTCCAGCACCAATGGCGCTGCCCATGGAGGCGCCCAGGCTCCAGCCGACGATCCCCGCAGAAGATATCGGCGTGCTTCCGCGCGAGTTGGCTCCAGAAGCGATGGTCGAAGTTCCCGAACCGGCAACTTCGGCCATGCAGGCTCCTTCCGAAAACCCGGCCGCCATCCGGCGGAGTGGCGAAGATTTCGAACGGGTCCAGGTCTTTTATGGCACCGATCGTGGAACGGCCACGCGGCGAAAGTCCGCGTCAGGATTCACCGTCAATCAGTTCGGCCTGACGCTGACGCTCCTGGTTCTGGCCTTGGTCTTCTTTGCTGCTTCGCTACTCGTCTCCTATCGACGGCTACTCCGTGCGTTCTCTGTCATTGCCGCCGTGGCAGCCTTGGGCTGTGGCACGCTGGCCGTGATCTCCACCACGGGATCCAACGTCATCATGGTAGGCACCAACTACGGCAACGACCGTGGCACGCTTGTCATGGGCATGTGCGAAGTCAGCATCCCGAGCGTTCACAAGGAGGGGGAGGTCGAAAGCCCTTCGTTCTTGCGGCTCGAGATTCGCCAAGACCCTCTCAAGCACGTGGTGCTACAAAGTACCGAACCGCTGCCCCAGGACGAGTACTTCGCGCAGATGAAGCAGCGGGTGGCCAATAGCCCTCGCAAAGACGTGTTCGTCTTCGTTCATGGATTCAATGTGAGTTTTGAGGACGCAGCCCGACGCACCGCGCAAATTGCCTACGACCTAAAGTTCGAGGGGGCCCCCGTCTTCTATAGCTGGCCAAGTCAGGCAGGACTGCTGCAGTACACAGTTGACGAGACTAACGTGGAATGGACGGTGCCGCACTTGCGACAATTCCTGCTCGAAATTGCTGAGAATTCTGGGGCAGACTCGGTCAACCTGGTGGCCCACAGTATGGGGAATAGGGCATTGACCAATGCCTTGAAGGGACTGTCGTACCGACTGAAGGGAGAACGGATTTTCAGTGAAGTCGTTCTCACCGCACCCGACATTGATGCGGAGATTTTCAAACGAGACATTGCCCCGCAGATTATCAAAACCGCATCGCGCGTGACACTCTACGCTTCGAGCAACGACGAGGCCTTGCTGCTCTCCAAGAAGATTCATGGTGCCCCGCGCGCCGGAGACTCAGGCAGCAACCTGATGGTGATCCCAGGCATCGAAACAATTGATGTATCCGCGGTAGACACCAGCCTGCTGGGGCATTCGTACTACGGCAGCAACCAGACCGTCATGTCCGACATGGGGCAACTGCTCCGCAATTCGCCCACCGATCAGCGCCGCTGGCTGGGGCTGATGAGCCGGGGTGGGATGTCCTACTGGGTCTTCCTCAACCAAGAGACCGCAGGGCTTCGATCTCCCCAGCCGCAGTGACGAAGAAAAAAATTGGCCCTCAACATGTCCACATGCCGTTGTACTGAATGGAGGACAGTCAGGTTGAGCGACTTGCCGCCACGTGCCCAATTCGACTCGCCAGGAGCCATCGCGCAGCCAACTACGATAACCTCTACTCCAATTCTTGAAGCATCTCCTGGAACTGATCTTCGTTGAGGACCGGAACCCCCAACTGTTGGGCTTTGTCAAGCTTGCTGCCTGCCTTGTCGCCGGCGACGACATAGTCGGTCTTCTTGGAAACACTCGAGGCTGCCTTGCCGCCGTGCTGGGCAATGAGTTCTTGGATTTCGTCGCGGGTGAATTTTTCTAAGGTGCCGGTCACCACAAACGTCTTACCTTCCCACGCCCCCGCTTCGGAAGAGGCGCGCACCGGCCCCTGCATCTCGACGCCGGCCGCTTGCAATTCGGCAATCACTCGCTGGCCATATTCATGGTGGAGAAAGTCATACACGCTTTGGGCAATGATCTGCCCGATCTCATGGATGGCCGCTATCTCTTCGACATTCGCGGCTGACATTCGTTCGATCGAGCCGAAATGTTCCGCCAGGACGGTGGCCACTCGATTTCCAACATGGCGGATCGATAGTGCATTGAGTACGCGCGACAAACCACGAGACTTGCTCGATTCGACCGCGACGATGAGTTTCTCAGAACTCTTCTTTCCCATCCGCTCGAGCGTCAACAAGCTCTCACTGGTCAGCGCGAACAAGTCACCGAAAGTACGAACCAGTCCGCTGGCTACCAACTGGTCCACGAGCTTGTCACCGAGCCCTTCGATATCCATTGCACTGCGACTGGCGAAGTATCGAATCCGTTCTTTGAGTTGAGCGGGGCATTCGAGGTTAGGGCAGCGGATGTAGACACCTCCTTCGTCCCGGACCAATGCGGTCTCGCACTCAGGGCACGCTCTGGGAAACTTGAACTTGCGGAGCGACTTCTTCCGCTCGTGCTTTTCCACACGGACAATGTGCGGGATGATCTTGCCTGCCTTTTCGACCACCACCACGTCACCCACGCGGACGTCCTTCCGTTCGATCTCGTCCGCATTGTGCAGACTCGCCCTGGCAACAACCGTGCCGGCAAGTTCCACCGGCTCGAGCTCGGCAACCGGGGTCACCGCACCGGTCTTGCCAACCTGCACGCTGATGGCGTTGAGCGTGGTAATGGCCTCGTACTTCTCAATCTTGTAGGCAATCAACCAGCGTGGACTCTTGGACGTGGAGCCCAATCGCTCGCGCTGTTCGAATTGGTTGACTTTGACCACGATCCCGTCGACTTCGAAGTCCAGTTCGTGCAGTCCGGCGATCAGCGTATCGCAATGCTCGATCACGGCATCAATGGTCGGAAAGACTTCGACATGCGGCGTGGGTGAGAGACCGAAACCGCGGATCTCATCGAGAAAGTCCATGTGGTTCGTACTCCGCACTCCTTCGCAGTAGCCCACTCCATGGCAAAACATCTTCAAATGTCGGGTGGCACATATGCGTGGATCCAACAAGCGAATACTGCCGGCGGTCACGTTGCGGGTGTTGGCGTACGGGGCTGCCCCTTTCTTCCGCTGGTCGTCATTGAGGCGCACGAGTTCCGAATTGGTCATGTAGACCTCGCCGCGAATTTCCAGCACCGCTGGCTGCTGCTCGCCGCGCAAACCCAACGGGACGTCGGTGACCGTCCGGATATTGTGTGTGATATCGTCTCCGACCCGTCCGTTGCCCCGTGTCACCGCTTGCTGGAGTGTGCCGTTCTCGTAGATCACCGAGGCGGCCACACCGTCTATCTTCAGTTCCACGACCCACTCGACGGGCTCACCTGGCAGGAGCTTTTGAATCCGAGTGGCGTACGCCCGAAGTTCCTCAGCACTGTAGGTGTTGTCGATAGACATCATCGGCACGCGATGTTCTACCTGCTCGAGTTCGGAAACCGGCTGGTCGCCAATCCGCTGGGTGGGACTATCTGGCGTGACCAGATCGGGATGTTCGGCCTCGATTGCTTTCAATTGGTTCAGCAGGCGGTCGTACTCGAGATCGGTGATCTCCGGCGCGGCCTCGACATAGTACTTGTGATCGTGATGACGCAGTTCGCGGCGCATACGTTCGACTTCGGCAGAAGGGTTGTTGGTCATCAGTAGTCACATGCCCCAAGAAAACATTGGAAATGGACAAGCGAGATATCGTTCTCGAATCGAATCGAGCACCAAGCACCCGCTCCGGTGGAAACCGCTATTTCAATATCAACCCGATGCGCCAGGGAGGTACGATTGGGAGGTCTCCGCAAGTCCCCGCCTGCGCTGCCTCGCTGACGCTTTGGGTTAGATATTTATAGGAGACAAGTCGTTCAATTTGCGTCAAGATGCTTCTTGGTTCGTGAACAGTTGGGACAACTGTTCTACATTGATTCGAGGTTCTACCCCGCTAGGATATCAGGGGAATCATGCCAAGATCATACATCAATCTGGATTCTGCTGGTGAGCGCGCTCGGCCCGTTTTCGCCAGAATTCATCGGTACTCATGGCGGCAAAGGTAAACAGCCCTAGCAGACCCAATTCGGCTCCCATGACCAGCACGCCGTGCTGATCGAGAAACTGAAACAAGCCGGAGTTCGCCGCGTCGGGAGCACCTTTCATGGCGGCAAACGCCATCACGCCGTACGCACAGGCAGTCACGGCAAACGCCACGCCGACAACGACCAGGAGAATGTAGAAAGGATTCGCAGTCTTGGGCTTGGGCATGAGTGTCAAACAACAGTGGCTGTAACTTTAGACCAACGTGAACGAGCGTTTCCCCGTCAAGGCCGCTGCGGCGAGCATGAGTCCGTCATGCCGTACGTCGTTGCCCTGCGAACCGAGTGGCCATTATATTAACCTTCAGGGCGAAGTTGACAATTTCGAGGCAAATTCTCGCGGCGATCAAGAGTCGGGCCGCGGCAGGAGCCAATGCTCAAACAGATTCGACGGTCAGCTTCGGCGACAGAAAGTACTGGGTATGGCGGAACGCAAGAAGCGCAAACAACCGGCATCCAGCCCCCAAGGTAAGCAACTGCCGGCCGAGAGTCGCCTGGCTGAGTACGCCACGGTAGGCTGGATGTTGATGGTGTTGACCACCGTTGGCTGCATGCTCGGCGGCTTGGGCGCCTTGTTCATGGCAGGCGATACTTCTCAAGCCCTGGCACTGTTGGCTCGTTTGTTTTGGTTGGCCGCAATGGTGGCAGGATTCTGTTCATTGATTTTGCTCTTCGTCCTTCGCCGAGTCCGAAAGGTCCCAGCCACCGGTTTCGATTGTCGTGGCCGCAGGCGTGATTTCCATGGTGCCTGTGGTTCCGCACTTGATTGGCTGGCTGCGAACCCTTTAACCTCTTGTGTATCAGCAACCCTGCAAATCCTCACAGAGAGAGTCGTCCTATGACATTTGCCCCAGCTTCTTTGAGTCACTTTCTTCGATATGCCACGGTTTGCGGCCTCGCGGTGTTGTCGTGGACGGTCTCCACGACAACTTGGGCCAACGACCCCGAGGTTTCCACGGCGGTTGAGAAAGGGGCGATGGTTGAAGCGGACAAGGCAACGCAGACTGCTGGCAGCAAACTTGCCTGGTACGACCTGCAGCTTCTGGATGTCGAAGGCAAGGCTTTCGAAGACACCGAGAATTTCTACGATCGCCTGCCGGCTCGCGCCAAGCAAGAAGTTCGCGGCCCGGTCTGGAGTCTGAGCCAGGACTCGGCCGGCCTCTGTGCCCGGTTTGTGACCGATGCCACCACCATCAGTGCTCGCTGGACTTTACGCAAAAACCGTTTGGCGATGGTCCACATGCCAGCGACCGGTGTCAGTGGACTGGACCTGTATGTGAAGACAGAAGAAGGGTGGCGTTGGGTCTCGGTTGGCCGTCCAGAAAAGTTGCCGACCAACGAGGTCGTGTTGCTCCCCCCGGTCTCGCCTGGCACGCGCGAGTTCCTGCTCTACCTGCCGCTTTACAACGGCGTAAGTCAGGTTGAGCTGGGTTTGCCAAAAGAGGCCAAGCTCTGGAAAGCCCCGGCGTACGAAACCCGGCCCGTTGTCTTCTACGGCACATCCATCACCCAAGGCGGGTGTGCATCGCGGCCTGGCATGGTGCATACGGCCATCTTAGGGCGGAATCTGAACTGCCCCGTGGTCAACCTGGGCTTCTCTGGCAATGGGCGGATGGAAGCGGAAGTTGCCAAGTACATCGCCGAGATTGACGCGTCCATCTATGTGATCGACTGCCTACCCAATCTGGCCGCGCCCGATGTGGCTTCGCGGACCGAACCACTGGTCAAACTGCTCCGCGAGGCTCGACCCGACACGCCGATCGTGTTGGTCGAAGATCGTACCTATAGCAACAGTTTCCTGGTAACCGCACGCCGCGAACGGAACGATACCAATCGGGCGGCTCTTCGCGCCGCCTACGATCGGCTGACCAAGGCCGGCGTCAAGAACCTCTACTACTTGCCAGGCGAAACCATGCTGGGCACAGATCGGGACGATACGGTGGATGGATCGCATCCCACCGACCTGGGATTCTTCCGGCAAGCCGAGGCCTTTCAACCTTTGCTCAAGAAAGTGCTTGGCACTCAGCCGTAGCTGGCTGGCAGGTTCGGATGGATCCGGAATCTAACAAGGCGGTGCCACGCACCAAATTGAGCTACCGCTTTTCGATCCTAACCCGAAGCGTCAGCCAGGACGCATGACGGGCGATGTCGCCACGGTTGTCATCACGACGGCGCGTGATGACTACTTTCAAGTTTTTCCGGTTCAAACCGGTTCAAACCCGCCGCTATTCTTTGGGTTACTATGGTACAAGGCCAGGAATTGGACTTTGCCGTACTCACGATCGAATGGAGTCTCGCTGACGCATTCACTACTACTTGAACACCTGCTTCTGAACATCTTGCGCTGAGTTCGAACTATGACAAAGTTCCTGACGAGCAGCTGGTTGATTGTGATCTTGAGTCTGGGGTCCATGTCGGCCACGGCGTTGGCTGAAGAAGTGATCGTGATCACGCCGAATGCCCCGTTGCAGTCTGGTGCCAACGTACTGGCCCGGGTGGAGCAAGGCCGCAAGATGGAAGTCTTGGAGACAAGGTCTCCTTGGCTCAAGGTCAAGATCCCCAACTCAGATAAGACCGCGTGGATTCATAGCAGGCATGTGCAATCGGCGGAGGGCGCAATTCCCATCGTCAAGCTGACCGGACTAATGTCAACCGATCGAGCGGACCAGTTGCTGGACAGAGCCAACGGATTGCTCCAGGCGGGGCACATCAATCAAGGGCTTCCCCTGGCGCTGGAAGCCTACGAGATTCATCGCCGAATCAACGGAGCCAACCATCCCGATACCATGCGGGCCTTGGGCTACGTCGGCGGCGCCTACGCCGGCATTGGTGACTATGACAAAGCATCGCCCATCTATCGCCGGATGGTGGAGTTCTCCAAGAGACACTACGGCCCACAGCATTCGCTGACCATCTCGATGATCCTCAACTGTGCGGTGCTGGAATTGGACCGAGGTGACGCCAAGTCCGCGTTGTCCTACGCTGCCGAAGGACTCAACCTGCGCCGGAAGGTACTGGGTAACCAAGCCACGGAAACGGTCCATGCCCTCCGGCTCTATGTCCGGTGTTTGGTGGGACTGCAGCGATATGACGAAGCGAAGCAGGCGCTTGCGGAAGCCATCGCCATCACCGAAGCGACGCAAGGACGCAAGAGCAAGGCGTATGCCGGGGTTGTCGCAGCCATGGGGCATACCTGTTTTGACGCGTTGGATTATGAAACAGCAATTCGGTATTTCGAGCTGGCGGTTGAAACGTACCGCCAGCTGTATGGCGAAGAGCACTCGGCAACGGCGACCGAGTATCAGAACTTGGGGGCTGCACTGCATCACCAGGGTGACTGGGTTCAGTCTCGAAAATACCAGGAACGGGCCGCGGCTATTCGTGCCAAGGTTCTTGGGCCCAATCATCCGGATACTGCCAGTTCCTACTACAACCTGGGGCTTTCCTCCCTTCAGATGGGTGATAACGCTTCCGCAAAGTTCTACTTTGACGCGGCCTACAAGATCCGCCGTGCTTCGTACGGAGATCAAAATCTAGATACCTCCAAGGCCTTGGCTGGTTTGGCACGCGTCTATGATGCGGATTCGGACTATGCCGAAGCACAGAAACTCATGCTGCGAGTCCTCGACGCGCGACTCGCCCTGTTTGGCGAAGAGCATCCTCAAACCGCGACCGCTCTCGAGGATCTGGCACACGTCGTTTCCAGCGCCCGGAGACTACCAACAGGCACTTGCCCATGCGGAAAGGGCTTTGGCAATTCGTCAACAAGTGCATCCCCCGCGGCATCCCAAAGTTGCAACCTGCCTGTTGACGCTGTCAGGTGCCTTGATGGGGGTGGATCGGAACGAAGAGGCGCTGAAGCACGCCCGAGAATCGCTGGAGATCTATCAGGCCAGAGGGACCGACCATCCGTATATCGCCGAAGCGCACCAGCGGATTGCTCGCATCTTGATTGTCCAAGAACAGTGGCTGTTGGCAGCCGCCGAGATCGAGGCGGGACAGCGGATCAACCGTGGTTTTAGGGCTCGCGTCTTGCCATCGCTTTCCGAAACTGAGCAATTGGAGTATCTGGATCCCGCCGAGAAAGCGTTGCGAGCGAATGCCTTTCTGGCGTTTCAACATCGGCAGGATCAACGCATCTGCGAGCTCTCAGCAGGCTGGCTGATCAACGGAAAAGCGATTGGGCTCGAAGCTTTGTCGAATGTCAATCGGCTGCAAACGGCCGAAGCTCAAGGCGTTCTCGCACAGTTGCGGCAAGTGCGAGGTGAGTTGGCTCGACTCAGTGCAAGGACCGTTCCGGCCGCGCAGCAGGATGCCTATCTACAACAGCTCCAGGATGTAGAACTCCGCCAAAGCCGACTCATTCGCCAGATTGGCAGTTTGGCCGACATTGCAACTCAGGATGAAGTACTGTGGATCTCTACGGACCAAGCGCGGCAGTCTTTGCCGCAAGGGTCGCTGTTTGTCGATATTGTCCGCGTCCACGAATACACATTCACCGGCAAGATAGCAGAAGATTCCTGGGGTGCCGAACACTACATGGCCTGGATCATGTCCCCTGACCCCGAGCGGGGAATTCAGATCGTTGACCTGGGGGAGTGCCAGGCCGTGGACGCCGCGGTTCGCGAGGCACGGACCGTTTTGCAACTCGATCCGAAGACGCTGGAACAGCAGGGCGAAATTGAAGTCGAACGCCAGGCGCGCGAGAAACTACAACATCTGGCCAAGCTGGTTCTTGCACCAATCGAACCATACTTGAAAGACTCGCAACAACTCATCGTTAGCCCTGATGCCCTGCTTTGGTTGGTCCCCTGGTCGGCGCTGCCGCTGACCTCCGGCGAATATCTGGTCGAGCGAATGCCTGTGCAGTACATCAACAGTGGGCGGGATCTTGCCGGCAATCAGACAGAGCGCACGGCGTCGCCTGCGGTGATCTTCGCGGATCCGGCGTACGATTCCACCACGGCCATCGCACCGACGCGAAGCGTCAAGCCGTTGGGCACCCCATCCGGTCAAACGAGGTCCGGCACCGAACTATCCCAACTTCCAAACGTTGCCCGACTTCCAGCAACCATTGTGGAAGCCAAAGCGATTCAGCCCTCGGTGGATACGCTCGTGGGCCAGCCATCGAGTTTGAAGACCGGCGAATGTCGCCGCCGTAGCACTTGGCGGTCACGTTCTTGCGCATCGCGGAACCGTTTCCCGCGCGATCACGCGTGCTTCCGATCGCCGCCTGCACGGCGACTTCGAACATGTGCCGCTCGATCATTTCGCTTTCAGCTTTCTTGACGACCGCGCGGCCACGCGCGATCCGTCGGCATCGCGCTTGGTTGCAAATCACGCTCAGCGCATCGACCCTCGTTGCCGTATTGACCAGGATGTCCAGCCGCACCAGATCGGCGGGTAATACCCGACCATTTCGTAGTCCATCGTGCCGTAGCCGCGCGTGGCACTCTTGAGTTTGTCGTGCAAGTCATAGATGACCTCCGCCAACGGAAGTTCGTAGGTCAACATCGCCCGCGTCGGCGAGAGGTACTCGGTGCGCTCTTGGATTGCCACGTCGTTCCTGGCACAGTTTCATCACGGCTGCCGATGACTCGGTCGGCACAATCACGTTGACAGCGCACAATCGGCTGGCGAAACTCTTCGATGTCGCCCGGATCGGGCACGTCTTGCGGTTTGTGAATCTCGATCGTCTTCGCCCCGCTTGTTGACGATCTTCGTAGGTCACGTTGGGAGCGGTCTGCACCAGGTCGATGTCGGCTTCTTGTTCCAGTCGCTGCTGGACGATCTCCATGTGCAGCAGACCCAGGAAACCGCAGCGGAATCCGAACCCCAGAGCATCGCTCGTTTCGGGTTCGAATTCGAAACTGGGATCGTTGATCGACAGCTTCGTCGAGGCGTCGCGCAGTTCGCTCGAAGTCCTGGCCGTCGGACGGGAACAGCCCGCAATAGACCATCCGCTTCGGTTCGTGGTAGCCGGGCAGCGGCTTGGCGGCGTTGTCGCCGGCGATGCTGATCGTATCGCCGATATGGACGTCGCCGAGCGACTTGATGTTGCAGATCAGGTAACCGACCTGGCCGGCCGCAACTCATTGCATGGTCGTCGCTGCGGGTACGAACTGCCCCAGTTCGATCACTTCGTGCGTTGTTCCGGCCCGCAGGAAACGGATCTTTTGTCCTTTGCGGACGGTGCCCTGCATGACCCGGACGTAGGTGATGGCGCCGCGATACTCGTCGTAGTTCGAATCGAAGACCATCGCCTGCAGCGTCGCGTTGGGGTCGCCGGTCGGCGGCGGAACGCGATCGATGATCGCCTCCAAGCAGTTCGTCGACGCCGATGCCCGGTCTTGGCGCTGACCCGCACGCACTTCGTCGGGATCGGTGCCCAGCGAGTGCATCATCTCTTCGGCGACTTCGTCCGGCCGGGCGTGCGTCAGATCGATCTTGTTGATCACCGGGATGATCTTCAGGTCATGTTCCATCGCGGCGTAGGCGTTGGCGACCGTTTGGGCTTCGACACCTTGGAAGGCATCGACCAACAGCAAGGCGCCCTCGCAGCAGGCCAGCGAGCGGGAGACCTCGTACTGAAATCGACGTGGCCGGGCGTATCGATCAGGTTCAACTCGTACGTTTCCCGTCGTGCTTGATACTGCATCGCCACGGCGCGGGCCTTGATCGTGATGCCCCGCTCGCGCTCGATGTCCATGTCGTCGAGCAACTGCTCCTTCATTGTCCCGCTCGCCGAGCAAACCAGTTTGTTCCATCAAACGATCGGCCAGCGTGCTCTTGCCGTGGTCGATCTCAGTCCGATCTCCAATTCCCAAAGCCACGTAGGTGCGGCGAACCTTCGCAAATTCGTAGGTAACCCATTCGTCAGGGCCACGCCGTCGGGAGTGCCCTCGCTCAGGCCATAAAGGGGCGGGGCAATCAGAGCTGCCATCTCGGCATAGTTGAACGTATTGCCCAAGTTGAACTCGAAGATCTCGTACTCGCCGGTGCCGACGTAGCTATACCTGGCGTCCAGCGAGGCGTTCTTCCAGATCCACTCATTGAAGTCGGCCGAACAAATCGAGAGCGCGTACTGTTCCAGCAACGCCGGCACTCGCATGGCTGTCTTGCCGCCGTACGACAGGCCATAGAAACCAATCCGCTCTCCATCCACAAAGTCCTGACTGCTCAACCAGGCGAGCGTCTGCTGGTGCTGCGGCGTGATGATCGAGAACAGCGACTTGCCGAGCGGGTTGGCCTTGCGCTGGAGCGAGCGGAAACGATCCTTAAAGATGTATGGATTTTGCGGAGCGTAGACCACAAAGCCCCGGTCGGCCAGCCGCACGGCATAGCGGTGGTACGCCTTGTTCTCGACCTTCGGGTCTGCCACATCCTGCGGGCGACCTTCGAGCCCATGTTGACAAACCACCACCGGCCGCCGCTCCCCTTTCTCAATATCATTGGGCACCAGCAACAGCCCATAGGCGAACACGTCTTCGAACACGTCCAGCACCACCTCATAGCCGCGGAATTTCGGCTCATCGTACACCAGCCGAGTTCGCGCATTGGGGGGAAGCAGCTTGTGGTCAATCCGGCCAATCACTTCGTCGTAGAACTTCTCCCGCAGCGGGGCCGTGCTGGACTTCCAAGATTCCAGCGATGTAGCGTCTGCCTGGCGAAACAGTTCAGCCCTGCGCTTGGGACTTTGCCGCATCAAGTACTGCGTGTGTTCGCACAGTTGCTCGAACTGCCGCTTGAGACGCGGGCTAGGATCATACCCACGGCTCAAAACCAGTGGCGGATTCTCAAGCGGGGCCAGGTCGAGCGAAGGGACGACATGGACCGAATGAAAGCTTCGGTGGCAACCGGCGATCCAAACGGACCGTCCCCTTCGCGGCCACTGACCAACAACCGAAACTTGGGGGCGGGATCCAGTTTTGCGGTTAGTGATTGAGCCTTTTCAAACTCTCGCTGAACGTCGGAAAGCGATGGCGTGACGATCTTGCCAGGGGCTGCCCCGCTGCGCCCTTTTCGCACAGCCGGCGGACCGTCAATCTGAGGACTCGCGCAAGCTTCGATAATTAAACTTCGCGGGGCAATCATCGAGGCCAGCCGAGCATCGCCAAAGTCTTCGAGCAATCCGAACACGTTACGGTAAATAGGCTCTTGCCAGAGGTTATCTCGGGGGCCGAAGTATCCGCTCACGCAGCATGATTCGATCCGCTCATCACAAGCCGCGGCATACAAGGCCAGCAGCCCCCCCTCGCCATAGCCATACACACCAACGTGTCCTTTGCGATCGTTCTGGAAGAAGTCCACCCCGGCCAAGATCTTCTGCACCTCGTAGCCAATGATGTGCCGCCCCATTTCGAAAGCCGGACGATAGACGAACTCGCGGTGCGGCTGATTCGTCTCCCGGCCAACACCCGTCACCGAGAACGTATCGCTGCGGTCAATCAACACGGGGACCAACACCCGCATCCGGTTCTCCGCCAGACGCCGGGCGAGTTGCTGATCTTCTTCCAAACCAGGACTCAGGCCAGCAAGTTGCTCGGGGGTTTGGTCGGCGTCCGGCACCACAATCACATCGGCCAGAGGGAACTTCAAGCGGGGAGTCAGCAGCAGCCCTTCGGCATCGACCCCTGGCAAAACTTCCCAGCGGACGGCGTACACAAAGTAGTCGTCTCCCTTACCTACCAGGGCCGGGCGGTCCGTGCCTGAGATAAACTGCAGCGAGTTCACTGGCAGCCGGCTCGTCCACCACGCCACCAACGGGCATATTCATGGGACACGCGCTGAACAAGATCCTCAAGGACATCATCATCAAGAGCAAGCGGATGCAGGGCTTCTACACCTCCCTTACGTTCCCGGCTGGGACTGTCACGGCCTGCCGATCGAGCTGGTGGTGGACAAGAAACTCGGCAAGAAAAAGCGTGAGATGAGCAAGGCTGATTCCGCCGCGAGTGCCCGGAATACGCCGCCGAGTTGGATCAAAACCCAGAGTGAGGAATTCCAGCGGCTTGGAATCTTCGGTAACTGGAAGGACCCTACCTGACCATGAACACCCACTACGAAGCGACAACCGCACGAGAGCTGGCGAGCCTGGCTGAGCGCGTCTCGCTGTTCAAGGGAAGAAGCCGATCCACTGGTGCTCGTCATGCGTCACCGCTTTGGCCGAAGCTGAGGTTGAGTACGATGATCACACCTCACCATCGATCTTTGTCAAATTCCCCTTTATCGATGCGTTGCCGGCGGAGCTTTCTGGCACATTCGTCGGAAAGACCCTGGACTTCGTCATCTGGACCACCACCCCCTGGACGATTCCCGCCAACCTCGGCAGTCTGCCTGAATCCGGAGTTGCCCTACGCCGCGGTGGAAGCCAAGGACGAACTGCTGGTGCTGGCTGAGGGACTCTACAAGTCGGTGATGAAGACCCTTGGCATCGAGGATTACTCGGTCGTTGCTAGCTTCGATGCAGATCTGTGAGACAGAAAAACTGCGAGCACCCGTTCTACGAGCGTAACTCGCTGCTCATGCTCGGTGAGGATGTCACCCTGGAAGCCGGAACCGGTTGCGTCCACACCGCTCCCGGCCATGGTCACGATGACTACCTGGTCGGCCTTAAGTACGGCCTGGAGATCTACAATCCAGTCGACGACTACGGCTGCTACCGTGACGATCTGGAGCTGTTCGGTGGCATGAAGCTGGAGGACGCCAACCCGGCGGTCAGCGAAAAGCTTGCAGAAGTCGGTACGCTGCTCTACGAAGGCGACGTCAAACACAGTTATGCATTGCTGGCGCTGTAAAAAACCGGTGATTTCCGCGCCACCGGGCAGTGGTTCATCAGCATGGACAACAACGACCTGCGGCGCAAGGCGCTGCTCGAAATCGAGCAGGTCGAATGGATTCCCACCTGGGGACGCGATCGCATCTACAACATGGTCGAAGCGCGTCCCGACTGGTGCCATCGATCGGCAGCGCAGCTGGGGCGTTCCGATAACCATCGTCTATTGCGAAAAATGCGGTGAAGCCCTCAACGACGGCAAGATCATGCACCATATCGCCGACCGGTTCGAGGCCACCGGCAGCGATATCTGGTTTGAAAAAGACGCCCCTGAACTGCTCCCCGCAGGGACCAGCTGCCCGGCCTGCGGGCACGACAAATTCACCAAGGAAACAGACATCCTCGATGTCTGGTTCGATTCGGGCGTGTCCCATGCCGCCGTTTGCGAACATCGTGACTACCTGAGCAGCCCGGCCGACATGTACCTGGAAGGCTCCGACCAGCACCATGGCTGGTTCCACTCCAGCCTGCTCGAATCGGTCAGAACTCCGTGACCGTGCCCCCTACAAAGCTGTGCTGACCCACGGTTTCGTGCTCGACAAGGACGGCCGCCCGATGTCGAAATCTATGGGGAACGTTATCGCCCCGGAAGAGATCATCAGCAAATACGGTGCGGAAATCCTGCGCATGTGGGTTGCGGCCACCGACTATCGCGATGATATCCGGCTCGGCCAGGAAACCCTGCAACGCCTGTCCGACGCCTATCGGCGGATTCGCAACACGGCCCGCTATCTGCTCGGCAATCTCAACGGGGTTCGATCCGGCCAGCGATCAGGTCACCGATGAAGAGCTGCTGGAACTGGATCGTTGGGCATTGTCACGACTGACGCGCCTGAACCAAAGAGTGGCAGCCGCTTACAATAAATCTGAATTCCATACCATTTATCACGCAGTGCACAACTTCTGCGCTATCGACCTGAGTGCTTTCTACCTGGATATTCTCAAGGATCGGCTTTACACCCGTAGCCCAAAACAGGGTATCGCTTACCGCAGTGCCCGCACCACCATGTACCGGATTGTCGACGCCCTGACCCGGATGATCGCACCGGTGCTCAGCTTCACCGCCGACGAAATCTGGCGAAGGTTGCCGGGAACCCGGAAGCCAGCGTCCATCTGGCTGCCTTCCCCGAAGCGATGACCGGTTACCTGGACACTCAACTGGAGGCCCGTTACGAAAAACCGCACAAGGTGCGTTCCGAAGTCTCCAAGCAGCTAGAGAAAGCGCAGCGGCAAGCTGGGCCAATCGCTGGAAGCCAAAGTCCTGGCCCAGACGTCCCGGAGGATTATCGGCACCTGCTGGAAGAATACCTGGACCAGTTGCCAGCCTGCGCCATCGTCTCTCAGGTGGAACTGACCAACCAGCTGTCGGCACCCTGCCAGGCTGGAACAGATTCCCGGCCTGAGATTGCAGATCCTGGCCGCAGACGGAGAAAAATGCGAGCGCTGCTGGAATTATGTGACCAGCGTCGGTGCAAACAGCGAACACCCGACCATCTGTCATCGCTGCGCGGCAGCCCTGGCGGCGGAGTGATATGAAAAAATACCGGCTCTTTGCCCTGGTTGCCGCGATCAGCCTGCTGCTCGACCAGTTGAGCAAAATCTACATCGATAATAATTTTGAAATTTCGCAGTCGCAGCGCGTCATTGCGAACTTTTCCATTACCTATGTGCGCAATCCCGGAGCCGCTTTCGGTATCCTCGCCGATAGCGCGATACGACTGCCCTTCTTTATCGGGATTTCGCTGATCGCTTCGCTGGGAATCCTCTGGTACGTGCGCAGAGTTCCCGGCGAAAAGCACTGGCAGCACCTGTCACTGGGATTGATCCTCAGCGGCGCCCTGGGGAACCTGATCGACCGGATCCGCTACGGCGAAGTGATCGAGATTTCCTCGACGTGCACTGTTCCTTCCTCATGGCCCCGCCTTCAATATCGCCGGCAGCGCCATCTGCGTCGGCGTCGGAATCATGCTGGTCTGTTCCTGGCACGAAGAGCGCGAGAAAAAGCTCTTGAATCAGGAAGCGGCCGTTAACGAGCCCCGCTGCCAATAACGGGAAAGTAGATATTCCGACTTCACAGGATCACAGCCTGCGATACCATGACTCAGACCCGTTCTCCAATCCCCGCCGCTCCTCATCGATGCCAGATCGAGGTCGAACGCAGCCGTTTCATCACCAGCGTTGAACCGGTCACCGACAGTGATGCCGCTCTTGAGTTCATCGCCCGGATCAAGCAGGAGTTTCCTGATGCCAATCACAATTGCTGGGCCTACCTGATCGGACCACCGGGCAGCAGCGACCGGATCGGGCTCAGCGATGACGGCGAGCCGCACGGGGTCGCCGGGAGGCCGATGCTGACCGCCCTGCAACACAGCGGGCTGGGAGATACCGCCGCAGTGGTAACGCGCTACTTCGGTGGGGTCAAGCTTGGCAAAGGAGGAATGGTTAAAGCCTATACCCTGGCGGTGCAGACCGCCCTCGCACAGATCAAGGTTACAGAAAAGATCGATTGGGTCGAGCTTTCCATCAAGCTCGGTTATGCGTTGCTGGGCGGTGTCGAACGGATCCTTCCGGAGTACGAAGCTGAACTGGTGGAGAAGCAATACGCGGATCAGGTCTATCTGCAGCTGAAGTTACCTGCGGAGCGGCTGGAAGAGTTGCGCTCACGACTGATAGACCTGTGTGCGGGTCAGATTGATTTTCAGGAGTCGAAGGCTCTCTCTGAACACGGACTTTCGATCCTGATCCTTCCGTTTTCAATGACACCTTTTTCGCTGAATTCGGAAAGATTTTTTCATAATATTTCCTATCTCTTCACTTTTTAACACAATCCTAACAATTCAATGCTATGTAACTTTATCGAACTAAAACTGAAATTTGGGAGGAACGATGATCACCATCCCTTTCAAGAACGATCTGGAAAAAATCAGCATGAGGCCGCGATTAAGATGCTCTGCCAGGAGTAACCGGGCAATACCCACGGATCGAATCGACCTATGAGGAACAACTGAAGCGGATTCTACCGGAAGCCACCATCCGTTCCTATCTGTCGATATTTATCGTCCGTAAAGTGCGCCAGTCCATTGAAACCGGCTCCGCTCTTCACGCCCCGCAACGGCCCGCCTTTAAAGGCCCAGCGCAGGGTCAGGCGGTCTTGCAGAGTTCGAGATAGATGGCAATCAGGATCAGGACGATACCCAGGTATTCAACTCCGCCGGTCACCCGGTTGAAAAACAGGATATCCCAGACAAAGGAAAGAGCGGGCTGGAGCAGCATCACCAAACCGGCCACGGTGGCGGGAACCACCTTGATGGCGGAAGAGAGCATCGACCAGCCGATGGTGCTGCTGATAATCCCGACTCCGGCCAGTGCCAGCAGCGACCGACCGTCGGTCAGCGCAAAAGGAATTCCCTTCAGCACCCCGACCGAAGTCAGGAACAGGGTACAGCCCAATGGCCACCATCAGCATCGCGTAGAGCTCGCTGATGG
>CALOEH010000072.1:0-3558 GCA_942492195.1 uncultured Planctomycetia bacterium | reverse complement strand
AGCAATAAAGTCGGCACCACCGTAGAAGGAGTCACAGTTTATCATTTCGACCGCTTGTCGGAATTGGTGAGAACCTTTAACATTCGCCTTAGCGTGATTGCCGTACCGGCCGCCGCTGCTCAAGATGCAGCCGATCGGTTATCGGCAGCCGGGATCGAAGGGATTTTGAATTTCGCACCCGTCACGCTCAACTTGCCTCCCCATGTGAGTCAGGTGGGCGTTGATTTGGGAATCGAACTCGAACAACTTTCCTTCTCCGTCCTCAATCGCCAGGCATCCAGCTAAATCAACATGAGGTCCTACCTCAACCCACTACCCGGTGGTGTAATCGGCAACACTACGGATTTTGGTTCCGTCATTCTAGGTTCGAGTCCTAGCCGGGTAACTTAATACTGGCTGCATCAACAGCCATACCGTTCTTCCCTCCCGCCAGCGAGGTCATCCACTGCCAGCGAGGTCACTCGCGAAGATCTCGCGGCCTGATCTCCACGGGTGCAGTATGCAGAACTCGCCGCCAGGTTTATCCACACCACTGGCACGCGTGGTGGCTGATGGACCTCTGGCACCAGCAACCACCTCGCTGCTAGTTGGGCACGTTGAATTGCTTGACTGGCCGACGCCAGGCCAAACGGCCCAGCAATCTGCGGCAGATGCGGTCTATACCTACGGGCATCTCGCCGTAGATGCTTGGTTGATGGACCAGTTGCCCGGTCTCAAGGTCATCAGCAACTACGGTGTAGGGGTCGATCACATCGACCTGGTGGCCGCGAAAGAGCGGGGTATCCCAGTGGGCAACACACCCGGAATACTCGACGGCGCCACGGCCGATATGGGCTTCACCCTTGCTTGCTAAGCCGCCGGCCGACGGCTGATGGAAGGGGGATCGCTTTCACGCGCAGTCCCGAGTTCACCACCTACGACCCCGGCTACATGCTCGGCCGCGAGATTCATGGTCAAACATTGGGCATCATCGGGCTGGGAAGAATCGGTCGTCAGGTGGCGCGGCGGGCGTTGGCCTTCGACATGCAGGTGCTATATCACAATCGCAATCGCCGCCCGGACATTGAGAACGAACTCGGCGTCACCTATGCCAGCTTCGAGGAGTTGCTCAAGACCGCAGACTACGTCATGCTCAGTTGTCCGCTCACCGACGAGACGCGCGGCCTGATCGGACCGTCGGCCCTGGAGAAAATGAAACCAACCGCCACGTTGGTCAATATCTCGCGTGGTCCGGTGGTCGATACCGATGCACTGGTGCACGCCTTGCAAACGCAGCAGATTTATGCGGCAGGCTTGGATGTCACGGATCCCGAACCTCTTCCGCGAGACCACGCTTTACTAACCTTGGACAACGTCACCTTGGCCCCGCATTTGGGAAGTGCCACGGTCGAAACACGCCAACGGATGGCCGAGATGTCCGTCGAAAACCTACTCGCTGGCCTCCAGGGGCAACCGCTCCCGTACCGAATCGCCTGAACCTGCGGCCCATTGAGTCCGTCTCTTGTCGCCATTGAATTCCCGGATGTCTACTCCGTATGATCCTGCTCACCATCGATGGAGTTTCCAAGCAGTACGGTCCCGATTCGGTCTTGGATCGGGTTTCGCTCGAACTTCGCGGTGGTGAGCGCATCGGGCTCGTTGGACCCAATGGCGTTGGCAAGACAACGTTGCTCAGTGCCATGGCAGGGCTGCTCGATCCCGATGGCGGTAGTGTCCTGCGGGCGGCCAACGTTGAGGTCGGCCTGCTCGAGCAACACCCTGAGTTCGATGAGCACGTAACGGTTTGGCAGGAAGCCAAGCGCGGACTCGAAGCTCTGATCCGTTTGGCCCAACGTGCCGAGAGCGTGGCTCATGATCTCGCCGCAGCCACCAACGAGTCGCAACGCGCGCGATTGGCTGACCAGTTTGATCGGCTTCAACACGAACTGGCCCAAAAAGACGCCTACAATATCGATCGCCGTGTGGAACGCGTGCTCACCGGACTCGGCTTTACCGAGACCAACTTCATGCAAACGGCCGCCAGTCTGAGCGGCGGTCAGCAGAACCGACTCGTTTTGGCTCGCCTCTTGCTGGCCGAACCTGAGATCCTTCTGCTCGACGAACCTTCCAACCACCTGGACTTGGAGTCCACCGCCTGGCTCGAAGATTACCTCGCGCAAAGCTCGCAGGCCATGGTGATCGTCAGCCATGATCGGTTCTTTCTGGACAAGGTCACCAATGGCACCTGGGAACTGTTTCAAGCCACGGTTGACACCTACTCCGGCAACTTCTCCGCCTACTGGCGGCAAAAGGCCGAACGCCTGGAAGTGCAACGCCGCACCTATGACAAACAGCAAGAACTGATCGCCAAAACAGAAGACTTCATCCGCCGCAACAACTACGGACAGAAGCATCAACAGGCAGAAGACCGCAAGAAGAAACTTGCCAAGATTGAGCGCGTGGCACCTCCCCGAGAGATCACCGCTCCGCCCATGCGGTTCCCTCCTGCCGAGCGGTCAGGCGATATCGTGATGCGGATCGAAGGGCTCAGCAAGAGCTTTGCGATGCCGCTGTTTCAGGACCTGTCACTGGATGTCGAACGAGGCCAACGTTGGGGAATCCTGGGCCCCAACGGCTCTGGCAAGACAACCATGCTCCGCTGCATTGTCGGAGATTTAGAGGCAGACGCCGGTCAGGTTCATTTTGGATCAGGCGTCAAGGTGGCCTACTTCGATCAGCTACTCACGGGGCTCGATCCAGAGCAGCCGATCGTGGACTCCATCCGGCCGTCCCACAAAGAGTTCGTCGAACAGCAGCGGCGGAATCTACTGGCCCGATTCGGCGTGGTCGGGGACGAAGTTCTCAAACCGCCGACTCAGCTAAGCGGTGGCCAGCGGACACGTGCCGCGCTTGCCCGCCTGGCGGCCATGGATGCCAACGTGCTGGTGTTTGACGAACCGACCAACCACCTTGATCTTTGGTCACGGGACGCCTTGGAAATTGCCTTGAAGGAGTTCAACGGCACCGTGCTGCTGGTCAGTCACGATCGCTACTTGCTCAACCGAGTGGTCGATCACCTGCTGGTCGTCGAGCAGAACCGGTTCCGCATGATCGAAGGGAACTACGACGCCTACCTGCACCTCGTCTCCGTCGGCATGGCGGCTGGCGAGAAGCAATCGTTGAATGTCACGCCGGCAGCCAAGACCACCGGCAGCCAGGCACCCGCTTCTGTCGCAAAAACAGAGAAGCAGCAAAAACGCCGCCGCCGATTCACCTACCGCAAAGTCGAAGAGATCGAAGCGGAAATCCTCGAACGCGAAACCCGGATCGAGGAGCTACAATCTCAGCTCTCCTCGCCAGAAGTACTCCGCGACGGACGTCAGGTCAAAGAAATTCAAGCCCTGATCGAAGCGGAGCAACAGGCGCTGCCCCAGTTGTACGAACACTACGACGAGGCCGTCGAACTGAACTGATTGTAGAACAGTTGTCTCAACTGTTCACGGACCTAGAAAGACGTTTCGCGCTCCAACAGTGAACAGTAAAGACAACTGTTCTGCACAAACTGGCTCGTCTGCACCA
>CALOEH010000071.1:0-16976 GCA_942492195.1 uncultured Planctomycetia bacterium | reverse complement strand
GATGTTGTCGGCGTTCGCCATGTCCCAGGTGATCTGGCACCAACACCAGGCAACCGACTCGGGCCCAAGTTTCGCCCATGGTTTGCAGTTCGCGTTGCTGCTTGGGGCGATGATGGCTATGCGCAATGATCAGCCCTGGCATGCTCTTCCGTACAGGCTGGGGAACGTACAAATGCGCGGCCACCCACAACCCTGGCCGAGCCTGATACGCCAGGCGGCGAATCTGATAACCTTCGCCATCAATCGTGCCTGCCTGATGGACTTCAAGTTTCTGCGGAGGCTCGGGGTACTCGCCGAGCGATGTTTGCAAAGCTTTGAGCTTGGCACTGCGCAGGGTTTCCCAATTTTCGCGGCTGGCCACCTTGTTCCACTCGGCCGTGCTGCGCTCGTTAGCTTGCTGCAATCTGGTGCGCTGTTGGGTTCGAACCATCTCCCCCCCGTCCGTATCCTCAGACTCCGGCAAGACGCGCAGGTCCAGTTCGGCCAGTCCCTGGGGTTCTGCCGCAGGTAGCGAAGCGGCGGAAGCGATGAACACGCAGAGTGTGACCAAGACGAGTCGGGAGATTAGGACGCTCACGTTTCAGTTCCTCTCCTCGTTGATACGAAGTCGTGTTGGCCGGTCTTCGTCGTTGAGTCTTAAGAAACGCATGAAATAACTTCGCGGTTTGATAGGAACGAAAAAAGGAAACAGGGGCACCACAGAGGCACGGAGAACACTGAGAAAGTAGGACTCCGTGTCTAGGTGGTGCATCCTTTTCATCATTCGATTCCAAACGAGAAAACGGGATGAACGTGGCAGGCCGCCAAACCCGGAAGGTATTCTTTGCTCGTCACTCCCATCTCGATTTTGAGTGCCAAGGGTGAGACGTCACTGGCAACCAGTTGCCAGTGGCACAGTGGCACCCAACGGGGGCTCTTCTATCGGAGAAGTTTAGCACGACCGGCAGATCTGAGAGAAATGCCACAAAGCCTTAACTGGGGGCTTTGATATTCTTGAGCGGGCCAATGGTCACGCTGGTGATGTCTTGCGAGAGGGGGTGCTTGCTGAGCAACTGCGCAATGTGATCGCGCGTGACCTCTTCGACCGCGTCCACATCCTGCCGCACGGTGCGGTACTCGTGCCGCTGGAGCCAGTTGGCCCCTACGGCAAACAGTCGTCGCCGTGGCCGTTCGCTGCTGAGTACCAAACGCGATGTGGTTTTGCTTTTGGCTTGATCAAGCTCGGTCTGCGTGACCCCGTCGCGCTCGACGCTGCGGAAGATGTCGAGCATGATCTGCAGGTTTTCTTCTGCCCGATCTGGGATACAGCTCATGGCCACCCAAAAGATTCCGGCATCCAGGTAGTCCATGTAATACAGGCCGGCGTGTTCGGCCAGGCCGGGGTCTACCAATGACCAATACAGCCGGCTTCCGGACGAGTCCCCAACCACGGTGGCCAACACATCGGCCGCATAGCGGAGATCTTCAAACGCGCCGGGGGCGGCGGTCAGTTGCACGGCGTACTGCTGCGTGGAGGTCGGCTTCTCAATCACCGTGAAACCGGGGTAGCGCGCCGCAGCGGCGGTTTGCCGCTGGACTTCGAAAGGGGCCCAATCTCCGCAGAACCGCTCGGCCGCTTTGACCAGCAGATCGAAATCAATCCTGCCTGAGGCGACCAAGGCAATGTTGCTAGGGCTGTAGCTTTGCTCGAAGTACGCCTTCATGGCAGCCACCGGCAATCGGCGAACGGTTTCAACCGTGCCGAGCACGTTCTTGCTCAACGGGTGAGGGCCGAAGTGGATTTCTTCGCACCGTTCGTCCGCTCCGTACGGAGGCTGGTCTTCGTACATCTTGATTTCTTCGATGATGACTTCTTTTTCCGTCTCGAAGTCTTCTTCGCGCAGCGAGGGGCGCATGATGTCGGCCAGCAACTCGACCGTCGGTTCGAGAAACTCCGGCAGCACCGCAGCCCAATAGGCGGTGTGTTCTTTGCTGGTGTAGGCATTGTTGTCCGCGCCCATGGCGTCGAAGGCCCGATTCACTTCGTCCGCGGTGCGCGTGGGGGTCCCTTTGAACACCATGTGTTCGAGGAAGTGGCTCACTCCGGCCAACTCGGCGGTCTCATCTCGCGAGCCGGTCTTGACGAAGAAGCCGACGCTGCTGGAGTGCACCTCGGGGTTGCACTCGGCAATGATCTCCAGGCCGTTGGCCAGCCGATGACTATGAAACTCCAACAGGAACCTCCAAAGGCTCAGGACCCAAAGTAACCAGGCGGAAGTTGCCTGGCGGATTGTCTCTCAAATAGGCATTGATACGTTCGCGGGAGAGATCGTTGATTGCCGCCGACACTTCATCGAGCGTGCGCACCCGCCCCAGATGATACCAGTCTCGGACAATCGCGTTCGTCCGTGCCGAACTGGATTCTTGCTGCATGATCAAGCCGCTCTTGACGCGGGCTTTGAGACGGCGGAGTTCACTTTCGTCAATACCGTCGGCCAACCGCAGCAGTTCGCCGACGGTCACGTCCAATGTCTCTTGGGCTCGGTCCGCCGAGGTGCCGGCATAGCACAGCACGCCGCCGATGTCTTTGGTGGACATGTACGAAGCGAACACGCTGTAGCACAGCCCTCGCTTCTCGCGAACTTCAGTAAACAACCGCGCGCTCATGCCAGAACTCAAGACCCCGACGCTGGCCGAAGCTTCGAAGTACTGCGGATCTCGGTACGGCACGCTGTTGTAAGAAACGCCAATCTGTGTCTGCTGGGACTCGTGGTGCAGATGCGTCCGCTGGGGGCGAGCGTGGCCGTCCGGGATGTCTGCCACGGGAATCGGAGCCCAATCGTTAAAGAGTTCGCCGACGCGATCTCGCAACTTGGGCCAATCGATGTTGCCAGCCACGCCAAGAATCATGCCGTTGGGACGATAAAAGCTCTGGTAACATTGCTTGATGTCGGCAGGCGTGATCGCCATCAACGATGCTTCGTCACCATGGCTCGGTTTCCCCCAGGGTTCCGGCAGATGATGCCGACGAAGTTCTTGCATCAGCTTCTGGCTGGGTTCGTCTTCCACCGCCCAAAGTTCTTGTAGGACCACTTGCCGGGCGGCTTCGATTTTGTCCTCAGGCAGGTGTGGCTCACGGAGCAGATCACGATAGATGCCGAGAACCTGATCGAGCTTGCCGGCCAACGTGGCCCCACCAAAACTGCTGTGCGAGTCCGAGACACTCTCGGCGTGTTCGACCCCTAGGGCATCCAGATCATTGATGAACTGCTGACCATCTCGGGAACCGCAGCCGCGGAGCACCATTTCGCAAGTGAAGTTGGCCAGGCCCGCCCTGCCTGAGGGATCGTACGCCGAACCAACAGGCAGCAAGAAGGTAAACGCGGCCGATTCCAGCGACTTCATCGGCTCGGCGACCAGCACCAGCCCATTGTCGTAGACGTGCGAATGAAGGGTCTGCGTCACAAAGACTCCTTGAGCGAGAACGAATTCGATTTGAGTCGAGCCGTCAGCACGCTCCGTCGTGATGACAACCGTGTCATCTCGCGCCATGAAGTTTCATCGCGCGAGCCGTTGCATGCTACCTCGACTTCATCTTCATCATACGGCAGCAGGGAAAAGCGGAGAAGCGTAGGCTCCTGGGGCAATGCTCCATCACACCCCGTGGCCAATCAAGAATAGGCAACTTCCACCGCTTTGTATACCGTGCGGGTGGAGACGAATCCCAGCCGGCGATACAAGCGAATCGCTCCTTGATTCTGAGCGGTGACTTCCAAGAAGGCCTGGGTCAGCCCCGCCTGGCGAAACCCGGCGAGGGCCCGTTCAAGCAACACCGACCCCAGCCCTAGCCCTCGGTGTTCTGGAACAATTCCCAAGTTCTGGATGGCCCCCATCCCAGTACGGTCGCGAATTCCTTGAACCGTGCCGCACATGACCCAGTCATTCAGGTTGCCAGGCACCACGCTGGAGGTATCCCACGAATCCGTTTGAATGGCAACGTCTGGGATTTCGTGTTCGGAATTTGAGCAAGCCTGGGGATCGTAGGCTAAAAGCCAGGTTGCACTCGGCAGAAATCCCTCTTTGCGAGCAATCTCAGACATCAAACGCAGGCAGCCGGACATCTCACCCAGGCAAGAAAAGACGTTGGCATCAATCTCTGAGCGAAAACTGTGGAACTTGGCTTCGGCATGCCACTGCACCAGGTCTGCCTGCCAGGGAATCAACCGGTAACCAGGGGGGATCTCCGGTTGCTGGGGCCGAGGCTCCAGAAGGTCGATTTCCATGCGGTAACGTTTGAAATACGTCAGGTTCATCGCAAACGGCCGACCAAGAACCAATTGGGCCTCGAATCACTTCCCAGATCTAAGAAAATCGTAGCTGGGAAAACCAGACGGGTCAACGTTTTCGAGGATATCACAGGACTTCACGAACCATTATCGAGCAGTTGTCCCAACTGTTCGGGAACCAAGGACGATGTTTCGGGTGCATTTGAGCTTTCGCTTTTTCAATCCCAGACCGAAGCGTCAGCCATTACGGATGTCATCAGGACAGAGCCTGAGGACTACGCAAGCTACCGAGGCTCGTCGTAGACAATCGGGCAGCCGATTGGACGCGTCTCTGCAAGGCGCGGAGGCTGGCCTGACAGCAGAGCATCGAGGGCGTCCAATAGGTAGGGCTTTTTCACGCGGTCGGCGTCTTGGACACTGTCGTCCAGGGTGCCCATATAAGCGACCTTGCGCTCGGGATTCAGGACGAAGACGTGCGGCGTGTTCGAGGCTCCATAGGCCCTGCCGACGGCCTGTGAGTCATCCCTCAAATAAGGGAAGTTGAACGCCTGTTGCTCGGCCCTTTTTTTCATTTGCGGCAGCGTATCGAGCGGCCCTTCGTTGAGATTCAAGGCAACCACCTGCACGCCACGATCCGCGTACTTGGTCTGTAGCGCTTTGAGCCGGTTCTCACTCGCCAGCGCACAAGGGCAATGGTTGCAGGTAAACACCATCACCAGGTAATCGGCTTTGGCAAAGTTGCTGAGACGGTACTGTTTGCCATCGGTGCCAGGCAGGTTCGCCCAGTCCGGTGCCGCATCTCCCACGCTCAGTTGACGGTTGAACTTGCCAGCGGTGGCAGTTGTCGCGAGTGCCAACACGCAGCAGCCAATGAGTATTTTCACGCTTGCCAGACGGGTCATTCGCTGGGCTCCTCAGCTTCCTGTTCGCCAGCATCGGCATCTGCCGCAGCGTCAGCTTCGGCTGGAGTGGCGACTGGTTGTGGATCGCGCTTGTACCAGTTCTCTGGATCACGAACCCAGTCGGCAATGTATCCAATGACTTCGTCCGAGTAGCCTTCCCCCTCGTCATTCATCTCAAAGGCAGGCATCTTCTGTTCCACGTCATCGACATCCGCCAGGTAGCCGTAGTAGTTGGCATGGTAGGGGTCTTTGATCATGCCGATCAGCCACTCGCGCGTGGCGTACTGGTACAGTGACGGGGCGGAGTAAGAATTCTCCGGTTCGTCAATGTTGTGGCAGTTGGCACACTGGTTGGCCAGCAGTTCCTTTCCAGCGGGGACCAACTTCTGGTCGGCCTCGAATCCCGCTCCGGCGGCCAACGCGGCCGAGATACTGCGAATGGCCTCGGGGGTGAAGACCTTCTTGCCGTCTTCTTCGGCCTCTGGCATTTCGACGCAGACATAGTTGACCATGCCGTAATCGTAGCTCTCGTTGACGAGATCCGTTTTGCCGAAGTAATCGTCACTCTTGATCTTCTCAGGATTCAAGAGCCCTTCGATCCAGGCTTGCTGGCCAAACTGGTAGAGGTTGGGGGCAGCAACTCCGCTGGGGATCACCCCATGATTTTTGCTGTCCACATACGTGTGGCACTTGAGGCACTGGTCACAAACCACCCGAAACGCTACCGCTCTGGGGTCCGACCGCATCATCCGGCGGGCACCATCCGGCGGAATCCCAGGATGCGAGGCCAGGTATTGGGCAATCTGACCATCTTGGTGTGCCTGCCATTTGGCGTTGGCGAAACCTTGATTGTGGCTGTCTTCTTGCAAAGCGGCCCCGGTCAACACGCCGGCCCCGATCATCACCAGGATTAGGAAGGCCACGTTGAAACGGTGCCCATTCTTCCAACGTCCGGTGATCGGCATCAGGGCCAACACGCCCATCACCAATCCAGGAATCACAATGGCACCGACCAACTCGCCGATCTCACCGTAGCCTTCGAACAGCTTGAGGAACTGGAACAAGAACAGGAAGTACCACTCCGGTCGGGCGGCCGAGTACTCCCTGGCACCGTCAGCCGGGGCAGTGAGTTCTGCCCCCAGATAAATGGTCAGCAGCAACACCACGGCCATCACGGCCAGGCAAGCGACCGCATCTTTCAAAACCTGATCCGGCCAAAAACTTTGGTCCTTCTTCTTAACTTTGACCAGCGGGGCACAGATTCCATGTCGACGGAACGCCGCAACGTGGACTACCAAAAAGCCAACGAGCAGGATCGGAAGTACCCCGGCATGCAGGGCAAAGAACCGCGTGACTGTATGGTGGTTGTAATCACTGCCGCCGACGGCCAGGGTTTGCAAGCTGCTGCCGACCACCGGCACAATACCCATCAGGTTGGTCGCCACGCGCGTGGCCCAATAACCTTTCTGATCCCAAGGGAGCAGGTATCCAGTGAGTGAGAGACCCAGCACAATCTGCATCAAGATCAGGCCGACCCAAAAGTTCACCTCTCGGGGAGCCTTGTAGGCTCCGTCAATCACCACCTGGAGCAGGTGCAAGGCGAGCAAGACCACCATCGCCTGAGCCATGAAGTGGTGGATGCCGCGCAGCAGCCAACCTCCCTGCATTTCGTTCTGAATGTAATGCACACTCTCCCAGGCCGTAACGGTACTGGGACTGTAGAACATCCAGAGAAACAGGCCTGTGATCACCTGCGTCATGAAGGCAAACACCAACGTGCTTCCCCAAACATAACGCCAGCGCGAACCACCGGGCACGTTCTCATACAATGCTTCGTTGAGCAGCGCTCGGTACCCGGTCCGGTCGTCGAGCCAACTCAACAGTCGCGTGGGTGCACTCATGTCTTAGCGATCTTTTCTGCCTTGCCGGGATAGAAATTTTCGAACTGAACCCAAACGTCGCCGTCACGAATTTCGCTCTTCAATTCGTCCATCGTGCGAGGGCTAGGGCTGGGCTGAACCATCGAACCGTCCAAATGAAACGCGCTGTTGTGGCAAGGGCACTTGAACAGCATTTCCCCTTCGCCATCAGAGCCTAGCTCCACCGCACAACCAGCATGAGGGCAGGTCGTGTTGAAGGCCTTGACCGTGTCTCCTTCGCGCACCAAGAACACCGACCCAATCGGCTCGCGCGGTGAAAAGGTCCAGACGTCGACCAGGTCATCGATCACGGTTGCCCTGAGCGGTGTGCCGTCGGGATTCACATCAGAGAGATGGGCCACCGGCAGGAACGGAGTGAAGGACTCTCCCCGCGGTTTCTCCGGACCCTCTGGCAGGCTGCCAGGGTTTTGTTTTTTGATCCCGCGCCGCATGAGTGGATCGAAGAAGGCGTAGATCCCCGCCCCGAGCGGGATCACCACAAGGATGGCTCCCAGCACGCCAGCGATGGCTTCGATCAGGAAGTTGCGGCGTTCTTTGGCGGCCGCCGCTTCTTCAGGAGTTTGCGGTGAATTCGAATCGGTGGGTTTGGTGGAGTTCATGTTCTCCCTCGTACGATCGCGAGGAACACGTCGCCGGATCAAACGCCATCAACGTTGGCGGAACCGGCGAGCGTGCCAAAACTGTGCGGTTTTCAAGGGCGAAATTCAATCGCTCAGCACGCGAGCTAGCGAAGCATACCGCGCGATGCTAGAGCAGATTGTCAAACGCCCACACTTCGGAAACTTGAGGCAGGAGGATCGAGGATGGATTTCGTAAGGAGGGCCAAGGGTTGGGCGAACCATTTCCAAAAACTCAGGGTATCAATTTTCGCATTGATGCGCTCAAAGCGTCAAGCACCTTCGTTTGTGCGGCAAGCAGCGGCCCCTCAACGGTGGCACCCGCGGCAGCTTTATGCCCCCCTCCGGCAAAGTGCCCTGCCATGACACTGCAGTCCAGTGTACCACGGCTCCGGAAGCTGACTTTCACTTCGCCAGAAGTTTGTTCGACCAGAATCACAGCCACCTCGGTTCCCTTGACGGCCAGTGTCAGATTCACCAGGTCTTCGGTATCGGAAGGGAGCGCGCCGGTCACCTCGAAGTCTTCTTGCGAAACCAACGTGTGCACCAACCGCCCCTCGAGTTCGACCTGCGTGTTAGCCAGCACCCGCCCTCGCAACTGCACTCGGGCAAGTGTGTCCTGCTCGTACAAGTCGTGATAAATGTCCGAAGGACAGGCCCCCGCTTCCATCAACTTGGCCCCGTAGCGGTACGTGTTGGCGTCGGTGGAAGGGAAGCGGAACCAGCCGGTATCGGTGGCAATGGCAGCATACAGCGGCATTGCCATCTCTGGCGTGATCTTCACGTTGAGGTGCTCGGCGGCATCCACCACCAACCGCCCGGTAGCCTCGGCCGAGGTATCTTTGAACAGTTCGGCTCCCAGGTCATCCTGGCTCACATGATGGTCTACGATTCCCTTCTTGGCTGTGGTGGTGCGAACCACTTCGCCCATGTCTCCCAGTTGGATCCAGGCGCTGGTATCCAGGACCAACAACACCTCGACGTCTTTGAGCTGGTCGGCTTGGACGTCGGCACCAAGGTGCTGGACTTTGTGCTGCGGATCAATGAAGGCCAGGTTGGGCGGAACGGCATGCCCTGTGACAATCTGGACCTCTTTGCCGAGGGCTTCGAGCACTCCGGCCATTCCGAGCGCACTGCCCAAGGCGTCGCAATCGGGGCGAATGTGGGTGGTGAGCAGAAACTTCTGGTGGGCCGAAACGAGTTCCGCAAACCGAGACCAATTGACCGACATTACAGATTCGCCTTCCTCTGGGTTTCTTCGGCCAACCGGGGCTCGAAGGATTCCGCGGCCAGGGCAATGTCTTGCTGCAGTTGACGTTGCAGTGCCTGGACCGATTCAAACGGCTGAATGTCACGCAGCCGACGCAGAAAGTCAACCTCTAACCACTCACCGTAGAGCGGCTGGTTCAGGCCGATCAGATGCACTTCAATCTTGTTTTGGGTTTCGCCAAAGGTAGGGTTGGGCCCCATGTGAATGGCGGCCGGCAGGGCTTGCTCTCCCAGATAACCGATGCCGGCGTAAACTCCCACGCCTGGCGTCAGGGTCTCAATTTGTCCTAGGTTCGCGGTGGCAAATCCCAAGGCTGCCCCGCGCCCAGCCCCTCGTTCTACCAAACCGCGTACCCGATACGGAGCGGTCAGCAGCTTGCGTGCTTGCTCAACATCGCCCTGCTGCAAGAACGATCGGATCAGCGAACTCGAAACCTGCACACCACCTGCCTGAACCGGCTGCACAATTTCCACCTGCACATCTGCTTCGGCGGCCAATTGGGCCAGCATTTCGATATCGCCGGAGCGATCCTTTCCGAAGAAGAAGTTAGGGCCCTCGACAAGCGCACGCACGGCAAGTTGCTCGACCAGAATCTTCTGGAAGAAATCCCCAGGGCTCAAGTTGAGCATCTCCAGGTCGGTGGGGTAAGCCACCAACGCGTCCACGCCCAAGGTCTCCAGCAGCTGTGACTTGCGCGGTGTGGCCGTAAGCCGGGCTGGTACTTGATCCGGTCTGAGCAAACTGACCGGATGAGGGTCGAACGTAAAGACAATAGCCGGGCCGCCGTGTTGCCGAGCATGGTGTACCAACCGCTCCACGAGTTGGGCATGGCCTCGATGGACGCCATCAAAGTTGCCGACGCTGACGGCTCCGCCTCGCAGCGACTCAGGGAGTTGATCCAAATGACGGATGATCTTCACGTGCGCTATTTCGCCTTGGTCGTAGTTCGCCGGTGCTGCGGTATTGCACCCGCCTGTGCAACACGTCGTTCGCCCCCAAGCTTGACGGTTTCGTCCCTTTTTCACAAGCGGTGAGGGAATTGGTGGACCTGAAGCCCGAAATCGAGATGCACGCAATTGGGTGTGCCCCCCTTCCGCTCACAGGGTGGCTTGTGGCGTCACTTCCTAAGAATGTGACGCCGTGCCACTTGCCGGGGTGCATTCGCGACGAAAGAGGTTCGCGGTCGAATGCTGTGTAAATTAGCTGTGCGATTAAATCGTCCCCTGAGTGACACGAGCCGTCAACAGACAGCTCTCCCAACCGGCAAGATATAATTTTACAACGCAGAATCCAGTGGTCACCATGTCGTTTCGCAGGGTGGCCATCCCTGAAGAGCTTGGGCTGTCGTTTCTGCACTGGCAACATTTCCCTTGGTCTGACATGCCTACGACAATCTCGCTACGAGACTTTCTGATGACCGGCGCATTCGGCGGAATTCGGGACGATACACACCCCGACGAGGTGCCTGGGATTCTCGGGGAACCGACGCATCGCTACGATGAGGACAACGGTTTAACCTTCTTTCTTTATGGCTGGTACGAACTTGCATTTATGGATGGTTCCGCGATGTATGTGCAGAACGACGCGATGCACATACATCGCTCGGATCGGGCTTTTCGGATCTCGTGGCGCGATATGGTCACAAGCGAGTTTCGCGATGGAAGAATCGCCGAGGAATGGGTCGCAACCGATCTGGCAGAACGCCTCTTGCTCGCTAGAATAGCAAACTAGGTCGAACAAGGTTGCCCCGCACAACCACTATCAATCATTGCACCGCGTGGTAGATTCGGTTCGCGTCTACAGAACAAGAAGACTAGATTCGAATAATCCTAATAGATGAAACCGCATGTTTACTTGGGAGAACCGAATGGCGAAAAGCAAAGGGCAAAGATGGACTCGTTCGACGTTTCTAGATTCAGCTCCCACACATTTGCGTTCCATGCAGAATGAGTTGCTCGAATGGGCAGATCCACGCGGTAAGATCGTGTTTGGAACTGGAGCCACACGAGCAACGTGGATGCTAAAGCTGACCTATCCGACGACAGGTACCTTTACAGTCTGCGGTATTTATGCCGACGGAAATGCTTGGACTGGAACTTGCTATCACAAGCTGCCAAGTGATCTTGAAAACGCGTTCCTGGAGCAGTTTTCTAGCGCGCATGGTGTCGGAGATAAAGCATTTGATAGAGAATGGTTTGAGTTCTCTATTTCCGGCGAGCACAATCGCAACATTATGAAGTCGGCGGTTGATTCGGTCATCGACGCGATGGGCAGCAGTACGTAGTCCTGAGAATGTAGGAAATGAGGGGTATTCCTTGCGACAACGGCGTGCCAGAGCCCCACCCTTGGGAACCTGGCACGCTAGTTTGTTCGCCAACAACTTGCAGTTGCCCGGCGCGGGACCGCATAATGGGTGGTGTTGGAATCGTACCAGGTCGCTCCGCTGCGGCACATCTGGCACGTCAGGCGTTGCTGGTCAATCAGGGAGTGGCGATGGGTTCGCTGCGTCCCTTCTCTTCTTGCTCGAGGGTGGACTTATGTCGTGGATGCATCGCCGATGGACGCTGGTCGTGGGAGCTTTGCTGTTGGGGGCCGTGGGAATGTCTAGCGTTTGGGCACAGTTGCCGGTTCCCAGACCTCGCCCCAAGCCGGCAGGGGGGAACCAACCGCAGGGGCCGGTGTTGCCTTCGGACCCTCGCTTGCTGGAGTTGCATAAGGACTTCGTACTGGGAGCAGAAAAACTCGCGGCCGAGTACGAACGGGCAAAACAATTCGACAAAGCGAAAGAAGTGTATCAGTCCATCCTCAAGTTGATTCCTCGTTATCCCAATGCTGAGCAAGGTCTCAAAGCCGCCTTGCAGGCTCAAGTCTCCGTGGACAAGAAAGTCCTGGACATTCAGGCCAACAAAGAGTGGCAACCGACCGGCGTCTTGTTGTCCGAAGGGATGCCGGTTCGGATTGATACCTCCGGAAGGTGGACCTTTCGGATCGAGTTCGATGGGGATGCCGCAGGCATCGAAATTCCCAAGGAATATCGCGATTTCAACCTGGGCGCTTTGGTCGGCGTGATTGACTCCGGCAATCCCAAAGAGGCCAAACCGTTCTTGATTGGCCAAGGCAAAGAATTCACGGCGGACCGCTCCGGCCAGCTCTGGTTGCGGATGTACGACTTCAATAATACGGACAACAGCGGCAAGATCTCAGTACAGATCCAAAGCACCTTCTTGAAGAGGTAACCTTTGAAGTCTGCGGGCACATTGGTTACGGTGTGGCAACCCAGCGGCGCACGCTGCGCTGCGGTCGGGGCCTGCTTCCAACGAGCACCGTGATGGCGAGAGTCCGCAGTTGAACGAGACGCCTTCTAGCGACAGGACGCCGCCGGCCGAACTGCCTGCGCTCCCGCGCTGGCTCCGCCTGGCTCAAGTGGCCGGCCCTCTGGTAGCCCTCTGGATTGGGATCACCAACCCTTTGGGTTCTTCCGAACCAGACCAAACAGCCATGGCTGCGGTGGCCGCCTGGATGGCCATCTGGTGGTTGACCGAAGCGGTCCCGCTGGCCGTGACCGGCATCCTTCCTTTGGCATTGTTCCCGTTGCTGCGGATCATGTCCCCTGCGGAAGTTGCCGGCAATTACGGCAACAAGATGCTGTTCTTGTTCCTTGGCGGGTTCCTGGTCGCGCTGGCTATTGAAGAGAGCGGTCTGCACCGGCGTCTGGGCGCTGAGCATTGTGGCCAGCATGGGAGACAATCCTAGATATATTGTGTTGGGGTTCATGCTTGCCACGGCGCTGCTTTCGATGTGGCTCTCGAACACGGCCACCACGTTGATGTTGCTGCCGATTGCCGTCAGCGTGTTGGCTCAAGCAGAACAGGCAGGCAGTGACAGGGCTCCGCAGTTCGGCCTGGCGCTGCTGTTGGGCGTGGCGTACTCAGCCAGCATTGGCGGGGTTGCCACGCCGGTTGGCACGCCGCCGAACATCTATTTCCGCAGCTTCATGCAGCGTGAGTCGGTCGCTTCGTCCATCTCGTTCGCAGAGTGGATCATTCTGGTATTGCCGATCTCGGCACTGATGTTGGTTGGCACCTGGCAGTTGTTGGTGCGGGTGTTGTTTCCGTTGAGCCCTCAACCGCTGCTCGGGGGCGGTCAGTTAATCCGCCGACGGTTGGCCGAGTTGGGGCCGATGCGAACGCCAGAGTGGCGCACGCTTGCCATCTTTCTTACCACCGCAGGGTTGTGGATTTTTCGCGAACCGGTCCCAGGCTGGGGTTGGGCCCCTTGGCTCGGTTTTGGAAAGAAGTTCCCCATCGATGACAGCACGGTGGCCATTGCCATGGGCGTATTGTGCTTCTTGGTTCCTTCTGGCGAACGAGGTCGGCCGCTGCTGGAGTGGAAGTCAACCGTGCGCGTGCCGTGGGGGATCTTGCTGTTGTTTGGCGGCGGCATGGCCTTGGCCAATGGGCTGACGTCCACCGGTTTGGCCGAAGCGCTGGCAGACCGTTTGGCCACGGCGGCCTCGACCATGTCCACCACCGGCATGGTGATCGCGGTCACCGGGTCCATGACTTTCTTGACGGAGATCACCAGCAACCTGGCCAGTGTGCAGATGGTGCTGCCGGTGCTGTTGGCCACCAGCAAGCAACTACATGTTGACCCGCTACTACTCACACTGCCTGCCACGCTGGCCGCAAGTTGGGCCTTCATGCTGCCGGCCGCGACGCCGCCGAATGCCATCATCTACGGTTCTGGCAGAGTCTCCATTCGCGAGATGGCCAGGGCGGGGCTCTTGCTCAATCTGTTAGGCATCGTGGTGGTGGTGATCGCCGTGTTGCTGATAGCCCCCTGGGTGTTAAATCTCCAGACCGGTCTGATTGACGGCGCTGAGTGACGTTGGGTCATCTCATCGGATGGCGAGGCTGCCATAGGCATGCCGATCAAACGGCGATCATCCACTCGCGCTCCAGCATGCTCACGCAAGCGAGAGCATGGCACCCCGGACGTTAGGTCATCTTGCCGGATGGTGCGGTTGCTCGGCTTCGCTGCCGTGCCAGTCCAGAATGACTTTGCCAGAGTGGCCGCCTTCCATCACTTCGAACGCTTCTTGGAAAGACTCGATGGGGAACCGGTGCGTGATGACCTGGGCAATCCGCAGTCCACTTTGCAGCATGCTGGTCATCTTGTACCAGGTCTCAAACATCTCTCGGCCGTAGATGCCTTTGAGATGCAGACCTTTGAAAATGACCTGGCCGAAGTCCACCTTCACAGACTCGGGAAAGATCCCCAAGATCGCCACCCGACCGCCATGGTTCATGGAGGCCAACATGTCTTGAAAGGCAGGCGCGGCTCCGGACATCTCTAGCCCCACGTCAAAACCTTCGGTCATACCCAAGCTGTGCATCGCCTCGGTGAGCGGAGTCTTCTTGGGGTTGACGGTCAGCGTGGCTCCCATGTCTCGGGCAAGCTGCAACCGATATTCGTTCAGATCGCTCACCACCACGTGCCGGGCTCCCACATGCCGGGCAATGGCCGTGGCCATGATCCCAATGGGGCCAGCGCCGGTGATCAAAACGTCTTCGCCCACCATGTCGAAACTGAGTGCCGTGTGCGTGGCGTTGCCGAAGGGGTCGAAGATGGACGCCAACTCCGAGCTGATATCTGGCGGGACTTTGAAGGCGTTGCTGGCCGGCAGCGAAAGGTACTCGCCAAAGCAACCAGGGCGGTTGACCCCCACGCCCAAGGTGTTGCGGCACAGGTGCCTTCGACCAGCCCGACAGTTGCGGCAATGCCCACAGGTGATATGCCCCTCGCCAGTGACCCTGTCCCCCTCCACGTAGTCCGTCACCGCAGATCCCACCTGAGCCACATGTCCTACAAACTCATGCCCTACCACCATAGGCACGGGGATGGTCCGTTGAGCCCAATCGTCCCAGTGGTAGATATGGACGTCCGTGCCACAGATGGCGGTTTTTTCAATGCGAATCAACAAATCGTTGTGGCCAATGCTGGGCTGCGGCACCTCTTCCATCCAGATCCCAGGGCGTTTCTCTTTCTTGACCAGGGCTTTCATGTTCTCACCTTTGGGTTGCTGCGGACAGCGTTCGACTCGTTCGGCCAACTGCACATCCTACGTGCCGTGGCATGACTCAGGGAAGGCCCCTTCGCTCCCGTTGTAACTGCCGAACCCTATGAACCGAGTCTCTGCGGTGAGCCAAGTAGCGCACAAAAAACTTCGGGTGCAAACCGGAATAACAAAGTTCACCGCGGAGAGCGCCGAGATTCGCAGAGAGTTGTTGGCGGTTCCTTCGTTTGATCGTTTGATCCCTTGGTTCAGATGATGGACGCGAAACACATCGGCCGGTCCAAGCGATGCTCCCAAGAGCTCCGCGAAGGACCTGCCCTAGAAGGTTGCAGGGGCTTCTTGCATGGCTAAGATAGACCTCCCAAGCGGCCATGCTCGTTCCCGATTCATTGCATCCCCCTAAGGTCTACGGACTGCCATGCGTGCCTGTATCCAGCGAGTACAATCTGCCCAAGTCACCGTGGAAGGGGAGGTGGTTGGGAGTATTGGACCTGGGATGCTGGTGCTATTAGGGGTTGCCGTGGGAGATACGCAGGCGGAAGTCCGCTGGATGGCCGACAAGCTCGTACAGCTGCGCGTCTTCGAAGATGACGACGGCAAGATGAATCGCTCGCTGGCAGACGTTGCCGGCTCGATGTTGATCGTGAGCCAGTTCACGTTGCTGGGAGATTGCCGCAAAGGTCGGCGACCGAGTTTCGTGGGCGCGGCGCCGCCCGAAGTGGCTGAGGCGCTCTATCTTGCCTTGGTGGCGGCCGTGCAGGAACAAGGGATCACCACCGCGACCGGGAAGTTTCGCGCCGATATGCAGGTAGCATTGGTGAACGATGGACCCGTCACGCTGATCATCGAATCGAGGCAGGGCCTCGAGCCAGTTTGAGCTACCGCTCACAGGCGAGTATCCGCTCCCGTTGGTCGCTGGAAGTGAAGAACAGTTGTCTCAACTGTTTTAGATTAGCGGCGGAAGACTCGGTCCAGCCACATCCGCGCGGTGGAACCCTCTTTGTCGAGAGACTCGGCGTGGTTGATGAGGTCGTTCTCGGCTTGAACCACAGGGGACCGATTGCCGGACGGCTTGAGGTACTCTTGCCAGGTGTTTTCGTGCATGACCACAAAGGTGATCACGGCCAGTTTGGCGTAGGTAGAAATGTTTCCCCAGGTGTTGTTGCCCCAGAGTTTCAAGGCGGTGCCGAAGGACTTCTTCAAACGGATCCGGCCCCGGTGCCACTCGATACTATAGAATTCGTCCAGGATCAGATGGGACATGAAGCCTAGGAGGACACCGCCAGCTTTGTACAGGCGGATGGTCGTGTCGGCTCCTCCGCAGACCAAGAACGCGAGTTCGGCAAAGATGGCCGCCGCCGGCAAACTATGAAACATACCCCGGTGGACAGTGAACTTTTTGAGAAACCTGGCCATTCCGAAGCGGATGCCGAGATACACCAGGGCACCTGCCAAGGCGATGGCTTCGTTGGTGAACCCCAGTGAGCGGAAGCGGTCAATCATCAGCATCGGCACCACGGCAGCAGCGAAGGCAATGCTTTCGCGCAGGGGGATACCGCTGTCACTGTCCAGGTCAGGCAACATGCCGGAGACACTGCACAGGCCGCCGGCCAACACGCAGGTTGGACCTGGCATATCCAGGTAGGCGAATGCTCCCACTCCATAGCCAATGCCACAGATGGTGCTGGTGGTAATGTGCATCTTGAACCCGGCCATAGCACCCATCCTCCGAAAGAACGAACAGCACTGCAAGAGAACTCCCTATTGCAACATCGGTTCGATCCCCAACAACGGTTGAGGCTCCGTGCTTTTTCGGGCGTGCTGCCAACGAACGACTAGCACCGCCAGCGCAACGTTGCTTTCAGCCAGGCCGTCGGCACGCACCGCTGCAGCACTTGCGACTTTG
>CALOEH010000070.1:0-37684 GCA_942492195.1 uncultured Planctomycetia bacterium | reverse complement strand
TTGCTGCTAATCTTGCACTCGCCGGCTGCGTCGCGATTGAGATGTCGGTCGAGTTCGATTCCGAACTCACCCAGGTTCGCACAGATGCCGGCGCGAATATCCACTCCGTTCTCACCAATGCCACCGGTGAACACCAAGGCATCGCAGCCACCGAGTTCCACCAGGTAGCTTCCTAAGTAATGTCGGGCTGAAGCCACGAACACGTCGAGTGCTCGCTGAGCTTGGGCGTTGCCATCGTTGGCAGCCTGACGCACGTCGCGAATGTCACCACTGACGCCTCGCTGAGACCCAGCAAACCACCTCGGCCGGCCAGGATCGATCCAGCACCTCGTCCAAGCGACTTGCCGTCTTCAGCACGCATCGCCCGGCCGCGAACGGATCAAAGTCGCCCACACGGTTATTCTGAGGCACGCCCGACTGAGGACTCATGCCCAGGCAGTCGCTACGCGTTTGACCAGCACGAATGGCACAGATTGACTAGAATCCACCAAGGTGGCACGAAATGAATTCCAGGTGACCGGTCGGCCTGGTCAACTGGGCCGTCCTCGTGGCAATGTACCGATGGCTGGCACCATGAAAACCCCAACGGCGGACGAAGAGGTCTTCGACCAGGCGAATCGCGTAGCAGCAACTTCGTGGGTCGGGTATGGGCTGATGGAAACCCGGTTTCAAACGCTGCGACCAAGGGAAGCTCGGGCAGTTGCTCGACGAGCAAACGCATGGCCGTGATGTACGCCGGATTGTGAGCCGGGGCTACGGGACTGGTTTCGACTCCATGGCCGTTAGCAACTCGGCAGTGACACCGTTGGACGCCGCTGTACAGGACCCCCGTGCACTGCTTTGAAACCAATCGCGGTCACTTCCTCTGCACGAACGCAGACACCCATGGTCTGGGTCCGTCAGTTGCGCCAGGCACTCCCGCACGGCGACGGCATGGTCGGGAACCGGGGACACGTGACTCACGGCGAGTGTCGCCGATTTCGAGCAAAGCACTGACTCTCGGCCGCACCGATACGTTCCCTACACCACCACGAGCCAACTGCCGCTCGTCGTTCATGTCGAACAAACGATACTTAAAGCTGGTCGAACCCAGATTCGCCACGAGGATCTTCATCGTGACTCACCTCCTGTATGGATCCGTCGATCGCCCGTCGCCTTCCTCGAGGTCCGCCCCGCCCGCACGAGCTTGCTCGGCGTGCTTACTCATGAGATACGCTTCGACCAAACCGTCGGCCGGACGCGGAATCACGTGGCTGGCGATCAGTTCGCCGACTTGCGTGGGCCGCGTTGGCCGGCTTCCACCGCCGCCCGCACGCTGCCTGACATCGCCGCTGACAACCGGGGTGACGTAGCCGCCCCCAAGGGTCGACGCGTTTTTACAATGCTCCACGTTGGCCGCTTTGGCCATGGCGTCGGTCGCCTCAACTGAGCGGGACGAGCCCCTTGGTCTCTACAAGTCCAATTGCCTGTTGCATGGTAGCCCTTTCAAGTCGCAAAACGGATGTTCTAGGGAATCTTCAGCGCACCGGCCACTAGGCTTGGGCGCTTCGGCTGGCTTCTTGTTCAGCACGGTTGCTCAGCGTCTTCGTGCGGTCGTGGGATAACCTGCACACTAACCACCTCGCCAATCCGGCCGGCGGCCTGCGCGCCCGCGTCGGTGGCGGCCTTCACCGCGGCAACGTCGCCGGTCACAAACACCGCGCCCAATCCGGCGCCCACCTTGTCCCAGGACAAGAACGTCACGTTCGCCGCCTTGAGCATCGCGTCGGTCGCCTCGACCAGGGGCACAAAGCCCTTGGTCTCGATCATGCCGAGAGCCTCGATTGTCTTCGCCATCTTTGTTGTCCTCGCTGTCAAACCAAGAAAGAGTAAAGCTGTTACCATCACGCTTTGCCGGCGGCATCCTGCCGCCCGTATTCGTCGTCACCGCTCGCCTTCGCCATCCACGCTAGTGGTCGATTGGCACGACGGAGTTGCTGTTTCTCCAGCACCACTTGGGCAGCGTGGTCAGGTCGACCGCGTTGCCCTCATCGGTGTCAATGTGGACTTCAAGCTTGCTGGTGTCGTCCGCTGCGCACCATCAGTCCCTTCATCATCAGATCTGCTGGAGGAGGTGATGCGGAGGTTCATGCGGTCGCCATTCTTGACGCCGTAATGAATTGCATCGCGGGTGGTTCATGTGAACGTGGCGGTCCGCGCGAATCACCCCCTGGTCCAGTTCGACGACGCCCGCCGGTCCGACCAGCACGCAGCCGGGGGTGTTCCCTCGATCTCGCCGCTGACCCGGACCGGCAGGTCGATCCCCAGCGAAATGGCGTCGGTGAACGCCAGCTCCACCTGGCTGAATAGGGACGGGTGGGACCGAGCACCCGCACGCTGGGCAACATCCGCCGACGCGGGCCGACCACCATCACCGTCTCTTCGGCCGCATAGAAACCGTCTTGATACAGCGGCTTCATCGGGGTCAGCGTGCGACCGGGGCCGAACAGCTGCTCGACGTGCTCATCGCACAGATGCAGATGGCTGAGCGGAGATGCTCACCACCAGCTCAGGCTTCGCGGGCGGCGACGGGAACTTCCGTGACTGCGCGAACTCTCGCTCGATGCGGCTCCGAGAATCCCGATCGACCTGGAAGCTTAAGGGCTTTCGATGGCAGTCCGATCCTTACCTTTGAGTCTGGGTGAGACTCATCGGTTGCTCCAACCGTGCCACGGGGTCATTACGGCGTCATCGATTCAGCGTCGTCTGGGGTGCAACGATCAGATCCACGCCGGCCTGGGTTAGCCGGTCTTTGCCACTCCATCGGTTGATCTCGCTTCGTCCACCACCAGCGCGTTGATCGCGTCTCAGCGCCGACACAGATGGAGCAGGGTAAGATGTCCGAACTTGGTGCTGTCTGCCAGTACAATCATTTCTTCCGCTGCGTGAATCAGCGTGGCTCTACAGTCTCCACAAGAAGTGTGTTGCTGTTGTAGAACCTCTCCGGCTTGATGCCTGCCGACGTTGAAAATGGTCCGCACGCGGACGTGCACGCTGCAGAGCATCTGCAGGGCGTGAGGGCCGAGCAACACTCCCGTGCCTGAGTGCATGTTGCCACCAATGAGTACCAGTTCGACGCGCGAATCCGCCGCGAACAGGTTCGCCACCGGCAGCGAATTCGTCACAATCTGCAACGTCCGGCCCACCAGCAACCGAGCCAACTCGTAAGTGGTGGTCCCGCCGTCCAACAACAACGTATCGCCGGCGGCAACCAACTCAGCCGCACGCTGGGCAATCGCCTGCTTCTTATCCCACTGCTCCGGCTGCCGTTCTTCGAAATGGGCCAACTTCGGCGAGCGACCGGTGTAGAACACCCCTCCGCGAGTCCGCTTGGCCGATCCCAATTCTTCCAGGCGTTCTAAGTCCCGACGAATCGTAGACTGCGAGACCTGCAGGGCTTGGGCCAGCTCTGGCAAAGAGGCAAATCCCCCTTGTCCCCGCATGATCTCAATGACGCGCGTTCGTCGCTCTTGCGTGGTCACCGCCTCCGGTCTCCTTCCCAAAACTCACAAATCACCTAGATCGATCCCTCAAGCCATTGCAAGTATCCATCAGCTACCGTCAACTTTCAACCAGTTATTTCAGATAATGTGAAACAAATATGCCATTTTATGGAAGATATCTCTCACGATCCGATGCCGTTTTAGCCGCATTCTTGCCATAACAATGACGTAAGATGATTTACCAGAGCATGTTATGCAACAGAATCGGTTTCTGCGAGAAGCAGGGCACCGTAGAGAACCTGCAAGTGCGAAGTTGCTTCTGCTGGGAGAAATACATCACCAGACTGGCCGCTACTTGCCAAGATTGTAGGGGTGATTGGGTTCGGTTCCCGCTCCTCCGAACCGAACAGGCGGTTCTCCCGCATACGGCTCTCCGGTCAGGAATGGACGAAACGAATGTGGGCGGCGTTCAGGAAGCGCAGCCCGCGCTCGGAAAAGTAGTCGTTTGGCCACCGATGCGTGCGGGGAAGGCACTTGGGTTTCGACGATGTCCTACGATGGCTCTTTGCGCGGCTCGCCACTCGCGATGTCAAAACCTTAATGGTTAGCGAGCGCTGTCGATCTTCGCGGGAAGTGTTGACTTTAGGTTGTCAAGCAAAGTGGCATCGAATTGTTCGGGCAGTTCTGGGCCAATCCTATAATTCTCCGTTCCGTTTGACAGTAGGGTTCCATTGAAATCTTCGAGTCGTAACAAAAATGGTCTATCTTCAATGATCGTATAAAACTGTTTAGCGACGCCTCCCCTCCCCATGACGGACTTGGAATTGATAACGAAAAGGAATTCGGTTGTGGATTCTGGATCAATCCGCTCCGCATCGACAACGTCAATCCGCCAACCAGTTGGAAACTCAGTCCGGCTTATTAAATGCCCACCTTTTGCAATGACAGTGACGCTCGCGGAAGATTGTCCGGGGATGCTTCTGAGATGCGAGAACTCGAGGAGAACTAACTTTCCAGACGGATGCTTCCACAAACAACATGGACATTTCCAGCTGGCGAGAAAACTGCCAGTGTCGTCTGGTCGGTTCAACACGGAGTTCGCGATGGAGTTGAAGCGTTGCTGTTCCGGTGCGGTCAACGACTTGAGATCGCAATCAATGTACGACTTCAACCGTTGAAACTGGAATTGTTTCCAAAGGAACGGTGTCGCAAAAGCAACGGCGACAATCGTTAAGAGAACCAGAAGTGTCCGAAAGTTCAGTCCCATGATCCTCTTGCCCACATCACGAATTGCGATCTTAGCATCTGCCGCGCGCAGACGGTAAGGTCTTGCGTTGAACTCTCAACGTCGCCACATTGCACCGCAACGAGTTTCAATATATGCGCCGATTAAAGAGCCGATGATAAGCGCAATCACCAAGATCGGATGCGTGATTTCAAGTAGATCATTCATTTGAAGGCTACCACGAGCTGGATCTAAGATTGACCACGGACTCGAAGCGTGAGAGTGTCAGCGAGGAACTTTCCCCGTTTACTCCAGATTCCGAATTCTAAAATCGAACAGGCCTGCAATCTCGTCGGCGGACTTGGTTTCCAACTGCAAGAAACGTTGCCGAAGTGCATCGACGTTGTCAACCGCTAGCGAACCGAGTCGGCGGAATTTGGCATCGAGCAACTCTGGCACATCGGCCCCTGCGTAGCGAGCGTGCCCTGGCGGATACATGACCAATCCGCTGGTGCGGTCCCCCAGCGTGGCGTGCTGCAGTTGGACCTCGGTCGGAATGCCATCAGGGTAGCGGGCGTCAAACTCCGGCCCGCCGTGCAGCACTTCAATCTTCTCCATCAATTGCCGGGTGAGTGGATCCGCCAGGCTGGTGTCACTGTAGTCTTCGGGAAGCAGCATCAGGTTTTCCCAACTTGGGCTGGCCGTTTCCGTTGCCTTGCGAAGCACTTGGGCCAGGATGTAGATCATCGAGTGGTCAGCACTTTGCCGGGTGGTGGGGTTCCGTTTCGCCGGATCGCAAATGATTCCATAAGCGGGCTGGTAGATCAGCACGCGAATCTTCTGCAGTTTGTCCACAGCGCGAATGAGCTCTGGCTCCCGCGCCAACATGTCAATCAATCCGGCAATCGCTCCAGCAGATTGATGTTCGTAAAGCCCTAGCTTGAAATGCATGCCCATCACGGCAAAGTCATCACCAGCGGTGGAGAGGGTCAGGTCAAACGGGCTTTGCTGTGCCACTTCGGGCGGTTCGAACAGGCAGAACAATGCCTCGGGGTTGCGGAAGATATCCGCGGGTCCGACAAATCCGCGGAGCGAACGCAACACGGCGAGCACCGCCATTTCGGTGCTGATGGCCGCCGAGGCACCCTTGGAATCGGACAGTTGTTTGCCAGCCCTGATCGCCCTGAACGGAATGTAATGGGCAACCACCATTCCGATGGCAGACTCAATTTGCTCTGGCGTGGCACCGAGCATCGCCCCGAACGTGGCCGCCGAGGCGATGGCGCCGTGCACCACGTGATCGATCTTGTAACGCCGCAAGGCAAAGACTTCGGCCAGACGACCGCGGATTTCGTCCAAGAGAACCATACCGCGCAAGGCGTCGCTTCCGCCCAAACCTTGCAACTGCGCGGCGGCCAGCGGGACAGGGTAGAAGTCGTTATGTCCGAACTCCCCCTGCGTGGCACCTCGGGCAGGGTTGTAGCCGAAATTCGTTCCATTGGAGTCCCACTCGCGGGCGGCAGCACTGTTGGCCAGCACGGCCTTCTCCGGTTTCACCCGAATGGTCGAACCGAGGACGGTGCATCCAGCTGTGTTGTCTTCTTGCACCCGATAGTCCAAGGCTTCGCAGCGCAACACGGTCGGGGCATTCGTACCGCAAGCAAGTGCCGAAACCGCGCAGGCGATACTATCCAGGTGGAAACGGTTGGTTTGCTCAAGCACCGTCGGGCCAATGTCTCCCCATTTTCCCTGCATGAACTCGACCGCATATTTGCCCAACCCTAGGGCTTGATTCTCCGACCGACTCAGTGTGACTGAATGACTCATCCGCGCAATGCACCTTTTGGATGGTAGAGGAAAGTAAGAGCCCTCGGCGATTCGCCTCACTTACCGCGTAGGGCGATGGGCTCAATCTACGACGATCTGCCGTCAACCACCAGGCGCTCGTGGCTTGCGGCTTGCACGGAGACATACCAAGCACGGATTCCGATGCCCAGCGGAGTGCGGTGTGACCGGCGAGAACCGATTGCAGCGTTTGACTTTCCCTCGCTTCCTCAGCGTGAGGCGAAGCGCATCATTAAACGGAAAGACCAACCGGGGCCCCGAAGGAGCTTACCGATCACAAGTCATCAAAGGATCGCGGTCAGCCGAGGCTGTTTGCCATCCAAATCGACGGGAAACCCTTTTCCCGCACGGTACAGCAAACTACCGTACGCGGCATTGGAACCGGACGATGCCACCTTCGCCAGCTTCGAGCGGATCTGTGATTTCCCAGCGAACGACAACCGAACCGACGTCGTTGGGTTGGGTGAGGAAGTTCGCATCCAGGCTGCTTTGGGCTGAGCCTGGCACGTACTCGAGACGCGTGGTGAGGTTGTCCACAATGGTGACGTTGCCCATCACGCTGTCGCCGATGTTGTCGTAGCGAATGGTGAAATCGACCAGGTCACCCGGCAAGGCAACTTGGGTAGATGCCACCTTGATCACCCGCAACTTCGGTGGACCGGGGAGGTCGTAGGTGTAAGTGACGCCCACATGGCGGTCGAGGACCGTCTCGGCGGCGCGTTGCCCTTCGATCAGCACCTCAGGTTCTTGATTCTGACTCCAGGTGATGGCCGCTTCGCGTACCACGGCCAAGCGAGCCTTCTCCGTCTGCAGGAACTCACCCCGACGCATGATGTGCAGGTCTTCGTAAGGAAGGTATCCGACGGCAAACTCCAAGGCTGGCTGTTGCTTGGAGACCATGCCGTTTTGCCGATCGGTGCGGTAGATGTTGGCATGCTTGGTGCCGTCCATCGAGATCAGCTCGTCGGTCTGGATCCGGGCCACCGGAGTCTTCAAGTCGTCGTAGCGGACCAGTTTCTCTTCGAAGTAAACGTCTGCCGGATTAAGCGTGTGCATCTTCTGTTCGGGAATGTTCATACTCCGCACCGAGGCAAACCGGGGCGCATAAATATGCACACGGTTCGAAGGCTCGACAATGGTCTGCCCAACCAGGGTGTCAAAATGACCGATGGTATCTTCGGGCTGCAGGCCTTCGATCACCCAATCCGGACGCACGCGGGCGGGAGTGCGGCGATCTCCTCCGTCACGCAGGTACTCGTCGTATGGCCAGGGAAGTGCCAAGCCTGGGGGAGCCCAAGCTCCGGCAATCGGATACGGAATCTGTCTCGCCCGGTGATACGGGATATCTGCCAACTTCAGATCAGGGTCCACATGCCACGGATCGTCAGGCGGAATATCGTAGGCCTCAGCTTCTTGTGGACCTGCCAGGTTCTGGCCAGGTGCGGCATTGCCGGGAACTGGCGGATCGCCTGCATCCGGCAACGGTTGCTGGTAGGCAACGGTTTGAATCGGCGAATGCGCAGCAGGTGTCAGCTCTTGGACAACCGTTGGCAGGTAAAGGGGATGCGGTGCCATGGGCTGCAGTTGTTGTGGTGCGGCCACCTGTTGGGCGGCTGCGCCTGTTGGCAACGACGCGCCATGGCTCACCGGCGGCAAAGCAGGCTTATTTGCTCGACAGGCACACAGAGCTAGGGTGCCGATGGCGATGGTCAGAATTCGCCACCATGGCCAATGCACCGATCTGTCTGTCAGCGAGTACGACATCTCTCGGCCCATGCTCATGGACGCATTCCTTCCGTGTAGCTCGCACGTTGAATGGGACGCGCACCGCGGGCGGGCCACGGCGCTGGCTGCATGAACTGTGCCGAGGAGTCTGTAGCAGGATCTGCCACGGGGAGGCCCGGTCGCAAGAAGTGCTGCGGATCACCCGAGCCTGGTTCGCCAGGGACAAGCTTCCGCGTCCGGTCTTGCAACGGAATGAACGGAGGACAGCCATACAAGAACTGCATGCTCGGCTGTCCGCCGTTGGTGGGCACTCGACTCCCCATTCGCATGACCGCTACCGGACGACCCAGCGCGTCAGCCACTTGAATGGCACTTTGTCCCGGTGCCACTTGGAACCAGGACTGAGCTTCAGGGCGGTCGTTGATGGGCAAAGCCCACTCGGGGTTTTCGAGATAGGTCACTCGTGTGACATACCGCCCCGCCAAGGCTTGCCGTAGATCATCCAGATTGATTTCGACACGGATCGGAAAGTAGCCGGGGAAACCGTTAGGAGGATAGATGCGGTCAATCAATTCCAGCGTGGGATAGACCTCTCGCCCTTCTTCTCCAGGAATACCCGTAATCTGCAACCGATAGACCGGACCGATCATCAGGCCAGCGGCCAGTGTGGATTGCCCTGGTCCAAAGACTCCTTCGCGAGCCAGAGAAATTTTGGCACCGCTGGGTGCTTTGAATTCCACTGGTTGGAAATAGCCTGGTTTTGGCCCGCCGCGGAGCAATTGAAACTGCCCGATCTGCCCCGGCGGCGTGGCATCGTTCCACATGTAGTGGACATCGGGCTGGGCCGGGACTTGTTGAGCCTGCAGCGCTACCGAGTTGGCTCCTAGCACCAGAGCCATTGCACTTAGCAATTGGGCAAGGCATTGTTTTTTGGAGCGAATCAGAGGGGCCATGGCAATGCGTTCGTGCGAAGTGTAGGGCGGTTGACCGAACGAGGGACGGCGCGTGACGACGGCGGAACCAAGCTTGAGTGCTGGTCCCGCCGTCGGTTTGCGTCAAGCGATCTCGTTACTCCGGAGCAGGACCGGATTGAACACGCTCATGGATCCGAATCTCACGGACCGGCTTCGGATAGGAGAAGCCAGGATGCTGCGTGGCATGAATGTCCAACTCAGCCGTGGGACCAGGAATCTTCATGTGCGTATGGTTGTGCATGGTGTGCCGCTGCAGTCCGGCGGGGTGTCCCAACGGTAGATGCGGCGGGCCAGGCAGTCCGATCGGAGTTCCCACGTACGGCATGCCGTACTGAGGGGAGGTAACCCCGGAGATATAACTGGGTGTCGTCGAAGGAGGACCGTACGCCGGCACCGGATATCCAGGTGGCATGTAGCCGCCGGGTCCTTGCGGAGGTCCTTGTGGTGCACCACCCGCGATGCCTGGATCTCCATCTTGATGTGAGACCGGGTTGATCATGTTGCCACCGGCGGCAACGGGGAGTTGCAAGTCTTTGTTACCGAGTCGAACGATGGCCATGATGGCTCCACGACGGTCGGCTTCGACAATCGGATCAATGCCTGGATCAAGCCGGGTGCTGACGAGCGTTTCGGCACCGGCAATCGCCAGACCTTGGAACTCGGGATCCGGCAGGTAGATGACCTTGGTGACAAAATTGCCACTGAGGACCTGGTCGAAATCTTCCTTGGTGAACTGAATCGGGATGGCATTGTGTGCCAGGTACGCTTCGGTTCGTGGTAGTGCCGGCCCGACTTCCAGCGAAGGATACAGTTCGACACCTGGCCGACCTGGAACATTCGTGAGCTTCAGGCGATAGATGGCTCCTTGCGGGAAGTCGAAACGTCCCGGAGAGACCAACGGTTCGGAACCAAACAGCGGCCCCCCCCCAACATTCCAGTTCACGACCATGCCGGACGGACCGACAAACGCAATCTGCGATGGAGGTGGCGGAGCGACCGGGCCCACCGGGGCTCCCATCATGACGCCAGGTCCTGGTCCATCGACTCCAGGACCAGGATGCAGAATCATGTTCGCCGGCGGCAGGTTGTTTGCGATGCCGGGATGGCCTGGGCCACCTCCGTGCCCCGGAGGGCAGCAATCATCGCAAGTGTTACAGTAGTGTTGACTGCAGCCGACCAGCATGCTGGCCACGACCGACAGCAATGCAATGGTGTGTTTCATCGTGTCCCCCTAGCGGACGCCCGCTTCCAGCAGGCATGAAGACAATGTGGCCCCGGGCACAACCGGTCCATGGGTGCTTGCATTAAACGCGTGAAGTCACTGGCGTAGACCCAAGCGAGGTTGCCGCTTAGAATCCTTACCGACTCACCAACTCTTCAGGTTGCCGATCAAAGACAGCCTTGGCGGGAGATCTTTGTTTGCCAACTTCGATCAGACCCTGAGAGCGACAATAGGTGCTCCTGACGCTTACGATCGGTACGTTACAAGTAGATTCTTTGGCAAATCCGACAGAACCATCGAATGAAGTACAGATTACCTAGTCTGCTGACCATCTGCTTGACCTTGCCGGCACTCGCCGTGACCGTGGCGATTGCGCAGAATCGGCTCAATGCGGACCCTGCGAAGCCTCGGGCTGCTGCCACTGAACCCAAAGCTAGCAGCGAGTCTCCAACCGCTTTGCTTCGCCAGGCGATCACCACGTTGGTTAGCCACGAGAGCGTTGCGGCCAAGATTCGCCAACGCCTGCACCTGTTCGACATCGACTCCGTAGGCTCTGGGATCTATCTGCAGGGCCCAGCCCGCTTGCACCTCCGGCGGATCGAACTGAAGCTGCAGGTCGAAGACACCATCACGGTGTGGCAACAGGTCTGCGATGGTGATCACCTCTGGACCTTCGAACAACTGCCTGAGCCAGACGAGCCAGATCGAGTGCAGGTGTCGCTCACCCGTGTGGATGCAAAGAAGGTGAGGGCTGCCCTGAAGCAAGCGGAAGCCAAATCCAGCGGAGTCGGCCTGCAGTCGGCCCCGCTTGGCGGACTTCCTCAACTGCTTGAGTCGCTGGGCGCTTCGTTCGAGTTTTACGACGCCCAACCCGCTCGCTTGGGGTCGATGCCCGCTATTGCCCTACATGGCCGTTGGAATGCCGAATTTCTCGATCGCCTGTTGCCAGGCCAATCAGAAGCTATCGCTGCTGGCAATCCGGACATGACGAAACTTCGCCCAGAATGCCCTGACGAGGTGGTCATCTACCTGGGGCGTGAGGACCTGTTCCCCTATCGCATTGCGTATACGCGGAGCGAAACGGAAACGCCGCTGCTGACCGTGGAGTTGTTCGAAGTCCGCATCAATGGACCGCTTGACCCCCAACAGTTCATCTATCGGCCAGGCAACGTCGTCGTTCGCGATGACACCAGGGCCTATATGAAACGCTACGACTTGAGTCTCAAGCGATCTCGCTAGCCTGACGCCTCGCAGCGGGCACATCGCTGTTATCCGAGCCACCGCGTTCAACCGGCCCAGCCTGCTCCACAAGTGCGAACTGGCGCATTCCCCCCATCCTGGAAGTGCCAGCCCACAAAGACTCCAGAAGGTTTGCTTTTCTCCTTGGGCATACCAGCCCACCGAAACAGAATGAATAGAACGCGATCAGCAGTTCTACGAGGAGAGTAGGCCGACATCATGAGTGACTCGTCACCCTCGCCTGAAGCGAGCATTTCCAGGGGACAACGAGCAGCCAAGAAGCTAGGGCTGGATCGTATCCAGCGGCATATCATGCTGTGCGTGGATACCAAGACTGCAAAGTGTGCTAGCAAAAAGCAGATGAAAGACTCTTGGGATTTCCTCAAGCACCGACTCAAGCAACTCAAGCTGGACAACCGTGGTGGCGTATTCCGCAGCAAATCGTACTGCCTGGACCTCTGCAAAGATGGACCGATTGCGGTGGTCTACCCTGAGGGAACCTGGTACGGACGCTGCACGCCGGAGGTTCTGGAACGAATCATTCAAGAGCATCTGATCGCTGGCAAGCCGGTCCATGACTACGTGTTGGTTCGCTCGCCCCTGGACCCTTGCCAGCCAGGATGAGACGGCTACCAAGGCAGATTCGCTATATCAACATTGCCACCGCTGAGGATCACGCCCACCTTGCGGCCGTTAAGATCCAAGGCACCTGCCATCACCGCCGCGACCGGTACGGCAGCCGACGGCTCGATCACAATTTTCATCCGCTCCCAAACCGCGCGCATCGCGGCAATGATAGCGTCTTCGTCCACGCCAACAATCTGCCGCACGTACTCCTGAATGATGGGAAACGTGAGATCGCCTAGGGAAGTGCGAAGCCCATCTGCCACGGTCTGGGGATCGACGCTGGGAATGATCTTGCCGGCCGCCATAGAACGGATCGCGTCGTCTGCCCCTTGCGGTTCGGCACCGTACACCTGAGCGGCAGGGCAAATCAGCGAGGCTGCCAGGGCGGTACCACTGAGCAAACCGCCCCCTCCAACCGGAGCGATCAGGAAATCGAGATTCGGCACTTCTGATAGCAGTTCTTTGGCTGCTGTGGCCTGGCCGGCAATGATCCGATGGTCATTGTAGGGGTGAATCAGCGCGGCTCCGGTTCGCACCTGCACTTCGTCAGCTGTCCGCTCCCGGTCCTCGACCGTGGGCTGGCAGGGGATGATCTCGGCTCCGTAGTCCGCCACGGCTTGCCGTTTGACCTCTGGCGCGTTGGTCGGCATGACGATGAAGGCCGAGATTCCACGCAGTTTGGCGGCCAGCGCCAAGGCTTGAGCGTGATTTCCCGAAGAGTGGGTCACCACACCACGGGCGGCCTCGGCGTCGGTCAATTGAGCCACAGCGTTCATGGCTCCACGAAACTTGAACGCCCCCACGCGCTGAAAGTTCTCGCACTTGAAGTACAGTTTGCAGCCGCACAGCCCATCGAAGTACCTGCTTGTCAGCACAGGCGTCCGATGTACCCAAGGAGCAATTCGCTCAGCAGCTTGCTCCAGTTCGGATCGATTCAGAGTGAATGCTTGAGACATGGCTGCCATCTGCCAGGGTGTGAGAATCTGGGGCACCGCTGATACTCATCAAACGAGCAAGGCCGCAGCATTCTAAAGAACACTGCGGCCTCGCCCAATATGGAGTCTAGAGTTCGCCTAAGCGACCTTTAGAACAGTTCTTTGATGACCTTACCGCTGTTGGCAATCTTCATCGGACGGCCGTTGTTGCTGGTGAAGGTGGTGCTGAGCGAGACGCCCAAGCCCTTGAGTACGCTGGCCATCACATCCTGCGATGTGTACGGCTCAGTGATGACTTGGGTACCGTCATCATTGGTGGCACCCACAGCGACACCACCCTTGAGACCACCACCACCGACGGCAACACTCCAGCTGCGAGCCCAGTGATCGCGGCCTGCGTTGCCGTTGATGCGTGGGGTACGGCTGAATTCGCCCATCCAGATGATGGCCGTATCCTTCAACAATTCACGCTGCTCGAGATCTTCAACCAAAGCACTCATGGCCCGATCCAACTCAGGCAGCTTGGTGTCTGCGAAGGTGCTATGAATGTTGGCATGGTTGTCCCAGCCACCGAGGCTGACTTCCACAAACGGCACGCCTTGCTCGACCAGACGACGAGCCATCAGGCATCCCTTGGCGAATCCGGTGGTGCCGTAGCGATCTTGCACCTCTTGCGGTTCGTTGGCAACCTTGAAGGCGTCCATTTGCGTGCTGGTCATCAGCGAGAGCGTCTTGTCCAGGATCTTCTTGTGATCGTCCGGCGAAGCTCCCCGCTTCTGGTCAATGAACTTCTTTTCCAACGAGTAGAGCATCTGCATCCGCGACATCAGACGGTTTTGGTCGATGCCCATGTCCAGGTTGCGGACCTGTCCGTTGGAGTTGACGACGAACGGAGCGTAGGTCATGCCTAGGAATCCGGGGCCGACACTACCACCACCGACGGCGACGAAGGGGGGAATTTCCAGATCTTGCGAAGCCAGCTCGTGCGCCAACACGGCTCCGTAGCTGGGGTGTTCGATGCTGGGGTTCGGCACGTAGCCAGTGTGCATGTAGTACCGGCCACGGTTGTGGTCGGCTTCGCGTGTGCTCATCGAGCGGACAAGCGACATGTTGTGCATCTGCTTGGCCATCATGGGCATGTGTTCGCAGATTTGCATGTCTCCGGTGGTGCTGATCGGCTTGAACGGTCCACCGGTCGGGGCACCTGGCTTGAGGTCCCAAATATCCATGGTGCTGGGGCCGCCTCCCATCCACAGCATGATGGCAGACTTGCCGTTTCGCTTGAGTTCATCGGCATTCGCACGCAGCGAATTGGTGAACGAAACAGCCGCGGCGGCGGTGGCACCGGAGCCAGCCAAATGCTTCATGAAGTGACGACGGGTCATGTCGCTGGGAACTTGATTGAACATGAAAATTACTCCTGAATGATTTGTTTGCAAAGAATGCTAGTTGTTGATTGAGTTAGTCGAAACGCATGCCGAAGCTGCGATGGTTTTTAGTGGATGAGAATGAATTCGTTGGAATTCAGGAGCACCCAAAAGACGTCTTGCATGGCTTTCAAAGGATCGCCACCGTTGGCCACAAACGCCTCGTTGGCCATGTTCACTTCCGCACTAGTCGGTGCTCGACCCAGCGTGGCAATGAACAACTGATTGATCTTCGCCCCAGGCTTGCTACTGTCCGAGGCAATGGTCTCCAGCATGCTCCCCTTCTTGGCACTGGTGGCCTCTTTAATCAAGGCTCCGTTCATCATCATCAGCGTCTGAGGAATGGTTCCGTTGAACGTCGTCGTCTCGTCGTTCTCGTCCGTTCCAAAGGCAATGCTGAATTGCTGGAGCCAGTCACTCTTGACCTTCTCTTGCTCCTCGTAACTGCCACGAGTTTGGTGAGCGGCCGTGGCCACCACCAGCGATTCGTAGAGCTGTTCGGCAGTCATCTGACGGACGTAGAAGTGGCTGAACAACGGCATCTCGCCCAAGCTGGGGTCGTCAATGGCGTTCTTGCTGCCAAACCGACTGGAGAGCGAGTAGGCTTCGCTCAGCGTAATCCACCGCATCAGCTGCTTGAGGTCATGCCCATGAGCCGCAAAGTCTTTGCCCAATCGCTCTAGCAATTCTGGATGCGAAGGAGGATTGTGCGGACCCATGTCATCGACTGGTTTGGTAAACCCGTAGCCGAGGAAATGTCCCCAGGTCCGGTTGACGATCGCCTGAGACATCTCAGGGGCTTTGCGCACCAGATCCGCCAGCTGGTCGCGACGATTGACTTCGTCCACATAACCACTGGGGTTGATCTTGGTACCGTCCACAAACGTGGGATAGGCCACCATCAGGTAACCGTTGCGGAGTTCGTAATAGATCTCGGCCTTTTCAGGATCGTTCCCTTCGCCAGGGAAATCTTCGTCTGCCAGCACCACGGGGGCCGCCATCCGACGTCCACCTTGCCGCAGCGATTTGGTCTGACGGAAGAAGGCGTTCATGCTCCAGAAGGCATCCTGCTTCCAGTTATTGAACGGGTGGTTGTGGCACTGGGTGCACTGCACCTGGAGACCCAAGAAAATGCGCGCTACCTTGGAGGTTGCCGTGGTGGCATTCTCAGCCAGGTTGTCCAACAAGAAGTTCACCGCGCCGTCGTAATCTTCGTCACCCGGCGTGTTCGAACCATTCGCCGAAATCAGGTCATGCACCACCTCGTCATACGGCTTGTTCGTCAAGAACGACCGACGCAAGTACTGCTGCATGCCGGGACGGCTCACCATGGTGTTGCGGCCTGTCCCACCGGTCCGCCCAATCAGCGTGTTGGTCCACAGCGTCGTCCAGTTGCGGGCGTACTCTTCAATGTACTTGTCCGAATTCAAGAGCTTGTCAACAAGCACGGATTTCTTGTCGCGTGACCGGTCCTTGACGTACGCCGCTGACTCTTCGCTCGAAGGAATGCGGCCGAGCAGGTCCAAGTAGACTCGTCGAATCCATTCTTCGTCGGTTGCCACAGGCGAGGGAGAAATCTCGTTGTCTGTCCAACCTTGCCGGATCAACCGGTTGATGTAGTCAATCACCTGTTCGTCTGAACTGGACCCCGAACTTTGTGCCCAACTCATGCTGGGTACTAACAGGGCCAGGCCACAGACGACGGCGAACGCCGTACGAGTGAGTCCGTGTCTCATTGCACCTTCTCTCAAAGTCAAAGAACTGAAATTGGTTCAACTGAAATGAAATGCCCACTCCCCAACGGATGCTGCATCGCATACACCCCTACTTCGAGGGGCAAGCGGGAAATCATGCTACTCCCTAAACGCTTGTGACACAAAAAAGTACTCAACAAATCAATCTTTTTTTGTGCTTCCCAACCGCCCATCTTACCAATTGAAATGAGCCACGGGAAGCAATGTCCGCTGGGATTTCTTGCTGTTTGGCAGCACGCAAACTCAACAAATCCCAGCACTCAACAAGCAGATCCATCACTGCATGTTGGTGAGTGTAGAAAAATTGATCAGAAATGCGAAACCTGATCCCAGCATGAGACAAGGTGGGGTAGAAGAGCGAGCGAGAAGTGTTCAATTTTGCAACATGTGTTGCATATTGCTGTATTGTTTTGCAACAACCCGGCTGAGGGGAAAGGGGGTCATCTTTCCCCCCAGCTGGTTGTTTCTTCAAGTGACAGCTTGAGAATTTGCCTCTTCAAGTCCCGAGAAGCCTCTGGTGTTCCTAGCTGCTTCAAACGGTTTACCGAAGTTCTCAAGCTTTTGCCTCAAGAAACTGCTGCAAAGCTCTTCTCTCAAATGACCGGCCCCGTCACTTCTAGCGCTGCTCTTCGCTGTTCCGGGAAGTTGCCTCTTCCGAACGAAGAAGGTTGGGGTTGTCATTCGATAAAGACTATATGCAAGTAGCGTGCCAAACATGCGGACGCTGAAATCTTCGCTCAACTGCCGGCCAGGGCGGGATCTGCGTCCGCGCGCAGTGGCACCTCATCTTGGTGAGACACTACTGGGGCAAGCAGCAGGGACCAGGTGGTTGAATGGTCATCGCCGCTCTGGCAATCTTTCCAAAACTCCGAAGTGGGCCCATGCCACATTCGCCGCAGTCCTGACGCACGGCACGCTTGCAGCAACTTGCGCGGCGTCAACTGGTGCAGGGCCATGCTTTCTTCGTTCGGAATCTGCATGGTCAAAAACGCCATCCCGTCGGAGCTCAGGCAGCGGCCCACTTCGTTCAGCACTTGCTGGGGAGACTCAACATGAGCCAAGGCGTCAATTAATAGCATCAGTCGAAAGTGCCGCGCGGGAAACGGGAGTTCCTCACCCCGGCCTGAAATCCAACGCATGCGTCCCCACTTCAGCCGGCCTTGGCTAGCCATTGCCCCGGCCAGCGGATCCACACCGTAGGCAATTCCCTGGCGAAAGTGATGGGCTTCGCCTTCTCCTTCGAGGCCAATCTGCAAGATGCGGTCTTCGCTGGCGAGATGCAGGTGCCCGGCCAGCCAATTCTCTAGTGCCCTAGCTCTGCGTCGCAGCTGAGAAGTTTGCCGGCCAGCGATTGGTGAAGACTTGCTCGAATGGACCAGTTGGCGCTCCAGCGATTGCCGCCAGCGGGGATCTTCTTCCACTGGCAAAAAGGTAGGCAGGTCGTCCAGTACGGGATAACCTCGCCCGCAGTCCTTGCAGACCAGCCAACCATCAGTATCCACCACAGGTCCTTGATCGATAGGGCAAACCAATTCGTCCCACATGACAAAGCTTCCTTGCTGTTGTGCCGACCATCCTTGTCGGCTTAGCGAGTCTGGGGGTTTTCGACGTGCGGAGAACATACCCGACTTCCGCGAATTGGGTAAAGAGCCAAACTCGCGCACATTCCAAATGCCCACTTGACTTAGTGTCTGAGGGACACAATAATAGTGTTCAGTAAACACTAACGGATTGAGCGGAAGTTGAAATTGGTTTGAGAAGGGAGCACGAGTTGCCAACCTACGAATTCGCCCGTCCAGCGCTGACTGTCGACATCGTGATCTTTGCCTTGGACGCCGAAGATTTGCAGGTGATGCTGATCCAACGAGATCTCGAACCGTACGAGGGCCAATGGGCATTGCCGGGCGGGTTTGTCCGAGTGGACGAAACCCTGGAGCAGGCCGCCCGTCGCGAACTCCAAGAGGAGACCGGCCTGAAGGATATTTTCCTGGAGCAGCTCTATACGTTCGGGGCGGTTGACCGAGATCCGCGTGAGCGTGTGGTCACGGTGGCTTATTACGCCCTGGTCAATTTGATAGGGCATCAGATTCATGCCAGCACCGATGCACGCAGTGCTGCCTGGTTTCCAGCGAGTGATGTCCCAACTCTGGCGTTTGATCACGCGGAGATCTTGCAGACAGCCCTGGAGCGTCTGCGTGGCAAGGTTCGGTATCAGCCGATCGGGTTCGAACTGCTGCCGGCGCGGTTCACACTTCGCCAATTGCAACAGTTGTACGAAGTGATTCTCGACCGCCTGCTCGACAAACGGAACTTCCGCAAGAAGGTACTCAGCATGGGCATTGTCCAGGAAACGGACGAGATCGAGCAGGACGTGGCCCATCGGGCCGCCCGACTCTATCGCTTCGACAAGAAGTCCTACGACCATCTCACCCAACAAGGTTTCAACTTCGAGATCTGAGCGACGGCAGGGACCCAATGGTGACAACAAACTCTGCGCACCTGGCGGCCAGCATGCAGCGAGAATCTCAGTTGCTAGGTTGCCTGCTCGGCACAACGGTGGCTGATGCCATCGGTTTGCCTCGCGAGGGGCTTACTCGTCGGCGTGCCAGCCGACTCTACGGCGGGGCACCACTCAGCCTTAACTTATGCTGTGGCCGAGGTCTGTGCAGCGATGACACCGAGCACACCTTGATTGTGGCCAGGGCGTTGGCCATCTCGGCGGGCGAGCCCTCCCTGTTTACCCAGCAACTTGCGAAGGACTTGAAATGTTGGCTGTTGACGTTGCCAGCGGGAATCGGAATGGCGACGCTTCGCGCATGCTTGAAGTTGCTGGTTGGTTTCGGTCCGCAATGCAGCGGAGTTTTTAGTGCCGGCAACGGTCCTGCCATGCGATCAGCCATACTCGGCGTGTTCGCCAGCAGTGATGAGCAGTTGCGCGAACTCGTTCGTGTTTGTTCGCGAATCACACATACCGATCCGCGCGCTGAGGAAGGGGCACGACTCGTCGCTCAGGCAGCAAGGCTAGGAGTTGTCGGTGGCGACTCGCCACAGGAGTTTCTCAATCAGGCAGTGGAAGACATTCAAGGGGAAGAACTGCGCGGCACCATCGTGAGTGCGGTCAAGGCACTTCGGCAAGGAGACACCTGCGAGGCATTTGCAGATTCGCAAGGTTGGTCGCAAGGGATCAGCGGGTACGTCAACCAATCCGTGCCGGCGGCCTTGTATGCTGGGCCCGCTGCCCTGGCGACTACCGTCAATGTGTCGAGAACGCCGTGCTGCTGGGCGGTGACTCGGACAGCGTGGCTGCCATTGCCGGAGCCGTCAGCGGTGCGAACCTGGGGAGTGCGGCAATACCGTCCGATTGGCTAGACCGCCTGGCTGAATGGCCTCGGACGATCGATTGGATCGGCAAGCTTGCCACCAACCTGGCGTCTACGATAGACACCCGAGCAGGTTCGTTCCCTCCATCGATGCACTGGCCGTCTTCGCTGGCGAGAAATCTGGTGTTTGCAGGAATCGTTCTGGGACTGGGATTCCGCCGGTTACTTCCTCCCTACTAATGAGACAGGACCGCGAAGCAAATTTGAGCCTTCACAATTTCAATTCAAGGGTGCAGCATGCACATCATCCAAGCTCCACAACCGTATCAGGGGGACCTGCCGACGTTGTTCCTGGCCGGCGGTATCAGTGACACCCAACCTTGGCAGGACGAAGTGATCCGGTTGTTGTCGAGTCATCCCGGCGTGCTGTTGAACCCCCGCCGCGTGGAATTTCCGATGGGGGATGTTGTCGCAGGGGAACAGCAAATTCGCTGGGAGTTTCAACACCTTTCGCAATCTTCAGCGGTTGCCTTTTGGTTTCCGCCGGAGACTCTTTGCCCGATTGCGTTGTTCGAACTGGGGGCCTGCTGTTCATCCAACGTGACTCTCTTCGTTGGTGCCCATCGGGATTACGCCCGCCGTTTCGACCTGGAGATTCAACTGCGACTCCGCCGGCCTGAGGTTCGATTGGTGGATAGCCTGGTGGCGCTGTCTGAGCAGATTCGGGCATCATCGGACCGTTGCCTTATGTAACCGGCGAAGGACAACTTTCGCACTTGAAACCGTGGGGTCAGATCTTCAGATCTCTCTGAGCCGGGACTTTTCTCCGTTCCCCCTGCCTGGCGCGTGCTAGGTTTTAGGTTGGAACGCTGCTGTGCCGAGAATTCACCTGACTTGAGACCACTGACGAGGCTGGAACTGTGACAAAACGCTCAACCTTCGCGTCCTGGTTTGGAACGGTTGCCATGGTATTTGGGATGGTTCTGGCATCCTCGGGTGCCGACGCTCAGGCGGAAGTTCCAGATTTCGAACCGGCGCGGCAACCGGCGGACAAGGCAAACCCGGCAAACCATGTGGAGGCGGAGATTCGCCAACTGCTGGCCGAGTTGCCAGGCCGGACGTCGATGGTCTTTACTCAGCTCACCGACTCAGGCCCCGTGGTCCTGCACGGAGTGGATGCGGACGAGCCAATGGCTATTGGGTCAGGGTTCAAGCTCTTTGTGTTTGGCACCCTGGCCGACGAAGTCAATCAACACCGTCGGCGTTTGGAGAACGTGATGCAGTTGGAAGCCAAACTGCTGGGGCCGCCGCACTCAGAGATGGCCGACTGGCCGATGGGTTCGCCGGTGACGCTCAACACACTGACTCTCAAGATGATTTCCATCAGTGACAACACGGCCACCGACCACCTAATCCACTTGTTGGGCAGGCGGCCCATCGAGCGTCAAATGGTCACGATGGGGAACCGGCACGCAGAGCTCAATCTGCCGCTGATGGACACCCGCGACATGGTGATGCTCCGCGATCGCAAGACCGGCCTGCCTGGTAAGAAGTATCAGAAGTTGGACGAAGCCGGGCGTCGGGCGTTTCTGGCCGATCACTTTCAAGGCGTTCCGGACTACGACGCCCTGGACTTCGACACGGGGGCCTTCGACCTGGCTGAGTGGTACGCCTCACCGCTGGACATGGCTCGGACCATGGATTGGATCTACCGGCACACGCAAAAAGGGATGCCGGCCGCCAGCATGCGGGCGATCTTAGCCATCGATCCCAAACTCAAGTGCGATCCAAAGGTCTGGCCCTATGTCGGTTTCAAAGGAGGGTCCGAAGATCAACTCTTGGCCGGCAACTGGCTCATGCAGAACGCCAACGGCAACTGGTACACCTTCCATGTGTTCTACAACAGTCCTGAACAGAAAGTGGATCAGGCACAAATGGTCGAGGTCGTCACCAAGATCCAGCAGGCGATAGAAGCGGCGCTGCAGAAACCCTAGCTGTGTCGAACAGTTGAGACAACTGTTCTACATGGTTGCCGTTCCGGCGACTTCGACCAGCGCTTGGGCGATCAGATCGGTGGCACCCAATGGCGCTGTCACATGCCACGAGCAATGCGGATACTTCCGGGTGCACTGGCTGACGTGGACTTCGAGTCGCGTCTGCAAATCGCCTGGGAATAACAGGTGTGGTTGAACCACAATTCGACCGAACCCCATTCGGGCAGCCACCGCTGTGGCCCGTTCCAAGGTAGGTTGGGCCATGGCGAGAAACGCCGTTTCTGCCCAGCCGGTGGGTGCTGCTTCCCACCTCAGTCGAGCGAAGCGGGCCATTTCGCCAATCGCCTGAGTGTCTCGGCTCCCCCGTCCCACTAGCAGTAGCAACGTGTCGGACAGGTTCTCCGGCGTTGCTTGCGGTAGCACTTCTTGGAAACAGGCCACGGACTGCTGGATGATCAATCGGTGGGACTCCAGGGCAGGTGCCTGAGCGAACCGAACGCCTGGGTGTGCCACACGTGCCGCTGCTAATGCGGCCGGCAGGTCCTGCTTCGCGTGCCCTGCAGCAAACAGCAGGATGGGGCAGACCGCCACGTTCTTCAATCCTCGCTCAGCCATGCCGGCCAGCCCCTCACGCAGCGTTGGCTTGGCTAACTCGATGAAGCACAGCTCCACAGGCAAGTCGACCAGCGTTTGCACTCGCTGACGCAAGACATGCGTGGCTTCGATTCCAGCCGTCAAACGGGTGCCGTGCGCCACCAACAGCAGGCCATCTGCCGGAGGTCGATTCGAATCAGTTGGGGTCAATGGGGGCTGATTCTGCATGGGTTCAACATAACAGATAAAGATCTGCGTGCCGCGACTGAACCAACAGGCCTTAGTAAGCTCCGCGGCCTGTGATCACGCTCCAAGGAGTTTTGCAGAGCAACCAGAGATCGGTTCGCAGGCTTTGGTTCGCCATGTACCAGATGTCCATGCGGACCCAATCTTCGAAGCCGATCTCGCAACGGCCGGAGACTTGCCATAGGCAGGTCAAGCCCGGCTTGATGGCCAGCCGCTTGAGCTGCCAAGGCTGGTAGTTGACCACTTCTTTGGCAACCGGCGGACGAGGTCCCACCAGGGCCATGTCTCCGCGGAGTACGTTGAATACCTGCGGCATTTCGTCAATGCTCAGCATCCGTAGCACGCGGCCGAGCCGAGTGATTCGGGGATCGCAACGGTTCTTGAACACCGGGCCACTTTGCTGATTCGACACCAGGTGCTGCTTCTTATCAGCATCCATGCACATGGTGCGGAATTTGTAGCATCGTGAACTTACGGCCACAAAGCCCAACCCGCTCTTGCTTGAAGATTGGCTGCCCACTGATCCGTAAGGCAAGGTAGGTCACCGCCATGATCGGAGCAAACAGCACCAGCAGCACGCTGGCTCCGAGAATGTCGAGTGCTCGCTTGCTGTACTGATACCAAGGACTGCTGTTTCCACCAGCCGCCACCACTTCTTGATCGAAGGCGAGTCGGGCGGTGAGCTCGAGTCGCAGCATTTGCGAATCGTCAACCTCTTGCGTCTCGGCGTCGGCTTGAGGAACGTGGGCTTGAGTCAACTCGGGATTGAACAGGGACAGGTGGGCGGCGTCGGAAGCAAGCTGCGTCATGGTGGTCCTCATCGTTGGCACGTGTCCGGGCGACTCGTTGTTTTGATGAGAACTTCTAAAAGCAAGCACCGTGCCTAGACTTCATCGGCAACCTGGCTCGCGACACAAACCTTGACTGCGCAGCAGCTTGCAGAGATTAGCAAAAGTTACCGCAGGGCAGCGTGTTGACGCAAAGCAACGTCCGGCGCAGAAGATTCACCACCTTGTGGCGAAATGGCATCGAGCTGGCGAAAGGGAATCGTGTGGCGAATCGTGTGCTGCGAACGATCCCGTAGCTATGCTGGCAAGCGGGTTCGGCACCTTTAGGACGTGGCGAGATGGTGCGCGTCATTCCAAACCCGAATGATCGGCTCATCCAGCCCATGACGATACCCCAGCGTGCTGAGCGCGGCAGTGCCGAGGAAGAACCGGCGGGCTTCGACGCCGGGGAGTTCGATCCAACGGGCGGCCAGGAACAGCAGCACGTGCATGTGGGCAAAGATGAGGACCCTGCCTGAGGTGAGTTGGCGTAGCGGAGCAAGCACCTGGTCAATGCGAGCGGTCACATCGGCCACGGTTTCACCGCCGGGACAACCTTGCTGGTAGAGATCCCAGCCGGGAGCGTCGTGCCGAATATCGGCGGTGGTTCGACCTTCGTACGCTCCATAGTCGAACTCCATGAGCAGCGGCTCGCTCTGGACCACGCCGCCGAAGCCTGCAAGTTCGCAGGTCCGCCAGGCGCGGGCAAGTGGGCTGGAGAGGACCTGCGTGAACTGGACTGCCTGCAACCGGTGCCCCAACTGTTTGGCGTTCTCTTCTCCGCGCGCGGTCAGCGGGATATCGGTTCGTCCGGTGTGCCGCCCGGTTGCGGACCACTCGGTTTCGCCATGTCGGGCCAAATAGATTTCTGGGAAGTCTTCGGTCACGGTCAGCTCCATGGGATATCTCCCGCAGACCTAGTGTTGCGTCAACGCTTAAACTTCGGGTTGCGTGCCATGGCCTCGCGTCAAAGTGGGCCTGCGGAATTGCTGGTTGATTGTCCACTTGCACTCCGGCGTGCCCACGCAGCGAGGGCATGGCACCCATCGCTGGTGCGTCGGCAGCGGCCTGGCTTCATCGTCGTCGGATCTGCCGATTCTTGAGCCACCACTCCAAGCATCCGTGAATGATAATGGTGGCGATAAACAACGCAATCGCTCCAGCTGCACCTACCAGGAGCGAGAGCCAGAGCGGCCAGGCCAGAAGTTGCCAGGCGACCAACATGCAAACGCCGGCAGCAGCGAGGAAGATTGCCGGAACGATGTCGAACTTCCAACCCATGAGTTCAATGTTCCACAGCTTTTGAGGCATGGGCCAGAAGTTCGCGTTTGGCCGCGGCTGCATCCAATTGGGCTTTGCGCACTCTGAGCAGTAGCATCCAAATGCCCAAGTACCCGGCAACGCACACCATGACCACCACTCCCCTGAGCGGATTGTGGTTGAACTGGTACGCTCCCACGGCATGAAAGATCCCCCAGCCCACCACGGCCAGTACGATCAATGGAATCGCGTAACGTCTCATCAATCAGCTTTCATGGTTCCTGAAGTTCAACACATCCAGGGCAAAGATAATTATTCCCTAACTTCACTTTACCATGCACTCGCTACCGATCCCACTCGCTACCCTTCCCACGCACGTCTTCGTAGGCCCTCTGACGGTCGAACTTCTGAATCGTTGGGGGGAACTCAACTGCGGGTGAACCGTTGGGGCAACGGTTCTGTATTCGTTCGGAATCATTGGATCGGGAAGCGATCTTGCAAGGCCTGAACTTGCATCTCTTCGCCGCGCAGGGCTTCCATGGCTTTGACCGCGGCTTGGGCTGCTGAGATGGTGGTGATGCAGGGAACCCGGTGAATGACCGAAGCCGCACGGATCCGGCCTTCGTCGGTTCTGGCACCTTTGCCGCGGGGGGTATTGATGATGAGGTTGACGGTTCCGTCAATCAGATGGTCAATCAGGTTCGGGTGACCTTCCTGCAGTTTCTTGACCACGCTGACTTTCACACCAGCCTGCTGGAGTACTCTGGCACTGCCAGAGGTGGCGATGAGTTCGAAGCCCATGGTCGTCAAACGTCGAGCCAGGTCACCAATGTGGCTCTTCGCCCGATCTGCCACGCTAATAAACACGCAGCCTTCGGTCGGCAGCAGCACGCCGGCGGCCAGTTGGCTTTTCGCAAAGGCAATGCTGAACCGTTCGCTGATTCCCATGACTTCGCCCGTCGAACGCATCTCTGGGCCGAGCACGATATCCACGCCGGTAAATTTGGCGAAAGGAAACACGCTTTCCTTAATCGAGACATGGCTGGGGATGGGGTCTTCGGTACAGCCCAATTCTTCGAGCGTGCAGCCAGCCATCACCTTGGCGGCGATTTTGGCAACCGGCAACCCAGTGGCTTTGGAAACGAAGGGAACCGTCCGGCTTGCCCTGGGATTCACCTCCAGCACGTAGAGGTTGGTTTCCCCCTCCTCACGTTTGATGGCGAACTGAATGTTCATCAGCCCTCGCACCTTCAAAGCGTCTGCCAGCGAACAGGCCGCCGCGCGAATCTCTTTGAGGATGGGTCCTGTCAGGCTGTAGGGAGGGATGGAACAGGCAGAGTCTCCCGAGTGCACGCCCGCTTCTTCAATGTGCTCCATGATGCCGGCTACCACGGTGTGGTGGCCGTCGCAGATGGCGTCCACGTCCACTTCGATGGCGTCTTCGAGAAAGCGGTCAATCAGCACCGGTTGCCCTTGGGCCACAATGAACGCTTCGGCCACAAAGCGCTCGAGTTGCGTATGATCGTAGCAAATCTCCATGGCTCGCCCCCCCAGCACAAAACTGGGCCGCACCAGCGCTGGGAAGCCAATCTTGTCAGCCTCCTTGCGAGCCTGGCTCATGGTGCGAGCAATGCCATTAGCGGGTTGCCGCAATCCCAATCGAGAGAGCAGTTCCTGAAACTTTTCGCGGTCTTCAGCGTCCTCGATGGTATCGACACTGGTGCCGATGATCGGCACGCCGTTGCTTTGCAGGGCTCTGGCCAGGTTGAGCGGCGTCTGTCCCCCAAACTGCACGATCACTCCATCTGGTTGCACGCGGTCGCAGATATTCAGGACGTCTTCGGTGGTCAGCGGTTCGAAGAACAGCAAATCGCTGGTGTCGTAATCCGTGCTGACGGTTTCCGGATTGGAGTTGACCATCACGGACTCAATGCCCAACTCCCGCAGTGCGAAACTTGCATGACAGCAGCAGTAGTCGAATTCAATACCCTGACCAATTCGGTTCGGCCCGCCGCCGAGAATGATGATCCGCTTGCCTCCCTCAGGCTTGGGAGGCGTCTCGTCTTCGTCTTCGTAAGTGGAATAGAAGTACGGGGTGTAGGCTTCGAACTCGGCGGCACAGGTGTCCACGGACTTGTACGTCACCACGATCCCGCGCTCAATCCGGTCGCGGCGCACCTCAAACTCGGTGGTGTTGAAGATCTCGGCCAGTTGACGATCGGCAAATCCGTATCGTTTGGCGGTGCGGAGCAGCGACGTATCGACCGCTTCCAGTGACTCGTGCTGGCGCAGCTGGTCTTCCAACTCCACAATTTGGAGGAGATTGTCCAAGAACCAAGGATCGATACCGGTCAGGTCGTGCATTTCCTCAATGCTCATCCCGCTCTTGATGGCATAGCGGATGAACCAAGGACGCTCAGCACAGGGGGTAGCCAGCGTGGCTCGAATCTCGTCGTTGGTCGGTTGGTGAGGGGTTCCCCAAAGGTCTTTGGAATCGCAACCAAATCCGAAACTGCCAACCTCCAGCCCTCTCAAGGCCTTCTGAAAAGACTCTTTGAACGTTCGTCCAATCGCCATGGTTTCGCCCACGCTCTTCATTTGGGTGGTGAGCGTGGGATCGGCATCGGGGAATTTTTCGAACGTAAAGCGAGGGATCTTGGTGACCACATAGTCGATGGTCGGCTCAAAGCAGGCCTTGGTCTTGCGAGTGATGTCGTTGGCCAGTTCGTGCAGCCGATAGCCAACGGCCAGCTTGGCGGCAATCTTGGCGATGGGAAAGCCGGTGGCCTTCGACGCCAGCGCGCTGGAGCGGCTGACGCGAGGGTTCATCTCAATCACAATGACTCGCCCGGTCGAAGGTTCGACAGCGAACTGAATGTTCGAACCCCCAGTCTCGACGCCGATCTCGCGGATGACGGCCAGCGAGGCGTCACGCATTCGCTGGTATTCCTTGTCCGTCAGCGTCTGTGCGGGGGCCACGGTGATCGAGTCCCCGGTGTGGACTCCCATGGCGTCAAAGTTCTCGATGGAACAAATGATGACCACATTGTCATCAACGTCCCGCATCACTTCCATCTCGTACTCTTTCCAGCCGATGATGGATTCTTCGACCAGGACTTCGGTGACCGGAGACTGTTCCAGCCCTCGCGAAACCAGGGTATCGAAGTCTTCGCGATTGTAGGCGATGGCCGATCCGCTTCCCCCCATCGTGAAACTGGGACGCACCACGCACGGGAGCCCGATCTCTTGCATCACCCTGCGAGCGGCCACCAGATCACGGACGGTTTCGCCCCGGCAAACCTCGAGGCCGATCTTTTCCATGGCGACTTTGAACTGTTCGCGTTCTTCAGCCTTGGCGATGACATCGGCGCGAGCGCCGATCATTTCACAGCCAAATTTCTCGAGCACACCGTGCCGATCGAGATCCATGGCTACGTTCAGACCGGTTTGTCCACCTAAGGTGGGCAGCAGCGCATCGGGACGCTCCACCTCAATCACCTTGGCCACTATCTCCCAGGTCAGTGGCTCAATGTAGGTGCGGTCTGCTGTGTTGGGGTCCGTCATGATGGTGGCAGGATTGCTGTTGACCAGCACCACCTCATACCCCTCTTCCCGCAAGGCCTTACACGCCTGAGTCCCTGAATAATCGAACTCGCACGCCTGGCCGATGACGATAGGGCCGGAACCAATGAGCAGAATCTTGCGCAGATCGTCGCGACGAGGCACCCGGAATTTCCTTTACTCAGAGGGCCTGATGGCCCAAGAACTTGAGAGCAATTGACCGCCACAGGTTCCCCAAACCGCCTGGGGAGCAAGGCCACCAAGCTTGGGATCTGTGGGATCGGGAGGACTGTAAAATTGCTCGACGATAACGCGCTCCACCCAGGCGTTCAAGGGGCCCAAAGGGACTCAAAATATCGGCGGCTAAGCTCATTGTTGAGGTGCCTGCCTGCGGGTATATTCTACGGTTTGGCAGTGACGGTTGCCCCGCAGTCACCCGATGGGCCGTCCATTTCGCCCTACTTCTCTAAGGCACGCCCCGATCGCCAGCGGGCAGCCCCGGGCCAACCCCCGATCTTCGTTGCTGTTTGACTTCTGTTCTTGCGATTCCCGTTGCTTGTTCTCCTGGTGGCGATGATCGCGTCGCATGTTAAACTAAAGATTGGAAAAGTGAGTCGCCTCGCGCCGATTGCCGAGCGTGGCAACTTTTCACGTTTGGTCGGCCCTATTTCTGTAATTATTTTGCATCCATGTAGCGTGGCGATGCCGTGCCACATTCCACGGCCTCGTTGACTCCCCAGGGATTCTCGCCATGACAGAAGACAGCGGCAACAACAAGAACGGCAAGGGGCGTGAACCGATTCCCCCCGGTCGGCGGAAGATCTTGCAACAACTCTTCGAGTCTGGCAGCAAGAGTGCCGCCAAGGGAGATTTCGACTATGCCACGCTGCAGTTCACGCGCTGCGTCATTGATGATCCCGGCAACCTGATCTACCTGAGCAACTTCATCGGCAATCTGCAGAAGAAGTACAACAACAATAAAAAAGGGGCCAGGCTCTCAGGCTTCAAAGGAGCCGCCAGCAAGGGGGCCTTGAAGAAAGCCACCATGCAGAAGGACTGGCGCGGCGTCATCAAGGCAGGCGTCGAGTTGCTCAAGCTCAACCCTTGGGACACCACCACGCTGACCATCATGGCCGAAGCCGCCGAGGAGATGGATTACGACGAGTGCCAACTTTGCTACCTCAAGTCGGCGCTGGATGCGAATATCAAAGACCCCGAGATCAACCGCAAAGCCGCCCGAGCCTTGGCCAGTTTGCATCGTTATGACGAGGCGATCATCTGCTGGCGCCGCGTGCAAGAAACACTCCGCGACGACGAGGAGGCCAACAAAGGGATCGGGGATTGCACCGTCAACCGCACCATCAAGACAGGTGGATACGAAGACGCCAAGGACACCAAAGACGTTCGCGCCGATCAAGGTGAGCGCCCTGGTCTCAACCGCACGCCTGAAGAGCAATTCAAACGCAACATTCAAAAAAACCCGGACGAAGTCTCCAACTACATTCAGTTGGCGGACTATTACCTGCAAAAAGAAAATTTCGACGAAGCCCTCACCACGCTCGAAGAGGCGTTCAACGTCAGTGGCGGCGATCTCAACATCCGCGAACGGATCGAAGACGTCCAATTGCGACGAATTCGCGAAAACTATTCGATCGCCAAAAAACTCGCCGAATCTGAAAAGTCCGCCGAGACAATCAACAACTACAAGCAGGTCAAGGCGGAACTGAACAAAGTCGAAATGGAGTACTACCGCAACCGGGCCGAACGGTATCCCAACCATATTGGCTACCGGTACGAGTTGGGATTGCGGCTGTTTCGAAACAAGAAGTACCCCGAAGCCATCACCGCGTTTCAGGTTGCCCGCAACGATCCCCAACGGCAAGGCGATGTGCAATTGGTCCTGGGCGAGTGCTTCCAGGCGATCAAGCAGTACAAGCTCTCAATGTCGAACTACGAAGAAGCCATCGCCAAGATCCCTGACCGCAGCGCCGATAGCAAGAAGCGGGCTCTTTATCGGGCAGGACGCCTGGCCCTGTCCCTCAAAGACGCGGTCAAGGCCGAAGACTATCTCACCCGCCTGGCCGGCATGGACTACAGCTACGCGGACGTTGGAGACCTGCTTGAGAAGGTTCGCAAGCTGCAAGAAGATCAGGACGAAGGATAATCGGCCGGCCGAGCCGCTCTACAAACAACTCGATAGGGTGCCATCAGAAAATGCGAAACGCCTGCTTGCTACCCCTCATCGTCGTGTGGACATGGAGCGTGCCGGTGGTTGCCGTCGCGCAGACGCAATCCCCCTCTGAGCTCGTTGTACGAAGCTTTCTGAAGCAGCATTGCATCGCCTGCCACGGTGCCAAGAAGCAGGAGAGCGAACTGCGGCTGGACACGCTGGACAGCCCCAGCGCGACAGGTTCTGCGACCGAAACCTGGTCACGAATTCTGACGGTGATTGATTCCGGTGAGATGCCGCCGGAAGGACGCCCACGGCCAACGGCCGAGCAGATCAGCCAGACAGTCCGGCACATTGGCCAGGTGTTGGCCACCGCGGCCGGCCCGAGACCCGTCGCTTTGCGGCGACTCAACCGCCGCGAGTATGAGAACACCGTTCACGACCTGCTTGGGATCGAAACCCCGCTGTTGGATCTCTTGCCAGAAGATGGCAGCGTGCAGGGGTTCGACAACGTCGGCAATGGGCTCAGCATTTCTTCTGTCCTGATGGAGCAGTACCTCGAAGCCGCGAATGTGGCCTTCGACTCGGTGATTCGCAGAATCAAACCGCTGCCTGCCGAGACGCGCCGCGCCGAGTTGATGAAGATCCAAACCAACATCGATTCGGTCGCCGGCAAGAAGGGGGGAACGATTTCGGTTGCCAACTCGTTCGTCAAGTTCACCCCTGGTTGGCCCCCGGCGCGGATCGACGATGCTCATCCCATTGAAGATGGCATATACCGTTGCCGAGTAGCGGTCTGGCCTCATGATCCGGCGATCGCACGCTGGTCGGTCGGCAGTATATGTCGGCCCCCTGTTCGGCACTGGCACGCGCGAGTTCATCGGCAACTTTGACGCCTCGGGGACTCCCGAGGACCCACGCATCATCGAGTTCACCACATTCATGCGTGAAGGACACTCGATCTTAATTGTGCCAAGAATCTGGCCCGAGCATGTCACCTGGCGTGACAAACACGAGGCACGGCCGGGGATTGGCATTGTTTGGGCAGAGACACATGGCCCGCTGGATCAGAGCTTTCCGTCCGAGTCTCAACGGCGCTTGTTTGGCGAGAACGAACGGATCCATCTCGTCGAAGACAAGCCGATCTACATCCGTCATCGGCGCGGGGTGAAGTCGCACGTGGTGGAGTCGACCGCCCCGCGTGGAGACGCAGCGCGAATCATTCAAGAGTTCATCCCGCGAGCCTTTCGCCGTCCCGTGAGCGATTCGGAGATGCAGCCGTTTGTGCAGCTGACGTTGGCCAGGCTGGATGCGGGGCGCACGTTCGAGCAAGCCGTGCGAGCGGGGGTCACGGCGGTGCTTTGCTCGCCGCAGTTCCTGCTGCTCAACCGCAGCCGGACGTCGACCAGTTCACGCTGGCCTCGCGGCTCTCGTACTTCCTTTGGTCCACGCAGCCAGATGAACGTCTGCTGCAGTTGGCCAGCGAAGGAAAACTGCAGGATCCTGCCGTGCGGGATGCCGAAGTGGAGCGAATGATCCAAGATCCGCGCATCGAGCAGTTCGTGGAGAATTTTACCGGGCAATGGCTGAGCCTACGCGATATTGAGTTCACCACGCCTGCGAGCAAGTTGTATCCTGAGTTCGATCCACTGCTGCAAGAAGCAATGTTGGGCGAGACGCAAACAGTTCTTCATGCACGTCTTGGCCGAAGACTTAAGTGTGCTGAATTTTGTCGACTCTGATTTCACGTTCTTGAACGAGCGTTTGGCACGCCATTACGGAATCTCCGACGTTCGCGGCAATGAGCATTTTCGGAAGTTTGCTCTGCCGGAAGAGAGTATCCGCGGTGGTGTGATGACACATGCCAGCGTACTCAAGGTGACTGCCAATGGAACGGCCACCTCGCCCGTGATCCGGGGCGTCTGGGTGTTGGACAAGATTCTCGGACAGCCCGTCGGCCCACCACCTCCTGGCGTACCTGCCGTGGAACCTGATATTCGCGGGGCGACGACCATTCGCGAGCAGCTGGACAAACATCGCGAAATAGAATCCTGCGCCCGTTGCCATACGCGGATTGATCCGCCCGGCTTCGCCCTGGAAGAATTCGATGCCATCGGCGGCGAGCGGCAATGGTATCGCTCGCTGGGGGATGGGCCAAAGATTCGCGAAAAGGCCTACCTGCAAGGGCCCGACCGTCGAAACTGGCGACCAGCTTGCCGGATGGTCGCCGTTCGATGGATTTCGCGAATTCCGCGAACGTCTGATGGCAGATCCCCGAACAGTTCGCCCGCGCCATGGCCGACAAGCTGCTGGTGTACGGCACCGGACGACCAATTACCGCAACCGATAGGACCGCCGTGGATCAGGTTGTTCGCCAATCCGAACCGCACGACATGGGGTTGAAATCAATGATTCGTGCCGTTGTGAACAACCCATTGTTCTTGCAACCGTAACCATGCACTGACTGCGTGAGATCGCCTGAGATGAATACCACCCCCATGAGTCGACGTACCGTTCTCCGTGCCGCAGGTGTGGCGATTGGCTTGCCGCTGCTGGAGTGCATGACCGGTGGCTTGCGCGGAGCCGAACAATCTACCGGAGGTGACGTCCGCCGCATGCTGGCGATTGGTGCCCCGTTGGGGATCCACACCCCCCTGTTGTTTCCGGAGAAAGCGGGACACGAATACGAAGTCACCCCCTATCTTGAACCGCTGCAGTCGCTGCGCAACAAGTTCACCGTAATCTCCGGCTTGATGCATCCCGATGTGGATGGAGGGCATGCCGCTGAGAAGAGCTACCTGACAGGTGCCGCACACCCTGGTCAGCAAAGTTTCCAAAATACGATCTCGGTGGACCAGTTTGCTGCCGAGCAGATCGGGCACAACACCCGGTTTGCCTCGCTCACACTAGCCGCCACGCTCTCGGGACTTTCCTATACCCGGGCTGGCGTACAAATCCCCGCCGAAACCAGGCCATCCCGTCTGTTCGCCAAACTCTTTCTCGACGGAACCGAGGATGAGAAGGCAACCCACATGCGCCGTATTGAAGATGGCCAGAGCGTGATGGATTTGGTCCGTGAACAAACGCGAGCGGTAGCACGAGACGTCGGGCGCGAGGACAACCGCACGCTTGAGCAATACTTCACCAGCGTTCGCGAACTCGAGCAACGTTTGCTCTTGGCCGCCGATTGGGCCAAACGTCCCAAGCCTGTGGTGGACCGGAAGCCGCCGACCGACATCACCGATCGGGCGGACTTTACCGGGCGGATGCAGCTGATGTACGACATGATTTTCTTGGCAATCCGTACCGACTCCACGCGACTGATCACGCTACACGGAGCCGGCGGAGCCGAGGTGGTATCGCTGAAAGGGGTGGATGATGGCTGGCACAACCTCAGCCACCACGGTCGAGATCCCGACAAAATTGAGATGCTCTCGATCATCGAGAAGGAAGAGATGCGGCTGTTCGCGGAGTTCCTGCACAAACTCAATGAGGTGCGCGAAGGGGAACACACGCTCCTTGATCAGACCGGCATTCTGTTGGGTTCCAGTCTTGGGAACGCATCAAGCCATAACAACACGAATCTGCCAATCATCGCTGCTGGCGGACACTATGCACATGGTCAGCACCTGGCCTTTGCACCGGACAAGTCTCCCCCGCTGTGCAACCTGTTCGTCAACTTGCTTCAGCATCTGGGCGTGGAAGTTGAGCGATTCTCCAGCGGACAGAGCACCCTGAGTGGCTTGACCTAAAGAGCGCGGAACCAATGTTTTCGGGTGCCATGCTCTTGCTTGCGTAGGCATGTTCGGACGCAAGTAGGAATTCTGACTCCACGTCGGCATGGCCACGCGAGCGAGGCCATGGCACCCAACGAATTAAGCGTCGAGCATTAGTTCGACTGCCCTACATTCGAACATCGGCTCGCTCCTCAACCAACGAAGAGGAGCGAGCCGGCTTTGTTTGGGAGTCACCGCAAGCGTTAACCCGATGCGGAAGCACCATCCATCAACGCCGACAAAGAGAGTTCGATATAGGGGGCGTCTTCCCCCTGCGGCGGGGCGTTCTTCCCTGATCAAACGAGCCGCTGCTCAACTTCGCTCCGCATCACCTTGACATGGCGCGGAGCCTCGATGCCCAACCGGATCCGGTCCCCTTGAACGCGCAACACTTTGAGAAAAATGTTGTCACCAATCTGAATGGATTCGCCTTCTTTCCGCGACAATACCAACATGGCGATGACCTCCTTGTGTGACCAATTGGCTTGCATTTGGTGTATGGATGTATATTAGAAGCTTCGCGAATTCTGTCAACAGGCGTTGCTCAATTATCCTTAAGCCATTGTACTGACAACCGTTACGGATTTTTTTAGTGTTCACCTCCGGGCAGTGAGCTAAGGTTCACTAAGCGTGTACAACATTCCACCGACAGCACTCACTTTTCGCAAGTCCAGGTGGAATTGGCAATTAGAATGGATTGGAAGTGGCTGGCTGCAAATCGCCGGAGTGTTGACGCGCCAGTCACTCGATTTCGAAAAAAGTTGCCCTGAATTTTTCGCAGGACGGAGGAGGCATTTCCCGTGCGTACAACTCTCTATCTTCCCCTCTTTGCGCTGTTATCGTTGATTGCGTATCCAGCACTGGCCCAAGAGTTTCAAGTGGGTCCCAGTCTTCCAAAGAATGGCTGCCAGCTTGGCGAGTCTCAGGATCAGTTCCTGAAGTTGGGAGTGCTTGTCTCGGCTCAGAGCGGCCCATGTCGCGGAATCTTTGCAACCATCCCGGTACCGATTGACTGGCCAGAGCAGAAGGTCGAAGTGCTGGAGGAAGAGAAGAGCCCGTTCGTGCGCAGCGTCCGATATCGCGAGATTGACGGAACCGTCAAGCAGATGCTGCTGGACTTACCGCAGATTCCGCAAGGGGCCCAAGCCGGTGCGCTCGCTACGCTCAAGGTGACGCGTCACGCGTTGCTGGCCCCCAAAGATCCTTCGATTCTCAAGATCCCTGATCGGCTCGAACGAGACGTGCGGATCTATCTCGGAGACAGTCCTTATATCGAATCGCGAGCCAAGCCGATTGTCGAGATTTCTAAGACGCTGATGCGTGAGAACGAATCCAAGAGCGACTGGCAAAAGATCGAAGCCATTTACGATTGGACTCGGGCAAACGTGGAATACAAGGACGGCCCACTCAAAGGGGCACTCGCCGCCATGCGAGACGGTTATGGAGACTGCGAAGAATTGAGTTCGTTGTTCATTGCCATCTGCCGGGCAAGCAAGATCCCCGCCCGAACCGTCTGGGTGCCGGGCCATTGCTATCCAGAGTTCTATATGGTGGATGACGAAGGCACAGGACATTGGCTCCCGTGTCAGGCAGCGGGAACCCGAGCGTTCGGCGAGATCTCCGAATTCCGCCCCATCATGCAGAAGGGGGACAACTTCCGGGTGCCTGAACGTCCCCGCGATCGCCAGCGTTACGTGGCTGAATTTCTCACCGGTGCCGGCGGGAAGCCCTCGGTGCAATTCATCCGAGAAACGGTCGATCCGGCCAAGATCAACGCCAACAACTAACGAGACCACGCCGCTCGCCACGATGCAGCCCAGCGACTATCCAAGTTGTGTCCAACTGGCGCTGAATTTGGAAGTGGCTCGGAAGCCGAAGACAGGCAGCAATCGACCACACGCGCTGCGCATGTTGGGAGAACGATTTGAATGACCTGCCACGAAAGCAAGACCCCGTCTGCCGCTGTTCTATCAGCCCCCGGGACTCATTGCACGGGCAAGGCTGGTGGCACCCGAAAATGCAAGGCAAGGGTAAAGTTCAGCAGCGCCACCCCGCCGTTAGTTCATGTCCGTTTTTCCAACATCCTCACTTTGTTTGTAACTCTTTTTCCAGGTACTGCGGCGGCAGTCGGGGCGGTCTGCGAACAAATCGTTGAACCGGTTGTCCTCGCTCAGCAAGGCGGCGCAAACTGTCAGGATGTCTTCCGTGCCGTTGGGATCGTTCCAGAACTCCTCGGTTCCCTCAACCCGTAAGTTGGACTCCTTAACCAGCGATTTCAACAGGGTTAAGGTCACCGGCAAACCCAACTGGCAGAAGCGCGGATAGTCCACTCGAAAGCAGCGAGGGCAAAGCCGGCACCACGACTCCACTTCTCCCATTGACAAGAAGCAAAACCATCCAAGCCAGGCGAGGGGTTCGCACCCTTCCGCTCATTTTCCTGTCAGCCATCTTTCCCCCAATGCTAAGGTTGGATAGAATCGGCTCGTGGAATGGAAGTCAGAGAGCACCAAACAAGTGCCAGTTACTTCCAACTCATTCTAAACCCAAAGAAACGGTTGAAACCTCCTGCGCACCCCTAGCTCAATTGGATAGAGCATCGGTCTACGGAACCGAAGGTTAGAGGTTCGAATCCTCTGGGGTGTACTTTACGCAAATCGTTTGCCGAACCCAGGAGTTATGGTACCACCTGCGTCGGGTGGTAGCGGCCTCAGAATCTTGCTGAATGGTAGTTTACGGACTTTCGCGGTGAAAAGGAGCCGCAAATGCCTCGACACCGCGAGGCTTGTTCCACCTACCGTCTCTACTGTCTGCACAAGGCTCTGGCCAAGCTGTCGTTCGGTCAACGGCAAAGACCACTATCTCGGGCCGTACGGCTCCCCTGAGAGCCGTTCCGAAATACGCCCGTCTCATTGCCGAGTGGCAACTCAGCCAGTCTGCGCAACGGCAAGTACCGTCAACAAATGCCGCGTGACAATTCTGAATTGCCCATTTCCTCAGGTCATTCAGCTGTTGCTGTTACTGGAAGTTTGCCAAGACCTACTACGCCAAGGACGGCCAGCCGACCAAGGAACTGGCGTGCATGCGGGAGGCCCTCCGGCCGCTCCGCGAGTTGTACGGCGCACCCTCGCCACGAGATTTTGGGCCCGCAAGCTGAAAGCCGTCCGGCAGCACATGGTGGACGGGCAGGGGCTTCGTCGTGACCAATCGCCGCATCAGCCGGATCAAACGGGTGTTCAAGTGGGCGGTGAGCCGAGGAACTGGTTCCCTCCGTCGGTGTACCATGGCCTTCAAACGGTCACCGGCCTTCGCTTCGGTCGCACCGAGGCTCGCGAAACAGAACCGGTACGCCCCGTGTCCGGACGAGTACGTCGAAGCGGTCTTGCCGTTCGTCAGCCCGCCCGTTGCGGCGATGATCAAGCCCCAGTGACTGAGCGGCATGCGTCCCGCCGACGTCACCATGCGGCCGTGCGACATTGACATG
>CALOEH010000069.1:0-3334 GCA_942492195.1 uncultured Planctomycetia bacterium | reverse complement strand
CCGTGCCGGCCGATCCCGAGTACCTACTCGGCAAGAGCCGCGAAATGCCGCATGCCTATACGGATTCGTCTTCCTCGGCAACGTCCATGACGGCTGGTATCAAGACGTACAACTATGCCGTCAATGTTGATTCGGAGGGGCGGCAAGTTCCCACCATCGCACATCGCCTGCAACAACAAGGCTTCGCCATCGGAGTGGTAACCAGCGTTCCGATCAGCCATGCCACGCCGGCATGCGCCTACTCGCACAATGTCAGCCGCAACGACTACCAGGATCTGTCACGTGATCTGCTGGGGTTGCCTTCGGTGTCCCATCGGCAGAAGCCGCTGCCCGGCGTAGATGTGCTACTGGGAACTGGCTGGGGAATCGAGGTTCAAGAAGACGCCAAGCAAGGTGCCAACTTTGCAGTCGGGAACAGATACCTTAGCGAGGCAGACTTAAAAGCCATCGACGTCCGATTCGGCGGACGCTACGTCGTTGCCCAGCGAACGAAGGATCAACGTGGGGTTGCCGTCTTGGAGACTGCTGCGCAAGACGCCATCGGTGGAAAGAAGCGGTTGTTCGGCTTCTTCGGCACATCCAACCACCACTTACCCAATCCCACGGCCGACGGTGACTACCAACCGACGACTGGGAGCAAAGGCACTGAGATATACGGCGAAGACGACCTCACCGAGAACCCCACCGTCGCCGACATGACCCGAGTAGCGCTCGAAGTACTCACAGCCCAAAATCGGGGATTCTGGCTCATGGTCGAACCAGGTGATGTTGATTGGGCCAACCACGACAACAACATTGACAGTTCCATCGGTGCCGTGGTGAGCGGCGACGCAGCCTTTCGTGAAATCACACGCTGGGCTGAAGCCAACCAGTGCTGGGACGATACCGCGGTCATCGTCACCGCAGACCACGGACACTTTCTGGTACTCGACAACCCCGCCGCGCTCATCGCCAAACCGCGTTAGAAACCTTGACGTTGAAATCACAACCCGAAGCGTAAGCGAGGAATCGCTATGCAGATCAGTTTTCTCAGCTGTTTACCTGCAGAAGGTGCGCGAAGCGTTCTCTTGGTTCGTGAACAGTTGAGACAACTGTTCTACAATGGCTATGCAGATCAGTTGTCCCAGCTGTTTACCTGCAGAAGGTGCGCGAAGCGTTCTCGTAGTTCGTGAACAGTTGAGACAACTGTTCTACAATGGTTTGGGATGGTGTTGTGTTGCCCATAGAAATCAAATGCTCTGTCGCGTAGCCTAAGGGCTGGGAAAGTCTCGCGCGGGGAGATCCATAAGCACCATGCAGGGAAGAGTACAGGGAATTAGGTGAATCGAATCGAGTCCTGTTTGGCGTTTTTTCGGTGTTGCGACGATGCTACGTGCCCACTCGCTTTGCATGCTGCCAACGTTGGCATCCCGCCTGCTTGCCGAGACTTCGCCAGGAGGGGTGGATGCCAGTAGCGGACTCGACACAACCTGTTCGCCAGGGCGTCGAACCTTCGCCGTCTGGTCAATTGCATCCCGAAGTCGATGCACTGCTAGCAGTCGAACAACCGAATCTCATCTGGTTGGCGATGCAGCAGATTGTGCTCCGGGTTGGCTGGATCTTTAAGACCGAGAGCGTCATCATGCCGGCGTTTTTGGACCTGCTGGCGGGTCCAACCGGTACGTCTCTGCGGAGTTGGCTGCCGCTGCTGAATCGTTTTGCACAAAGTGTGCCCCCGTTGTTTTTGGCTGGGCCGCTCTCGCGCATGCGGAAGAAGAAGCGAGCCTTGGCCGCCTCGTCGATATCGATGTCCTTGCCGTTTTTGATCCTGGCAGCGGTTGGCCTGGCGACCGGCGGTTTGGTCGCGCCAATGACCATGGCGGTGTTGTTCTTGGGGCTATACACCGTCTTCTTTGTGCTGACTGGACTCAACAACTTGTCGTTCGGCACAGTCCAAGGCAAGCTGATCCGTCCCACGCGGAGAGGGCGATTGATGGGGGCCTCGAGTAGTTTGGGAGCCCTGGGGGCGGTCACCTGCGCCTGGTGGTTGATGCCCCGCTGGCTCGCCATGCCTGACGTTGGCTACTACTATCTGTTCCTGTTCACGGGTTGTTGTTTTGTGGCGGCTGGCTGCTTTGTGATGCTGGTCCGCGAACCGGCCGACGCGGCACTCCCCAAACGGTCACCGGTTGCCCAAGCGCCGCTGAGAGCCAGTTGGTACATTTTGAAGAGCGATCACAACTTCCGCTGCCTGGCTTTGGTGGCCATCTTGTTCAGTGCTTCGCTGATGCTCTTTCCGCACTATCAGGCGTATGGCCGCACTCACTTGGGGCTGGATCGGGGCCATTTCATGTACTGGGTGGTTGCCCAAAACCTGGCTGCCGGATTGGTCAGCTTAATCATTGGACCGCTGGCAGACCGTCGCGGCAACCGCGTCACGATGCGAGTAGCCACACTGATTGCCGCACTGCCACCGCTGTTGGCGATCGTTCTGGCGACGGTACCGGTCGCCTGGGGCAAACCTTGTTTTTGGATCGTGTTTGCTCTCGTCGGAATGTCTCCGGTCACCATCCGAACGATGAACAATTACGTCCTGGAGATCTGCAAACCCAAGGACCACCCACGTTATCTAAGCACGCTCAACGTTTGCCTGGCCGTGCCGTTTGTGGTGTCACCATTGTTGGGACCACTGATCGAGTACGCAGGGTTTCGGGTGGTGTTTGCAACCGGGGGAACGCTGGTCGCCTTGGCCTCGCTGATGACGTTGAGACTCTCCGAACCGCGCCATCAACATCAGGCCACACCGTTAGAAACCGCTGGCGAACAAGAAGCCATCCAGATCTAACGGCGTAGGACCGGTAATCCGTTTGGGCTTCGGGTTGGGATTTTCATGATGACGACTCCTACATGGCTTCCAACTCTTGCAGTTCTTGCAGTAGCGATCGGAAGAACGGCTCCACGTCAGTGACCAGTCCAATGGTTTGGAACGACCCTCGATCGTTGAGTTTGATCACGGTCGAAGGGTTAATATCCACACAAACCACGCGAACCCAAGCAGGGAGCAGGTTGCCGACCGCAATGGAGTGCAGCGTGGTGGCAATCATCAAACAGAACTGAATGTCCCGCAAAGCGCCGCGCATCTGCTGTTGGGCTTCCAGCACATCCGTGATGACCTCCGGCAGCGGTCCGTCATCGCGAATGCTACCGGCCAGCAAGAAGGGGACCTGTTGCTGAACGCACTCGTGCATGATGCCCGAGGTCAGCACGCCATCGTTCACCGCGGCAGCAATGCCACCGGCACGGCGGATCCGGTTGATGGCCCTGAGATGATGTTCGTGCCCTGCCTCGGCAATCA
>CALOEH010000068.1:0-3504 GCA_942492195.1 uncultured Planctomycetia bacterium | reverse complement strand
GCTCCGCCTTGACCACCTGCAGACCGGGGTTTACTCCGCACACTTGATAGCAGGTCTTTTCGCCATTGTGAACGGCAACCAAAGAGCCGGTTCCTTCAGCGAAGGAGACTTTGAGTTTGTCCACATCAACTCCACCAACAGCGCACTGGGCGCGGGTTGGGGGATTGCGGGACTCGAACAGATTGTGGTTAGCGATCAGGGAGCCGCGCTGCTGATTGATGGAGATGGCAGCGAAATGCTTTACGCTCCTTTAGGGGGCGGTGTGTTCACCTCGCCGGCGGGCGACTTCTCAACGCTCGTGCGGTTGTCGGACGGTTCCTTCCGTCGCACACTCGATCAATCGGTCTCGCTCTATGACGCGGAAGGCCGGCTTACATCAACAACCGATCGCAACGGCAACGCCACTTCCTACGCCTACAATGCGGGGGGGAATTTGCTCATCATCACTGACCCCGTTGGCCTGATCACAACGTTTAACTACTCTGGCGGCAAGGTTAGGCACTGTCCAAAAGGGCTTAAACGAGTTCATACTTCAAGTACTGCCTGATGAAGGCGAGCTTGAGCATGCCTCGGAATTCTTCGCTGTTTTTTCAAAGCGAGAAAAGATGCGACGGCTCTCCTTGAGCCAGCCAATGAGTCGCTCAACGACGTTGCGACGCCGGTATTTCTCCTTGTCGAACTCCACCGGTCGGGCGGTGCGGTCTTCGTTCTCTTTGGAGGGAATCACGGGAATGATACCGAGATCAAGAAGGTAAGTATCAATCCAGTCAGCACGATACCCGCTGTCGCCTCCGAGAGCGAGCGGCGAAGCGATTTGCTCACCATTCTCGTCGTGAATATTCTGATCCGCAAAATGAGTAACTTGTCCAACACGGTTGATTCGTGTGCTTGGCCTGCGGTCAAATGGGAACACAGCGGAAGCCCATTGCCGTCACAAAGTATATGGATCTTCGTCGAAAAACCCCCGCGAGAGCGGCCTAATGCGTGGTCATCGGGCTCCTCTGGGTCGTTTTTTTCCCACCGCCTGCGGCACACCGTGCAGCTCGCACGACCGTACCGTCGATGCACCATAGTTGATCGTCAATCGCACCCGCAGCGACAAACGAGGCTTGTAGGCGGTGCAGAATCTTGGCCAACGTACCGTCGGCATTCCAGTCATCGAACTTCCTCCAGCAGGTCTTCCACGCGCCGAACTCCTCGGGGACATCGCGCCACGGAGATCCGGTCCGCAACACCCAGAGAATGCCATCGAGTACGGTTCGATAATCGCGCGGCGGCCTACCTGTAGCCGCAGGCTGCGGAAACTCATCGGCAATCACTTCCCATTCCTCATCCGTTAACAACAAGCGAGCCATCGCAATGCCCTCCATGGCGGTAAACTGATATCACCCCGCCAAGCATCGTCGATTTCTCGAAATTATCCAATGGCAGTTTTGGGACAGAGCCTAGTAGCATTGTGGATCCAGCCGGACGCACCACGCAATTTGCCTACGATCTCTATGGTAATCTCGCATCGATTAGCGAACCCAACCTGACGCAGCGACGGTTCTTCTACGATGTCGCCCATCGTATGACATCCGAAATTGATCCACGCGGATTCCAAGAAACGGTTCAGTACAACGACCTTGGACAGGTCGTTGGCGCGGTCCGCAAGGATGGCAGCGTACTCACGGTTGCCTCGACGCAGTCGCAGTCCTTGTTTCAGATTAATCAGTTGCTTGAGCCAGTCGCCTATGCGGGTGACGCCAATGGCAATGTCACCAAGTATTTTCTGGACGAGTATGGGCAACGTGTCTCTGGCCAAGACGGCGTCGGCCCGGATTTCACCTTCGAGTTGAATGAGAGTAACCAGGTTGTTCAAAATATCGATCCGCTCGGCAATCCTACGTTCTACGAGTACGACTCCCGGGGAAATCTGACGGCGATCGAAGTGTTCGACCGCCAAGCCAGAACCGGTCCCATCGACATCGTCGAAGACGGCTGGATCTTGAGTGAGACCGTGTCGTTCGAAGGTGGTCAGTCCGCACTGTTCAATCCCGTGGATGGTTTGATCTACGTGGCTCGTCGCACCGGCGCGGAGCAAGGAATCTATCGCATCGAGGCCGACGGCAGTGCCACCAAAATCGCCGATGCGGACCAACCCGCCGCACTCGCCATCGACGCTGCTTTCGGCAGGTTGTTCTACTCCGAAGATGCCAGCGGGAGCCTGTTTTTCATTCCCCCTGGCGGAAGCGAAAGTGAACCGTGGGTCGAGTCGCTGTCTGCCAGCCAAAGGCACCCGAGAGGCGTGGCGTTTGTACCGTCCGACTACCATGGTCAACGGGATCCGATCGGTTAGGGATTCTGCAAAGTCCGGAATCGCATCGATGGCTTGAATTAGATCCGCCGGAGTTGAAAAACGGTCGCCAGGGCTCTTTGCGAGCATACGATGGATAAGGGCCGCAACCTCCTCGGGCAACGCCGCTACAAGGTCGGAAACTGCCGGCGGGTTCTCGTTCTGATGGGCAAGGTTCTTCACCAATAGGTTGCAGTCCGCAAACGGCGGCGCTCCCGTCAACAAGGTGTACCAGGTGCAACCCAAGGCATAGAGATCCGAGCGAATGTCCACGGCGCTCGGGTTCTCGAACTGTTCGGGACTCATGTAGTCTGGCGTCCCCAACAAACCCACGTCGCCAGTGATCGTTTGTCCAGATGTCAACGGGCGAGCGAGCCCTAGATCAAGGATCTTGACCACGGTGGCATCAACGATGAGGTTTGCGGGTTTCACGTCGCGATGAACGAGCCCGTTCTCATACGCATGCTGAAGTCCCAGGGCAACTTGCCGAACGACTCGACTCGAATCTTGGATGCTCAGCGGGCCAACCTGTTGAATCCGCTCAGCAAGATTCGCACCCCGGACCAGTTCCATCACGATGAAATGCACCCCTGCTTCTTCCCCTACATCGAAAACCTGCACGATGTTGGGGTGCTGCAACTGGGCGACGATGCGAGCCTCACGGCGAAAGCGGGCCAAGAACTCGGCATCCTTGGCCAAGGCGGGAGAGAGCACCTTCAAGGCAACGGTGCGCCCCAGTTTGACCTGATTGGCCAGGTAAACCTTGCCCATCCCCCCACTGCCAAGTCGATCGAGAATGACACAATCCCCGAACCGCCATCCGGCGGTGTGTCCGGCAAGGATCCGATCAGCCTGATACTGGGTCAGCAGGTTGGCCGCGACCAAGTGCCGGGCCAAACGATCGCCAGTCAGCTTGGGCCCGGGCGAACCTTGTTCGATCTGCTGGGTGATGGTTTTCAGGTCCGCCGGGCTTACCAGATCACTCTGCTGTACGGCCGTATGAAAAGCCGAAAAGCTCACGATTTCTGGCTCTGGGACGGCTAGTGCTGCGGACGCTTGTTGCCGGGCGGCCTCGATCAAGGCTCGTTCGTCCTTGTGACGAGCGTCCGATGGATATGATTGGTTCATGAGTTTCTCCCAGCAGTAAGCGACGTTTCTGGGTGGCACTC
>CALOEH010000067.1:0-8600 GCA_942492195.1 uncultured Planctomycetia bacterium | reverse complement strand
CGGTACGATCCCGATGACTTCTCGCGTTTGCAAACCACGATCGAGCGGCACCAGCATGCCGCCGGCCATTACATCTGTGCTTCTTCGTACGAGAACCACCCGGAAGTTTTGGCGTCGTTTGCTGATCTGGATGTTGGTTCGCACGGTTACTGGCATCACACGTACTGCGAGTGGCGAGGCAAACCTCAAGAACATCCGGCGCGGCATCGAGTCTCTGGGCGCGCCGGGGATTGTGCCGCGCCGGGTTCGTCGCGCTACATGGCCGCTTCAACGCTGGCTTGATGCAGGCGGCTCGCGAACTCTAGGGTGACGCACAGCTCGGAGTTTGGGATCGCCTACGACGAACTTCCCTTCTGGCCGCGCGGGTCCAGTACCTTGCAGATTCCGGTACACCCTATCTGTTTAGGCGTGTTGTTGGATGCCGCAGCCCGCCGGCAACCACCGATCCCAGCCACCGGACTGGCGGCGATTGCCAGTGACTACTTTCGGCGTGTTGCCCATGCCAAGTACGAAGCGGGCGAACCCCTCTTCTTCTACGGACATCCAACGGGCAGACTGGGACGCTACCCGCAATTGGTGAAGTCCCTGCTCGACACGGCGGACGGGTTTGCCGCACTCGCAGACCAGCCTGAGCGAGTTCGACCGGTGGTGGCGGGCTCGACACAAGGTGCAGCTAGAAGTCTATCGGCGTGGCGACCGCTGCGAACTGCGTGCCACCAATTTGCCTCGTGAACATCGTGTGGCGGTGGAGTACTGCCGCGGTCCGCACATGGCGGTGATTCCGTTAGAAGCCGAACCTTTGCATTTTGCTCCCAGCGTACTGGTGTTTCAGCGTCGCCCACGCCGCCCGATGCCAGAGGTCGTGCGGTTTGAAACCAAGTCAGGCATCCGCGAACGGGTGCTTCGCATGGTGGACTTCGAACGAGAAACACCCCTGGAAGAAATAGAAGTCCGCACTTGGCGAAATTGGATGAAACGCACACTTCGTCGAGTTCGACCAAACCAAGACGATTCGTAAGACAAGGTCCTCACATCCTAAACGCGGCAACTGCCATGTGGTCTACTTCCACCGCTCATTCAACCGCTCGTCATTCGGCAATCGGCGTGCCCGCCCGCGAGACGCCGGTGGCGCGCACGGACCGAACGTTGGAGGTGCGTCTGGCTGCCCCGTTGGGAGCGATGGCAACTCCAGGCGGGGGCGAAACCCAGTTGCTGCAAACACGTCGAGCACTCGAACAACTCGGCGTCCATGCTGAGCTTTGGCGACCTTGGGAACATGGATTCTCCGGCTTTGACTGCTTGCACCTGTTCGGAAGTACGCCAGAGCATCTGGATGTGGTCCAGGCGGCGCAGGCACGTGGTGTGAAGGTGGCCCTCTCCACCATTGCCTGGTTCGATCTGCCGGCACTGTGGAACAGTGGCGAGAGTTTGACGCGGCGCAGTTGGTCAGTTGGCAAGTTCGTGGCGCGTGCCGCTTTGCCACGGTTGACGTCGTGGCGAAGGAAGCTCTATCACGCGGCGGACTTGCTACTCCCCAACTCCGAGGCGGAAGCCGACCAATTGGTGCGGTACTTTCAGGTTCCGCGCAGCCGGATCCAGGTGGTACCCAACGCCGCTTCGTCACGGTTCGCCCAGTCCGAACCAGCCTGGCTTCCGCCGGAGTGGAATCTGCCCGATGAGTTCGTGCTGTACCCTGGTCGGATTGAACCTCGCAAGAACCAGCTTGGTTTCCTCCAGGCAATGCGGGGCTCGACGCTGCCGGTAGTGATCATGGGAAGCGTGGTGCCAGGGTTTGAAACGTACGCCGAACAGTGCCACCGAGAGGCCGCGGGAAGGCAGATTGTTTTTCTCCCACCGGTGCCGCACGGTGATCGCCGGCTTGCCGGAGCCTACGCGTCTTGCCGCTGCCTGGCATTGACGAGTTGGTTCGAAACGCCGGGTTTGGTGGCTTTAGAAGCCGGCATGCACGGCACTCCTCTGGCGTTGACGGATCGCGGGGCAACACGTGAGTACTTTGGGCAGTTGGCCCACTACGCGAATCCAGCGAGTAGCCGCTCGATTCGAAACGCCGTGGATGCGGCCTGGCAGCAACCACGCAGCGCGGAGCTTGCCGCGCACGTCCAACAACATTTTACCTGGGAAGCTGTGGCTCGAAGCACGATTCGAGCTTACGCCCGGATGACGGAACCGGACCCTCTGTTGAGGCTCGCATGTTCGCATTGAGCGGTTTGGCAAAGCGCTTGGTTCGCCGACCTCAGGCGATGCGGTGGCCTTGCGCGTACCGATATACTCGTCTTCGCTGGCATCTGGTGTTCATGCTGCTGGACCTCATTGGTTGGTGCTTGTGGGGACCGGCGCGCTGGATCGTTCGGCAATGGTCTTCTCAGGCGTGGCGCGAGCGGCCGGTCCGGCGCGTCTTGATCATTCAGCTCGACCATCTTGGCGATGCGGTCCTCAGCGCCGGCATGTTCCGCGTCCTGCGTCGGCTTTATCCCAGCGCGCAGATTGACGTGTTGGCCGCGCCGTGGAATGAAGACCTGTGTCGGCATGTTCCGGATGTGGATCAGTCTGATGGTTTCGCCTCTCAATCGCTTCGCGCGCGGTGGCCAACGTGGGTGGCTGCTGGCAACGCTGATCTGGGGTTTGCAGCTACGGCACCAGAAGTACGACCTGGCAATCGACGTTCGGGGAGAGTTTCCGCTGGCGGTGTTGATGTGGCTGGCAGGTGCCACGCGTAGAATTGGCTGGGATGCTGGAGGGGGCGGGTTCCTTCTGACCGATAGCCCTGTATGGATCCCGCACCGGCACGAACTCGCGTCTCGGGCGGCACTGCTCGAAGTCCTGGGACACGCGGTCACTGCCCAGCAGATTGCTCCGAGTTTGCAACCGACGTCTGCGGCGCAGAGTTGGTTCGCAGCGCAGCGGCCAACGTTACCAGGCTCGCTTCAACGAGGGATGGTCGCGCTGCATTTGGGTTCAGGGATGTCGGCCAAACGCTGGCCTACCGAGTACTGGAGTGAATTGGTAGGGCGGTTGATTGTGGACCGTGGTCCGTTGATTGTCCTCGTCGGGGGAAGTGATGCCGTCTCGATCGCCGCCGAAGTGCTGGATGGCCACACCTGGCCCGGCGTGGTGAACTGGACGGGGCAACTTTCCATTGCGCAACTCACCGCGGTGTTGGCCAACTGCCAGTTGATGATTGGCGCAGACTCGGGGCCAGCGCATCTGGCGGCAGCCGTTGGCGCTCCGGTACTCGCACTTTTCAGCGGAACCAATCACCCCGGCCAATGGCGGCCTTGGGGGGCGCACGTGGAAGTGCTGCGACACGCCGGCCTGGCGCCGTGCCATCGCGAAGTGTGCCCTTATGTCGAACATGACTGCATGCGGAACTTGCACCCGGTGTTGGTTGCCACCGCCGCGCGGCACTTGTGGGCCAACGCATCGCAGTCGATACCAGGCATTGAGCTTCACAGTATTGATCCTCACAGTATTAAGCCGACGAGTACTGGTTCTAGAAATATTGATACCCGAGGTGTTGATTCCCAGCCTGCTCCATTTCGTAACATGCGAGTTCGTTCGTCGCGGCGGCGGTGGGAGCAAAATGATCGGGACGTCGCGTAAGAGCAAAAAATTCCCAGAAGAACGAACCTTTCCCGTAGGTGTACCCATGGCAGAAGATCCCAACACGCTAGAAACTGGTTCGTCCGTTTGGATTGCCGCCCGACAGGGTGTAGCGTCGGCGCTGTGGTCCAACCCGCCGACCCCTGCGCCGAGTGCGCCGCGCGTCTCGGTGTGGCGAAGTCTGGTGTTGCTGGCATGGCTGGCACTCGCGACCGCCTGGTACTGGAAGGTGCTGTGGGATCGCTGGGTTGATTAACCCGCGCCAGATTCGATGTGCCTGCCTGATTCGTCCGTGTTTGCGTTTGTATCCAAGGGTGACTCTTCACAACCAATGCTTGCTTCGCTTCAATCCGTGTTGGCCCTGTTGGTATTGCTGCTGGCCGCGTTTGGCCTGGGGCGTCCGTTGCTGCGCGGCATGGGAGTTGCCCAAGAGGACGGTCTCGAAGTGGCTGTCTGGAGCCTGACGCTGGGGATGACCATCGCCAGTCTGGTGTTGGCCATGTTTGGGCTGTTGGGTTGGCTGTATCAGCCAGTGCTGGGCGTTTTCACACTATCGGCGCTCGCCTGGGGAGCTGGCGAGTTGGTGAAAGGAACGGCGAGATCCCCCGCGCAGCAACCATCTGGCGGGACAACTGTTTCCGCCCTCGAAGCACCGTCAGGTTCCGTAGGCAGTGTGCCTGGTTTTGTGATGGCGGCCGTGTGGACGTTGGCGGCCATGGCAGCCGGTTCAGCGCTGGTCAGTGCTTTGGCTCCTCCCAGCGCTGGCGACGCGATGTGTTACCACTTGCAATTGCCCAAGCATTATCTGCAAGTGCACCATTTGGAACACCTGCCGCTGAGTGACAACTCCACCTACCCGTTGCTCGTAGAGATGTTGTATCTCTGGGGCCTGGCGACCGAAGGGGGGGTGACTGCCCAACTCATCCATTGGAGTTGGGGGATCTTGTTGGCAGGTTCTTCGGTATTGCTGGCGCGTCCGCTGGTGGGTAACTCATTGGCTTGGCTCGCCGGCGCGCTGGTGTTGTTGGTGCCAGGGGTGACGAACCAAATGGCGGCACCGCTCAACGATGTTGCCCTAGCGGCCACCTGCCAACTTGCGCTGTTGGCCTGGTTTCGCGCTTTCGTGCGAGGCGAATCGTCTCGGCACTGGATACTATGCGGTTGGATGCTGGGGGCCAGCCTGGCGATCAAGTACACGGCTTTGCTGCTGCTGCCTGCGATCGGGGGTGTGTCGCTGTTCGTGATGATTCAACGACGGGAACGAACTCGCGCGGCATTGGCAGGCGCGTTGGCTGCCCTGGTTGTTGCTGCCAGTGTCAGTGGAGTTTGGTACGTTCGCGCAACCTGGCATCGAGGGAACCCGGTCTACCCATTCTTGGGATCTGTCTTTGATACCGCAGGGCGTGATATCCGTCGCGAAAGCAAGTTGCCGCTGCCGCTGGAGCTGTTGAGCGTAGCCGCAGCGCCATGGCACGTCACGTTTGACCCTGACCGGTTCGGCGGAAGTGGGCATCAACTCGGAGCGGCGTTTTTGGCGCTGCTTCCTGGGTTGCTGATCGCCCGCCGGCTGCGTGGGCTCGGCATCTTGATGGCGGTGGCGGTGCTCTACATGGCTCAGTGGTATCTGTTGCGGCAGAATGTGCGGTTCTTGCTGGTGGTGGTCCCGCCGCTGGCCGTCGCCGGGGCGTGGTGCCTGAGTGAGTGGTCACGCTGGCCACAGACTCTTGCTCGCGGCGCGTATGGGATGCTTCTGCTGCTGTTGGCAACTCAGGCCATGATTCCGTTGTACCGGGCACGCACTCATGTGGCGGTGGCAACCGGATTCGAAACCCGCGCGTCATTTTTGGCAAAACACGAGCCGGTTTGGGAGATCGCCCAACTTGTGCCGCAGGTGTTTACGGACCCCCAGCACCATCTGCTGAGTCAAGACTTTCGCATGTTCTATCTCGATTGCCGAATCACGCGCGAGGTGGAATACCGCCGAGAATCCGCCTACCACCAAGACCTCCAAGAGCCGGGCGAGTTGGCCAACCAGCTAACCGCTGCCGGCTTCACCCATGTGCTGCTGGCCCAGCCAGTGGGACCGGGCCGGCGTTACAACAAGACGCTGTTGCGATTGGTCTGGCAGGCGCGACAAGCCCGACCAGAAAGTTTGCAAACCTTGGCCACCGTGACTCACGAAGATGCCCGAGGGCACCGTCGGCGGTATGATCAGATCGAACTCCGGCCGAGTGCGCTAGCGCCGCGTGGTGATCGCGCAGTTCGAGTTGATTCGGCGATCCGCTACTAATCAACTCTGAGCCGTGTAGAAGCACCCGAAATGTTCTTCTTGGTTCGTGAACCGTTGAGACAACTGTTCTACACTGCGCGCTGGCTTGCTTCCCGAGGGCCCACTACAATGGTCGTTTCGCTTTGGGAAGTATTGAATTCTATGAGAATCGATTCCACCATGAAGTATGCGCCCGTTTGGTTCGTCGTTTGTTTTGCCCTATTGATTTCGATTTCACCCACTCAAGCCGAAGTTCGGCTGCCAGCGGTGATTGGAGATCATATGGTGTTGCAACAAGGTCAGAAGCTGCCGGTTTGGGGTTGGGCTGATCCGGGGGAGACTGTCCGTGTTGCCCTGGGCGAGAATCGCGCTTCCACCAAATCCAACGAAGCAGGCGAGTGGCGCGTTGATCTGGAGCCGATGAAGCTGAGTGACAAGCCGTTGGAAATGATCATCGCCGGCACAAACACCATCACGCTCAAAGACATCTTGGTCGGCGAGGTTTGGGTCGGCTCAGGGCAATCGAACATGCAATGGGCGGTTCGTCAAACGGACAATGCCGAGGCTGAGATTGCCGAGGCTAAGTATCCCACCATCCGGCTGTTTAGCGTCCCTTTGGTTCCCTCAGGCACGCCGTCCAAAGATGTCGACGCAAAGTGGGTGGTCTGCTCGCCGGACACCGTGGCTGGATTTTCTGCCGTGCTGTATTTCTTTGGAAGGGAATTGCACACCAAACTCGGTCAACCGGTGGGGCTGATTGGCACCTCGTGGGGCGGTACCCGTATTGAGCCTTGGATTCCACCGACCGGCTTTGCATCGCAGCCTGAACTCAAAGAGACGTTGGCCCAGGTGAATCAGGCTCGGGCGGGTTACGACAAGACCTTGCGGCAACGACTCGGGGAGTACGAGCATTGGGTCAAAATTGCCAAAGCGGCCGACGCCGCGGGGCAGCCGCTCCCCGACCCGCCGCCACTGCCTAGCCATCCGCTCAACAGCAACGGGGCTCCGACAGGCCTCTACAACGGCATGGTGCACGCGTTGGTGCCATTCGCGGTGCGTGGTGCCATCTGGTATCAGGGGGAATCGAATGTCGGAATGGGTATGCAGTATCACACGCTCATGAAGGGGCTCATCCAGGGCTGGCGAAATGTCTGGGACCAGGGAGACTTCCCATTCCTGTTCGTTCAATTGGCGCCATATCGCTACGGAGGCAACCCCACCCGTCTACCGGAAATCTGGGAAGCTCAGACAGCTACGCTCAAGTACCCCAACACCGGCATGGCTGTGATTCATGACGTTGGCAATACGCAGGACATTCATCCCACCAACAAGCAAGAGGTGGGGCGACGCCTGGCCCTCTGGGCGTTGGCCAAGTCCTATGGCGACAGTCAACTGGTCTACTCTGGCCCACTCTACGAATCGATGAGTGTGTTTCTTGACGAAGCCGTGATCAAGTTCAAGCACGCCCAAGGTCTCAAGTCGAGCGATGGCAAACCGCTCAGCTGGTTTACGATTGCAGGCAAGGACAAGAAGTTCGTGCCTGCCGAGGCAACCATCTCCGGTGATACCGTGGTGGTTCGATCCAGTCAGATTGATAATCCGGTCGCCGTGCGTTTTGCCTGGCATATGCTTGCAGAGCCGAATTTGGCAAACGGGGCAGGTCTTCCGGCCTCACCGTTTCGTACCGACCAATGGTCCGATTCCAAGATTCCCGAGTCTCCTTGAACACTGGGAACCATCAGGCTCCGGCGATTTTCCGATGGCGGTCATTTCCATTCGGAAATCAAGACACGGCGGAACTCAATGTCCGTTGCCGAGTCGTGTGCCTGAAGTTGCAATGTGCCTGGCTTCAGCCGCATCCCCTTGCGAGGGTTGTCGTCCAGGGGGCGGTCATCGGTCCAGTCAACCGTTTGGTACCCATTGACCCAGGTGGCAAGGTGAGGGCCTTGGGCCAGAACGGTCATCACAAACGGCCGCTTGTCCCGGCTCACCAGTCGCCGTGCCATGAGCCGGTCGTCAATCGCACCCGTGCTCCAGCGGGCAGGGTCACCGGGATCCTGGTCGTAACAGGCATTGAACAGTTGGGCTTCGTAGCCATTCATGAAGTCGCCTGGTATCGAGCGGACAAAGACTCCCCCGTTGACCAGATTCGCACGCATGCGAACTTCCACCTGGAGGATCAAATCTCCATAGCGTCCCTCGAGCTCAACGGCCCCCGGACCACCGACGGCATGCATCACGCCGCCGTCGATCTTCCACGTTGCTTGCCGATCCGCAGGGAGTCGAGGGTGTTTCAAGATCGTCCAGCCGTGGAAATCTTGGCCGTTGAACTTGGACTGCAAACCCAACGGTTTCACCACGAGTTGCGAAATCCCCAATCCGGCACCCAACCGAATCGGCATTGCCTTGGATGATTCGGCAGTCGTGTGAAAGGTTCCTTGCTTCAGTTGCAGCGTCTTGCCGCTTAGGTGCAGCACACCGGGCGTTTGGACTTCTCCTCGCACTTCGACTCCGGCAAACGCCGAACTCGTACGCCCGGCGGACAAGAGGCCGTCTGCGAAGACTGCTTCTTGCCAGCCGTAGGTGGTCTGGCCATCGAACAGGCTGATCCAACCACCCAGGGCTTGTTGTTCGGACAACCCTAGGCCGAACTCGGCGTCCGCCGCAGCGGGGCTTGTGAAGGCGCGCTTTGGTTCGTCATCAGGCGGAG
>CALOEH010000066.1:0-22566 GCA_942492195.1 uncultured Planctomycetia bacterium | reverse complement strand
CGACGGCCGTATAGCGAATCCGATTGGGATCGCGCGGATCAACCAGCTGCGAGGCCAGAGATTCCACCAGCCCAAGCTTGTGATCCAGCTCCCGCAGGAGCACCGCTCCGGCATGCGAAGTGATCCGCTGCTGCGAAGTTTCCACCTTCACCGACCGATTGAACTCCGGCTCAAACAGAGTACCCTGAGCTTCACCCATTGCGTGATCCTTCCGCGTCCAAGGGACCTTTCCATCTACCCTATGAAACCCAGGAAATCACGCAATGGTTTCAAAAATCTTCTACCGGCGCGGTGAATAATCCGGGATAAGGTTATGATATGAACTTGCAAGACACTGTTCTTCGAGGTGAAGAAATCATCATTGGCGACAGTTCGACGTTCAATGCGATTGGACCTGATGTATTGCTGGAAGAATGTACGATTCGGTGCAGAGTACCAGCCGATTGCTTGTCTGTTGCTGGAAAGCTAGTCCGGTCTCTCGTGGTCGTCGAAAGTCGTTTCACTGGTTTTTCTTGGTTGGATGCAAGAATCGTGGACTGTACTTTTCAAGGTTGGTTCAGTGAGAATGAATTTGGTACGGTTAGCAATGCCAATGGATGCTGTGAGTCCTGTGTGTTTCGTGATGCTAACCTGGAAGATTGCATCTTCTATGGCGAATCTTGTGAGTCTCACGCATTCCCCAAATGGCCGAATTTTGTGATTCTCCACCCACATAAAAATTCTGTCGAAATGCAAAACTGCTCAAAAATTGATTCGATCGCAGATGTTGTCGGTTCAATTGAGTTCCTCGATGGAGAGGCTGATGCAATAGCGTACAACTCACGGTCGCTTGCGAAACGGCTGCGCGTGAAGGTAGAAGATGTCCAGGGGTTCTTTTCTCAGTTTCCCTTTGTTCGGATGTGAGTCAACCGTCACGCTTTTGGCCCATTGATCCGGTTACGGTTCATGCAACCACGAGGCACTGACGGATCGTGTGTTCTTGGTTGCCACTGGCTGCCAGTGTTTTCGTTCGCGAGAGTACGGACTTTGTGTCCGGCACGCTGGTCGCCACGGAATCAGGTCACCGCCCCATCGAAGAAATTCGCCACGACGGCCCTTCAGCCCAGTGATCGCAACTTTCTTGGCACACAACAAACCACCCAGGCAAATACGATGGCGGCGTTTTCCACACTTCTTTACTTCTACAGCGCTACCTCACTCAGGCCATCGGCATTTGGTGATGCGATCGAGGTCGATGCCAAGTGAGGCGTACCGATCGATTCTGGTTTTCGCGTGGGACTGCCGGGCAGTCGCATTCCGCCGTTGATGGTAGGTGATTCGGACAGCGGCTTGCTGCAGCATTGCTTTCCCTGGCCTCACTGGGCAAGTACCAACTCGTCACGATTGCGTCGGTTGCATCGCGAATCTGCTGGATCGTCCACTCCTGGTTTTTCCCCCCGCTCTTCGGCACATACTCTCGACAGGAACAAATAGCTGATCGCGGTCATTATGTGATGACGTTTTAGCCCGATGTAGCGACGCCCCTCGAAGCAGTCCAGACCGACTTCTTGCTTCTGGTCTTCAAAGCATCGTTCCACGCGCCAGCGCTGAAATGCAACGAACAGCAACGTCGACAGTGACGTACTCTGACTGGCGTTGCTGACAAAGAACTTCGTTTCGCCGTCCAGAACATTCCGCGTGACCACCAGCCACAACCGCATGCCTGGCAGACCGTCGCTCCCCTTGAGTGTCACCCGAAGTCGCTTGGCTTCCCAAACGAGGGGCCCTTTTTCACTGTCCCGGATGTAGTATTTCTTTCAAGGCTTTTGCTTCATGGCCTCGCTGAAGTTGAACACCATCTCGACGCTTTGCGGCGAACTTTCACCGCTCTTCAACCGAGGCGTTTTTCGGGGACGCCCTCGGCCCCCCCTTGCGATAGTTTCGGCCCGTGATTTCCGGCGTCTTCTCCCACACGGAGAAGTTTCGAGGCACTTCCAGAACGAACTTCTGATTCCGCTGATCAAGTCCTTCTAAAAAGCCCGGTTTGCTACCGTAGCCTTCATCACCAGTGATCCAACGAAACGTCATTCCTTCGGCACGACTGCGATCGAACAGTTCCAGAGCGATCCGCCACTTCGGTCGATACGTCATGTCGTCGGGAATGCCTGCGGCACGGCAACGACTGCGATCCTCACTCCAGCTTTGCGGCAAGAACAATTCGCCATCGATCAGGCAATGCAGGTTCTCAGACGCCATCGCAAGATGGACGGTGACGATGCAGTTTTCCTGTTTGCCGACTTTACCGCACCACTGCCGCTGGACGCCTGGGGTCTTGTCCCCCTTCTTGACGTCACTGGTTTCATCAATGATCCCGACGGTGTTAGAAGTGAGGTGTTCATCGCGAATGATCTGCATCAGGCGACTGCGCAAACCATCTTCATTCCAACGATGCTGAGCCAGAAACTCTTGCAGGGTTCTCACCGGCGTGCCTGCTTGCAAAGCAATCGGCTCGACACTCTTGGCATCCAGATCCGACAGTTGGCCCCGGACATAGGTTGAGAGATGAGCCCGCGTATCTCGGCGGCCAAAGCAATCGTCGAAGCGACTCAGAAAAGCCTCCAACCGAGCCTCCAATCGTTCCAGAACTTGGACATCCATGTCCGACCCTCCCAGGTACCATGCTACAATGCGAAACAGGAAAACCCCAGTTTCACCGATCCGAACGAAGTGATACAAGAGCAGTTAGCGCTGTAGAATTACGTTGCACCGATTACTGAGGCCGAGTCCATTGCGATTGATGCTGACGAGGACGCCGTGAATCGATACCCAAGTGCCTGGTTGCGGCATATTGGGGACGAGGAACTGGTTGCCCTGTGGGATATTGTTGCCCCTTCCGGCAATTGCGGGACCCCTATCTTTTGCTTGGCATCACCATCAAGACATTGGGCGAATGCAGTTAGTCCCACGTCATATACACAAGGATGTCGGACATATCGGTGGTTTCGAGATGTGGTATGGGAGATAACTATGGTTGGTGATAACTTGACATGGTTCTTTGAACCCAAACCGGCCACCGACGATGAAATCGCAGACCTTGAGAATGCGATTGGCAATCGTCTGCCAAGCGATTTTCGGGAGTTTGCCAAGAGCTACAGTGGTGGTTCACCCAACGAAACTGATTTTGAGTTTCCCGACGAAGAAACTGGGACGTTCCATGCATCAGCGAGTGTTTTTCTGCCTCTCAGCAGAGATGCGGACGAAAACATTTTGAAAACGATGCAAAGAACCGATTTTTTCCCGACGGGTTGATGCCGTTTACCGAAGACGGCGGTGGAAATCACGTTTGCTTCGACTACCGCTCTGACCGCAACAATCCACCAATCGTCTTTTGGCACCATGAGCGTCGTGGTCTGGATAACGAAGTCAGCTTTGTAGCAAAAACGTTCTCTGATTTCGTGGAGCTTCTGCACGAACCAGATGACGATGAAGATTTAGACTAAGCTGAGTAGGGTGCGCTGGCGACGTCGGTGTAGGATGGCAGCGGTGGGAGGTCCGACCCACGGTCCACCATGGCACCTTTGGTAAAGCCATGATGGAAGCGCAGGACCAAGAAGTTGCCGCCGCGTCGCTTGTCCATGGTGACGGAATCGTGAGAAAGTCAGATCCAGATTGGAACTGCCAGTATTGCGGACAGCCTGTGCCTGGCGAGTTCGACATTTGCTGGAGCTGCATCACCACCCGAACGGGAGAGCAGCATCCAGGCGCTCAGGAACTTGTTTCCGACATCGAGCCGGACGAACCGAACGATGAGTTAGGCCAACTCGCGCAAGATTCAGGCCGGCATTGGACTTATCGGCCAGCCGTATTGCTCGGCGTTTGGATCAATCTGCCGCTCGTAATCTTGGGGATTGTTCTTGGGGTAGTTGGGAGCCTTGCGCTGCTCAACTCGATTCCTTCGAGTGATGTAAGTGATTTATTGGCCGTAATCACGATAGTGGGAGTGCTCTTCACCGCACTGGGTGTTCCGTCACTGAATCTGATGGCTTTGAAACGAAGCGAGTCGGAGCCACGCTGCCGTATCTTTTGGTGTGCGGTGGTGATGACGTCATGTATTGCCTTGATGGCGATGGCGAGCTGGAAGCAAGGTCTCGGATACAGTGAGTCGCAATTTTTGCCCACGTTATTGCTCGCAGCAACATTGCCTACCCTCTTGGCACTCGGATGGACCTGCATTGCCGCAGGCCCCAACATTCAGTTTTCGATCCGCCAGTTGGGCATGTTTTTGGTTTATATTTCCGTCTTCCTGGGGATTACTCGATGGTCGATTCGGTGGGATCAAATTCACCACTACTACGAGCAAGCACCCGCGGCTGCATACCTTGATCAGATCGGCGGCGTACGGTGGGTGGACTGGCAAGTAACGACGCTGTACTTGCGCGGCAGTTCCGTCACCAGCCAAGATTTGACGTTGCTGCGTCAGTTGCCAGCAGTCCGATATCTCAACCTGGATTCCACCGTCATTGGCGACGCTGGCCTCGAACAGGTTGCTTTGCTGGAACACTTGGAAATTCTGATCTTGAATCGGACCCTGGTGACCGATGCTGGGCTGGAACATTTATCGAATTTGACGAGCTTGCAAGTAGTCGAGCTTTCTGGCACATCGGTGACACTTGCCGGCATGGAGCGGTTGCATGAGAAGCATCCCCATTGCACGATTGTCGGAGATCCAGCGACCTGGCGAGTCGACCCTCTTGGACCATGAAGAACGGAGCTTCGATACCTTTCCGGAGTGAACCTGTGCAGCCAGCGATCAACGAGAAAGTAGTCATCACGCTCCGCCATGATGACAACCGTGGCGACATCGCCTGTCATGCTTCCTCGCGGACGCTTCGTTCCATTTATTCACGTTCTAGCGGATGGGTGGCACTTGCAACTTGCCAGTGCGCCGAAACATCCTTCTTAGTTCGTGAACAGTTGAGACAACTGTTCTACAATGGTTTGAACGAATGCCGCGTCAGAAGAGTTAGTCCAACGGGTGCCATGCACGAGGTCAATGATCCATGAAAACGCAGTTCATGAAACTTCTCATCCTGATTTTTGTTGGCGCGTCGGCAGGCACCGTCGCCGCCCAAGAGGACCCGTTGCCGTCGTGGAATGACGGTCGGACCAAGTCGGCGATCATTGAGTTTGTAGATCAAGTGACCGATGAGAACTCGCCGGAGTTTGTGCCGGCGGAGCAGCGGATTGCAACATTCGACAATGACGGCACGCTCTGGAGCGAGCAGCCCATCTACTTCCAGTTGGCGTTCGCGCTCGATCGCGTCAAGGCCATGGCACCCGATCATCCAGAATGGAAAGAGACGCAGCCGTTCAAAGGGGTTCTCGAAAACGATCTGAAAGCTGTCATGGCCGGAGGCAAGAAGTCGATTGCAGAAATCATTGCGGCCACGCATGCCGGGATGACGACCGAGCAATTCGAGAAGATTGTCACGGATTGGATCGCCACCGCAAAGCACCCCACCAGCGGACGGCGTTATCAAGACATGGTTTACCAGCCGATGTTGGAACTCTTGAGCTACCTTCGCAGCAACGGCTTCAAGACGTTCATCGTATCCGGTGGCGGGATCGAGTTCATGCGCCCCTGGACGGAGCAGACGTACGGAATTCCGCCTGAACAAGTCGTCGGCAGCAGCATCAAGACCAGGTTCGAACTGCGGGACGGAAAGCCGGTGATCGTCCGCCTCCCGGAGATCAATTTCATTGATGACAAGGCTGGCAAGCCGTTGGGCATCAACGAGCACATCGGCCGCCGTCCGATCTTCGCCGCAGGCAATTCCGATGGCGATCTACAGATGCTCCAGTACACCACCATCGGCCGAACTCCCAGTATCGGCCTGATCATTCATCACACCGACGCTAAGCGAGAGTGGGCCTACGACCGCGATTCGCACATCGGCAGGCTCGACCTGGCGCTCGATGAAGCCGCGAAGCGAGGTTGGGTTGTCGTGAACATGAAAAACGATTGGAACCGGATCTATCCCCGTTTGGAACGGTAAAGAATCAGGTCGTCGTAGTCATCACGCTCCGTCGTGTGACAATCGTGTCACGTGGCATCACGTAGTGGGCCGTCCTCGCTCACGCTTCGGGTTAGGCTTGAAATCGCCGCAGCGCAGGTTGAGTCCAAACCGGTCACTTCGAGACCAATGGCCCTACCGAGCTGGCATGCCCATTACCTGCCCGACCAGGCAAACTTTTGCGGTGGTAGGAAAAATACCGCCAAATACTTTGCCGCAATGGCAAAGAACCGCGGGAAATTCTCCCTCAAAATGGGCTAAGCAAAGCTGTATCGAACCGATCCATCTGCTATGATGCGTGATCGTATGGCTGGTTTTTTATTCCTACCCAAATAGCCATACCTCCTGCCTCGTAACACTTTGCTCAACGCAACCCTTCAGGGTGACGCCCCATGTTCATCCGTTTTTCCATTCCGCTGTTGCTCCTCGTCCTTGCTTGCACGGTCCTTGCTAGCAATCCGGTTGGGTCGCAGGCAGCAGACGCCCTGCTGCCGGCAAATCGGCCCATCACCGAGGTGGTAGATCATTACATTGATGGGCAGCTCACCGCCGCTGGCATCCAGCCGGCTCCGCCAGCCAGTGACGGCAACCTGATCCGCCGGATCACGCTCGACCTGGCAGGCCGGATCCCTTCGTATCTCGAAGCCCAACGCTATGTCGACTCTTCCGACTCGCAGAAACGACAGGCGTTGGTCGATCGCCTGATGGCCTCGCCGGAGTTTGTGGACCACCAGTCGCGCCTGTTCGATACCTTCGTCTCAGGCAGTTCCGGCAGCGTTCGCAATTACCTGAAAGTGGCCTTCGAGGAGAATCTCGGCTGGGACCAGATGTTTCGTGACATTGTGCTGGCCAACTACGAGGACGAGCGGCAGAAGCAAGCCGTGGATTTTCTCAAACAACGGGTCAAAGATACCGACCAACTGACCAACGACGTGAGCGTGGTGTTCTTTGGCGTCAACATCAGCTGCGCCAAATGCCACGATCACCCCTTGGTGGCCGATCTCACCCAAGACTATTTCTACGGCATGAAATCCTTCTTCAACCGCACGTTCGAGAACGGTGGGTTTGTCGGAGAACGCGATTATGGACTGGTGGACTTCAAGACCGTGGCCGGTGACACGCACAAGGCCGAGCTGATGTTTCTCACCGGCAAGGTAATCGAAGAACCGCCGCACGAAGCGCCGGATAATGATGCCCGCAAGAAAGAAGACGCGCTGCTCAAGGATCTTGCCAAGAAGAAGGAACCGCCTCCGGCCCCCAAGTTCAGCCGCCGTGCCCAACTGGTTGATGTGGCCCTGGCTCCCGAACAACAAACCCTGTTCGCCAAGGCAGTGGTCAACCGAGTCTGGCATCAGCTCACCGGCCAAGGGCTCGTGATGCCGCTGGACCAGATGCACGCCGACAACCCTCCCAGTCACCCGCAGTTGCTGGAGTGGCTCGCCCGAGACCTGGTGGCCCATGACTACGACCTCCGGCGTCTGGTCCAAGGGTTGATCCTTACCGACACCTACGCCCGAGCGAGTTCTTGGAGTGCGCCGGAGCGACCAGCGGCCAACACATTTGCCGTGGGAGTGGTCCGACCGTTGGCCGTTTGGCAGTACGCCCGCTCGTTGAGTTTGGCCGTTGTGGATCCCCAGCGGATCGAGGATGCCCCGGACTGGGAAAAACTTCGCGCCACCAGCGCCGGCCTGGCCGCCGAGCGCAACTCCAATTGGTTCGACCAACCGCGTGATGACTTTCAGGTCAGTGCCGACGAAGCGTTGCTGCTGACCAACGGAGAAGACTTTGCCAAAAGCTATTTGCGGTCCGGCCTGGCTGTGGAACTCGCCAAGTTGGAGGATCGCGAGCAACTCGTGCAACAAGCCGTTTGGTCCATCTTGAGTCGGCCAGCCACGCCTGACGAAGTTGAGATTCTCACCGGTTATTTGAGCGAGCGACAAGATCGACACGAAGCCAGCGTTCAACAAATTGTTTGGGCCTTGCTGGCGAGTACCGAGTTCCGTTTCAACTACTAACTGTTATCTGTCTCAAGTCTGTAGGGTTCGCTGTGCGGACCATTTGTTCGATCGGAAAATCAAGAAAATGGTCCGCACAGCGGACCCTACTATTGGACGAAATGCAGGAGCCACGGAATCATGACTCGAAAATTAGACTTCTGCGGATCGTCCGCCCATTCGGTAGATCGCCGGCATTTTCTCCGCACAATGGCTGCCACCGGAGCGCTGGCAACGCAAACCGGTGATATTGGTCTCTTCTCCGAACCTGCCATGGCGTCGGAACTTCGCAAGCAAGGCAAGCGCGTGATCGTGCTGTGGTTGGCAGGGGGAGCCAGCCAGCTAGAGACTTTCGATCCCAAACCGGGACGTGTCACAGGTGGCCCGTTCGCCGAGATTGAAACGTCCGTCCCCGGCGTCCGCATCTCTGAACTCATGCCGAAGATGGCCCAGCGGTTCGGTAAGTACACCTCGATCATTCGCTCACTCAACACCAAAGACGGAGGGCATGGCGGCGCGTCCGAACTCATGATGCGCGGCCGCAAGGACGAACCCAATCTCAAGTATCCGGACCTGGGTGCCATTCTAGCGCGCGAACTCGGTCAGGCAGACAGTCAGGTGCCGGACTACGTTTCCATCTATTCGGAGACCGAAGGACGGAACTTCTCCAAGCTCACACCAGGTTTTCTCGGCTCACGTTACGCTCCCATTGAACTGACCACCAAGATGGGACTCAACAACGTCACCCGGCTCGAAGACATCAACGAACTCGACCACGGTTCACGCGAAGACCTCCGCCGTCTGTGGAGCGAGCGGTTTGTCCAAGGTCGTGAGTCCAACACCGTAGGCAGTCACAACATTGCCTACCGTCGGGTGCAGGGACTGATGGCCAGTGACCAGTTATTTGATATCTCGCACGAACCGCAGGCCGTGCAAGACGCCTATGGCCCCACGCAGTTTGGCCAGCAAGCCTTGATTGCTCGGCGACTGGTCGAAGCTGGTGTCCCCTTCGTCCGATTGGGGAGAGCCTGGTGGGACAGTCACGGCCAGAACTTCGAGACCCACTTGGAGTTGGTGCCTGAGCTAGACCACGTGATGTCTACCCTGCTCGATGACCTCTACGATCGCGGACTGTTGGAAGACACGCTGGTGGTGACCATGGCCGAGTTTGGGCGGACGCCCAACATCAACGCCAGCCTGGGGCGTGACCATTTTGCCCGAGCTTGGAGTGCCACGCTTTCTGGTTGTGGAGTCCAGCACGGGGCCGTGTATGGGGCCACCGACGAAGATGGCCAAACCGTGGCCGATGGCGAAATCGGGGCCGGCGAACTGTTCGCCACCATCTTCGAAGCCGTCGGGATTCAACACAACAAGGACTACCACGTTGGTGCTCGTCCCGTGCCGCTGGTGAACCCTGGCATTTCGCCTGTGAAAGACCTGTTGGTGTAACCAGTCCCGTCCACGACAACCCGTGAACCCTTCGGTCCAACTAGCCGCTCCTGACATTCAGCGAACAAGGTGATACTGTGGCCAACCCGCATCCTGACCATCTCAAACAGGTTTCCCTGCCTGGCATCTCTGGTGTTTGGTTCTGCATGGCGCTGCGTGCCGATTCCGCCGAGGCCTTCGCCGGTGCGTCGGACGCTAAGATCCACCTCGTGGATTTCGCGGCAGAGAAGCCAGAGCCGCAAGTGGTGCACGACCTGCACTCCAGCTACGTGCTGGCGGTAGCCCTGGCCAAGGGGAAGCTAGTCTCCGGAGGTTATGACCGCCGATTGGTGTGGTGGGATGTGGAGGCTGGCAGCGAAGTCAGGGTTGTCGAAGACGCTCACGCCAAATGGATTCGCGATGTTGTGATTGACCCACAAGGTGAGGTGGTTGCCAGCGTGGCAGATGACATGATCTGCCGCCTCTGGGACCTGCAAACCGGCAAGCTGTTGCACGAGCTCACCGGTCATGATCCGATCACCCCTAATGATTACCCCTCCATGCTGTACGTGGCGGCATTCTCGGCAGACGGTTCGCTGGTGGCAACCGCCGACAAGGTGGGCAAGGTCAACATTTGGGAAGTGGCCTCTGGCAAGTTGGCTGGCTCGTTCGAGTCTCCAGAGAACTACACATGGGACCCTAGGGCACGGCGGCACTCCATCGGTGGGATTCGCAGTCTGGCCTTCTCGCCGGATGGCAAACACCTGGCGGTCGGCGGCATGGGAGCGGTGGGCAACATTGACCATCTCGGCGGCAAAGCCTTGGTGCAGGTCTACGACTGGAAGTCCGGCGAGCGGACGCACGAGTTCGCCAGCGATCGGCACAAAGGTCTGATTGAGCATCTTGAGTACCATCCCGCTGGACCTTGGCTCGTTGGGGGTGGCGGAGCTAACGGTGGGTTCTTGCTCTTCATGGATCTCGAAGGCAAGAAGTACGCCCGAGAAGAAGACGCCAAAATGCACATCCACGAGTTCGCCTTCAACCCAACGGCTGACACCATCTACGCCGTCGGCCACGGCAAGATCAGCACCTGGACCATGTCTGAGGAAACGGCCAAGAAGGAAGCGGCTAAGAAGTAAGCCAAAGGTTCGAACCGGCCTGGGCCTACCTATGAAGATCCAATGGGAAGAACCTGTCCAGTTCGCTCAAGCCTGCGCTCGCTCGCAAGGCAAGCTGTTGACACGTCAGTATCGCGTCATGATCGGCCTTGGCACGGCCGTGCTGGTGGTGCTTCTGACGCAAGGCTTCGAGTGGTTCATGTTCTGGTTGCACAAGAAGGACTTGGGCGTTCCGCTCTACTTCTACGTGATTGCCCCTCCGATCGCCGGCCTCACCGTGTACTTCTTGCCGGCCATGGCTTCTTCCGTTCCGGCCACGATCGTGGTCAATGACGAAGGGGTTTATCGGCTCAAGCCGCTAGGCACCATCATCCAGACCGAGCGCTGGCCCTGGGAAGAGATCACGAGCCTGGCCGTCCGGGACGAAACGGTCGACGGCCACCGCCACCGCGTGCTGGCCGTCCATACTCAAAGCGAACCGGCAGAAGTTCTCCTCGGCCTTGGATCCGCTTCCGTGGACGAATTGGAAGTCGCGGTCAAGCAGATGGGAAAGGAACTCTTGGTCCAGGCAGTTCCGACGCTGTGAACAATTTGCCGGTGCCACCAAGTGCCACCCATCCGCTTGTTGAATCACAACCCGACTCGCGAGAACGTGAGCGAGGGAGCACAATAGCAGACGTTGCCTCGCAGTGTCCGCCGCGGGAGGTTTCGCGCAAGGGGCTTTTGCACCGCTCGCGGGTGGATTAGACTACCCCTCATCTTCTTTTGCTTTTCATGGCATGGTCGTACTCCATGCGACCCTGCGAACCCACTGCCACCTGCTCAGGCGTGATGACCGAATCTTCCGCATCGAATGAGGGACTGGTTCCCGACTCGGTCATTCCTCACGGGGATCTGCCACCGCTCAGCTACCGGAACCTGCCAGAGCCGGTACCGCTGCGCAAGATGATTGGGCCAGGCTTGATTCTCGCCGGCCTGGCACTGGGGAGCGGCGAGTTTGTCCTGTGGCCGTTTATCGTCTCGAAGATCGGGTTCGTGTTCTTTTGGGCCTGCGTCGTCGGTGTGATCACGCAGTACTTTTTGAACATGGAAATCTCGCGTTGGACGCTGGCCACGGGCGAGAGTGCCATCACCGGGTTCTGCCGGATCAACCGCCACTTTGCCTGGGTCTTCTTGGCAATGAACATCATTCCCTGGATCGGTCCCGCCTGGGCGCGGGGATCGGCCGAGGTCTTGAGTTGGTTGATCTGGGATCCTGTGGCCGGTGGCGCAGGGCATGAAGATGCCGTTTGTTATCTCTCGATTGCTGGATTTGTGTTGTGCGGAGCGATTCTCACCGGCGGACCGGTGGTGTACGAAACCGTGGAGAAGGTCCAGATCGTGCTGGTCACCTGCATCGTGGTGCTGATCCTGGTCCTGGCCGTGCTGGTGGTTCGATGGGATGCCGTGGTGGCTTTGATGAACGGAGCCCTCAGCTTCGGGCGAATGCCACCAGAAAACAAAGAGCTCTCCACCGTGCTCTTGCTGGGAGCTTTGGCATTTGCTGGAGCAGGCGGAACCACCAACCTGGGGCAAAGCAACTACATCAAAGACAAAGGGTATGGGATGGGGCAGTACATTGGCCGCATCACCAGCCCTATCACGGGACAAGAAGAGGCGGTGGTCGAAGTTGGCTACCATTTTCCAGATACGCCAGAGAACCGGCGACGTTGGAAACAGTGGTGGTGGGCTGCGGGGGGGGAGCATTTCCTGACGTTCTTTGTCACCTGCATCTTCTGCCTGGTGATGCTCACGTTGATTTGCTACAGCACGTTTTATACGCCAGATGGGGAGCCACGGGCCGAACTGGCTCAGTTCGACAAGCACGACATGACCTTCATCCTTGGGGAAGCAAATGTCATTGGCCAATTGGTTGGCCCTACCACCCGGACCTTGTTCTTGGTGATGGGCTTGATCGTTCTGTTGACCACGAATTTTGGCGTTTTGGACGTGATTTCCCGAATTTCGACAGACATTGTCAAAGTCAATTGGCTTCGCGACAATACCCATTGGACCGAGAGTCGGCTGTACTATGCGTTTCTTTGGGGTACGATCCTGATAGGGACGGTGATCCTGCTTGCGCGGCAAGATGCCATGGTGTTGTTCAAGGCTGCGGCTTCCCTGAACGGCGTGGTCATGTTCTTATACAGCATGACCTTGTTGTATTTGAATTGGTTCTGCCTGCCCAAATACCTTCGGTTCGGATGGTTCCGGGGTTTGGTGTTGGTTTGGTCGATCTGTTTCTTTGGATACTTCACGGTGCTTGCTGGCGGGAGTTTGTTGGCTGATTTTACCAAGAAGCAAGAGAAACAAAGTTCCGCAACGACTTTGACAGCCCCATTTGTCCAGGATTCCACCGGCAGTTAGAATGGCAGCTTGCAGCGAAGCGAAAAGCAATCGGCATGTTGCGGAATTGTCGGATTTTCAGCGACCAACGGAAGCGAGTTTTTAGCACGCGAGCGGTAGCTCGAATTGGTTCGAGGTTTTACCTCGTTTACATTTGAAGGAGCAACGGTGCAGATCAACATCTCAGCGCGCCATGGTCAATTGAGCGAAGCCACGCGGGAAAAAATTACCGCAAAGGTTGACAAGCTAACGAGATACTTCGAACGGCTGACTTCGATCGAGGTCACCGTCAACCTCGAACGCAAGGAAAGTCCGTCCGTCGAAGTCCTTGTTTCCTCCGAACATAAACAAGATTTTGTGGCTCAGGATAGCTCGTCGAGCCTGATGGGGTCGCTGGAGAGCGTGCTCCATAAATTGGAACAGCAAATCAAGAAGTACAAAGAGAAGATCCAAGACCACCATCGCACTTCTGGCTCGCGCCATGCGATTGAACCACAGCCTGAAGGGGAATGATCTTTGGCCGACGCTGCCCCAGTGGGGCAACGGTTGGCTTGGGACATCGCCTCACTGATAGCGACGAATTCGTTCGATTTAAGTTCTAGCGACCAACGGGAGCGGGTCTTTGAACGTGAGCGGAAGCTCCATTGGCTTCAAGGCCCTGCGTCTCCCCTTCGCATTCCAGTTTCGCGTTAAGTAGAAAGGAAAGGTGCATGAAGTTCGCCGACTTCGTGAGCCGTGAGTCCGTAAAGGCCGAACTCCAAGCATTCGACAAAGAGAGCGTCATTCGCGAAATGGTGCAGTCTTTGGCGGATGCCGAAAAGATTCCTGCCGACGAATTCGAAAGCATTGTCAAAGCAATCCTCACGCGAGAAGAACTTGGGAGTACTGGGATCGGACGCGGCGTGGCCGTGCCGCATACCAAGCATCCTAGTGTCGAACGCCTGATTGGCACCGTGGGGATCAGCCCTCCAGGTGTGGACTTCAATAGCCTGGACGGTGAGAAGGTCGAACTCTTGTTCCTCTTGGTCTCACCACCAGACCGGCCGGGAGACCACCTGAGAGCTTTAGAAAACATTTCCCGTCAGCTTCGGGACGACACCTTCTGCCGCTTCCTCAAGGACGTCAAGTCGGACGCGGAGATTCTGCAGTTGCTGGACGAAGCTGATCAAAACCAGTTCGGTTCCTGATCGTGTTTGCTTGCGCTACCGCACGTTTTGCTTGTGCAACGATGCTGGTCGCAATCATGACACGCTCAGGCAGTTTTGTCCCCATGATGGTAAGCCAGTTGTTTCCAAAGAGTCGTCGAAGGATTCGGGGCTGATCGGGAGTTAGAGGGTCTTGGAGTCCGAGTCGTCGCTCAATCCTCCGTGTGAGCCCTGACGGTTCCGGTTGTGTGCCAGGTTTGGAAGCATTTGGCGATGCCGCGCCTAGGGCAAGTTGTCTACAACCAAGGTTCTTCGGAGGTACGCACCGTGGCCAACCACGGAACGCGTGTTTGGCCCTACGAAGCAAATCTTGGAGACGGATCCGCGAATCATTCTGTGAGGGCCCCATTGGGCATGAGCGAGTCGAAACAACAGCGCAAAGTTGTGGTGATCAATCCCCAAGGATTGCACCTCCGGCCAGCGGAGTTGCTGATCCGCCGCGCGCGCGAGTTCGATTCGACCATCGAGATCATTCTCGAGAACCATAGGGCTGAATGCAACAGCATCATTTCGATCGTGGCATTAGGGGCCGTGCAAGGAACGGAGCTCCTGCTCGAAGCCCAAGGGACCGATGCGGCCGAAGCATTGGAAACGCTGGCAGAGATGTTTTCTAACGGATTCGACGAAATGGAAAGTTCCCAGCCTGAAGAATAAGTCAGGCTCGCCTGCGCAATGAGACCTCCCACGAGTGGCCTAACGATATGCAGCAACTGCAAGGTATCGCCGTCTCGCCTGGAGTCGCCATCGGCGAGGCGTTGGTCATGGACAACGAGGGATTCAGGATCCCCCGCCGGTTCGTAACGCGCGATGCCGTGGAACATGAACTCGAACGTCTTGCGAAGGCCATGGATGTCGCCGGAAGCGAGATTGCAGCCAATCGCGATGCGATCTCTCGCGAGCTGGGGAAACAATACGGAGCCATCTTCGAAGCTCACCTGCTAATGCTCGAAGACCCAGAACTCCTGCGAGAACTGCAGGAGCTCATTCGAGAACGGCATTACTCCCCTGAGTATGCCGTGAGTCGGGTACTCCGCCGGTTTGCCAAAGTGTTTCAAACCCTGGAAAGTAGTTACCTGGCGGCCAGGGCGAACGACATCTTCGATATCGAGAAACGCTTGCTCCGCAACCTGCTGGGTGAGAGTCGCGAAGAACTTTCCCATCTGACGTCGCCTGTGCTGATCCTGGCGCATGACCTGACGCCCAGCGAAACAGCCCGGCTTGACCGCAAATTTGTCCGTGGCTTTGTGACCGAAATCGGTGGACCTGGGAGCCATACCGCGATTGTGGCCGAAGGTCTCGAAATACCCGCCGTGGTGGGGGTTGGGCAATTTCTCACGGACGTCTCTGGCGGGGATCTGGTCATTATTGACGGCAATCACGGTTGCGTGATCCTCAATCCTGACGAAGAAACCATCGCCAGATACCGGCACGAAGCTGAAGAAAGCCGGACCTTGGCCCGCAGTCTCGAGTCGCTCCGCGATCTGCCGGCAGAGACCTCAGACGGCGTCCGGATCGAACTTTATGGCAATATTGAGTTTCCGCACGAAGTTCACCAGTGTGCCGAGCGGGGAAGTGACGGCATCGGTTTGTACCGAACTGAGTTCTTATACCTAGGTTCGGACGGTGATCCTTCCGAGGACGATCACTTCGAGGCCTACTCGCAAGTCATTCAGGCGATGGGAGATAGGCCCGTTACCATGCGGACCTTGGACCTGGGAGCGGACAAGCTTTCCAATCTCCCCCATCCTGAGGGGGAGCGCAATCCGTTCCTGGGGTTACGGAGTATTCGCCTCAGCTTGCGGAATCTGCCATTGTTTCGCAGACAGCTTCGTGCCATCTTGAGGGCTAGCGTTCTGGGAAATGTGCGGGTGATGTTCCCGCTGATTTCCACAGTGCGTGAGCTGCGACAAGCTAAGATGGTGCTGGCGGACGTGATGGAGGACCTGGAGGAGAATCGTCAGTTTCAATCGGAGACCTCCCGATCGGTATGATGGTCGAGATTCCATCCGCGGTGATGATGATTGACCACTTCGTCCACGAAGTCGACTTTCTGAGCATCGGCACCAACGACCTGATCCAGTACACCCTGGCGGTGGATCGCAGCAACAAGAACGTGGCGGGGTTGTACAATGCCAGCGACCCGGCCGTCTTGCGATTGATCCAGATGGCGGTCAAGGAATGCCAGAAGCAGGCTGGTCCATACCTGTGAATGTTTGCGGCCAGATGAGCAGCAACCCCATCTACGTGATGTTGTTGGTGGGGTTGGGGCTTCGGCGGCTAAGCGTAACACCAGGAGCGATACCAGAAATCAAGAAGGTTTGTCGCAGCGTCTCCCTCGCACAGTGCGAAGAAGTTGCTGTCAGGGCGATGGCGATGGAACACGCCCGAGATATCAAGAACTATTTGCGAGAAGCGTTGAAGAAGAATCTCCCTGAACTCATGCTTTGACCCAGACCCAACCACATTGATGAATTTGGAGCATGCGGATCAGCGATGCCAAGCCTGCGGGCGAGTTTGCGAATCTTACCATTCGCGCCAGGTGCAGATGTTTGGCATCCCCAGAAATCGAAGCAACACCCGACAAAACAAACTTGAACACACAGTTTTGCCGTCGAACGGCAGCGGCGGGGAACGTTCGGACGATGGTTCGACAACGAGTACGTATTCGATTTTGCAAGCAGGGCGACCTGCGATTGATCGGCCACCGGGATTTGGTGCGCTCATGGAACGGCTGGTTTCCGCCGCCGCCCGGTTTGCGTTGGGTATGAGCGAAGGGTTTCACCCCAAACCGCGGATGAGTTTTCCTTCGGCGCTGGCTTTGGGAATGGAGGGACCTGACGAGGTGATGGAGATGGAACTGGCCGAACACTGTGACGGCCGACAGTCTTCGGGCGCCGGCTGGCCCCACACGCCGGCCGGGCTTGGACGATTCAGCGGCGTCGAGAGTCCTGCCCCGGCACCGGAAGGCCGCAAGCCCAGTGCAGCTACGAATACCGGTACCCGGTCCCGTTGCCGACAGCCAGCAAGGCGATTCGCCTGATCGGTCGCGCCCGGTTGATCGGCCGCCAGCAGCCATGGTCCGTCGTACCGGAAGCAAGCCGCTCGATGTCCGTAGCGGCGACATCGAACAGCTGGACTTCGACGGGCGAGCTCCGGATGCGGCTCAAGGTGGACCAGCAAGCGCCGGTCCGCCCCGCGCGACGTGCTGGCCGCCTGGGGGCCTGGGCGACCTGGAGCAGAACCGGGTGCTGTCTCAGCTGGCACCCGCGAACGGAGACGGATGGATCGCCCCCGATGCTCTGCCACGCCCACCTGAACGATTCCGCGCCCGCGCCGGTGCTCGAATCGATCCGACCTTGCCGCCATCGAAGCGAGAGAACATGAAACAGGAAATGCTGATCAACGTGTCGCAGCCGGAAGAATGCCGGATCGCGATTGTCGAAGACGGCGTGCTCGAAGAACTCTACATCGAGCGCACCAGCCAGGACAACTACGTCGGCAACATCTATAAGGGCCGGATTGTCAATCTGGAGCCCAGCATCCAGGCGGCGTTCGTCGACTTCGGCGTGGGCCGCAACGGCTTCCTGCACATCAGCGACGTGGAACCGCAGTACTTCCGCCAGGGCGGATACGATCCCGACCAGCCGGTCGACCGGCGGCCGAGCGATCGGGCCGCCGACGCAGGAAGTTGCCGAGAAGAACGACGACGGCGACGAAGACGAGTCGGACCACGCGCGCGGCGGACGGCCGCCGCCGCCCCGGCGCGCGCCCCGCATCAAGCCGCCCATCCAGGACATCTTCCGCCGCGGCGACGAAGTGCTGGTCCAGGTCATCAAGGAGGGGATCGGCACCAAGGGGCCGACGCTGTCGACCTACATCAGCATCCCCGGCCGCTACCTGGTGCTGATGCCGGCGCTGGGGCGGGTGGGCGTCTCGCGCAAGATCGAAGACGAAGACGACCCGCCGCAAGCTCCGCGCGACATGATGCTCGAACTGAACCCGCCCAAGGGCCTGGGGTTCATCGTCCGCACCGCCGGCCAGGAACGGACGAAGAAAGAGCTTTCCCGTGACATGGCCTACCTGTTGCGGCTCTGGAAAGTGATCGTCCGCCGGATCAAGAAGAATCCGCGCCCCGGTCGACATCTACGAAGAAAGCGACATGATCATCCGCACCATCCGCGACATCTTCACCAGCGATGTGGATGCCATCTGGGTCGACGATCCGGCCGCCTTTGAGCGGGCCAAGGAGTTCCTGCAACTGGTCATGCCCCGGTACGTCAACCGCCTGCAACTGTACGAGGGCAAGGAGCCGCTGTTCCACAAGTACCGCCTGGACGAGGAAATCGCCAAGATCCATCGCCGCACGGTGCCGCTGAAGCCGCCGGCGGGTCGATCGTGATCGACCAGACCGAGGCCCTGGTGGCCATCGACGTCAACAGCGGCAACTTTCCGGGTCGAATGACACCGCCGAGGAAACCGCCTACCAGATGAACCTGCTGGCCGCCAAGGAGATCGCCCGCAGTTGCGTTTGCGTGATCTGGGGGGTGTGATCGTCAACGACTTTATCGACATGCGAAAAGAGAAATCAGCCAGGAAAAGTCGGCGACCGCGTGATTCGACAACGAGATCGAGCATAACCAAGATTTCAGCGTCCGTGTCCGTTCGGGTTGATCGAAATGACTCGGCAAGATCCGCCCCAGCTCAAGCGGAGCCGCGTACAAGGAGTGCCCCGGTTGCATCGGCACCGGCGTGGTTAAGACCGCCGAGAGCATGGCCATTGAGGTCACTCGACTGCTGATTCTGGCCTGCCAGCGCGAAGACATCTGCAAAGCCACGGTGACCGTATCTGCGGATGTTGCCAACTACCTCAACAAGAAACGCCACGAGCTGGCTCGTGGAGAACGAAGCGGCGATGTCCATCACCATTCTCCCCGTCGACCACGTCGGCCCTGAACATTTGCACATGGCCTGCGAAGACTCCAACGGGTCAGACGTGAAGTTCCCCTAGACGTTGAGCGTAGGCCCGGTAGAAGCTACAGGACACGGTTGCTATCAGCAGCAACCGTGTCCTGTTTTCGTTGTGTAGAACAGTCGTCCCAACTGTTCACGAACCAAGAAGAATGTTTCGGGTCCACGTCAGACCAACGCAAACACTGGCAACAAGCTATCACGGCTGAAACAATTCTTGCGAAAATGTTCAAGACAAGAAACTTCTAGTGCACCTGGCGGCGTCTAAGGCCTTGGAACAAGTCCAAAACTCGCCACCCCCCGCAAGTAGTTCTTTCGAGCAACCAATTGTTAAGGAGATGGAAGATGTCACTAAAGCCGGAATCCGCCTTGTGGCGGCGAAAATGACCGCCTCGACCGCAGCTCTATTCCTCTGGAGTGGTTCTCTCGCTCAGAAGCCGGAGGAGAAGCCAAGTTCCGAACCGGCGGGGTTCGCCGCGCGTCGGATGATTTGTGAGGTGCGGAGCGATACCTGACACACGTGGCGACGGACAAGCCGATCTATCGCGGAGGTGAGACCGTTTACATCCGCGGGACAGTGCTCGAAGCTCACGATCAAAAGCCGTTTAACGGCGTGTCGTCGGCAACTGTCGAAATCAAAGGTCCCAAAGGGGAGACGGTTTCCAGCCAATACACGCAGGTCCAGCAAGGGGTTTCTACATTATATGCGGCTATGGTGAAACAGGTAGTCTGCTGGTCAACGCACTTGATCACAAGAACATCCGCGTAACTGTAATAGAAATCCTTCAATCCAGAATTAATGATCTAGAGTTAGAAGATTTTCAATATGATATTCCGGCGCTGTGCGCAGATGCCCGTTTACCCGAGATTCTAACCTGAGCAGGCATCAAACACCCCCTTATGTTCCGGGGCAGCACTCACCAATGACGATCGTGCCAATCTTGCCGTAGCCATTTGTGTTGCTTTGATAAACCCTTCTTTAAAGGTTTTGGGACGTGCCGATAATGTCGACACAGCAGCAAATATGGCCTCTTTTGGTACCGATCACATGATCAATCCATACACACTATTTGGCAGTCATTTGGGTATGGAAGTGCATGCAATGGGTATCTATCTGTTACATGAATGGTTGACCGGTGTTCCCGGTCGTACTCTACAATCGCCGGCTTGTCCACCTACTGGAAAATGGGTGATCTGCGGTTATGGTCGTTTTGGTAAGTCTGTCGTAAAAAACCCAAATCGAGAACGTATCACAACCGTCATTATTGAAGCAGATCCCGAATTAACCGAATGCGAGGCATGCATCATAGGGAAGTGGTGCCGGGAAGAAGAACGGTTAAAGAAGCTGGCATCAGAGATAAGCCCTGGTATCGTTGCCGGAACAGATAATGACGTCAATAATCTTTCTATTGTCATGACAGCGCGTGAATTAAATCCTGATTTGTTCGTCGTTATCCGTAAAAACAAACGCTATAACGATCTTCTATTCGAACATTTCAAGGCTGATATTACGATGCAACCCAGCGATATCATTGCACGTGAATGCCTGTCGCATATGATCTCTCCGCTACTGGCACAATTTCTTTCTCTAACGCGAAATCAGACCAATGCATGGGCAAACCAGTTAATCGCTCATTTAGTAGGCATAATAGGAGAACAAGTCCCTGAAACATGGTCTGTTACCATTGACTATCAATCAGTTCCAGAAGTCGTTCGTTCATTTCTCAAGATGCATCGGTATCCTTAGATCATCTGGTACGCGATCCACATGACCGAGACATTAAACTTAATCTGGTGCCTTTACTGCTTGTTCGCGACAAAGAAACCATACTACTTCCCGATCATTCGTTTCAAATTAAACGTAATGACCAAATTCTTTTTTGCGGACTACCCAATGCAAAAATCGCCTTATCGCATATCCTGAACAATCCCAAGATATTAAGTTACATCATTAATGGTGAAGTAGTGTCTGCATACAGTCTTATATGGCGTTGGCAGTCATAAATTTAAGAAAAAAACACAAATCAAAAAGCGGATAATATGAAAACCAACCTATGGCATCTTCATTTCTATTGTGTCGGCACATTGGTCATTACGTTTTTAATTGTTTTTTGCAAATGTTACTCATGCAGCTTGTCCTGCAGAGGTCGATGGGTTTAAACAACCCCAATGTATTGACAGTAAGCAAGACGTTCTCGATACTGTTATAGAAATGCGGACAGCTCGCTCGTTAATATTGGTCCCCGCCAGCTTAAAATGGCCACATACAACGGTTCCTTGCCGGGACCAACCTTGCGGGTTAAACAAGGTGACACACTACGCATACTGCTAAAAAATACCATGTCCCAGAACAGTATACCGGCTAACGGCCCCATGCCCCCGGCTTTCTTTGCCCAACATGTACTACCCTGTAAGACAGGGTCTTATTCCAAATTGGACGGACAGATTTACACCAACCTTCACACATGGCTTACAGGTTGATCCCAAGGATCCAGGTGATAACGTTTTCCTGATTGTTAACCGGGTGAGTGCCATCAATACCAATATCATATTCCCGATGGATCTCCGGCTACTAACGATGCTGGACCATCGATACCGCCGCAACCTGCCGGTTTGCATTGGTATCATCCTCATTTTCATGGCAGCACTACTCATCAAGGCTGGCAGGGCTTATCCGGCGCAATCGTCATTGAAGGTGATATTGATCAGGTGCCCGGAAGTCAAAGCCGCTGCTGAAAGATTGTTAGTACTGAATGAACTATGGGTCGATAACGACGGTACTGTGCCTACAGCACTCGTCGTTCCTAATGCAGGCTGGTCGCCATTTACTGCTTTGCTGGCTGTGAGCACCAATATGGTCTTTACCGTCAATGGCCAGTACCACCCAACCATGACGATAAAAGAAAATGAAACGCACCGCTGGCGCGTGCTTGCAGCTGGACCACACCGTTTCTTCCATTTGGAAGTTGAAAATCATGATCTGTATCAAATCGCCCAAGATGGGATACCGTTTCAAACCAAAACAAGCGAATTGATTTCGATGGCACCGGAATCGTGCTGAATTCATAATTAAAGGCAATAAAGCCGGGCAATATAAAAATAAGTGCCTTAGTCACTGATCAAGGTCATCCAGGCGGTCCCCAGACCGGAACATATATTCTCGGTACACTGGTATCAAAAGGCAAGGCTGAAAAACCGGGTAAGATACCGAAAAAATTAGTTGAACCGTTTAAGATCCCTGAACAACTCATTGAAGTTATTCAAGCATCATCCAGAACGCCACCGCACGATCACCTTCCAGGGTAATATCTCAACCGTTCCGGTTAGCTTTACATTAAACAACAAGTCATTTGAATTAGATGCCAAGTCCTGTGGGGTATTGCACCCGCAGACCCAAGGCCGAAGCCCGGTACGG
>CALOEH010000065.1:0-9282 GCA_942492195.1 uncultured Planctomycetia bacterium | reverse complement strand
GCGAAGTGTCTTTTGATGCATCTGGCGCGGGAGTTGCACCAGCGTTGGAAATGAGTCACGCACTGGAACGATCAGTTCGGATAGCGTGCCTTGACGAAATGCCGAGAGGGAGAGAAGTATCAATGGTCCACCCGATGTTTCCCGTACCTACCGATGCCCATTCGCCCGGGGCAACGGATGTCAAGTGGTTCGCTGGTTTAGCGATGCAATCAATCATCGCTCATCACGGGATTCCAGAGTCTGAGGCAGCGAGGGAAGAGATCGCCTTGTGGGCTTTTCGCATGGGCCAGGCCATGGCCGCCGCTGATCAGCGTTTGCATGCCTCGGACACCGCATGACATCTTCGATTGGCACGCTGGTGTGCGATTGACGCAGATATCGAGCGGCAAGTCAGGCCGGCAACAGCTGGGAGTTCGCACGCTGCGAGCCTTTCTTGAAGCGTAGCATAACGCTCGGTTTGCCACATCTCTCGCAGTTGGACTTGAGAACTAGCGGCGTTGGGCGTCGACGGCTGGCGACATGGCAGCGGATCGTAACCCGCTCGCATGCGATCCGAGACGGAAGGCCGCCGGTGTGATGCAAATCCGCACGATCCAGTGTGCGTATCCGCGCGCCGATGACTGGCCGTGCGCAATGATGCGACTTTTTTGGTCGATCTCATCAGGCAATTCCGCAAGAACAAGATTGCTGCAACATTGAGAGAACCCCGTGCTCGCCGAGTGCCTGCTTTCAATCATGGCTTAGGCGCTTGCGAATTCCACCGTATGGCACGTGCATTGCATTGCGACCGCTGCATTCCGTGACTTTCGTGTTAGCAGTTCAGTGGTGGAATCTCCTGGGAGGACCAATGTCCAGCTGTGGACGAAAATGGTTGGGTGTGTTCATGATGATCACGCCCACGTTCTGGATGGTCGTCGGCTGCACCCCACAGGCGCCGGCCACGTTTGTGCCGAGCGATATCATCCTGGAGGATGACTTTCCTGTGAATCATCGCGAGCAGATCGATGAGGCATTGCGGGACTATTTCGGCACGCCTGCCAATCCTCGCATGCGGTTGCCGGACCAGAATTCGGATAACGATGATCCGGAGCTAATTGACGCGGTCGATCCCTCAGTCTTGAAGCTGGGAGCGACGGTCTACATGCAGCGCTGCGTGCAATGCCACGGAGTGACCGGCGATGGACTCGGCCAGGCAGCGCAGTATTTGAATCCTAAACCTCGCGACTATCGGCGTGGGTTGTTCTAATTCACATCAACGTCTGGGCAACTGAAACCGCGCCGTGAAGATCTCGTGTTGACAATTCAGCGGGACGTCAAGGGAACATCGATGCCAAAATTCCCCTTCCTGTCGGATGTGGAAGTTGATGCCGTCGTCGACTACGTGATCATGCTCGCTCGACGCGGAGAGATGGAATCCATCCTGGCACAACTGGAGTCACCAGATACTGATCCAGATGATTTCGACCCGGAAACGTTTGCTCGCACGGCACTCAGTGTGGACGCCGCCTGGAAGGAGGGAGAGAATCCCGAAAACCTGGTGATGCCGCACGCTCCGATGCCCGCGCGTACCGACGAGCGATTGCTCAGCGGCCAGCAACTCTTCCTAGATCCCACGAACGGTTGTTGGAAGTGCCACGGCAAAGATGGCCGCGGCCAAACGTTTGGGCTGGACCCGAATTTCGTGGCAGAACAACTCGAAAAACCATCAACTCAGCGGCAGATCAGCGCGGACGCCTGGGGCAATATTGCTCCTGCGGCTGACTTGACCGTCGGCATGTTCCACGGTGGCCGACGTCCAACCGATCTGTATCGCCGGATCTATGCTGGCGTGAAAGGCACGCCGATGGCTGGCAACGGCCCGTCCCGATTCAAAGACGATCCTGACAAGATCTGGGATCTGGTGCATTACGTGCAGGCCGTTTCTCAGGGAACCGCGCCACCGATTCCGGACCAGACAAGTGACAGCAACGATGAAGAGCAGCCTGAAGATGCTCAAGGCGCCAGCGACACCCCGGTCAGCAATTAGATCCTTTTACACGCCTGATGACAGTATCGATGGATAGTCAAACTCGCCAACAGAAACTGACCGAACTGGAAGAGTTGCGAGCCCGCGTTGCACACCTGGAACGCGAGTTGAGCGAACCTCCTTCTGAGGGCTGGAGGGCAACGGACTACTACGCCGCCTACTATGCCACCACAGGTTTCATGCTCGGCATAGTCGGTGCCGTTGCGAGTCTATTGTTCAACGTGATCGGTTCGATCGTGGTTGGTCAATCACCGCTGCGTTTGATCCAGATCTATCTCACCTTTCCTCTCGGCGAGAAGGCGATCTCACCTGACTTTCAAAGCGGGTTGGCGCTGGCCGTGGGGATCTGTTTGTATCTGGCGACAGGCATGCTCTTGGGAGTTCCATTCCAGTTGGTGTTGGCCCGCTACGCGCAAAACAGCTTGCCAAAGCGATTGATTTATGCCACCGCATTGAGCGCGGTAGTTTGGTTGCTGAACTTCTACGCCATTCTCGCGTGGTTGCAGCCAGTCCTACTGGGCGGCAATTGGATTGTGGAACTCATTCCATGGTACGTAGCGCTGGCTACGCACCTGGTATTCGGCTGGACGATGGCCCTGGTCTTTCCCTGGGGCGCGTACGTCCCCTATAAGTTGCAGACGGAGCGGTAATGAACGAGGACTCGGCGAATGCGACCCGGCACGAAGACCTGGTCGACGAACAGATTGTGGCCTGGTATTTCATCACTGCGGTCGCGTTTCTGCTTATCTCCATGTTAGGTGGGATTCTTGATGGCCTTGCAGTTGGTCCATTGGAACCCACTAAGCGGAATCGAAATGTTCTCGCCAGGCCGGTGGCGAATGATTCATACCAATGCCGTGGCTTACGGATTTCTGGCCAATGCCTTCTTGGGATCACTCCACTGGGCTGTGCCCCGATTGACACTCCACCCAGTCGCTAGCCGAAAGCTGTCTTACCTGATCTATTTCGCCTGGCAGTTTGTCGTATTGTCTACAGCGCTGGGGTTGATGTTCGGACCATCGCTCCAGTCCGCCGACTGGGCGCTCAACATGGCAAAAGAGTGGAAGATCCCCTTCAGCCTCGGCGCTCAAGGGGTGGAATGGGGTGAGACTCCGTTCTGGATTGATCCCATTGCCCTGGTTGGACTGCTGCTAGTCTCGATCAATTTCATGGTGCCGATCTCCCGTGCCAAAGGTCCGCTGTATGTTTCGTTGTGGTACTTCATGGCGGCCTTTGTGTGGACGTTCTTGACCTACGCCATGGGAAACCTAATGCCTGAGTACGCCGTTACCGGAACAAGTGCCGGGGCTGTGGGAGGGCTCTTCATTCACGACCTGGTGGGGCTGTTCGTCACTCCGCTCGGCTGGGGATTGATGTACTACTTCGTCCCAATCTTGTTGAAGAAGCCAATCTGGAGTCATGGTCTATCACTTGTCGGCTTCTGGGGCTTGGCTTTCTTCTATCCACTCAATGGGATCCATCACTTCCTCTACACGCCCATCCCAATGTTTCTCCAATATGGAGCGGTGGTGGCTACTGTGGCAGTGGAACTTGTGGTGACCACCGTCATTATCAACTTCATTGGAACCATCTGGGGCGAAGGCAGGCAAGTTGTTCGTAACCTGCCAGTGCGTTGGTTTTATACTGGTATGGTCTTCTACTTCCTCACCTGCACGCAGTGCGCCATTCAGGTCACGTTGACATTTCAGAAACTGATTCACTTTACGGACTGGGTGGTAGGACACGCACACTTGGTGATGTTTGGCGTGTTCAGTATGTGGCTGTTTGGAATCATGACCTACTTGTTTCCGCGTTTGATCGGCCGAGATTGGTACAGCCGTACGCTCTGCGAATGGCACTACTGGCTTTCGACCGCTGGCGTGTTGGTGATGACCACGGATCTGACTCTCGCCGGGGTATTCCAGGGGTATTACTGGGCCTCACTGCAACCTTGGGACGTATCGACCAATGGCTCTCAACCATTCTGGATCCTGCGAATCTTCGCCGGGTTAGCGATGGCCGCCGGCGCACTCTGTTTTGTCTACAACCTGTGCATGACATACCGACTTACGCAGGCAACCGAACCCGACGCGCAGCCCGTTGCCGCCACGGCATGACGTTCTGATTTCACCTGGATCTATCCCGGTATTCGTTCCTTGAATTGATTGAAACTCCATGTTTGAAAGCAAGACAGGTGTGTTGTTTGTAGGAGGGCTGGGATTCTTTGCCTTTGCTTTTCTATCGAACGCTATCGTGCCAGTGTTGATGTACAGAGACTTGCCGGAGCAAACGGCCGAGCAGGCTGTGACGGGCGGCGTGTTGTATCACTTCGAAGAAATGAGTCGGCGTTATCCGGACGCGTTCGCTAAGCACTACGGCGAACCTACGGAGGAGAACTGCGCGCAAGCGCTTCGACTGGCCAGGCAAGTCTATATCGGCGAAGGGTGTTGGCACTGCCATAGCCAATTCGTACGGCCTGTCTCGCGCGAAGTCGATCGATGGGGCCCAGTCGCTACAACCGAAGAGTTTCAGAATGAACTACAACGGCCTGTGATGTTCGGCACGCGTCGAGTGGGTCCTGATCTAAGTCGCGAATCAGCTCGGCGTTCGAACGATTGGCATGCCGTCCACTTCTACAAGCCCAAGCTAGTCTCCACGAATTCTCCTATGCCCGAGTATCCATGGTTCTTTGATGGTAGTCCCAATAAACCTAACAAGCGTGGGCTGGCTATGATCACCTACGTTCAGTGGTTGGGTTCCGCCCACGAGCGTTATCCGTACCTCGACGAAGCCATGGCGGCGAACAGTGGAGAGATTTATCCATGAACGTGAAACACTCGATCGACTCCGCACGCTGGCGAAACCGGATTACGTTGGCGCTCGCTGTGGCAATTCTGGTCCCCAGCCTTTGGGGATTCGGCAGCAAGTTTATCGAGTTCGTGGCGATCTATCGCGGCGAAGTTGACGGCGCATTCGCGATCGCGCCCATCTTGAATTACCTGTTGGCTAGCTTTGGGTTCTTGCTATTGTTCTGCTGGGCCGCCCTCAACGGGATGTTCCACGATATTGAAGCTCCTAAACAGTCGATGTTGGAGAACGAAGCTCGTCTGGATCAAAGTCAACGGCACTGAGTCACGATTTACCTCTTCTGTGGAATGGCTCACGGCTAACATTCCACCGCCAATCCAGTACGTTGGATGTTGCACATGTCCGAACTCGAAGAACAATCGGTTACCAAGGAACACGAGTTCCATAACTACACGGGCAATCAAATCCCGTGGTACGTCCGTTTCATCTGGCTGCTGTTTTGGATCTTCGCTGTCTACTACGCCATCAAATACTTGTTTGGCGCCGTTCAGGTTGAGTTGTTCCAGGGTTAGTGACCTCACCCATGTCCCCCCAACCCGAGACCATCTGTTGCGACTACTGCGGATTGCCCGCAGGGAGGTCGCGGCAAGCAGCGGCGGAATCGGTCTATTGCTGCTTGGGCTGTCGCATTGCCGCAGCCGTGGCAGAGGAGAAGGGCCAGATTGGGCAGGTCCGATGGACACTCACACGCTTGGGTTTGGGCGTGTTCTTTGCCATGAACGTGATGGTGTTCACATTGGCCCTGTGGACGCAAGACGTCTACGAAGTGGCCGACGAGCCCCATTCGGCGCAGATCGCGGCGTCCCTCACTGAGTTGTTCCGCTACCTCTGCCTGATGTTCTCCATGCCGGTTGTGTTGTTACTGGGGGGGCCGCTCTTGGAGAACACCTGGCAGCAACTGCGCCGCGGCATGCTCACGACCGATGCATTGCTGCTGTTGGGCGTCATGGCAGCTCTAGCGTACAGCCTTGTCTCAACGGTACGTGGCGCGGGGCATGTCTACTTCGAAGTGGTGTGCATGGTGTTGGCGGCGGTGACGTTAGGACGGTGGCTGGAATCCGCGGGGCGGTTGAAGACCACACAATCGCTTGAGTCGTTGCACAAACTCTTACCGGATGAGGTTCGGTGCATCTCTTCGAATGGCTGGCAACGCATCCCTTTGGCGAACGTAGCTCTTGGCATGCATTTACGTGTGCTACCTGGTGAGCGGTTTCCTTGCGATGGCCATATAACAGATGGCAAGTGCGCCGTTGATGAACAACTCGTGACGGGTGAAAGTCGCCCGGTATACCTCGAACCCAAATCTCCTGTTCGCGGTGGCACCCTCAATCTTGATGGAGTGGTAACCATCGAAGTCACGGCACTTCCCCATGAGGGCACACTGGGGCGGTTGATTCAATCGGTACGTGATGCCGCAGCGTCCAAGGGGCAGCATCAACGCTTGGCGGATCGGATTTCTGCCCGGTTCATTCCGTCTGTGTTTGTGTTAGCGATTGCAACCTTTGCGACTCATGCCGCGCTGGGGAACGCAGAACGAGGACTCATGGCAAGTCTAGCCGTCGCGCTGATCGCCTGCCCGTGCGCTCTCGCCTTAGCCACCCCCATGGCACTTTGGGCTGCGCTGGGACGCGCCGCGCGGCGGGGCGTGTTGTTTCGGGATGGCGACGCGCTGACTCGCTTGACGCAGATCCGGATGATCTGCTTTGACAAGACAGGAACACTCACGACAGGTTCGACTGAAGTAGCGCGTTTCGTCACGACAGATCTGATTCAGTCCGACGAGGTGCTAAGTGTTGCGAGCGCTCTGGCCACCACCAGCTTACATGGACTGTCCGAGGCCATTGCGACGTACTCCAGCACGCATGGAGATTGGTTGAAACGCGACATTGCAAACGGCCAGGTACATCCTGGACGAGGCGTCTCTGCGGAATTTTCCGTACTCTTGCCACAGCGTGCCTGGTTGGGAAGCCCCCGACTGATGCACGAGCAAGGGCTCGTATTTCCGCACGATCTTCAGGTAGAGATCGAAGCGGCGCAACGTTCATCACATCCGGTGGCTTGCGTCGGTTGGGAAGGGGCCGTCAAGGCGATCTTCGTCTTTCGCGAGCACCCGCGGCCTGAAGCCGGAGCGACTCTGAGGTGGCTCAAGAATAACCACATCCAGGTGGCAGTCCTTTCTGGCGATTTCAATGACGGTGGCATCGCCACCCGCTATGGGGATCTGGTCAGTGAAGTTGCGGTGGGCCTACTTCCCGAAGAGAAGTTGGTGCGGATGCGTCAACTGCAAAAGCAGCACGGCAAAGTGGCGATGGTTGGCGAAGGTCTCAACGATGCACCGGCGTTGGCCGGCGCGGATGTAGGAATCGCACTGGGTTGCGGGGCGGACGTTTCTCGGAATTCGGCAGATGTCTGCTTGCTGACGAATGATCTTACCTGCCTGCCCTGGATCATAAGCCTGGCAACGCTCACCACTCGAACCATTCAACGCAATCTGATATGGGCATTTACCTACAATTCCGTTGGTATCGCCTTAGCGGCCATCGGTTGGCTCAATCCAATTTTTGCCGCCTTGGCGATGGTGGCCAGCAGTTTCTTCGTCATCTCCGGTTCCTTGCGACTATCCGGCGTGAGCGATAAACGCTTGCTCGGCGATCAGCCTTGGCTCATGGAAGTCGAATCAGCGAAGGCTGCCGCGCCGTCCGCTTCGACAAGTTCGGTCGAACCGGTGGAAAGTGCGGTGAAGTCTTGATCGAACTGCCACTGGTTTTGCTCGGAGGTGTGCTCGGTTCATCGCATTGCATTGGCATGTGCGGCGGGTTCGCGCTAACGCTAGGGACAGGTTCGCCCAATTGGTCCGCGAATCTTCAACGTCAAATCTCGTACAGTTTAGGCAGAATCTTCACGTACTCGGTACTCGGCGCCGTCGCTGGATATGCTGGTTGGCGGATCGCCGAATTCGTACCGGCAACCATCAATGTGCCAGCAGTATTGGCGGTGCTGGCCGGTGGATTGCTTATCTGGCAAGGGCTGTTGGCCGCCGGTTTCCGCAGAACGGCAGTGCCTGCTGGGAGCGGACCATGTCTGGCAGGCACCCTGTTCGCGTCCGTGCTGACGGCGCCCGGACTTGCGGGAGCGTTTGTGGCAGGGCTTGTGACGGGCCTGCTTCCTTGCGGTTTGGTCTACGCCATGCTCGCTCTGGCTACGAGTGCGGGAAGTCTGCCCATCGGAATGCTTGTCATGGCAGCGTTTGGTTTGGGAACCGTACCCGTAATGGTGGCCACGGGCATGGGTGGTTCGCTGCTAAGCCTGATCTGGCGCCGTCACTTGTTTCGCATTGCCGCCTGGTGCGTTGTGCTTTCCGGAGTGATTTCGGTTTTCCGAGGCTTGGCATTCATCAGTTTACCCGGCTGGTATGAGGCTGCCGGATGTCCATTCTGCGATTAGCCAAAGGCTTGAAATCGTTGCACGCATGAACTTGGTTGGCCTGAATGTCGAAAACCTCCATCAACTTCCTTCTGGATTGTTTCCTACTGTTGCTCTTTCTGGTGCTGATCTGGGTTTCCGTGATTGTCAGGTTCATTTTCCCGCCGGGCGTGGCATCAACCGGCTATAGCTTGTGGGGGCTGGAATACGCCGATTGGATTGGTTGGCAGTTTGGCCTGCTCGCAGCGATGGCAGCGAGTGTGCTTGTGCATATCATGCTGCATTGGAATTGGGTCTGCGGGGTCATCTCCAGTTACATCGCACGGCAACGCGGCAAACCTAGAGTTCAGATGGACGATGGAAATCGTACCCTGCTGGGCGTTGGCACGATGATTGTATTGTTGAACCTGATGGGCCTGGGAATTGCCGCTGCCGCGCTGATGGTGCAAACGCCGTAGAAGCCGAGTTGAACCGACTGCATCAAACTTGTTCAAGCGTCCACTGCATGGTAGCGAGGCTGAGTTCGTTGGCCTTCTTGAGGTTGAGCTTGTGCTTGATCTTCTCACGGTGGGTATCGATCGGTGGAATGCTCCGGTACTACTACCGCGACGCTGCGTGATCCGAGCGTCTCATCCCGTTACTTACGCGAGGGACCTGCGCGCCGACCCCGTCTTCGCGCCCGGCGTAGCACGAGTTTCTGGCAACACCTTGCCAACCTCGGCCGAGATTCCGGGCTGCGAAGCCAGTCAAAGCCAAGTTGCCAAACCACTTTGCGGTCCGCGGACTATTCTCACCTTACGAGGTTGGAGTCGACCGGGATTCGCAACGAAATTGCGACTCAAAGTGATTGGAATACCGCGTTTGCACCTCGCTACAGTATCTTCACCCTACCGGCTCGGTATGACCACGCGGGAAGTGATTGTGGGGGAGTCGACGTTCCATCGGAACTCAGCCTCAGCCTCGTC
>CALOEH010000064.1:0-31756 GCA_942492195.1 uncultured Planctomycetia bacterium | reverse complement strand
GCTAAGTACCGGCACGCATGCCGGTGAAAGACTCACCTAACAGGTAAGCCACGAACACACTGTCTCAGTTGCCACCCCACATCCCTCCGGCACCAGAGCCGGTTTCTCCAAGTCCTCGCAGGTCCACCGCGAGTACCAAGTTTCCTTGAAGGACGAGTTTCTCAATCGGGCCATCCTTTCGAGCCGCGTCCTGTTTCCCTTTGCCAGAGAGATACAACAGGCGTTGGCCAATTTGCTTGTCGGGAACGAAAAGCAGTGCTGGGAGCGGGACGGAGGTGTCGCCGGCAAGTTCCAGCTTTTCAATTCGGAATCCAACTCGCTTCAACGCGCCATGTTTGTTGACGGTTGCCTTTGGCAACTTGTCGAGCGGACGAATGCCGGCCAGCGTCGCTACCTCGTCCAGCGAGGCCAGGCGGTTTTCCGGCTTCCACCGCAGTTGGCGAGCGGCGGACCATTGCGCGGCGAGCTGAACATTGAGATCGATCACCGATCGCTCGTCCGGCATTTGCAAGACTTGCCCTTTCGGCGTGCATTGCAATTCTTTGGCGGCCAGGGTGTTGAACTCCGGTTCGGCAACCGGTTCGTCAATGTCCAGCAGCCAACGCCGCATCCAGCGAACCATGGCTTCGCGCTGCAGCTTGGGATATCCATGCTTGGCATCGGTTTCGACGATCCCAACCCGTTCGGCGTAGCCGAGTCGGGTGTAGAATCGTTTCGCCTGACGAAACGATTGCCAAGTGCCTTGGATATCGAAGAAGTCGCGGGTCGAGGCCAAGATCAGCGTTGGCCGCGGGGCGCGTATCATTAAGAAATCGGCATGGTCCAGCCCATAGCCAATTTGTCCATGAATGTTCTGTTCGGCATCCTGAGGACCGATGGTTTCGAGCAATCGCCGCCAACTGGTGATGTAGCAACTGGGGGCGGCACACAGGATGCGGTCATCCAGAGCCATCAGGTAACTGCTCAACGTACCGCCGCCGCTGCATCCGGTAACGCCGATCTTGCTGGGGTCAATTTCTGGGCGGCTTTGCAGATAGTCAATGGATCGCATGCCGTCCCAGATGCGATACGTGGCCGTGTTGCGTCCGACGGGAATACAACCGGCACCGATCACCGTATGTTCGGTGGTCATCTTGAACTTCGGCTTGCCGTCTTCGTTCAAGATTTGAATTCGTTCGGCCTGGCCAATCGGGTCGTAGCTTAAAGCGGCGATTCCGTATCGGGCGAGCAAGATGCACATGGGCTGCTGCGCCGCTTTGCCAGTGCTGCTGTGACCGCAAGGAATCACCACCGCGGGATAGGGAGGTGGAGACTTGGGCAGATAAAGAATCGCCGTGACATGGTGTTGCGGCTGGCTCTCATAGATCACCTTCTCGATGCGGTAGCCATCTCCGTCGAGAGTGCCTACCGTCTCAGCACGGAGCGGTGTCCGTTCAGGAAAACCGCCAAGATGCTGGATGAAGGTGGCCTTCATCCGCTGGTGATAGGCCAACGCGTCCTCAGGTGTCTTGATCTTTTCGTAATCGGCCTGGCGACGGTCCAGGGCGGCGAATGCCTCGCCCATCAGGTAGCGAGAAAACGAGCCTTTGGTGGGACCGGCAGACGTTGCGGCCGGCAAGACGCTCAGGTCTTCGTCCGCGCACACCACCGGCAGTTGCTCACTGGCGGACAGAGTCAGAATCCAGAGAGTACCGGCAGCGAACCATGCGCTGAAGCGTGTGCGGTTCATCTTCTTCCAATGTTGTTGAACAAGGTGGGAATGTAACTCGAAACCCGTTGGTTAGCCGAACAACTCCAGCACCGGCTTGCCATGGCTGAGTTGGAATGAGGCCCCGTCCGGCCCATATCGGGTGGCGGGGGGAATGCCTAACGCATGGTAGAGCGTTGCGCCGAAATCGACGTGTGAAATCGGTCTGCCAGAGGCCACGAAGGCACCATTCTTGTCTGAGGAGCCATACACGCTGCCGCCTCGGACACCGCCGCCAGCCAACAGGCCGGTGTAACAATCGGACCAGTGCCCTCGCCCTTTGCCGTCTTGTTCGAACTTGGGAGTGCGTCCGAACTCACCCATCATGACGACCAAAGTCTCTTCGAGCAGACCGCGCTGATTGAGATCTTCGAGCAAGGCAGAGACGGCCTGATCCAGGCGAGGGAGTGACCACTTCATCCCGAACGGCCCATTGCCGTACATGCTGTCGCCATTCTTGTAGCGGATTCCGTGCGTGTCCCAGACTTGCGTGATGGTGGGTTCCGTCTCACCCGGGGCCACGCCGGGCCAGGCAGTGACGTTGACAATCCGGACGCCAGCCTCGATCAGACGGCGCGCCATGAGCGTGTACTGTCCTAAGGGATGTCGGCCGTAACGCTCGCGGACTCGGTCAGGCTCGGCATCAAGATTAAACGCATCGACGGCCCCCTCGCCGGTGACCAGATCCAACGCCCTTTGGTAGAAGGTCTGGAATCGCGTGGCGGACGGATCTTTTGCCAGAGCCCCATGGCCGTCGAGCGCGTTGAGCAGCGCCAGTCGCCCAGTCAAATGCTGCTGCGAGATCCCCTCAGGCGGGTCGAACATCTGCACGCGGAAGTCAGGCGAGCTGGGGTTGTCCAACTCGTAGCCAATTCGCAGCGGCGCGTGCTGGTAGCCAATGCGGCTGAGTCCATTCTCGTACCGAGGAATCTTGTTGGTGCCGGTCTTCATGTTGTGGAGCCACACGTAAGACGGCATGCTTGTCGTGGCGGGGCGAAACTTCGAGATCAGCGAACCCATAAATGGTGAGTCGTTCGCCCGCCGTCCATCTTCTTGGCCTGAGAGCATGGTATGGGCGGCCGTGACATGCACACCATCTCGATGGCTTAGCGACCGGACCAAACAAAAGTTGGCAGACTGAGCGGCCAACAGCGGAAACATCTCGCTGAGCTCAATCCCAGGCGTTCGCGTGGCGATCGTTTCGTACGGCCCACGAATCTCGCGCGGTGCTTGAGGTTTGGGATCCAACGTGTCCAGATGAGAAGGACCGCCGCTGAGCACAATGAAGATGCAGTTCTTGGCAGCTGACCGACGGCTCGCCGATACGGCCTCTTGGCCGCTGAGCAAGCCTGGCAAGGTCAGCCCAAACAACCCTGTACCACCCGCCTGAAGTAATTGGCGGCGGCTATACAGCGTACGCTGAGATTGAGCACCAGGCATCGTTTGCTCCACTTTCGAGGGAACTCATACGTCGCGAGATTGGGCTCGGCGGCTGCTGGACGGCAACCGCCCGATGTTTCGCTTCTCGAACTTCCCCTCTATGGTAGCAGATCCCGTCCGGCGAGTTGACAGATACCACTATGACAAACTGCTTGTCATTTTGTCATTGAGCCGGACAATGCAGGGGGCGTTGGGGCGAACTACGGCATCCAACGCCAACCAGTGTAGAACAGTTGTCTCAACTGTTCACTTTCTTCTTGGTTCCGGAACAGCTAGGGCAACTGTTCTACATATCCGTCGTTAAAACTTGACTCAACTTGAACGGCTTCTCGCCTCCAAGGTATCTAAAACGGTGACGAACGCTCGCAAGCCCCAGAGTATGGCAGCCACGGATCGCGTTGGCGGGGTGGTGCAGCACATCGAGTCCAGTATCTTCTCTGGCGAGCTGGGGCCGGGGGATCGCTTGCCAGCCGAGCGTCAATTGAGCGAGCAGCTCGGCGTGAGTCGGAGTGTGGTTCGCGAAGCTCTAGGTCGGTTGGCGACAGTCGGATTGATCGAAAGCCGGCAAGGTTCGGGGACTCGTGTGGCGGTGCCTACCGATCAGCCGATAGTGACCGGGTTCCGCAGGCTGCTGCATTCTGGTGAGTTTCGGCTCGAGCACCTTCGGCAGGTTCGCACGCCGCTCGAAGTAACCATTGTTCGTCTGGCCTCGCAACATCGAACCGAGTCTCATCTGGCGGCGCTTCAGGCACAGTACGAGATTGTCTGCAATCCCGAGTTGACGCTCGCTGAGAATGTCACGGCGGACCTGGAGTTTCATGCCATCTTGGCTCGGGCCAGCGGCAACCCTTTGATGGAGATGGTGCTGCGTCCCTTGCTGCTGGGTCCGATTCAGGAATTGATCATCGAAACCCGACAATCCAAGTTGGGCCGGTACGATGTCGAACTGGCCGAGAAAGAACATGGCCAGATTCTTGCGGCCGTTCGTGCCCAAGATGCCGACGCCGCCGAGGCCGCGCTGCTGGCGCACATTGAGAACAGTGTGCTGGGGGTCGATCCGCCACGCCAGCGGGCTCGGCTCAAGGCGAACCGCGACTCAGACGCCCGGTGAGGCTCGGACGATCCGGTTGCGAAGCACGCCGAGTCGCTCAATTTCGAGTTCGACCACGTCATTCGGTTGAATCCACCGATCAAGTTCCAAGCCGCAGCCGCTGCCTACGGTGCCAGAACCGATCAACTCGCCAGGGTAAAGGGTTTCGCCCCGTGAGATATAGGCCAGGATCTCGGCAAAGGTGAAGTGCATTTCGGCCGTGCTGCCTTGTGACCACCGCTCGCCGTTGACACGTGCTTGCATCTTCAATGCCTGGGGGTCGGGAACTTCGTCCGCGGTGACCAACCAGGGACCGATGACATTGCCGGTGTCAAAGTCCTTGCTTTTCGCAGGGCCCAGACGACCGGCCATCTCCCGCATTTGCACATCTCTGGCACTAAAGTCATTGAAGATGGTGTAGCCTGCCACGTGATCCAATGCCTGTTCTGGCTTGAGATCCTTGGCCACTCGTCCGAGCACCAGGCCCATCTCGAGTTCGTAGTCCAGCTTGTGGCAACCTGTCGGCCAAACGACGTCTGCCTCGGGACCGACCACGCTGTGAGGGTTGCCTTTGTAGTAGATCGGCTGCTGGTACCAGACGGCAGGCACCGGTACGAGCGGTCGACGCAGTGTGCGCTGGAGAAGCGAATCGAGCGCGCCCGCGGCGCGGCTCCGCCATCGTACGGCCGTCCGGGTTGCTTGAATCAGATGTTTCTCAAACACCAGGCAATCACGAATTGAACGAGGGCGTGGTAGCGGGGCAAGTAGCCGAACATTCCTGAGCGCAAGTGGCGATTGGGCAACATTGGCCTGTTCCAGAATTTGCCGGACATGGTCCAGCCCTCGCTCGCCAGCGTCCAGCAGGCTGAGCATGTCTCGAAAGTATTCCGGAGCTGCCCCTGATGCGGCTTCGGCCGAGGCTGCCAGATCAAGAAGATGATCCTGCCCCGGCAGCACTCCAATTCGAGGAGCAACATCCGGCTGTGCGTCGGTAGGGACGAAGGTGACAAGTTTCACGCGATTGTTGCTCCAGAGACGACGCAAGACGATTGTCATCACGACGGATGACTACTATGTAGAACAGTTGTCTCAACTGTTCACGATCCAGGAAACCGGCCAAACCCCGCAAGGTGATGACTACAATGTCGAACCAGGCTTGCAAGTGGACGATCGATCAGTTCGCCATGGCACCCACACTAAGAGTCAACTCAAATGGAACGAGTTCTCGCATCAAGTTGCCGACCGCCGATTGCACTGGCTAAGATGCGCGATAGGCTGTTAGTCCGCAACGGCGTGCCGTTCGCAATACCGTGAATCGTTCCTTCTCGCAAGCAGTGTCATGAGGAAATATGCCATGCGTTCTTTGATGTCGTGTCTGGGTCTGGTTGCGTTCGCCGTACTCCTGTGGGGCTGCAACAGCGGAGACAGTGGGTCCGGCGACCCTGCTGATTCGGCGAACAACGACAGCGGGGCGGCTGATTCGTTGCCGGCTTTTCAACGCAAATTCGATTGGGGAGAGTCTTCCGAGCAAACGCTCGGCCCGCTGCGTGTGAAGATTCAGTCCATCGAATCCATGCCGGTTGAGATTCGCAATCCTGATGACGAAGACTTCGGACCAACGCCCGAGAGCTATCTCGTGATTAAGCTCAACCTGGAGAACATCGGCGAAGAACGCAAACTCGAGTACATTCCCTGGGCTAGCGCCAGTGCTGCTTTCAACGATCTGATGGGCAGGCTCTCCGATCAGAACAAGAAACGCTACGACGCCAAGACGTTTGGGCAGGGGGTCGAGGTCCAAGGGCAGCTCATCAAGAAGACGAGTCTGATCAAAGGCGAGCCGATTGACGACCTGTTGATCTTTGAGAATGTGGCCAGTGACGCCAAGGTGCTGCTGCTGGAACTCCCTGGCGGCGGCTTCGGCGAGAAGGAATCGCTCCGGTTCCAGATCAACGTTCCGAGCGCCGAGTAACGCCTGGCCTGTTCTATTTCCATCGCACTTTTTGATTGAGTTTGGGTAGATGCCTGAGAAGAAATCGCTACAAGTCACGCTCAACGGGACCGGGTTTGCTGCCAACTATACCGCTCGCACGTATGGCATGATTCCGCATAAGAACGGGGTCACCATCAATCTGGCCGGTGTGACTTCTGGTCGTTTGTCCAACGCTGAGAAGTTTGCCGAGACGCATGGTGTTGCTCAAGCCTACGAGGGCCACCGCACGATGCTGGCCGAAGTCCGGCCGGACATTGACAACATTGCTTGTGCCAACTTTGCTCACGGCCCCTATACGCTGGAGGCCGCCGAGGCAGGCGTCAAAGTCATTGTCTTGGAGAAGCCGCCGGTGGTTTGGCCTGGTTATGCCGAAGGTCGCGAGGCCACGGCTGCCGTGCGGCGTCAAGAGTCGCTGGACTACCTGGCCGAGATTCTCGCCAAGGTTCATGCCCAAGGCTGCAAGTTGCTCTACGCCGAAGATTTTGTCTACGTGGACGGCGTGCGCGGCATTGTCGAGTTGCTCGGCGAAGCGATTCCGCGCGGCAAGGGTAAGTTGCTCTACCAGCGTGGCGTGTGTGCCCATCAAGGTTCGCATGCCCCAGCCTACGATACTCCGGCCAAGTCTGGCGGCGGGTCGCTGTTCAACAAGGCGTGTCATCCGTTGGGACCAATCCTGTACTTGAAGCAGGTTGAAGGAATTCTTCGCAATGGCCGACCGATTCGTCCGCGCAAAGTGTCGGCCGTGGCCTTGCAGATTCTCAAGCACCAGCCGGCAGCGTCCGGCGAGCATTTTCGTGTCATGCAAAACGTGGACGATTTTGGCCGAATCACCGTGGTTTTCGAAGACGAGACCATGGCCGAAGTTATTGGTCATGACCTCAGCATCAGCGGCATCCGAAATGAACTTTCAGTGATTGCCGACTGCGCTCAGTACGATGTCCGAATCAATCCCAACAATGAGAACGAGTTGTTCTTGCCACAGCCTGAGGTGGCCGGCAACTTGCTGTTCCGCGAGAAGCTACCAACCCCGGCAGGGACCAGTTTTCCGCGGCCCAGGCAGTTCCACGCGCACGGCTACGTGGGGGAGATGGAAGACGCGGTGGACTGCGCCTTGGACGAAACCCGCTGGCCGCAGTCCGGCAGCCTGATGGCGTGGGACACCATGGCGGTGCTGATGGCCGGCTACGAATCTCACGAGGCTGAGAGCAAGTTCATTGACGTTTCGGCGGATATTGCCAGATTCGAACTGCATGAAGACCAGTTGCCGGATCCCAAACGGTGCGGCAGTTTGTTCCAGCGCACGAGCTGATTGGTGCCTGGTTGAACCGCCATCGCATGGCTTATTGCCGCTCGAACAACGCCTTACGCAGTTCTTCTTCGAACGTGGTGCTGGTGCGGAGGACTTCGCGGAATTGCTCTTTGTCCAGTGCGTAGAGCAGCGAGTCTTCTTTGGCAATCACGGTTGCATTGCGAGGTTTGTCTTCCATCAGGGCCACTTCGCCAAAGTGGCTGCCATCATGCAGGGTTGCCTTGACAGCAGCCTCCTGGCCATCGGCCTGGACCACCACATCGAAGCTTCCCTGGCGAATCAGGTAGAACTTGTCGGCGACATCCCCCTGGCGAATCACCACGGATCCGGCCTTGTGCTCCTCAGGCAGCATCATGTCTGCCACCACGGTCAAGGTACGAGGGGTGAGGCCAGAGAATGCGGGGCATTGGGCGAGGAAATCGCAGATGATGGCCGACTCTTCGACCAGCACGTTCGACTTGATCCGCCCATCTACCATGTTCACGATTCGGTCCGCAACATCCAGGATTCGGTTGTCGTGCGTGACCATCAAAATCGTGCAACCTTCTTCGCGAACAAGTTGCTGGAACAGCGTCACCACTTCGCGCCCCGATTGCTCATCCAAGGCGGCGGTCGGTTCGTCAGCCAACACCAGTTGTGGCTTGTTGACCAAGGCTCTGGCAATGGCCACGCGCTGCTTTTGCCCTCCTGAAAGCGAGTCAGGCTTGTACTGGGTGCGATGCCCTAACCCTAACCGGGTGAGCATGTCCGTCCCGCGTTCGTTCATCTCGCGGCGGCTGCCAGGGAACAATTCCATGGCCATGCGGACGTTTTGCAAAGCAGTCAAAGATTCGAACAGGTTGTGTGCCTGAAAGATAAAGCCCAGCTTCTTGCGCACATTGACAAGTGCCGAGTTGTTGGCCCCATTGAGCGGGTCTCCCAGCACTTGGAGATTGCCGGTTTGAACGGTTCGCAGCGTGCCAATCAGCGTCAAGAGGGTGGTTTTGCCGGATCCAGACGGCCCGGTCATGATGACGATTTCACCCCGTCGCACATCCAGGTTGTTGTCGAACAGGACCTGTTTCCCGGTATCTCCGTCTCCATAGACGTGCTGCAGGCCGCGGATGCGAATCGCGTACTCGTCCCCCCAGTCGTTCGACTGTGGTTGTGAGTTGGTCACCTGATCCATAGCTTCAGGGGTATTCGCCATGAAAGTATCATCACCAGGGGGGCTGATCACTGCGCGCAACAAAGTCCATCTTGTTGTAGGTTGCAACTTGCGGCAGTTGCGGTCAACGCCAATCTCACGTTGACAATTCGCCACGGCAACTGGGCAGTTCGACGTCTTGTATCAAAGAATCGGGTTCTCCCGGCAAGCTCAGTGCCGCTGAGTCTGCGCAGGCTGCTTTGATTAGAACAGTTCTGCTGGATCGGCCGCCAGTACTTTTCGCATCGCCAGGCAGCCTGAGATGGTGCACATGGCCAGCGTGATCAGCAGCACCCAGCCAGCCCTGGCGACACTGAGATCCATCAGCAGGCCGGTACTGGCCGACAGCCGCGAGTACAAGATCCGGCTCACGAGCAGGCCTGGCACAAAGCCTAAGAGAGACAGGAAGAACGCCTGCTGAAGCACCAACTTGATGAAGAAACGGTTGCGGTAGCCAATGGCTTTGAGCGTCGCCAACTCGGCCAGGCGGTCGCTGATCTCGCCGTAAATGATTTGGTAGCAGATGATCACCCCGACCACAAAGCCCATCAGAGTCCCCATGGTGAAGATGAAACCCACCGGCGTGCTTATGCGCCAGAATAGAGTTTCTTTGCTGATAAATTCCTTCTTCGACGCTATGCGGACATCGCGGGGCAATTCCTTTTGAAGTCGTTCCACCACTTCGTCCACGTCTTGAGAATCTTCCAGTTGCACGAGCCCCAGGTCCACCTTGCTGAGTGGGTCTCGCCCCAACGCCCGATAGGGAAAGTGCTGGGCAAAATTTGCCGCACCCATGATCAGATTGCCGTCGTTGGCGAAATCCGTGCCTAAGTGAAACTTCCCTACCAGACGAATCGCTCGGTCCGAAAGTTCGACCCGCATCTGACGCAGTTCTTCCGGGGATTCAGGGATTTCGTACTTCGACTTGCTGGCATCGTCCACAATCGCCGTGCTTGGATCACGCAGCCGTTCGGCATACTGGCGGATGGTAGGCGAGAGGAAGACTGGATCTCCTGGATAGAATGCCAGGACCCGAATTGGATAACTGCGGACCTTTTCCTGATGGTCCGGCTTTTTGGGGGGCTTCCAAATACCGTAGTAAGGTTCGATAAACAGGGGGTAAGCCCCTTTCACACCTGACACGGCTTTGGCCTGACTCAGGCGGCGTTCGGGGAACATCCGGCTCACAGTCAGTGCGTACTTTGCCTTACTGGCAATGATAATATCGGCATCCAGTTGCTCGAGTACTTCGACGGTGCTGTCGAACAAGGCATTCTCGAAACCCGTTTGCACAAAGATCAAGAGTACTGCGAAACCAATTCCAGACATGGCAATCAGCAACCGACGCCGGTCGTGCGTGAGGTTCTTCCAGGCAAGTGGGACAGGTCGTTGCAGCATCTCTGACGGGGTTTCCTTGCGGATGGTTTCGGCACAGCGGCGGTCGATTGGCCCCAGGCGTGGATCAGAACAAATTGGCGGGTTCGGCACTTTGCAATTTGCGCAGCGCCGCTAGCCCAGAAATCGTACACATGATAATGGTCAGCAGCAGCACGGCCCCAGAGCGGGCCAAGGTCATGCTGATGGGCAAGTTTGCCATGTAAGCGGTGACTTGATACAGAATCGCGGCCACGGCCCAGCCTGGAAAGAACCCGACGATGCTCAACGCCAGGGCCTGACGCAAAACGATGCCAGACAGGAAGGAATTGCGATATCCCATGGCTTTGAGCGTCGCGTACTCAGCCATGTGATTCGCTACGTCCGTGGCCAGCACCTGGTAGACGATGGCAATTCCGACGAGGAGCGAAACCACGACCCCCATCTGAAAGATCAACCCGACCGAGGTCTCGGCAACCCAGCGATCCCGTTCGCGTCGTAAGACCTCTGCCCGAGTGAGTACTTCGACATCGCTTGGCAGCACTTTACGCAGACTCTCCACCAGATCATTGGGATCGGCGTCGGTGCGAACGAGCCCCATGTTCAAATCGTCAATGTCGCGATGCTGATAAATGCGTGAGAAACCTCGATCGCTCAACACCACGGCCCCGTCGGCAGCGAGTCCGGTTCCCAAGGCAAAATGCCCTACGATCCTGACCGTGTTTCCGCCGATCTCGGTCTCAATTTCCAGGTCTTCATCGCTGAATTTCAAACCGTTTTGCGGTCCGAATTCTCGCCGTGACTTGCGATCGATGAGCAAGAAGTCCGGACGTGTCAGTTTCGGCATCTGCGACTGAATTTCAGGAACCCGAAATACGTTATCCCCGGCGCGTACGCCCATCAGGAGAATTCCGCGGCTGTACCCTTCCGGCACGGACTCCTCGTCATTGCTCTTGGGCTTGCGTTTCTGAAGAGGACGTCGCCACTCGTTGACTTCGACATAGAACGGCACCACCTCCAAGACACCCGGATCGGACTCAATCTGCTTCAAGCGTTGAGCAGGAAAGGTGCGGGCGTCCGCGAAGTGCAAATACTCGGCCGAACGGATCAATACGTCGAACTTAAGCTCGTCGTAGATCATGGTCGCCGTCTTTTCAACAGCTCCCAAGAATCCTAACTGCAAGAACATCAGCACCACAGCAAACGACACCCCCATCAGCGCGACCAAAGTCCGCAGCTTGCTGTGCAGCAAGTTCAACCAGGCCAAAGGGGTATTGATCATCGCCGTGCCGCTTCATTGACTAGAGATACCTGAGAACGTGCCGATGTGAACTGCCAGCAGTTATTGATCCTAACGAGGTCAGTCCTCGAACCAATCTGAGCGGGTGCAATGCGTCGCTTGCGTGGGCATGCTGGAGTGCAAGTGGACGATCAACAGCACTTCTGCATTGCCCACTCTGACGCGAGAGCATGGCACCCACCACGCAAAAACTTGACTCAAATTGAACGAGTTCTCTCTAACTACTTCGCTCCATCAGTGAGGAAGGTGACATCCACCTGCAGGTTGATCAACTTCTTGAGCCTGGCGGCACTTTCCGGTTCGAGGTCCACATAGACTTGTACCACTCGCATGTCCGCCCGCGCAAATGGGTCTAAACTTTTGAAGGCGGGCGTTTGCACCAGGTTGCCAATCAGCGAGATGTGACCATTGAGTGACTTGCCGCCTCCAAAGGCTCGACTCTCCACTTTTGCGGCCTGGCCGACGCGAAGTCGATCGACATCATTCTCGTCCACTTCGGCGACGATCGTCAAATCTGACAGATTGGCAAACTGCATCAGCGGCCGATTGCTGATCAATTCCCCCGGTCGAGTAAAGATCTGCAGGATGGTGCCGTCGGTGGGTGCTGTGACCTTGGTTCGCTTCAACTGCGCAGCGGCCAAGTCTCGTTGTTTCTCCATCGATTCTAGCGAAACCGAGGCCTGTACCTGAGCTTTCGCGGCTTTGGCGGCCGCCAGATCGGCATTGTGTTTCCGAATCGAAATCGGCTGAGACTTTTCCATTTTGGCCAGCCGCTGCTCGGGCAGCACCCAACTCCGCCTCGCTGGTATTGATCAGCAATTGCTGTCGCTCTTGTTGTTGTTCGGAGATCAGATTCTCTGGCAGCCCCTCCAATCGCTGGGCGTCCTTCTTCGCCAACGCCAACTTGGCTTCCAAGGCCACCACTTGTTGCTTCTGGGCGGCAAGTTCCAATTCCAAATTTGCGGCGCTGTCCACCGCCAATTGGGCAATCTCGATCCGTGCATCGGCGGTTGCCAGCTCGGCTTCGAGTCGAGCCTTGGCTTCAATCATCTGCGCTTCGAGACCCGCCAGTTCCAAAGCCCGAAGTTCCGAACTCCCAAGTTCCGCAAGGAACTCGCCAGCAGAAATCTTCGCTCCTTCGTGGACCGGTGGCGCATAACGTTCCAGTCGGTCACCCACCAGGGCAGAAATCTGCAGCACCCCGCCACGTGGCTCAATCCGGCCAATGGCGCTGACGCCGCGGGGAGCCTGATCCGGGGCGGCATTCGGATCGTCGCTAGCCGAAGTAGCAGCACCGGATCCCATCCAAGCGGAGTACCAGCCTCGAGCGTAGCCCAAATAGGCAACGCCTGCGATGCCAGCCAGAACGACAATGAGGCCAATTATGCGCACGGCAATCGAGGGGTTGGGGAACGTGTTGGGACCACCCGATTCAGGTCGAACAACCAGCGCCTGCACCTTCGCAGGGCCTCGGGTTCAACCTCAAGTAGTCCAGGAAATCGACGGAGTCGTTCGATGGAAATGCCAGAATTAGGGGGGAACTCCCCTATGGCATATCTTACTCGACATGACTCCCTATACCTATGTCTGCGGTGGTCGACCTTGTCAAGAAACTCCCCCCCGCCGGTTCGTACACGTCAGGAAAAGGCGGAGATTTTGCGGAATGGCGCAATTATGCCGCAAAACTTAATCTCCACCCCCGGCTACATCAGCCCTTCGACCAACATCGCATCCAGGGGGGGCATGGGCGAACCGCTCCGCATGGCCTGCTCGCTCAGTTGGGCAACCTCCCCAAGCAGCTCAACCACATGGTTGCAGCGCTGGGAGACTTCATTCTGTTCCCACACATCCCCCGGTTTGGCATACAGTTGGCTCGCCCCGTCCACGGCCCGTTCAGGCTGTACCAGATACCAACCGGGGGTGCGAATCGCCTGGTAGCCTTGCGCTTGGACCAAGACGCGATCTCGCGCGTCCGTCCCTTCTTGCATCCGCGTCCGTAGTGATTGCCGCAGGCCGGCGGGGATCGCCAGCCCTAGAGAATCGAAGAGAGTCGGCATCAAGTCGGCAGGCTGCACAAAACTTTGCATTCGTACGGCCCGCCCGCTACCGTCTGGAACTCGCAACAACCAGGGAACCTGGATCAACTCGCCATGTGGCGGTACCGGGGGACCGGGTTGATCCGGCAGTGGGACCGGTTCTCCCACAAGCTGGTGTTCACCCAATGAGCAACCACGTGGTGCCAGCACCATGAGCACGGTATCCCGAAGCAGACCTTCTTCGCGAAGGGAATCGAGCCAGGCGTCCAGTAGGGTATCCAGCAGCGAAACCTGTCCCGCATACGCATGCCGATATCCGAGCAGTTCGTCAGGGTCGGCGTCCGGGGCCAGCCGAAGTTGCGGAGGCCGCACGATTGCCGGAGGGTCGGGATCCTCCTCATCTGCGTAACGTGCCCGCAATTCATAAGGGGCGTCCCACAAACATCCCAGACTGCCGGTATGTAGCCACAGGCCGAACGGCCGGGGCAATTGCATCACCGTATCCACGGACGCGCCAAAAAACTGTGCCAGGTGCGTCTGCTCAATGGTCTCTGCCGTTTGCGCCGACTCTGGCAGTTGCCCTAGGATCCGTTCTGCAAACCACTTGCTCGCTGGCAAATCGATCAGAGTTTGGTCGTCACTCAACAGCGTCAGGTGCAGGTGCTTGCTGAGAATCTCGAGCGGATGTGGCGAAGGCCGGGCACCCGCACGCTCGAGGACATGCGAACCTGCCCAAAGCGAGCTGCAAACGTCTGACAATTGCGCGCTATCTGCCAAAGCCTGATCCAACAACAGGCTCTCACTAGCCAGGTGGTCGAAGCCTGGAGTTTCGATCCAGGTATTTCCATAAGGTCCCAAGAACCCACGATGCAACCGATCAACCGTCAAGCAGATGAAGTTCATCGTTGGGTCACCCCAGGCAAGTCCGTTGCGAAGATCATGCCAGGGTGTCCTCTGCATCCGCCGCGTCGGCGTCTTCGCTATCAGAATTAAAGGCGGTCAACAGTTTGCGGCCGGTATAAAGCCAGTAGGCTTCGTTGGGACCAAGTCGCGTGGCATCTTCGCGGACCGGGTGCCAGCACACTTCGTCGTAGGTGGCCACCACCACGCCCGGTTCGCCGGCGACTTCGGCCGCGGCAACGATCACCAGGTTCTCAAAGAACTTGCCCACTTTGAGCAAGCGAACGCGTTCGTACCCCATCTCAGCCAGTTCTTCATTGAGTTGCGTCACGCCCGGCTGAAACTGACTGGGCACCTGGTTGGGTTCGTACTCTTGCATCTGTTCGTGCTGCGAGGACCAACCGGCGTAGACGGCATAGAGATCCTCGGCAGCAAGGCCTTGCAGGTCTGCTTGCAAGCATGCACAAAACGGCCCACTCATGCCAATCCCGTGCAACTCTCCCTGCGGAAGCAAGTATTCGAACCCGAACAGGTAGCAAGTCACCGGCTCGTCATAGCCAGGCCACTGCATGCTCCGCTCGTCGATGAGATCCAATCGAAGCGGAGCGGCACCAAACTGTGTAGAACTGGCGAGGTAACAGGACAGGTCGCACTCTGCCTTGGCAGCCTCGGTCCGAAAACGTTCTTCGACCAGGTCCAACCGCCCTAGTTCTTCGAGATACGCAAGTGCTCGATTCCGCATGGAGGACTCTTCCACCATTTCCAACAAGGCGTCCAGCCCTTCGTCATCTCCCAGTCGGCACAGCGCCGCGGCCGCTTCGGTCCGAACGCGCCGGTGACGCAGTGCGAGAACATGCTTCAGAGCATCCGCCGCCTGGGGATCGCCAATCAAGGCCAGCGTGTCACACAAGGCAACCAGGAGCGAAGTGCTATCTCCCACCATCTTGGCCAGCCTGGCTGGGTCAGTCTCCTTAGGCCCAGATTGTTGAAGCTGTTCGAGATGCGCGGCAACCGCCTTGACCAACTGTGTCCACTCACCCAGCCGTGCCTTGCCGGGATGACTGTCAATCAACCCTTTGCGGAACAGATGATTCGTCACGTCCAGCACTTGCACCGCGGCAGACGGATGGGCAACACCTGCCAGCAGCCTTGGGTAAAGGGCGTCGGCCTGAAGCCCTTCGTTTTGCACCAACGGCACCAGCGCCAGGTCGGCGTCACGCGCATCATCTGGCGGATCGGTTGCCGTAAGTTCTGCCAGCATCTCCAGAGCGTCCGGATGGGCGTCACTGGCCAAGATCCTGAGCAGGTGCGCACGTGTCTGCCGAAGCCCATGCAACTGTCGGTAGAGCGCGGCCATTTGCTCAACGGTCTCGCGCCGCAGTTGCTGCGCATTGATTGTCGCATAGCGCCGCACAAGTTCTGGCAACACGGCATCGAACGCGCGTTGCCACGCACCTTGCCGTTCGGTGAGCACCTGTTGCGTCAAAACTTCCAATAATTTTTCGACTTCGTCAGGTTGGGCGTTGCGCCAGTATCCGGACTGCTTTGACCAGGTAGCTTGCTGTTCCCAAGTCAAGCTTGCGAAGCGCTCCAATTGGTCAAGTAGTTGATATCCGTCAGTCTCCACGATCGTTCGCCTAGGTTCGAATCTTGCTTGTTAGCGATGAGAAAAGTACCGGCCAGGTCCCCTTCTCCATGACATCCGTTGCCCCCTTGGTTATAGCTGTTGAACACCCCAGCGACGAGGGCTTGCGGGTCTTGTTTCGAGGACGAACGTCCTTCACCCCGTGCGTCTGCCCGGTGGTACAAAAATGCGCATTCTCCTATGTTTTTCAAGGTTTCGACACGTTTTCGAACCAACTAAGCGTGCGCCGCCACGGGGCTTCGAACCGTTTGAAGAATCCAGCGCGAACCAGGATCACCACCGCTGCAATGCGGCAAGCTCGGACCTCGCACGTGGTTGCTACGAGTCAAAAATCCCTACGTGGCCAACAAGCCCGGCGCGCCGCTGCGCCGCCAATCCCAACACCGCCTGAGTGCAATCGCCGCGCGAAGCGAAGCAACCGCGCGGTGGGCGGCGCGGCGCGCTGGTCCAAGCCCCCAGGCACTATCGGCACGGCGCACTTGGCGACGAAAATTTGTCCACAAAGGTCACAGAACGTTGCAATTCGCCTTGACGTATAAGCCAGGCAATTGCTTCAATGCGCGAAGTTTGGAAAAGAGACATAGGTGGCCTACGACAAAACTGTGTTTCTTTTCTTCAATGCGTTTCCTTTATCAAGGAAGTCAGGGACGTAAGGTGCTGTGTCGACGGACGGATCCAGATGCTTGTCGGACCAACGCGAAATTGATCGCTTGTGTTTGGACGAACGACGGACACGGCAGAAACTTCTTCTTGTGTTTGTGTGGCTGCAACAGCAATGAGTACCGGCAACGGCAAACGTCGAACTGCATGGCCCAGCTGGAGCGGTTTCCCCTATTCAGGCACCCAAGGGGAGTGCACACAAAACACAGTCGGGTGCCGATTGGTTAGGAGCCACGGAAATGGCAACGACGAAGACTGCTACGAAATCGGCTGGAGCGAAGAAGACGGGCGCTGCAAAGACGGCTGGTAAGACCGCCGCCAAGCGTTCCCCCAAGAAGCGAGCTGGCGCCGCCAAGAAAACCAGCGCCAAGAAGGCAGCCCCCAAGAAGGCCGCCAAACGCTCGCCGAAGAAGAAAGCCGGCGCGAAGAAGGCCGCTCCCAAGAAGGCAGCCCCCAAGAAGGCCGCCAAGCGTTCGCCGAAGAAGAAAGCCGGCGCCGCCAAGAGCAGCGTGAAGAAGGCAGCCCCTAAGAAGGCCGCCAAACGCTCGCCGAAAAAGAAGGCCAGCTAGCCAAACGGCTCAGCTTCGCCTACGACAACGTAGCGTTACCTCGGATGCGTGCTAGCATCCGATTGCCACAACGAGCAGGGCCGACCCACATCCTCAGCGGTGTGCGTCGGCCTTCCTTTTTTTTAAACTAGGTAGCTTGGGCATGTCTCAAGCCACGCCAACGCGCCCGCTGGAGCCTGACTCGCTACTCCCGGCTGACCACCTGAGCGGGACCGTCCGTCGAAAGCGAACTTAGAAACAGATCCAGCTCTTGATAGTAGCTGATCGGTTGTGGGTCGTTGTGGTCCAGCCCTGGCAGCGAGACCCACTTCTTGCCGGGACTGCTAGCAGCATCAAACAAGGCCTTGCCTAACTCATACGGCACATGGCCATCTGCCGTCCCATGACTCTGGAGCAGCGGTCCCTGGTAGTTGCCGATCTTGCTGATCGAGTCCAAACGGGTCTGCATCAACAACCGCACAGGCAGCCAGCGATATTGATAGGCTCCCACATCCGGCAAAGACGAGAACGTACTCTCCAGCACCAATCCCCGCGCGCCATCCACCGCTGCCAGATCAACGGCTACGCCGCCTCCCAAACTACGGCCCATCAGCACGATCTCGCCCTCAGCCACATCCGCCCGTTGGCTCAACCAGCGCCTGGCAGCACGGGCGTCCGCCAAGATGCCAGCCTCATCCGGGCTCCCCGTACTCTTGCCGTAGCCGCGGTAGTCAAAAATGAACACCGAGACGTTCATTTCTTGGCGGAGAAACTTCACCATCTCTGCGCGGTAGGTCAAGTTGCCGCCGTTGCCGTGCATGAACAGCCCGACCGCCCTGGGTGCCGGATGTGTGTGATACCAACCATGTAGCTTTTCCCCATCGCCCGACTCAAACCAGGCATCTTCGAAATCCAAACTGACAGGATTCCAGTCCCCTGTGGCGGTAGGGAAAAAGACCAACCGACGTTCCAAAAAGTACATCAGCATCACCACGCCAAGATACGCATAGACCGGCAACCGAAGTACGCGAATCGCTCGTTTCCAAAGCGGCCGCTCAGTGGTCTGTGGGCGCTGCACCGGGCGTTCTCCCTTCGAAAAACGAGGTAGAACCTCAAACCAACCTGAGCTTCCGCTTTTCAATCCTAATCCGATGCGTCAGCGAGGAAGCATGACAGGCGATGTCGCCACGGTTGTCATCACAACGGAGCGTGATGGCTACTTTCCCGCACGCCTTCTCTGCTATAGGTGTCTAACGGTCGAAAGAGTTGCAATCACACAGACCAACCTGAGCAAGACTGCTCGCAAAGAGCACTCGAGCCTATTTGGTCAGCGGTTGAATGCGAATGTTGCGAAACTCTACCCGAGCACCGTGTCCCAAGAACCCAACGTGTCCGGAGGTTCGCTCCAGACCGGGATGATTCCGGCCATCCATGGTTTTGGGGGTGCTGGCTTCCTGAATGTTGGCGTCAACAATGGTTTCGCCATTGAGGACGACTTTGACATGCTTCCCGTTGCAGGTGACTTCTTGGGAATTCCACAACCCAACCGGCTTGAGAAACCCTCGTTTTGCTGGCACCACGCCGTAGATCGAACCGTGGTATTGGTACGGTTTGAGCTTGTCCTTGTAGCGGTCGGCCGAGTTGTCCAGGATCTGGAGTTCCATGCCAACATAAGCTGGATCTCCCTGAATCGGGGTCCGAATGCCCAGCCCGTTGTTGGCACCTGATTCAAGCTTGAAATCGAACCGGAGCACAAAGTCGCTGTACTCATCTTTGGTAAACAGCCGGCCACCTTTTGGATTGCAAATCAGAGTGCCATCTTCCACGGTGTAGCCGCCGGTATCGCCGACCCAACCTTTGAGTGTCTTGCCGTCGAAGAGGGTGACAAAGTTTTTCTCATCGGCCCCCTGATCGGCAGCCGCAACCATACCGGCACCCACAAGAAGTGAAAGAGTAGCCAGGGACGAAAGGAGAATACGTCGAGACATGATCGGGATCCTTAACAAAGTTAATTCTATCGTATGAAATTGAGGGAGGTGCCAGGTGGTGACGAAGTTCCTGGATTTCGACCAAGATCACCAGCCAACCGCATCGCCAATGCCGGCACTACCAACGCGCCTCGATTGTACTCACTCGCCATCCGCAACCGTAGTTGCTGCCGACACGTCGTAAGGATTTCGTAGTGCCGGCTATCTAGCCCTGAGGCTTCTCCGGCGGGGTGGGGCGTTTGTGGAAGTAGCGCTTGACCAGGGCTTCTGGCGGTGGGGGAGTCATCAGGCTCACCACAAAGCCGGCAGCAAACGAAGCGAGCAGCCCGACCACCACCGGGTTGAAACCCCAGATCAGGTAGGGTCTTTCGAAGCTCCCTTCAGGTTGCAGGTATCCGGCAACATACAACGAAAGATGTGTGGCAAACCCGGCCAGCATCGAAGCCATGGCACCTGCCGAAGTCGTCCTTGGCCAGTACAGGCAGTACACCATCGGGGCCAGGAAACAGGCCGCCAAACCACTTCCGCAGTACACAATAATGTCTTGCAAGAAGCGTGGTGGGTTGATCGCGCCGACCATGGCAAACGTGCCAATCAGCAGCGTGCAGCCGTAGCTCATGAGTTTGATGGAACGCTCGGAGACTTCAGGGTTGATGTTTCGCTGGTACACATCGCGCACCAGGGCGGATGAGATCATTAGCAAAAAGCTGTCTACGGTGGACATCACCGCAGCAAACGGAGCGGCAATCAGGAGCCCTGCCAGCCAACCGTGCCCTACCCTCGAGGTCAGTAACACCGCCATCTCAGGCATGATCACGTCAGGCTCCGCCTCCCGTCCTGGCAGCAGTACTCGCGAACAGCAAAAGATGAGCACCAACGGAAAGTAGATCAAGGTGTAGTAAAATGCCACGGTGAACATCGATCGCCGGAACGTCGTGGCGCTGTTGAACGCCATCAGCCGGACCATGCTGGCGGGCTGCCCCGCTCCGCTGATGGCCCACATGAAGAAGAACGAAACGGCGAGCGAGAACGGCAAGAAGCCGTCCATGCTTTTTAATGAAGGGCCTGGACCCGTGACGTAATAACCTGTCTCGCCCCCTCCGCGCACGTACGGCTTGGTGTCGATGCTGGCCAGCACCAACCCCTCAGGCAGCGTGCCGGAATCTCCCTCTTTCTCCATCATTGCAATCTGCCGGTCCACCTCGTCAGGTGTGGTGAGTTCGACCACGTCGATGGTATTGGGTTTCGGTTTCTTGGAGCCTTCAGGCACAGGCACTTTGGGTATGAGATGATCAGGAATGATGCTCGTCAGTTTGCCGGTCCGTAGCACGCGCATCCGCTCGGGAGTCTCAGCATCAGCATCTGCCGGCTGGTCGGTCAGCAACCAGGTTCCGCTTGGCACCACGATCTTTTCGTTCGTATCGTTCTGGATGGTAATCATTCCCCGCAGCGGTGGCGTCATATCGGCCATCGAATGGGTGGCACTCTCCAGTCCTCCCACGGCATACAAGGCCAGGGGGAGCATGATCAACACTCCCAGTACCATGACCACCCCTTGCATGACATCGGTCCACACCACGGCGTGGAAACCGCCGTACGTGGTGTAGATGATCACAGCGACCCCGAACGTGAACAGGCACAACAGGTACGAGGGATCGATTCCATCAAACAAGGCAATGTTGGTCGTCAGCCCTGCCAGCCAATGCGAGGCATTTTGGAACGGCCCAACGTCCTCTAGCAGCGTTCCTAAGATCAAGCTGCCCGCTTTGAACTGTGCCACCAGATTGACGGACATAAAGAACACAATCAGGACCGTGGCCAGGATGCCGAACCGGACACTCTGCATCCGATCCCGCAGGACGTCGGGGACCGTGATCGAACCAGAGATTCGGGCAACCTGATTGATTCGCTTGCCCAACAAGCCCATGGCGCACAACGGCACCACCATGTAGCTGGCGATCCAGAGCCCCAGGATCCAGCCATAAGAATAAATCTTAGCCGGGAATCCCGTGAAGCTGCCCCCTGAGGAGCTCGTGGCGGCAAACGTCAAGGCGAACGCCCACAACCCTAGGCTTCGGCTGCCGAGAAAGTATTCGCTGACAAAGCTCTTCGACTTGAGCAGGCGATTGGACGCCCAGGCAATCACGAAGACGGCGGCCGTATAGATCAAGAACGTGAACAGCGCGGCGTTCGATCCACCGGCGGCGAACAGGTAAAAGTTAGGCATGCTTCTTGTCCCCGGCGTGCATCTCGGCGATTTCTTCTTCCAGATCGAGCCCTTCGTGAGCTTCGCCGAGGTCATCGTCGGCCATGTAAAAGAAGCAGAACCAGGTGGTGAATACATCCGCCAGGAGCCAAGGGACGGCGATCCCCCAAAACGCCCAAGTGGGAATCCCGAAGATCGTCTTGATGGTGGTGGAGTCCACCGTCTCCCCCGGCTGCAAATAGCCGGTGAAGTAGCAATACGGGACCGACCACAACAGGCAGGCTCCCCAAACGGCAAGAATGATCCAGGCTTCGCGACGGGCATGCAGGTAGGTGGGATCCCACGTGTCCTGCGAGTCCGGTTCCGGGGTAGGTGTGGAACTCATGGCAGAAATGAATACCGAGCGGCTGGGGGCCAAGCCGGCCCTCGCAAGACGCAGCGGCGCGGCGGGGACGGCGAAACAAGAACGAATGGAGGGCCATTCTAATCGCACGGTTGCGAAGACGCAAAGCAGTTGCCAACTTCGTCCCGGCGCAGCCTCTCCATCCAGTTCGAGCGATCGCTCGGAGTATCAAAAACGCCGTACGCTACTCGATCGGGGCTTCGTCACGCGTACGGGTTGAGCTCAAATACAGCGATCCCCAGCCTGGCTCCGCCGATGACTTGAACAGTTCGCGGGCAGCCTTGAGTACGTCACGACGGCTGATCTGCCCCACCAGGGCCTTGCCGCGAAGCACCGGCAGGCGGCGACGGGACGTATTCAAGAATCGCTGAGCAATGCTGAGCAGGTCCGTGTCTTCGTCAATCGTGTCCGCTTCGGTATCCATATAAGCAGCGACCGTGGTGTTGGGAAGTTGCTCGTAAGCTCCTTGCACCATCACACTCATACAGCATCGCTCGGAGAACACCCCCAAGAAGTTCCCCTCGGTATCAACGACCGGTGCCCCGGAGATTCGATAATTGAGCAAGTGCTCCACGGCTTCGAATACATCCGTGGTGGGAGCCAGCGTGACTAACCGCGTCACCATGATGTCGCGTGCTAACTTGGGGGCCTTCATGACTTAGGTCCTCGAATGGGTGACGGTTGCGGCAGAAACAGGGTGTCGCTCTGGGGCCAGTTCGGTTGGCAATGTCATATCGACCTGTTGGAATTGCTGGACAAATCGATCTGCTTCGGGAAGCTTCCCAAATGCTCATCTTGCCGACTTGGGATTGTTGATCCACTTGCACTCCAACCTGCCCACGCAATGCGAGGGCATGGCACCCATGCTGAATGGGTGGTTTGCTATCGGGAGACTTCCCAAGGTGAACACCAACCTATCGGTATCTTAAGCTCCCGCTCCGCGCAGAACAATCATTTGCCTGATCGCAAATCAAGCAAACCCTGATTGGGCTGTCCATCAGAAGTGTCCCGCCCCGTCGCCCCTGGCCATCGCGAGGGTTAACGGAGCGAGGCAGACTTTACGTCTGACTTGTCCTCTTTCTTCTCATCATCCTCACTCTTCTCATGATCCTCACTCGGCTTGCGGTGACAACACTCTTTGCAAACAGGGTTCCACTTGTACTTGCAGACTTCGCATTCCCATTCAATCTTCTTGAGGACATGTACCATTCGCACTTTGGCACACTTGGGGGGAGTGGAGCAAGATTCCCATGGCCAACGAAAGCGCGGGATGCAGACTGGCTTGCACTCGACTTCCCAGCAGTGTTTGGTGATCTCTTCTTTGACGTGTTCTGGGATGCAGTATTTCTTGCAGCAAGGGCATTCGATCTGGCATGAGCACTTGCAGCAGTCGGGCGGTCCGTCGAGATGTTCGACTTCCGCGGTGTTGCCAGTCAATGCGACGAACGCCGTCAGCAGGGCGGCTGCCCCCCAGGTTTGCCAAAGTTTCATGAGTTCGGTCCTTCGTATCGCTCTGCCCGATTTCCAGGGTTTGGCCCACCCTGATATCGGGACGAAACGGATGGTAGTTGAAAGTTTGAATCGAGTGTCAGCCAACAGTGGATAACCCGAAGCGTCAGCGAAGAAACGCAGGTGGCGAGATCCCCTGTCATGCTTCCTCGCTGACGCTTCGGGTTAGGATTGAAAGTGCGGAAGCTCCAAGTTGGTTCGAGGTGCTACGTCGTTAGAAATCCACGGCGAACCTTGCTCCGGTGATCTGGTAGCTGCCAGAGGTCAGTCCGGCGACCGGAGCATGGTCATCGATATCGCCATAGATGTAGTTGAACTGCAATTTTGCGTGCGCGTTCCAATGCCAGTTCAAGCCGATGGTCATGGCGGTACCGACACCGCCCAGGATGTCTTGATCCGAGAAGTCCGCGTAGCTCAGCCGGCAAGCCACTTGCCAGGCACCCCAGCCGCAGCCATGTCCACCGCAACAGCGAGGCACCAGGAAGAAGTTTTCTAGCGGCTTGACCCGATCGAGCGTGCCGGACTCACGATCCCAGGGCATGAACTCGCCTGTCAGGAATTGCGCGATGTATATGTATCCACCATGGAAGAACAGGTCTCCGCCCTGCGTGTCATTGCGCTGCAGCCAGACGTTCTGGTACTCACCCACGATTTGCGTTGAACCGAGATTGAGGACCCCTTCGACACCGAGGAGTTCGTACCACTCGGCACCGACAATCCTGCCAGTGTCCAGCCAGCGGCTGCTACTACGGGCTTCGGGGCGAGTGCGGAACTCAGCTTCGTTGAGAGAGCCGCCGAATCCATCAGTTTCGGCAACCGTTCCGGACAAAGCCCAATGGGCATAGCCGCGTCCGTCGGAAGATTCGTCGTACCAAATGGTGTTGGCAAACCGGCCAGCACCCTGCAACTGGTAGTGGTCGTTGATGTAGCCGGACTCATCTTGAATGAGTCGCTGGTTGTAGACACCATATCGCCAATTGTAGGCCAGCCCTTCGCTGACACCGTAGGAAGCGATGCCCAACCGTCGTGCATCCTGATTGAATCCTTCGATCACGAAGGGGCGTTCGAGGAAGACGTTGTATCGGCTACTGTTGAGGTGATCGAGACCGTAGGGCCGTTTCTGATTTCCAACCAACACGGTTTGTAAGAACGGGAGGTCTGACCAGCCGATGTAAACGTCTCGATACTCGACGTCGTTGCCTCCGGCGAACTCCATCTCGAGCTTGTAACGCATGTTGTCCGGGATGTCGCCAGACGCCCCAAGTCGCATCCGCCTGAAGACGAAGCGGTCTTGAGGACTCATGTTGGGATCACCGGTTTCGAAAGCGTTGACACCTGGAGAATCGCCGGGGAAAGCCCAGTAGTCCAAGTGAATACGACCGCCGAGCTTGAGCGATGGCTTCTCGTTCGCGAACAGGCTCAAGGCCTTCTTGGCCTCTTTGGCTTCGCGCGTTTTGAAGGCTGTTTCCAGCGATTCCAACCGACTGTCCAAGTTCGCCACGTTGGCGTTGTTTGCCGAGTAGTTGGCCTGACCAAAGTTTGGTGGCGGGGGAAGCGGCGGCCCGGGATCGAACACGGGTTGCGGTTGCTGCTGCAGTTGCCTTTGTAGTGATTCGATCTGAAATTGCTGGCTCTCCAGTCTTTGCCGGAGATCTTCGAGCGCATCGTTGGTCGGTTCTCCCGCTGCTGCAATGCTTCCAGCGAAGCTGCAGTACGAGATCAACGTCATCAAGATCAGGCAGCGCAAGAGAATCTCCTAGCCGATAGAACGTGAGTGATTGGAGCCATCGGACGAACCGTCACAACCGTTTTAGTCCGCACGCTTGGCCGCCGATTCAGACGCACAATGCCATTGGTCAACAGGCTCGTTCTTATCGTTCGGAACGTCCCACGTGTTGGATCAACTACCAAACGATTATTTGGTTCAGATGGCGGGGGAGTCCGCTGGGTCGTAGGGATTCGAGCGATCAGCTGAAGATGAAGAAGTGATGAACCAACACCTGCGAGCGTTGCAGAATCCGCCGCCGGTAAACTTTGTGTCGGTGCCAGCAGGGAACGCTTGGATCGCTGGTGGCTGAAGAGTAACTGCCGTCTGGCTGTCAAGATCAAAAGGTTGGAAGGAAATTCGTGTGAAGAACTCCCCTTTGTGCCGTGTCGGGCTCGCCCCTATAATGCACACGCTGTTGCTGATTGTAGCGATTGCATACGAGTTTAACTTTACCCCAAAGGACCCAACCCAGTGCTGTCCGTTCGACCCAAAGTCGCAGAACTGGTGTTTCAACTCTACGGCCGTTCCCTTCACCCCGAACTGTTCGAAGTTTATACGTCACGGACAATCGAACGCGGAGGGTATCGTGCCCAGATCGACATCACCAGCGCCGGCCACGTGGTTACGTGGCGTTACGATGGCATCACCTTGACCGAGGTGGCTGCTAGCGCTCAACACCCACTCCCCCAAAAGCGCCGACTCATGTCGTACCGCCTGAAAGGGGATCGGCATGACGGCATGGAATGCCGGGGGGGAGCCCGCTACCAGGTCAATTTCCAGCTCGAAACGGTCGAGCCTGAAGTCTTCTGGACCTTTCAAGAAGAACTCAATCAGGACGGCGAACGGCAGGGAATGCTCCACATGTTCAACTCCAGCGGGCGGATGGCCGTCGGTGCGTTGAGCCTGATCCATATCGAATCGCGAAACCGCAGCCTGTTGGTTCAGGCATTCCATACATTTCCCGACGATTACGCCATCGTCAAAAGCCAGTCGCTGTTCGAAGTACCCTGAGAATGTCCCTCGGCAGGCACCTTACAGAAGAATTGAGTCAAGTTTCCAGCGAAGAGCGGAAAAGTAGGAAGCTCAAATGGGTTTGAGCCCCTACCTCGCTAGCTTCTCAACTGATCTTCTCAATGGGAATTGGCAGGAATGCGGAATGCTGATCTAACGCCGCTGATCCGTGTCTCCAAGACCGTTTCTTGAATTGGGAAAGGCACTGCGGGCTTACCGTTTGACGCGAGTGCTGCCATGTACCTTGACCCTGTTGGCCTGAAGATCTTCAAGAACTACCGGCGGTGGCGGATGTCACCCCCAACCATGTGGAGTCTGTTCTTTGGCCAGACCCTGGCGACGCTCTTTCTGTTTGGTCTCGGAGGTGCCACAGGCTACGGATACTATGCCACGGACCTTGTCCCGCTGCTCTTCGTCTCCGGTTTGGCTACGGGGGTTCTGGTGTACCATTTGGCCCTATGCAAATCGATCCCGGCATCCTGGGAAGTGATTCAGCAAGTATTGGACTGGGACAAGATCGATCGTGCCCTGCGCGAATCGGACGAACAGAAAGGGCAAGCATCCACACCGCCGCCCGACGAACCTACCGAGATTACGCTGGAGCACCTTGAGCCAGACGCAACGGCGTCAAGCCGACGACCGCCTGGCGATCTCTACCGACCCGGGCGTTAGGCCAACGCCGCCCGATCCATTTCGCATTCTTGAGGCTGAGCCGAAACCTGTCCGTCCGCGCGGGGTTATACTTGGTGCTGGGACAAGGTCGACCAGATTGAGCTTGAAAATGGTGCGAGGTCCCACTTCGCGGACAAATTCCTGAGACTGAACCGGTATTGGGCGTTGAGCATTTCGGAATCGACTGCTGAACGGTACACGCTGCGCGACCCAGACGTGCGGTTGATGATCGAAGTGCGCGAAGGGAGCGCGGCAGCTTTCGAAACGTTAATGCGCCGTTATCAAACCAGATTGGTCACCGTGTTGGACCATTTGATCGGCAACCGTGATCAGGCAGAAGATCTCGCCCAAGAGGTGTTTTTGCGTGTGTATCGGGCTCGGAGTACCTACCAACCAGGCTCCAAGTTCTCCACTTGGTTGTACACAATTGCCCACAATGTGGCCTCGAACCAGCGGCGATATCGGGCCCGACGCCACGAAGTGAATCTGGCCGGTGCCTCATCCAGCGGTGGCGTTCCATCGCTCGAAGAAATGGCCCAAGCAGCCAGCGGCCAAATGCCAACCCGACAACTCGACAAGGCAGAAATGCGAGAGGTGGTGCGAGCAGCCATCGCAACCCTCAACGAACGACAACGGATGGCCCTGCTACTCAACAAGTTCGAAGACATGAGCTACGCGGATATTGCCGAAACCATGGATCTGACCGAGAAAGCCGTGAAATCGTTGCTTTCCAGGGCACGAGTCAATTTGCGGCAGGTCCTTGAGCCGTACATTTCAGGCAGCGATTCTAATTTTTCACCGACCGACGAAGACGCTTAGCCCGCACATTGCGGATCGAAATGGACACGCAATCCACCACCACGCCTGAACCCAGCAACGAGGACCTGGTCGCCTATCTCGATGGCGAGCTGCCTGCGGATCGGCGTGCGCAGATTGAGCAATTGCTGGCCACCAACGAAACGGTTCGTGTCGAAGTGCAGCGGTTGCAACAAACCTGGGATCTACTGGACGAATTGCCAGACGCGGAAGTGGATGATTCGTTCACCCGCACGACGGTCCAAATGGTTGCGGCTTCGGCCGAAGAAGAGTTGGGGGAATACCAACGTAGTCGCCGTCGCTTCGGCGTATGGTTCGAACGATGGTGGGGAGCCGGCATCGCTGGCTTGATTGGCTACGTGCTGGTGGTGCTACTGACCCCGAACCACAACGAGTGGTTGCTGCGGCATCTGCCGGTGATCGAGAACTTCGAACCCTATCGGGCCGTTGGCTCGATGGAAGTACTCAACGCCCTGGAGCAAACCGGGCGGTTCTCGGAATCTCTGGCCAACGCAGATGCCGAGGATCCCCAGACGGCCTCCCCGGACCTTGATGCCCCACGCAGCGATCAGGCTCAGCAGTTGCAACAACGCTCGCCGGCCGAACAGGCCGAAATCGAACGCAAATTCGAGCTGTTTCGCAACCTGGACAGCACGCAACAGGCAGGGCTTGTCGAGCTTCATCGCGAATTGCAAGCAGCGCCAGACCGCGCTCAAAAGCTCGTGGTCTTAGAAAACTTTTATGCCTGGTACAAAGAACTCAACGCGTTGGAACGTGCCGAACTCGGCAGTTTTCGAGACCAACCAGATGCCATGGCGGCCCAAGTTGAGAAGCGCTACGCCGAACAATCCCGCACACGTTTTGGACTCTCCAGCAGTGACGCTCAAGTCGTACTTCGCTGGATGGAGGAGCGTACCCGGCGGCGACTGACTCCCGATCAACGCGAGACGCTCAGTGGCGTGGACAACCCTGACTCGCGGCGGCGATTGATGATGCAGATGCTCTCAGAGTCTTGGCGAGACGGCAACCGGCCAGATGCACTGGGAGAACAAGAGGTGGCTGAACTGGCCGCGCAGCTCTCTCAGCCTGCTCGCCAGCGTCTGCAAGAGGAAGATACGCTGGAAGAGAAACGGCGTGTGATTTGGGGATGGTTTGCCCAACTGCGGTTCCGGTCTCGCATGCCCCAGTGGCGAGATGGACGCCCTGATATTCGCGGAGGAGGGCGCGGACCAGATCGGGGGCCAGGCCCCGGAGGTAAGCGTCCCCCACTCGGCGGACGTCCCAGCCCGCAAGAAACGCCTCGACCGATGCCATTGCAAGACACTCCGTCATCCGGCAGTCGGTAGGGAACGGGAATTTTGTAAAGACAAACTGGACGGGCGACCCCCTGAAACGTGTATCATGGACCATGATTCGGCCTGGTGCAGGACTGCTCATCCCGACCTCAAACTCAGAGTCACGGATATGAAACTTTCTCGACGACAAGTGCTTCGGCATGCCGCGTTGCTCCCCGCAACGGTTTCTCCTTTGTTGCTTCCTTGGGTGCAGCGGGTGCAAGCAGCGCGCGGCGAGGCCTCGCCGTTGCGGTTTGTGTTTGTCGTCAAGAGTAGCGGACTGACTCCGGCTGAACTGGTGCCGCAGCAAATGTTCGACCAGCGCGTGAGTGTCGGCGAAGCCACGAATTCCGGCCCCAACTACCGGCAAGCGATGAAGCTCAAGCCCACGGACAAGCTGATTGAGCAACCGCTCGCCGATCTGACGTTGCACGAATCTTTGGCAGCCTTGGAACCGCTCAAGGACAAGGTCGCCATCGTGCAAGGGCTGTCTGGCAAGATGTGCCGTGGCGGTCACTCCAGTTGGTTCGGAGCGATGGGTTGTTATCGAACCGGCGGTGAGCACGACTGGGGGAACATTATCGCCCCCACGTTCGATGGACTCATGGCCCGCCACATACCTGGCATCTTTCCACACGTGGGCCTCTCGACCGGCGGCAAGGTAATGGGTGGCCCGTCCGTGCATGACGGGGTCGTTTATCCAGGCATTTCTGCGATCGCCCGCAATCGTCAACTGCCGTATCAGGCGACTCCTTTGGCCGCCTATAAGGAACTCTTCTCGGTTGCGGCAACGCGCGAAGAAGACCTGATGGAGAACCGCCTCAACGGTACGCTCTTGGACTTCATGGTGGAAGACATCCGCCGGTTGGAGTCTCGCATGGGGGGTGCCGAACAGGAAAAGCTGGACGTCTACCTGGACGGCTTCGAATCCCTCCGCGAGCGCGCGCGGCAACTCCGGGGTGTCGAAGCCCAGGTGCGCCAGCACGCTCCGACCGTCAGTGACAAGTACACCTCCAACGTAGAGACAGACCGCATCGAAGCCCACTTCGATATCGCCACGGCAGCGCTTATCGCCGGACTTACGAACGTCATCACCATTCGCCCCGACACGCTCAGCGTGCAGTACGACGGATTGGGCGTGGACAAAAACGTCCACGGACTCGGCCATGGCGAAGGCGAAGACCCCAACGGTCACCGTCGCAACATTCGCAAGTTCCACGTTGAGCAGATTGCCCGCCTGGCCGCCAGGCTGCAGGCAACTCCTGAGCAAGATGGCACCATGCTGGACAACACGCTGATTGTCTACTTCTCCGATGCAGGCGAGAAGCACCATGCCAGTTCGAGCCAGTGGCCATTTGTCCTTGTGGGAGGAATGGGCGGACGCTTGAAAACCGCCGGCAGGTATCTGCAGTACCCCGATTACCAACAGCCAGGGCACCACACCATCGCCAATTTGTACATCACCCTGGCCGCAGCAGCAGGGCTCTCCATGGAAACCTTTGGGCAGTTGGACATGAACCTCGACCAGCAGGCACAACACGGTCCGCTGGCTGAACTGCTTGCCTGACCGCCCGTTCCTTGGACACGGATTGTTTTTTGATCGGCGATGCTCTTCAACTCGGACGGCTTCGCGGCGGTGTGCTACTGGCCTTCTGGGGTCACCTTTGGTACGCTCGGGCGAGTGTTGGGTGCCGACGGATGGCACCCCCATTGGATGTTCTTTTTCCCAACAATAGCGTGTCCGCATGGTTTCTCGACTTCCCCGAATTAAACGTCGCCAGGATCTTCCCGCTGGCGAGTCGCTGTGTGACCATTGCACGGCCAAGTGCTGCCGGTACTTTGCACTCCCCATTGACACTCCCGACTGCCGGGACGATTTCGACTTCATCCGCTGGTACTTGCTGCATGACGCTGCCACGGTGTTTGTCGAAGACGAGACCTGGTACTTGATGGTGCACACGGTTTGCAAGCACCTGCAGGAAGATCAACGTTGCGGGATCTATCACACACGTCCGGAAATTTGCCGGGAGTACAGTACGGACAACTGCGAGTTCGAAGACGGTTGGGCGTATGAGCGTTACTTCGAAACGCCAGAGCAAATGGCTGAATACATGGAAGCCGCCATGCCCAAGCGCGGCCAGAGCATCCGCAGTCCCCGGTTTCAAGTGCTGCTGCCAGTGCTTGGCTAGCGAACCACTGGCACAAGTCGCGTGTCTCTGGATGACACGCCCAAGCCTGTTGCCTAACTTTTCCAACGTAGAGGTAGTATCGCGCCAGTGAACGAACGGATTACACCCCGGATTCTGAAAGGATTTCGAGATTACTTGCCGCAGGCCATGATTCCGCGTGAGCACTTGATGGACATCGCTCGGCGCGTGTATCGATCGTTCGGGTTCAGCCCCATCGATACCCCGACGCTCGAGTACCTGGAGATCCTCACCGGCAAAGGGAGTGAAGAGACGGACCGCCAGCTCTACAAGTTCGAACATGGCAGGCACTCGGTCTGCATGCGGTTTGACTTAACCGTGCCGCTTGCACGATTCGCAGCCATGCACATTGGCGAACTCGGCACACCCTTCAAGCGGTATCACATTGCCAACGTGTGGCGTGGCGAAAGTCCCCAGCGCGGCCGCTACCGGGAATTCATGCAGTGTGACTTCGACACGCTCGGCACCCTCTCTGTATCTGCCGATATCGAAACGGCCGTGGTCATCCACGAGTTGATGGTGGCGATCGGTTTCTCGCAGTTCACCATTCGCGTGAATAATCGTCAGGTGCTCAACGGACTGCTGGATAAGCTCGCGCTGGCAGACAAGTCCACCGC
>CALOEH010000063.1:0-19067 GCA_942492195.1 uncultured Planctomycetia bacterium | reverse complement strand
CGCACGCTGACCATCCAAGCGTGTGTACCTTGGTCCTGAGTACAAGGGGCCGCATGGCGAAGCCTTGGTGCCGATGACCTACCGCGAACGGTTCATTGCCATCCCCTTGGTGGTATTCGCCCTGCTGTTTGGCGTCTACCCGAATGCGGTTTTCCGGTACATGGCACCTAGCGTGAATCAAACGGTGCAAGACCTGGCAGAATACACGGAGCGAGAGAATCTTTCGCCTCGTCCTGAGCAACAGACTCAAACCGCTCGTCAAGGTTTAGCATTGCCAACCGATGCTGCTTTGGTGGGCCCCGTTGACACCCCTGAATTGCCTCTGCGCGAAGAGAGTGCGTCGCAGTGAGTTTTATCGAACATCTCAAGTCCGACACGCTCGGATCCCTGCTCACGTACTTTCGCCCTGAGTTGGCGATCTGCGTCACGATTGTGCTGATGCTGCTTGCGCGCATGATCTGTGGCCGCAAGTTGCCAACGCCGCTGATTGTCTTGATCGGCAGCAGTTTGGCGCTGTTTTGGTGCGAACCGTGCAAACTGACCATGGACGTGCCAACCGTCGAACTGTTCACGGGGATGCTGGTGTACGACAAGTTCACCATCTTCTTCCGCACGCTGTTGATGTCATTCATGATTTTGTTTGTCGTCTTCACCTGGCTTTCGGGAATCCCGGATCGCGAAGATGCCGCCGACTTCTACACGCTGGCGCTGGGCGGGCTCCTTGGCATGTGCCTGATGGCGTCTGCCAACCACTTGCTGACCGTCTTCCTGGCGGTGGAAATGGCGAGCGTCCCCTCGTACGCAATGGCCGGCATGCTCAAAGGAAGACGCAGTGCCAGTGAAGCAGCGCTCAAGTATTCGGTCTATGGAGCGGGAACCGCCGGCGTCATGCTGTATGGCATCAGCCTATTGGCAGGCGTGCTGGGAACGGTGCATTTGCCAACCCTGGCCGTGCGACTCTCGGCATTGATGGCATCTGGCGCAGATGGCGGAACGCTAATGGTGTTGGGGCTCGGCGGATTGATGCTGATGGTCGGACTGGCCTTCAAGCTGTCTGCCGTTCCTTTCCACTTCTGGTGCCCTGACGTGTTCGAAGGTGCCAGTGCAGAAGTCAACGCGTTCCTTTCCGTGGCATCGAAAGCCGCTGCTCTGGCCTTGCTGGCACGCGTCGCCATTGGAATCGGCTTCATTCCAGCAGATCGCCTGGAGCCGCAGTATCCGGCCGCTCAGGTGGCCCTCGATCAGCAAGCTCCACCTGATGAGGCACCAGCGCCGCAGTTCCGTATGGCGAGCTTCCAGCAAGAATCGGCAGACGAAACCGAAGACAACGTTCCGGTCGCCCCGCAAGTAAAATCTCCAGCAGACAACGCGCCCGAGGTGCCTGCGGATCTTCCGCCTGGTAGTGATCCTGCGGACCTTCCTCCTTCGGCGGAGCCGGCCGATCTGCCGCCTGCTAGTGATCCGACCGACCTACCGCCTTCGGCGGAGCCTGCTGATCTGCCGCCGGGCGAATCGGATTCGACATCCCCTTCGGACGAGCGCTCGCAACTGCGGCTGGTGGTGACCATGGTCATCCGCCTGCTTTCGCGCAACACGCCGCAACCGACAAGCTCCTTTGACCGGTTCTGCCGCTCAGAACGAGGCCTTTGCAGCCGGTTGGATCTTCATTGCCAATCTGGTCGCGTTGTTGGCAGCGCTGACTTGTACGTTGGGCAATCTGGCCGCCTATGGTCAGACGAATATCAAACGCTTGCTGGCGTATTCGACCATTGCCCATGCCGGTTATATGATGATGCCGATCTCGGCAGCCATGGTACTCGCTGGAAGTTCGCTGCAATCTGGCGAAGCGATTGCGGCCATGTGTCTCTACACCGGCATGTATCTCTTCATGAACCTGGGCGCGTTCGCCATCGTGGCGTTCCTTCGAAATGCCATGCGGAGCGAAGAGATCTCAGATTATGCGGGACTCATCCGCCAATGCCCTGGCGTGGTGGTCTGCTTCTCGACCATCCTGCTCAGCCTGTTGGGTTTGCCACCGTTGGCGGGATTTGCTGCCAAGTTCCTCGTGTTCGGTTCGTTGGTAGACGCTCGGCTGTGGACCTTGCTGGCGATTGGTGGCCTGAACACGGTACTCAGCCTGTTCTATTATCTGCGCGTGGTGAAGGTGATGGTGTTGGATCCAGAACCTGCCGGTCGTGGACCCGTACGGCTGCCGATGCTGTTCTCGCTGGATGGATTATTTGTACTTGCTGTAACCCTGCCCGTGCTGTTGCTGGGTGTCTTTTGGGAACAGTTGAACGTCTGGGCCAGAGCCGCTGGCCAGCTCTTCATGTAGTAAGCGGAAGCATGACCGATCTCAATCTCATCGACACGCTGAATCGGCTGCTGGTCCTCGAGTTTCGCTCGTTTGCCATGTACCTGAACGACGCTGACCCATGGTCCGCCGAAGATAGCGATAACTCGGCTACCGAAGTACTCACCGGCATCCAGCAACTTAGGGCAGAGTACTCGCAGCGACTCGCCGAGTTGATCCAGCAAGAGGGAGGGACGGTAGATTCTGGGGACTATCCCATGAATTTTACCGACTCTCACGACCTCTCCCTGATTTACTTGTTGGGGGAACTGCAAAAGGCCCAGCATGAGATCTTGGCCGAGATTGAGTTGCTGATCCAAGCGCTCGCCAAGCATCCGGCGGCGAAAGCGCTGGCCGAGGAAATCCTGGGAAGCGAGCGAGCTCACCAGGAAATGCTGGATCGGTTGATGAAGCGGCAGCCGTCGGTTTCTTAACGGCTACCGGTTTGCAGCAACTTCCGACGAGGCCGCACAGGCGGCGAAAATTCCAACGGGCTTCGCGTGGCATCCAAGAGTTGCTGAACCTTGCGCTGAAGTTCGTCCGTGAGCAACTGCGGATCTGGCCACTCGGCAGGATCGGTCAATAGCGTCGGAACACCAAACGTGATGGTTGCCCTGCGTTTGCCCCGAACGGACGCCGTGGTTGCTTGGAGCACATCTTCTTCCAGCTTGTCGATGGTTTCGGCCAACCGCTCCAGGCTGGGATGTTCGCGAACGTAGTCGCCAGGATAACTATAAAGTTGCAGCGCTAAGAAGAGTTCTTCTAACTGCTGCTCCACGGCATCGCGACGCGGATCTTGAGCCGGAAGCTCCCGGCGACGGCGAATTCCCAGCTGACGCAGCACCTTGATTCGCTGCGGGATGAGCCCACTGGTTCGGGTGCCGAAATGCCGATCAACGCCATCGACAATCTGGTTGGCAAGTTCTGTGATTCGCTGTGGCAGTCCGGCCGTCCGCACCTCGGAAAAGTAGCGCAGTTCCAACCGTGCCAAGATTGCGTCGGCCACTCGTTCGATTCGGTCCAGCATTGCCAGGGAAGTTTGCGGTTGCCCACCGAGCTGCGACTCGATCTTTGTGAGCACGTCGCAAAGTTCGGGAGTCACATCCTCGACGTAGGTGTATTTGAGTGCGGTGGGGACGCAGGCAATCGGCCTGGCTGATCGCTTGAGTGCCGCGAGTGCCATAGCGGCCGCTCCTTCGCGAAACGGCGTCACGCGCTCATTGAGATGATACACCTCCCCTTCGGGAAAGATCACCAAAGGGCGGTTCGTATTGGCCAGCACATCCCTCGCCTGCCGAAACGCCTGACGATCTGCCCCATCCCGATCAATGCTAAAACAGCCGTGCTGGCGGTACTGCATACACTCCAGTCGCCTGGCCATCTGAAAGACCTGCCAGGTTGTGACCACGTAGCCGGTGGTGCGAAGTTTGGAAAACGCCTCGAAGAGCAAGTATCCATCGGCATGCCCTGGGTGGTTGGCGGTCATCAACACGCCGTAGCCACGCTGACGTGCGTCCTTCACATGTTCCAGCCCTACCACGTCAATGCGTTCGATCCGCTCTTGGCGTTTCTGCTGGAAGCGGCGAATCGGCTTCCAAAGCTGCATCCACAGCCACCGCGGCTGGGGCGACCACCATCTCGGCGGTATGTCAATTGGATACCGATTCATGACCGGTTAAATCCCGCGCGGAGTAAGAGCAAACTTTGTATGTAGAACAGTTGTCTCACCTGTTCTTTTGTCTCCAGACGCACCCGAAACGTTCTGCTTGGTTCCTGAACAGTTGAGACAACTGTTCTACATTAAGGTATCTGAACCAGGCGTCGTGCGAAAGCATTTCACCTTTTCGCAGTTGAGCAACGGCGATCGAACGCGAAGGTCGTTCGTCCTTTCGTTTCTCGTCTCAAACTTTGGTCTCGTGTTGCTTGATTTTGTCGGGGGGTAGGTTTCTAATTTGGGTATCACTTCTTCTTCCCAATTCTGGCAGGAACGATCATGAACAGGTATTGGACGCTGGCAGTCGTTGTGGGACTGATACTCGGTTGTGGAGAGTCGATTCCGCAGCCTCCTCCAGTTCAACCGGGCCCAGTTGCCGTGACTCCGGAAGAGCGTCTGGAACCACATCAAAACGGCCCCGGACAAGACACGTCCGATGACAACGGGGCGGACAACAGTCGCCATGTTGCGCCCGACGCCGAACCGGACTCGCCGGTCCCGCCCCAGGTTGCCAACAAGGATCCCAAGCTGGACGCGGCACCAGAGTTGGAGTCGAACTACCGGAAGATGCTGGAGGATGGCTACGGCGATGACTTTCCGAAATTCCTCGCTGCGCTGAAGTCTGAGAACCCTCGCGCCCGGCAGCTGGCGGCCGCCGCCGTCTGCATATCGGCTGACGAGGATGAGGGGCAACAGGCCGTTCCTGGGTTGATCGCACTGTTGGACGATCCATACGCCGAAGTTCGTGCGTCTGCAGCCCAATCGCTGCGCTATTTCATTGAGAGAGACCAGGTACGCGACGCACCTCAAATGGATCTTGAGCCGCTGGTTGCGTTGCTCACCAAGCGCGCGCAAGACTCAAATGTTGAGGTTCGCCTGGAAGCGATCCGAGGGCTGCAAGCGATCGGTAAAGCCGCCGATCCGGCAGTCCCGGTGCTGCTCACAATCCTCCGTCAGGATCCAGACGACGTCAACCGCGAGTACGCGGCGGATGCGCTGGGTGCGATTGGTACCCAAGGGGAACTGGTCATTCCGGCCCTGACCAAAGCATTTAGCAACGATGTTGAGCACGCCGCCAGCGCCCTGGGCAGCTATGGTCCCGCCGCCAAATCGGCAGCCCCCGAAATATTGAAGTTCATCAAGGAAAAATACTCTTTTGGGGACGCGCCGTTTGTAGCCCTTGCCGAGATCGGGGCCGTTGAGAGTCTCGCTGAGTTGCTCGAAGACGAGCGTGAAAGGAACCGCGGCCAGGCCGGCAAAGCTCTCTGTCACGTGCGGCCCACCAATGCCAAGATCCTCGCTCACGTCAAGACGGCCCTTTCCGATGAGAAAAAAGAAGTTCGTGAGAGGACCGCCGAGGGGCTCCGGCACCTCGATCCAGAAGTGGAGGAGGGGCTCGATCTCGTGCTGCCGCTGCTGGGAAACGAAAGCGACGACATCCGCAGTGCAGCCGCCAGGGCCCTGGAAAACTATGAGCTCGATCCAACTCGCAAAGTCCGCGCGCTGCTTCCGCTGTTGGCGAGGAGCGACGGGTTTGCCGAAATTTATGCGACTAACACAATCCGGGAAATGGAGGATGTGGCCCTGGATCCATTGTTCGCAGCGGCGGAAGACGAGCAGCTTTCCCTCCCGATTCGAGCATATGCGATGAGCATCGCTCGTCAATTTGACACTAATATCCTGCGCGAACGGTACCACTCGAAACTGACGCAATTCTTGGATTCCGAGGATACTCCTGTCGGCGTGCGATTCTATGCCGCTCAGATTCTGTCGAATTTGCGGGAACGCAATTCCCGGATCAACGACGCGTTGCTGCGTGCCCTTACCGACGGGGAAGTCGACTCGATCAAGGTAGATGCCGCTGCGGCGCTGGAGTATCGGAAAGCGCCAGCTGCCGCTGCGGCGCTCAGGGAGGCGCTCGAGAGCAGCAACTCAGATCTGCAGAGAACGGCGGCCACCACGTTGGGCAACTATGGCGAAGACGCGGCTCCGGCGCTCCCCCTGTTGGAAACGTTTGCCTTGGACGCCGAACACGGGGCCCAATATTCGTCCATCGTGGCACTCGGAAGACTCCATGCCCAACGGAGCATTCCCGTCTTGCTCAAGGTTCTCCAATCAGGCACGGATTTGACCAGCCAGGGGCAGGCCGTGAAGGCACTGGCCCAGATGGACCCAAGACCCAAGGAGCTTGCCGAGACGATTGCCCAGCTGCTCGACGACCCCAAGAAAAAGCTGATCCATGACGACGCCGCGGAAGCATTGAAGGAAATGGGCAAAGACGCCCTGCCGGCGTTGCCAGCCTTGATCAAATTGGCCACGTCCACGGAAGATTCTTCCACCCGTTGGGATGTCGTGCAGGCCATCGGTGCCATCGGGCCGGATGCCAAGAGTGCTGTGCCGGCGTTGATGGAGGTTATTCAAGGGGAGGACGGGTTGGGTACGACTTACGCCATTGGTGCTTTGGGAAAAATTGGGCCGGATGCTGCCCCAGCCGTGCCGCTTTTGATCCCATGCCTCGAACGAAGCAGCACGGCGTACCACGCAGCAGTTGCCTTAACGGCGATCGGCCCCGCGGCCGCTCCTGCGGCAGAAACACTCGGTAAAGTGGTCCTGGAAAACACCCGTTATCGCTCAGCCGTCATCAAGGCTCTAGTCGCGATTGGCGAAGAAGCGAAGCCCACCGTCCCTGCCCTGCTCAAGGTCATGCAGGAAGCGGAGGATTCTGATGACGTGACCGCAGCCTGCAAAGCGGTGATGGCCATTGATCCAGAAAACAGTGAACTGCAGCAAGCCCTGCTTGCCGCCGTCGAAGACAAATCCCGCGCGGGTGGCTTGCGAGAAATCTTTGCGGAGAATCCCAAACGAGCGGTGCCATTCCTCACGGCGGCCCTGGAAAGCGAGAGCCCAGAAGTACGGGTGCATGCAATTTCAGCTCTCAATGACATCGAAGACCTTAGCGCTGCCCGACCGCTCCTGGAAAAGGCCCTGGATGACCAGTCTCCCCAAGTGCAACAGGCCGCTGTGGTGCTCTTGCTCAGGGATCCGCGCGACTTGGACACCAGCAAGATTGGCCCACTGCTCATCAAGGCTTTGGCCGACGACGATCAGCGCTGGACCGTACAAGAACAACTGCGGAACATGGGTCGCAAGATCTTGCCAGAACTAGTCAAGTCCGCCCTGGACGAAAACAACGACGCAGAGCTCCGCATTCGTACCTTGGAGGTTCTGCAAGGGCTGGGGGACAGGGCATTGCCGGCCGCTGACAACCTGCAGGCGGGACTCAAATCGCCCCAGCCGTTGGTTCGCTGTAGGGTAGCCGCTACGCTGGCTTCCATTGCTCCTGACCGGGAAACCCAATTGCCGGTAATCCTCGAAGGCCTGGCCAGCGACGAGGCCGAAGTTCGCCAGACCTGCATGAATGCGTTGGGCCACTACGTCGATCTTCCGCCCGAGGCTATCGAGATGCTGCTCAAGGCAGGCCACGACGAGGACGAACAAGTCCGCAGCTCCGCGGCCAATGCCTTGGAGTCAACCAAGTTGAGCCTGGAGGTTGTCCGTCGTTTGGCCGAATTGACCAAGAAGGACGAGACCCGGGGTTTTGCCTTGTCAGCCCTGGCAGGTTACCAGACCGATGTTGAACCGGCCCTGCCGGAGTTGATCGAGTGCCTGCGCCAGGCCACTGATGAGATCCAGTACCCGCTGAGTTCGGCACTGAATCGAGTTGGCACACCGGCCTTCGAACAAGTCACTGCCGTCCTGGCAGACGAGAAGGCTTCGCTGACAGGCCGGCTCATTGCGGCGAGGGTATTAGGCCAAGGGAGACGAAGTCAGGAAGAAGAGCTTCCCGACTCCTCGATCGCTGCTCTCACCGCCGCGCTCAAGTCTTCCAACACAGAACTCCAATTGGCCGCCGCTTCCGCCTTGGCCAGGGCAAAAAAATCTGGCGAACAGGTTGTGGCGGTCGCCTTGGCGACTCTGAACGACAAGAATCAGCGCCGTCACCAATACCAGGCCATCGAGGCGCTGAGAGCGCTGGGTAAAGATGCTAAAAGTGCCGTGCCCGCAATGTTGGAAATCCTCAAGAGCGACAACGCAAACGGCAAGGAACAAGTGATGAGGCTTGCGGCCGAATGCGCCCCAGGCGATCAGGCCGTGATCGACGCAATCTGCGCGGTGCTCGAGGATGAGGAGAACGAGGAGACCGAATACCTGCGCGGGGCGGCAAGTTTTGCCTTGGCCAGGATGGGCAAGGACGGATTGCCACAGGTTCTCGAACTCTTGAAGTCTGGCACCCCCCCAACGCAAGCCGCGGCTGCCGAAGCGCTCGGCCGCTTTGATGAAGATGTTTCTGATCAGGCCGTTCCGGCATTGCAGCAAGCCTTGGCATCGGACGACAAGTCCGTGGCCACCAGGGCAGCCATTTCGCTGGCCCGGCGGTTTGGTCAGGCCGACGGGACCTTGTCGCTTCTAACGGAAGCCCTGAAGTCCTCCAATGATGATTTGGTGGAGGAGGCCGCCCAGGGTTTGAGTTCGCTCGGAGAGAAGGCAACCGATGCCGTTCCGCAATTGGTTGAGATGCTTGCAGATGAAGAAAAGTGGACAACGGCCCTGTACGCACTCAACAGCATCGGTCCGCCGAACGCCGAGTCCCTTCCCCTGCTTCTATCGTTGCTTTCCAAAGAACGTTGGAGTCGTGGGACCGTTTACGAGGTGTTAGGCAAGATGGATCCGGCCACCGAAGGGCTGGTGTCCGCGCTCGAAGATGGTTTGAATTCGGACGATACCCGTCGTGTGTGCGCCGCCGCATTGGGAAAATTCGGCGAACCTGCCCAGCCGCTCGTGGCAACATTGACCGAGCAATTGGCCGATCCGCAGGCGCGTTACGATGCAGCCGAGACCTTGGGCTGGATGAACGAAGCCGCTGCCCCTGCCATTCCAAAGATAGCCGCCATGCTGGACGACGAGAATTTCGCCGCCCAAACAATCGCGCTAACGGCCCTATCCAACTTGGGTGCGACCGCGGCTCCGGCTGTCGAGAAGATTACCACGAAAGTGGAAGACCCGCGCTTGCAAGGTCGGGCACTTACGGCCTTGCAACGAATCGGTGAACCGGCCGCCGCGGCCATTCCACAAGTCGTGGCCGTGCTGCAAAACAGCAGTGACGAAGACGTCCGCCGCCACGCCATGGTGACGTTGAGCTATATCGGCAAAGGCGATCCACAGGCTACCGAAGTCCTGTTGCCGCTGCTGGACCAGCCCGACAGTAAAGCCTCGGCCATCCGCGCTTTGTCCCGTCTTCAGGCCGCAGGCGATCAAGTCATCCCGCTGCTGATCGAAATGCTGGACGACGAGAAAACCCAGTATGACGCCGCCACCAATCTCAAGCACTACGGACCAGAAGCCAAGGCCGCAATTCCCAAGTTGACGGAACTTGCCAAGAGTTCGAAACGAGGGATGGCCCGTGTGTCCCAAAGTGCCCTGGATGCGATCGAAGGCCGCTCGCCTGCCGAAGCGGGGAACAACAATTAAGTGCCTCGTCTGCGGAACTCATGCCCATTCGATTGATTCAAGTTGACGCTTTCACCAACCAGCCGTTTTCTGGCAATCCGGCTGCTGTGTGCCTGTTGGATAGCGAGTGCGACGCCGAATGGATGCAAGCCGTCGCCGCCGAAATGAACCTGGCCGAGACAGCTTTCGTTCGGCCCTAGGGAGATGATTTCGAGCTCCGTTGGTTCACGCCAACGATTGAGGTCGACCTGTGCGGCCATGCGACTTTAGCATCGGCCCATGCCATGTGGAGCGAAGGCGCGGTGGCACTTGACCGGCCCATCCGCTTCCACACCAGAAGCGGTCTGCTCACGGCATCAAGAAGTGGTGAGTTCATCGAACTTGATTTTCCGTCAACACCCGCCGAAGCGTGCGAACCTCCCTTGGGACTGCTTGACGCCATCGATGTCCAGCCAACATTCGTCGGCAAGAGCACGTTCGACTTTCTCTTGGTGGTGGAATCAGCGGATGCTGTGCGGTCACTCCAACCTGACTATCGACGATTGGCGGAGATCCCGACCCGGGGCGTGATCGTCACTGCCCAATCCGACGACCATCAGTTTGATTTTGTCTCTCGTTTCTTCGCCCCGGCCGCCGGCGTCGACGAAGACCCGGTGACCGGATCGGCCCATTGCTGTCTGGCACCATTTTGGAGCGACCGATTGGGTACGACCGAGATGACCGGTTTCCAAACCTCGTCTCGTGGCGGCATCGTTCGAGTGCGAGTTGCCGGTGATCGTGTCATCCTTGGCGGGCAAGGAGTCACGGTTTTCAAGGGCGAATTGGTTTGATCGGACTCTGCCGTGTGTGCGCCGTGGTGCATGGCTACTCCGCCCACGACGCATTCCGCACGACGACCCAAACGGTCACGCTCCAACTCATCATCTGGTAGCCGCCGCAAACGGCCAACACCCAGGCAGCTCCTGGCATTGCTGTCGAAGCCATCCACAGGGACACCGCTGCTCCGACAATGCTGACTAGATTGAGCCGCATTGAGTCGAAGACCATCTGCCACAGGCTTTTGTGAAATCGGGCGGCTGCAGACACCGTGTAGCGGTCTTCTTCATCCGGCTCGCCGTAAAGCCGTGCCAGTTCCTTGCGGTCCCAAATTCCCGTGCGATCGGACAGCGAAAGGTAGCTTGGTCGCCCCGTCGCGATGTCACGGCGAGTGTGCCAAGATCCCAGCAATGATGCTGATCCTGCGAAGATGACAACAACGGCGATTCCTACGATCCAGTAGATCACGAACAGGAACCTCGGATCATCGATGAATTGAATCCCATGAATCGGTGCCATGGCATTGTCGAACAGTTGCCTCAACTGTTCACCTGCAGCAGCACCCGCAACGTTTCTCTCAGTCCGTGAACCGTTGGGACAACTGTTCGACAATGCGCTAGAATCGCATCGCGGTGAATCCGCCGTCCACGTAGTAGCTTGCGCCCGTGATAAAGCTTCCTGCAACCGGGGAAAGCATCAGGATGGTGGCACCGACCAGTTCGTGAGCTTCGCCGAATCGGGCCATGGGAGTCTGTCGCATGATGTGAGACACACGCTCTTCGTCCAGAATTTTGCGGTTCTGCTCGGCAGGGAAGAACCCTGGACAGAGTGCATTGACGCGCACGTTCTGCGGGGCGAGTTCGCGAGCGACATTCTGCGTCAGATTCATCACGGCAGCTTTGGAAGCCGAGTAGGCAAAGACTCGACTCAGCGGCAGGTGCGACGTCACGCTGGCGATATTGAGGATGGATCCTCCGCCCGCCTCGGCCATGTGTTGGCCAAAAATCTGACAGCCCCAGTGGACACTCTTAAGGTTGCTGTCGATCACGCGATCCCAGTCTTCATCGGTGACGTCGAAGTAACTGCTGGCCGAGTTCACGCCGGCACCATTGATCAAGATCTCCACGCGGCCGTGAGACTTCACCGTACTTTCCAACAGGGCGGCAATGGACTCGCGACTGGTGACGTCGACTTCGCCGAAGCTCGCCTTGCCGCCGGCGCTCGTGATCGCGTCGACGCGGATGTTCCCGCGTTCGGCGGACCTGCCTGCCACGACCACATGTGCCCCGGCCGAAGCTAACCCTTCGGCCAGCGCGCCTCCCAAGACTCCGGTGCCGCCAATGACCACGGCCACACGGCCATCGAGACCGAACAGGTTTTGCAGGAACGATTCAGTCATGATTGCCTTTTTGAAGTAGGGAGTTCAATGAATTGAAACGGATTCGAGAATCGCAAACCAGCGCCGGGCCAAACCGTGGTCAATCTTGCGGTTCGCGGCGTTTGCGGATCCAGTCCGTATGGAAACTGCCTGGCTTGTCCGTCCGCTCATAGGTGTGCGCTCCAAAGTAATCTCGCTGCGCCTGGAGCAAGTTGGCCGGCAGGCGGGCTTCGCGGAGGCCATCGTAGTAGGTGAGCGCGGTGGTGAACCCTGGCACCGGGATTCCCAATTGGACGGCCGTGACAATCACCTTCCGCCAGGCATCCTGGGCGGACTCAACCGCGCTGGTGAAGTAGGGATGCAGCAGCAGGTTCTCGAGGTCTGGGTTCTCTTCGAAAGCGTCTTTAATCCGCTCGAGGAATTGAGCACGAATGATGCACCCGCCACGCCAGAGCAGGGCAATGTTGCCGTAGTGGAGCGGCCAATCATGTTCTTTGGCCGCTTCGCGCATCTGCACAAAACCTTGGGCATAGCTGCAAATCTTGGAAGCATAGAGTGCTTGCTTGACCTGGTCGATGAACTCGGCCCGGTCTCCTTCGTACTTGCCGGAGGGACCAGTCAGTACCTTGCTGGCTTGCACGCGATCTTCTTTCATGGCAGATAGGCAGCGTGCGTAGACAGCCTCGGTGACCAACGTGCTAGGAACTCCCAAGTCGAGCGCGAGTTGGCTCATCCACTTGCCGGTCCCTTTGGCACCAGCGCGGTCAAGGATCATGTCGACCAGGTCATTGTCGGTCTCTTCGTCCTTGACGCTGAAGATGTCGCGCGTGATCTCGATCAGGTAGCTGTCCAGGTCGCCGCGGTTCCACTCGGCGAAGACGTCGTACAGTTCGTCGTTGGACAGTCCCAGGGCATTCTTCAGCAGCCAGTAGGCTTCGCAGATCAGCTGCATGTCGCCGTATTCGATGCCGTTGTGGACCATCTTGACGTAGTGACCGGCACCGCGCGGGCCGACCCATTCGCAACAGGGGATGTCGTTGTTCGGGCCGACCTTGGCGGCGATGGCCTGAAACATCTCCTTGACGGCCGGCCAGGCTTGCTTCGCTGCCGCCGGGCATCATGCTGGGGCCGAGCAGCGCGCCTTCTTCGCCGCCGGAGACGCCGGTGCCGATGTAACAGCAGCAGCCCTTTGGACTCGACGTACTCGGTGCGTCGCTCGGTGTCCAGGTAATAGGTGTTGCCGCCGTCAATGATGCAATCTCCCAGATCCATCAGCGGAACCAGTTGCTCAATCAGGCTGTCGATGGCCGGCCCGGCCTTGACCATCAGCATGACTTTGCGGGGAATCTTGAGGCTTTTGACCAAGTCTTCCAAGCTGTGGCAACCGACGAAGTTTTTGCCTTTGGCGCGCCCTTCGATCAAATGGTCAACCTTTTCGGTCGTCCGGTTGTAGACCGCAATGTGGTAGCCGCGGCTCTCAATGTTGAGCGCCAGGTTCTCACCCATCACCGCCAAGCCAACAAGGCCGATATCGCACTGTGCCATGATTGATTCCACTTGAATGTACGAGGCAGGTTTTAGGCCAGGGGCTCGAGCCGGTTCGAGCGGCCGCCTGTTCTCGTTAGTCGCTTGAGTTTGAATGAAACGGATGAACTTCTTCGATAAGAACGCTGCCGGAAATACCACGCACTCAGGCCGGATCGACCGGCCAGGGAGGTTTCTCAGGCAGATAACTATTGAACTCTGCGAGCAACTGCTGTTGATACTCTCCGGCGAATGATCCCTCTAAGAATCGGGCAATGCCTTCTTCGAAGAATCGCTGCCAGCTGGCTTCTTCTGCCCCGGGATTGATGGGATAGAACAGCGTGTTGTTGGCCGCAGCCGCTTTGTGGTCGCCAGGGGCATCGCCAATCATCAGCACGTGATCGGCAGGGTACTTGGTCGCCACGGCCAAGGTTTCCTGTTTGGTGCCAGTCTCTTGGCCGCAGATGCCAGCCACGAACTGGGTGAGATGGTGCTCGTCCCATTCCGCCTTGAGATGCTCGTTGGGAGTGGCCGAAACGACGAGCATGTCCGCCTGACTGCGAAGTTTCTCCAGAGACTCACGCACAAACGGGAACGGCGGCACCCCGCGAACCATGGCGGCGACGGAGTCGTTGACCTTTTGCGACCAATCCAGGGCTCTCGCTAAGTCGGCATCGCCGCTGGCGGCCACCGCTTTCTCGAGCGCGGGGTTGCCGAGTTTGGTCTCTTCCTTCATCCACCGCGCCAAGCCCTCTGGCACCGCAATGTTGACACCTCGGGCACGCACCTCAGGTCGCCGTCGCAACCACTCCAGCGTTTCGGCAAGTGCAGGAAACCGGTTGATCCCACGACTGCGCGAATAGAGATTGACAAACTCAGCCGCTTCGCGAGCGTATTTGCTGACGCCTTGTAAGTCGTAGCTGTTGACCGTGTTGGGGATGAAGCACTCTTTATGCTTCAGTTCCATGGTGTCAAAAGCGCAACCGTCTGAGTCAATGCCTACCAGAAAGTCTTTCTGCGGCGTAAAGTCCAACATCTGTCCGATCAACCTTCCACGTTCTTGAATGAGCAGGGTATGGGGAATCTCGCAGCGAGGTTGTTACGCTCGGTCTGCTTGAGGAACGTAAGAACTAAGCTTCTGGGGTGCGAAGATTCGCTTGAGTTGGGCCAGGCGTTGGCGGCCGCCGATCATGGGCAGGCTCAGCATCTCTTCGCCTAACAACGGCTGGGCATATCGCAAGAAATCGTCGGTCACATCATAGCCGTTGGCGGTGATCCAGTCGCTGGGAAATGACCGTTCGCTGTTGGCCACAACCTCCAGGGGAACCTTGTCGTACTGGACCCCGTAGATGGATCCTTCGTTACGAAGGATGGTGGACATGAACCCGTTCTCTCCAGCGGCAGCCAACAGAGCGGCCTTCTGCCCGCTGCGGTAGGCTTCTTCCAAGTCCACGACCGAGGCGTAGGCCATGCCGTGCCGTTGATCGGTGCCGGGGACATTTCCGCGAGCGGCCCCTTTGGCAGCCAGTCCCTGCTCGTTCAAGTAGTTGACGACAATCTGCCCGACCGTGATCTGGCTGGCACTGAACTGAGGTGTGACCGAAACGAATCTTTGACTTCGCCAAGATCGCCAACGTTGAAACCTTCGCTGACCACCACCATGCAGCGACCTCGCGTCGAGTTGGTCGTTGACGTGGTCAGCCAGTTGCTCGAGCGAGCAGGGGCTCTCGGCCAGATAGATCTGCAGCGGCATTTCACGCCCTGGATCGGCCAAGTCGGGCGGCAGCGGGAATGAACCCGATCTTGCGCCCCATGGCCTGCATGACCAGCACAGGATCTGCCGGGGAAGAACCTTCGTTCTCTTCGTTGGCGTACTGGACCATGTGCATCCAGTACTTGGCCGTACTACCGTAACCGGGAGTGTGATCAATTAGTTTGAATTCGCTATCACCGACGTCATTGTCGATGGTCTTCGGCACGCCCACCCCGACCAGATCCAGCCCTCGCTGAGCCGCGAGTTGAGAGACCTTGTGGGCGGTGTCCATCGAATCATTGCCGCCGATGTAGAGAAAGTAGCCTACATCATGGGCTTTGAAGACCTCGATCACCCGTTCGAAGTCTTCGGTTTGGGCCGGCTTGAGCTTGTAGCGGCAGGTGCCAATGGAACCAGCCGCTGGCGTGTAGCGGAGCAGGGCAATTTCTTCAGCCGGCTGAGCGGTGAGGTCAATCAGTTCTTCTTTGAGAACTCCCTCAATGCCATGATACCCCCCGTACACGGTGCCAATTTCGCTCAATTCGCGGGCAGTTTCCACAATTCCCCGCAAGCTGTTGTTGATGACCGCGCTGGGTCCACCGCTTTGGGCAACGACTAAATTTCTCTTAGCTGGCATCGCGTTTGCTCAGGGTCTCTGCCACGTGAATGAAACGAACGAGGTAGGACCTCGAACCAACGAAAACCGTTCGCGCCGGGAATTGTGTCCGTTGACACAGTTCTTGACTGCGGTTTCCTGGCCGGATTGTACCGGTACGCTGGTGAAGTGACAATTGGCCGCCTTGGGCAACCTGTCGGATGAGTGCTGCCAAACCACTCCGACTTCTGGAGAATTGCAGATGCGAATTGGATTTGTGGTTAATGATGTCCAAACTGAGCAAGCCGTCTACACCACCACCCGTTTGGCCATGACTGCGGTCAACCGCGGTCACGAAGTCTGGACGTTGGGTGTCGCAGATTTCGTGTACATGCGCAACGGAACGGTGCATGCGAACGCCCGGTCAGTCCAGGGCAACGGCTACGACTCGCTTGAGACGTTTCTAAAAGAGCTACAAGGGGACGATGCCAAAACCGAACGAATCAGTGCCAGTGACCTGGATGTGCTGCTGCTACGCAACGACCCTTCGGAGGATACGGCCGAACGTGCCTGGGCCCAAACCTCCGGGATTCTGTTCGGTCAACTTGCCATGGCGCGGGGAACCATTGTCTTGAATGACCCGGTGCATCTGGCAAATGCCTTGAACAAGACGTACTTCCAGCACTTTCCCGAACAGGTCCGCCCGTTGACCTGCATCAGTCGGAACCCAGACGAGATCAAAGAGTTCATTGCCAGTCAAAACGGCCAGGCCGTGATCAAACCGCTGCAAGGTTCAGGCGGCCACAGCGTGTTTCTCATTCGGGAAGAAGACGAGGCAAACCTCAATCAGATGATCGAGGCGGTCATCCGTGACGGCTACTGCATCGCTCAAGAATACCTGCCTGCGGCCAGCGAAGGAGACGTTCGGCTGTTCGTCATGAACGGACGGCCACTCATGGAAGATGGCAAGTACGCTGCCTTTCGACGCGTCAACAAGTCCGGCGACATGCGAAGCAACATGCACTCAGGCGGAAAAAGCGAACCGGTCGAAATTGACGAGCAGGCCCTGGCACTCGTGGAAATGGTCCGTCCCAAACTGGCAGCCGACGGCATGTTCTTGGTAGGGCTGGATATCGTGCAGGACAAACTGATGGAGATCAACGTGTTCACACCTGGCGGTCTGGGAAGCGCCCAAAGTGCCACCGGGGTGGATTTCACCCAGGTCATCATCAGCGACCTCGAACGCAAAGCGAAGTATCGCGAGTACTACGGTTCGAACGTCAGCAACGTTCAAATCGCGACCATCTAGTTCTGTATTCTCGTGGAGTCGCTCACAGCTGATATGCGCCCTGCTATGGGAACAGGAGCGGACGTATCGTGTGCCACGGGCATTCTTGGCCAGGCGACCGAGGCAAACAGGGCAAACTCCAGTGCGTTTGCGGTCGGCGTGTTTGGTCGCGTGTTTGTTGGTGATGAGGTTCGCCATTGAGAGAGCTGCGCCTGCGGCTGGACTACAACTGGTGTTCAAACTCGGAAACGCGACGGTCAAACCGCTGTACCAGGTCAGGAACCGTTGCCGCATCTTCTCCCATGAATTCCCGCCACTCTTTGACATGGAAACAGTCGAGGTGGGTACGCAGTTCATCGAGCGAGTGTGCCTGCCAGTTCATGAGCATCCTGGGCACCTCGTGAATTGCCTCCATCAAGTCGTTGACCTGCTTCACGGAGGCATTCTCGTCCAGCGTCCAGTTGCGGCAACAAACGAGCGCGAAATGGACCGTATCAAGCCCCGCGCTTAGGAACGGTTCGGGCGCGGTCGGCATGGTTTGAGTCCGTAAAACGGGTGGAATCTGCGTCACCGCCGTAATCGAAGCGAGTGACTCTGGGTTACGAGAGTTGCTACCAATGTCATCGCCTGCTGCCAAAGAGCGAAGGTTGCCCGAAGCCTTCTCCGTAAGAATCATGCTGGGCGTGCGTCAGGCGGACGGGACATTGCAATCGCATTTGATGCACCACAACCACTCCATGATACTTCGATAGATCCATATTTGGGATCATGGTGCTTGGTTCGCCGCTTGCCGTTGGCCTGCCGCCCATCGCTGGGGCGTATTCACGCTACGACTTGAGCTTCCGGCGGAATGCTTCGCGAATATTGCCGTGCGGTAGTTTCTCGACTTCGCTGCGAGCAGCATCCTTGTGGCCGTGGTGAATGTGCAGTTCGACCAAACCCATGCGGATGCGTTCGCTTGGTTCGTGGGTGAGTGCCTGCTCGAGTACTTTCACGGCACCCTCAGGTGCGCCGGTTCGTTCAAACAGCAAGCTGAGCGAGAGCGTTGCATTCTCGGCCAGATTGACAGGCTGCCATGTCTCAGGATTGCACTGTCCATGAACCACGGCGGTTTCGAACGCCCTGGCGGCAAGGTCCAATCGGCCGGTGTCTTGCAAACGAGAGCCCACCAGACAAAGCAGCGGTGCATCCAGCGGATACTCATCAATAGCCTCGGCGGCCAGCGCCAACTGTTGGTTCAAACTGACCGTGGAGAGCGCTCCGTAGTACGCTTGCAAACGCTCTGTGGAGTTGGGGGCTGAGCGTTGCAGGGCCGTTTGAAAATAACCATGCGCTTTCTCGGTTTCACCCATTACCTCGTGGGCGTCCCCCATGGTCAGCAGGAGCCAAGGAGCCAGCCCTTGGGAATCGGCGGCCTGACCGGCGATGCGAAGGTTACGTTGACAGCGAGCCAGGACTCGATCTCGGTCATGTTCAATGGACGATCGATGCAGCGAGAAGGGAGAAACCTCGGCCTGCATGCCGGTACGGTTGATCGCTGGACGTAGTGTCTCCCGCACCGGGCGCTCGAACTGAAGATTCATCATCCGTGGAACGAGCCGGGGTTGAGCAATATGAAACGCCGACTCTTGGGGACCTGCCGCCGGAACCTGCACCCACACCAGATAGCCGCAAACCGGGTTGGCTTCGTTCGCCACAAAGGCTCGCAGCTTGCCAGCGTCTGCAAACGGGAGCCGCTCGCCGGCATCGATCCAGAGAATCCAGTCTCCCGTGGCTGCCTCGATCGCTCGATTGCGCGCAGCCGAAAAATCATCGGACCAGGCAAAGTCAATCACTCGGGCACCTTGCTGCAGCGCCAAATGCCGGGTGTCATCTTCCGAACCGGTGTCGACCACAATCACTTCGTCAGCGGCAGGCATAACTCCCTGCAACGCCTGGACAATCTGGTTCGCTTCGTTGCGAACGATCATGGCTACCGTGAGTCGTGTGGCTGAACTTTCCGTCATCGCCCGTTTCTCCCTTTTTCCCGTTGTGGGAACTGTACATGCTGGCAGTGCCGGCGCGATCGTGCCCGACACAAGCATCTTGTCTATTCATCGTCGTTGGATCGGTTTTTGCTCAACTGAATCGATCTGCCG
>CALOEH010000062.1:0-46723 GCA_942492195.1 uncultured Planctomycetia bacterium | reverse complement strand
CGTGGAATCAGCGACACGCGACTCCCTTGACCGCCACGCGTGGCGATCGCATCTGCGGCTGCAGCACGCACGTCCCACCGCTTCGTGGTCGAGGAGCGCTTCGAGTCGCGCAGCGGCGTCGTCATCCGCTTGCCGGCCGAGCTCGACCACGGCTTGCTTCACCACCTCCACGTCCGGATGCTCGAGCAGCGCGGGCAGGCGCGCACCGAGGCCCGGGTCGCCCAAGCGTCCGAGCGTGCGAAGCGACTCGACGACGACCGAGGTCGCCGCATCCTGGAGCATGGCCGCGACGGGCTCGATCTCGTCGGCGCCACCGTTGAGCGCGATCGCTCGCAAGGTCGCGGCCTTCACGTCGGATGACGACTCGGATCGCAGGAGCTGGACGAGGGTCTTCGGTGCGCCGCCCAGATCGCCGTGCGCGATCGCCGCAGCTTCGCGGACGGAGGGATCCTCGTCGCTCAGCGCCAAGGTCACGTCGGCGAGCGCACCGGAATCGCCGGGTGAGCCCAGCGCGACGATGCATGCTCGACGAACTTCCGGTGCGTCCAAGTTGGAGCCTGCACGAAGCTGCGGCAACGCCCGAACACCGCGGATGGTGGCGAGCAGCGACGCGAGAGTTGCGCTCCCGGCGTCGACGATGCTTTTCGAGAGGAGCGATGAGACGCGGCCCTCGTCGCGTGCAGCGAGGCTTCGAACCGCGTCGGCGGCCGCTGCTCAGGACGCCGTCATCGTCGTCGCGCACGCGCTCCAGCATCCGCTCGGCGTCGGGGGGGAGGGCCAGTCGCGCGAGCCCACGCAGCGCCGCAGCAGCCACGACGGGTTCGTGGTCATCGAGGACGAGAGCAACGCCTCGCGGACTTCGCCGAGCTCACTCGCCAGCTCGAGCGCGAGTGCCCGCGCAGCTCCGACGCTCGTCGACGACGCCTGGAGCAACGAGAAGGGACGGCTTCGGTGCCCCACTCACGAAACGCGACGAGCGCCATGGGAGAAAGCCCATCTGCGAAAATCCCCAACGCGGCCGCCAACGCGCTGGCATCGCGCGCGGCCAATACGACGCCAGCCGCTGCACGCTGCGTCGCCGGGTCTTGCGAGCGTAGGCTGGCTCGGGTGACGGCGATCGCGCCCTCGCTCATCTGAGCGCGCATCTCCGAGACGCCGACACTCTGGGCGAGGTCTTCGAGCGCGCGGAGGATCGCCGCCGCCAAGTGCTCCGATGCGTGTGCGAGCATTTCGATCAGCGTGCGGACCGCATCGGGATGGGCGCTCCGCCCGAGGAGGGGAACGGCTGCGCGGCGGGTGAAGCGGTCGGCGATGGCTGGCTCGAGATCCGCCCACGCCAAGTGTGCGCCGGCACGCTCGAGCCCATCGAGCGCGGCGAGCCGCTGATAGAGGTCCGTGCTCGCCAGGAGGGCGCGAAGATGCGTCTCCGCCACATGTCCTCCGATGCGGGCGAGGGCGTCGACGGCAGCGGCCGCGATGTTCGGGTCGGTGTCGCGCACGAACGGAGCGATCTCGTCGACGACGCTCGTCGCCTCGGATTGCCCGAGCGCTTCGAGGATGAATTTTCGTCCACCCCCTTCGACCCGAGCGAGGCGCCGACTGAGAGGCTTCGCGGCGTGGTCGCCCAGTCGAGCGAGCGACTCGAGCGCGGCGTTGCGCAACCCCACGTTCTCGCCTTGCACGAGTGCGTCGATCAGCTCTTCGATCAACGTCGGGTCGGCATCGATCCCAGTAGTCATATCGATCTCGTAGTCTCCATATCCGTGCTGCTCTGGACCACGGTCTCGATCGCCTCGCGGCGAACCCGCCAATCCGGATCGCCCAGGCCGTGCACGAGCGCTCGGCGTCGGGGCTCGGGTGGGAGTGAGTCACCCGGGCGGACGGCGCGTCGGCGTGTTTCGGGACTCGCCGATTCCAGCTCCTCGAAGACCTGTTCCGCGCTTTCGGGCTCGTCGCTCTCGACGTCGGTCACGGTGCACCCGTGAGCACACCGAGGTCGAGCGCGTGCGTCGGCTCGGCGATCGTCGCGACGTCCACGACGAAGGTCAGCCCGTCTTCTCGCGCGTAGACGGCCGCGATTCCGCGTGCTTGATCGCCAGACTGTAGGCGCGGCACATCACGCCGGGCATCGGCACCCTCACCAAACACGTCGGTGACCGCATCGACCACGAGCCCCGCGCTGCGGTCTTCCACCGTGACGATGATCCACTTCGTTCGTCGCGTGGGAGGCACCGCGGGTAGACCGAAGCGTGCGCGGAGGTCCACGATCGGGACGACCTCGCCCCGATGGTCGGCGACGCCGAGCACGGAGGGCGGTGATTGAGGGGCTCGACGATCTCGAGCGGGTTGATGATCTCGCGGACTTTCAGAATGTCGACGGCGTAACGCACGTCGCCGACCAGGAAGCCCACCAGATTCTTCATGCGATCGCGTCGGCTCGTCGATTCCATCGTCACCTTCGCAAGAGTGGAACGGGGTCCAGCAGGATCAGGATGTCGTCGTCGTTGGCGACCTCCCCTTTACCTCGTGATTTTGGTCGCCCGATTCCCTGCACGTGCTCCGAGAGCTCGCTCCCGACGACCGAGGCAGCCTCGACCTCGCTTTCCTTCAAACGCACGACGTGCAGAACTCGGTCGATCAGCACCCCCATCACCTCATCGCCGCCGTCGACCAGGAGCACGCGTGTCGCGTTCGTCTTGCGTCGCTCCGGAACGGCGAGGAGCCGACGGAGATCGAAGAGCGTCGTCATGCGACCGCGAACGCTGATGATTCCGAGCACGGATCGCGGGGCGCGCGGAACCGGGGTGATCGGGGGCACCTTGAGGATCTCGCGGACCGAGCCGAGCGGGAGCGCGTATTTCTCGTCGTTGATCTCGAACGCGAGGACCTCTCGAACCGGCTCTTCGATTCGTATGGCAGTCGAGGGCTTGACGAGATCGGTGTCGCTCACGGATTCGCCTCCACGGCGACTTCCGTCGTCCGAACGACTTCTTCCAGGAGTCCGATCACATCGAGCACGAGCGCGACCCGTTGGTCGCCGAGATCGGTGGCTCCCGAGAATCCCTTGACGTCCTGAAGGCTCTTGCCGAGCGCTTTGATCACGATGTCCTGCTGTCCGTCGAGGACGTCGACGAACCCCAGACGGCGTGGACCGACGGCGCATACGACGACGAACTTCCGGCGACGTCTGCCCCCCGTCGGTCTCCCCGAGGCGAAAGAGCCGCGAGAGCCAACAGAGGGGCAGGGTGGCACCGCGCAACGTGATGACCTCGCGGCCTTCGATCGTCTTGATTTGGTCGGGGTCGAGGATGATCGCTTCTTGCACGGCGCTGATCGGGAGCGCGAACTCGCGACTCCCGTGACCCGCACCAGCAGTGCGCTGATGATCGCCAGCGTGATCGGCAGCGTGATGGTGAACTTGGTGCCGACTCCCAACTCGCTCTGGACGTCGATCACGCCGCCGAGCCGCGCGATGTTCGTCTTGACCACGTCCATGCCGACGCCCCGACCGGAGAGATCGCTGACCTCCTCCGCCGTGCTGAAGCCGGGCAAGAAGATGAGGCTGCGCGCTTCCTCGATGTGCATCTCTTCCGCGGCGCTCTCGCGAGATCAGTTTCGCGCGCCAGAGCCTCCGCGACGAGGCATGAGGGTCGATGCCCGCACCGTCGTCCTCGACCTCGATGAGGACGTGGTTGCCCTTCTGATAGGCGTTGAGGGCGAGCGTGCCCAAGGCCGGCTTCTCCGCGAGCTCGCGTACCTTTGGCGACTCGATGCCGTGGTCGATCGCGTTGCGGATCAGATGCATCAAGGGGTCGCTGAGCTCTTCGACGATCAGCTTGTCGACCTCGGTCTCCGCGCCCATCACCAGCAGATGGACTTCCTTGTCGTGCTCGCGCGCGACCTGGCGCACGATGCGGGCGAGCTTGTCGAACACCTGCCCCAGCGGCACCATCCGGACGTCGAGGATGCCCTCCTGCAGCTCTTCGAGGTGGCGCTCGAACCCACGGTGGACGCGATGGAGATCGATCGAGAGCTGCCAGAGCTCCGAGCGACCACGGAGCCTGTCGGTCGAGCCGCGAGACGGCGCTGCGCACGAGCGCCAGCTCGCCGACCACGTTCATCAAGTGGTCCAGCTTGCGGATGTCCACGCGCACCGTGTTGGCCACCGAGCGCAACGACATCGGATCGACCGACTCGGCCTCGATGATCTCGACCGGAGCGGAGGGGACGATCGAATCCGGCGCGTCGGGATGTCGGTGCGACGTGGAGCCTCGACCGGTGGTGACGGGGGCGGTCGGCGACGCGCACGCTTCTTGCGGGCAACCCGCACCAGCTCGGCCTCGGAGTCGCCGACCAACGCAGCGTGCAGCTCGTCGTACGTCGCGGGGCTCGCGATCAGCACGTCGAGATCGATCGCGTCCCCGTCGCCGCCCGTCGAGCTCGGCAGATACGTGATGATCTCGGCCATCGGCTTCGCGCGGTTCTTCAGGTCCTCGAGATGCGAATCGATCGTGGTGAGCGAGAAGCTCACGCGCAGTCGGTAGAGCGTGACGCCCTGGGCGAGGTTGGAGCGGAGACGATGCTCTTCGTACTCGGTGAGGACCGACAGCACGCTCGCGTCGAGATCGAAGCTCTCGAGGTCGTCGGTCGCCGCTTGCGGAGCGGCGGCGAGCTCCTCGACCGAGCGGACGAAGCGCTCGACGTCGAAGGTGCCGATCTCGGGGTCGTTCGACAGGAGTCGCTGGAAGCCCTCGACGCCTTCGAAGAGGACGTCGAGGACCTCCTGAGTGAGCGTGATCTTGCCGAGCCGGAGCGCGTCGAGCGTGTCCTCGAGCGCGTGCGCGAGCGGCGCCGAGCTTCGCAAAGCCGAACATGCCGGCGATGCCCTTGAGCGTATGCACGCCGCGGAAGATCTCGTTGATCGGATCGGGATGAACGTCACCGTCCTTCTGGGCTTGGTCGAGCACGAGCAGGTCTCGCGAGAGCCCCTCGATGATCTCTTGGGCCTCGGCCAGGAACTCCTCTTCGATGTTGCTCATCGCCGACTCATTCCTCCGGCAGAATCTGGCGCACCCAAGCTCGACCGCCTGAGCTGCTCGGGCCCGAAGGGCTTGCTCAGGAAAGCGTTGGCACCCAGGGCGAGCCCGCGCTCGCGATCGCGCTCGCTGGCCTCGGTGCTGATGAGGATGACCGGCGTGGACTTGTGCTGCTCGCTCGCACGCATGAACGAGATCAGCTCGAGCCCGTTGATGTCCGGCATGTTGATGTCGACGATCACCAGACCGAAGGCCCGACGCGGAAGAACGCGCAGGGCCTCGAAGCCGCTCGCGGCCTCGGTGACCTCGACGCACCGACGTCATCCTCGAGGGCCGCGCGGACGAAGGCGCGCATGGCACTGCTGTCTTCGACGACCAGGACCTCGGTCATGACGTCGGATCGTACCGTCTTCCATCCTGGGTTTCCCAGGAAACCGACAGGCGGGGGCGTCGCTGGTGGACTGGCCCACGACGCCGCGCCGCGCTGCATGGAACAGCTCTTTCCCCACGTGGACCGCGATGAACGCCCAAAGAGCGTCTGCCGCCTCCCGCCGCTCGCGCGGTCCAAAGGAGGCCTCGCGCCACGCGCCTCCGAGGCTGCGGGTCAGCGCCGCACGGGTCGAGCCCGCGAGGAGCATGGGTCCGCCGCCCGCTTCGCGAGGGACGATGATGCCACGAGCAGGGTCGAAGGGCGCCGGCTGTCCCGGTTAGGCATCGTCGCCCCGAGACACCACACGCATCCAACCCGGGTGTGAGCCCGGCCAATGCGAAGGGCTCGGGCGGAGAACGCCAAGACCGCGCTGGCTCCGTCCTCCGCGGCGAGTGACTCGACGAAGGTCAGGTACTCCGCGAGCGTGTCGAAGAGCCGCTCGTCTTCCGCGCGTTCGGGAGCGACGAGTCGCACGAGCTCGAGCCCCGCGCCCGCAGCCCGCATGCGAGGGAGCGTCTCGAGGATCTTCAGATGGGCGTCCAGCACGTTGGCGTCGGTGAGCGTGGCCAGATCACCGCGGCCGAACTGCAGGCCGACGTCGAGGTGCATGCAGGCTTCCAGACGGCCCCGAATCGTTTGCGGCTACGGCGGGCGTTTCGCGCGACCACGCTGAGCCGGCCAAAGCGTCGGCTCAGAAGCCCTGACGATGCAATCGGCATCGCGGTAGTCGATGGTCTTGAGGATGAACGCTGGCGTGCGTTCCGTCTTACGCGACACGCGCGTCGACCGTCGAGGCCGACTGCGAGAGCTCGATCGGCACGTCGCGATGGCGAGGGCGCAGCACGATGGAGAGCGCCAACGTGAAGAGAATCAGAAGGACGACGACGGCGATGGCGATGCCGAAGCGGCAGCTCCGCGGAGGTGCAGTTCCTTCGCGACCAGCTCGACCGACTCGGGGGGCTGCTTGCGATCGAAGCGAACGAGGAGAGGCTGAGGATCCAGACCGAGCGCCTTGGCGTAGGAGCGGATGAACCCTCGCGTGAACACGGCACCTGGCAGGTCCTCGAAGCTGTCGTCTTCGATGTTTCGAAGCGCTTTCAGGGGAGATTCGCGTCGTCGACGAAAGCTCTTCGAGCGAGGGAGGCGCGCAGCTCGCGTTCCCGCTTGAGGAACGAGCCCAGCGTTTCGAAGCTGGGAGCTTCCTGCTGGAAGCCGTCGAGCGGTGCGTTCACTCGGAGCCCTCCGAGTCGTCGTGAGATTCCGGGGACTCGGGCGGGCGATCCGCGCCGTCGAGCAAGCGCTGACATGCCCGACCATCTTCGGTGCTGCTCCCGAGCGCCACGCAACGCTCCAGATCCGCGAGTGCGTCGTCGCGGCGACCGAGCTGCGCACGCGCTTCGCCACGCAGGCGCCACGCGTTCTGGAGCAGCGGGTTGTCGGCGCAGGTCTCGTCGGCTTCGAGCGCATGTCCGAGCGCGAGCTCGGCTTGCTCGATCTGGTCGGTCTCCCAATACGCGCGCCCGAGGCGGTGGTAGCCCACGCAGAAGCGCGGCTGATTGCGCACGGCTTCGGTGAGAGGCTCGATCGCTTCTCGCGGACGCCCGGCTTCGAGATAGGCCAACCCCAGGTTGCCCCAGGCCAGGTGCGGCGACGTGTTCATGTCGTCCATCGCGGAGCGACGCAGCTCCTGGGTCGCCTCTTCGTAGTTTCCACGCGCCACGAGGATCGTTCCGAGAATGTTGCGCGCTTCGGCTACGGTGGAGCCGTGGCGCTCAGCCTCCTCGAGAGTCGGACGCCCTCACGCGCGTGTAGGTCTCGGCGAGCGCACCATTGTTGCGGCTCGCGTGTTGGATGATCGCGAGCAGCAGGTGAGCCTCGGCGTTCTCTTCGTCCAGCTCGAGAGCCGTTCGAAGGTGTCCAATCGCGCCGGGAATGTTGTTCTCTTGCTGCAAGGCCGCTGCGAGCTCCAACTCTACGTGATCGAGGGCGTCTTCTTCGAGAAGACCCTCCGCCTCCAGGACAAGCAGTTCAAGGCGAGGAGCAGAACGCAACACGCGCTCCCCACGCATCGGGATCTGCTTTGAGGTGTGGGGAAGATCAAGACGACCTAGGCAGCCTGACTTCGAGAGGCTCGTCAGGGGCGTCGGTATTCCGACGTCGGAGAAAGCCCAATCATTCTAGCCACCCCGGACCTCTTCTTTCGTCTCGAGCAACTCGTAGAGCCGTTTGAGCGCATCGAGGTCGGGGAGCAGGATTCGCTCCTCGATGATGCGCAAGTAGCCGTCTCGAAGCTGTTGAACCGCTCGCTTCACTGCGTCCACGTCCAGGCCGACCCAGCTGCAGAACTCGAGCGGCGAGATATGGAGCGACACGTTCTTCGCGGCAGCACCGCTCGCAGCGGCGAGGCGCAGGGCGTGTGATCACGCGAGAGGGGTGGTCGGCGAGCATGGCGTTCTCCAGTTGCTCCTCGGCGTCCCGAAGCCTTCGGACCAGCTGCTCGACCAGGCGTGAGGCGATCTCGGCATTCCCGGAGAGCATGACCGCAAAGGTCTGTTGGTCCAGCGCCAGCACCTCGAGATCGGTCAGCGCTACCGCGGAGGCGCTTCGGAGTGCCTTGGGCAGGAGCGCGTCCTCGCCGAAGAGATCGCCGGGACCGAGGACGGTGAGGCTTCGCTCGCTCGAACGGATGCGCTTTACCAAGCGAACCCGGCCGGCTTCGATCAGAAAGCACTCGCTGGCGCTCTCGCCCTCGGAGAAGATCGCCTGTCCGGCGGAGAAGGTCCGCCCAAACTGCGCGAAGAGCTCGCTGTGCGCCCCCGTCACGGCTGCCGGCTTACCGCGGCACAGGCCTCTCGTCCACCGCTACTCGATGATCGGCTCTCGGTTAGTCGCACGCGGAGTACTGCGGGGTCATTCCGGGAGGAGGGTTTGTCGGAACACCGCGGGCGCCCGACGTGGGCGGCGGCTTCGGCATGAAGAACTTCGTCTATCCGGAGCACATCCTCGTCGCCTGGGCCGCGCGGCGGCTCGGCCGGCCGGTGAAGTGGCGCTCGGACCGCTCCGAATCCTTCCAGAGCGACGACCAGGGCCGCCACACGCTGGCGACGGCCGAGCTCGGGCTCGACGCCGAGGGCCATTTCGTCGCGATCCTCTGGCGCGCTCTCGGCAACTCGGCGCCTACCAGACCGGCAGGTGAGCCCGGTGATCCCGGCGGACGGCGGCATCGCGCATGCTGGCCAGCGTCTACCGGATCCCGGCCGTGTTCCGCGTCGAGACGCGCTGGGTGCTCACTGAACGTCAAGTCGGTCGCCGCCTATCGCGGCGCGGGCAAGCCAGAGGGCCGCCACGTGGTCGAGCGGATGATCGACGGGGCGGCCGACGAGACCGGGCGCGACCCCGTCGCCCTGCGGCGGCGCAACATGATCGCGCTCGACCGATCCCCTGGAAGACCGCCCACACGGCTACATCTACGACAGCAGTAATTCGCGCGCAGCATCGACCACGCGCTCGCGACTCGCGGACCGTACCGGCTTCGAGGCACGTCGCGCGGCGGATCGAAGGCGCGCGGACTGCTGCGCGGGCATCGGCATCGCCACCTCAGCCGAGGTGCCGGCTTCAAGGACCGGCGTGCGGCGTGCGCCTCGACCAGACCGGCAGCACAGCGACGTGAAGCTCACCATCTGCACCAACGGCCAGGGCCACCGCACCATCTTCCGCCCAGGTCGTGGCCGAACGTGCTCGGCATCTCGCTCTAGGACAAATTGCCATCGTGGCGATGGGCGACACCGACGTGCTCGCACGAGGGCAGCGGCACGGCGGCTCGCGCGTCACCAGCGGTGCAGGGCGGCGGCACTGCTGCAGCTCGTCGGGACCATCATCTGATCAAGGGCCGCGAGATCGCGGCCCTGACGCGCTGGAGGCGATCGGGGACGACGTGGAGTTCGCCGAGGGCCGCTTCGCCATCGACAAGGCACCGACCGCACTGTGGGTTACGCGAGATCGCCGCAAGGCGTCGTTCGCCCCGGAGACCGTGCCGCCTCGGCACCGACCTCGGCCGTCGAGGACGCGAGCCACTAGGTCGCGCGCGCCTACGCTACCCCTCGGGCTGCCATGTCTGCCGAGGTGGAGATCGACCCCGAAACGGGGCGGTGACCTATATCGTGCGCTACACCCTCGTCGACGACGTCGGCACCGTGGTCATCAACCCGATGCTGCTGGAGGCGCAGCTCCACGGCGGCATCGCCCAGGGCATCGGCCAGGTCCTCTACGAGGATCGCCTGTGGGACGAGCGCGACGGCAGCCAGCTCGTCACCGGCTCATTCATGGCATGGCCGCGGGGTCTCACGCACCGATATGGAAAGCGAGGAGTGGCGGATCTGGCAAAAGGAACTGGTGGGACGGTTGGCCGTCTCCATCGCGTTCTTTTATGGGAACTTTGTCCGTGGTACCAAGCGGGCGGTGATTGATGGGCTGGAGCCGTCGGTCGTCACCGGAGATTCGGTGCAGATCCAGCTCTTCGAATACATCTACCATCAGATCCTGCGCAAAGATCCGGATTGGGTCGCCCGAGATCTGTTTCGACAAGAGTTCCGCCGGCACAGCGAGCAGGTATCCGCCCATCCCTACGATACCTCGGCACTCACCTGTGCGCTGCTCTACACCACGCAAGAAGTCATGCTGGATGAGATGATCTCTCGCCCCATTGAAGAAGGGGACCTACTGAGTGGAGCCAATACCGTGCTCTGCATGGGCAAGATTCGCGATGGCAACCGGTTTGGCCGAGCCTTGTACATTGCCAAACATCGCGGCAGCGCCTGCAGCGAAGAAATCATTCCGTACCGGATCAACGATCAGGGAATCTGTATCGAGTCATGAATCAGGCAGTCCGAAGGCATTGCAGATCGCTGGACGATACGTCGCTTGGTGTCGATCGAATACCCATCAAACCTCACTGGATTGAGGGCTAATGCCGCAGGATCTTTTCCATGGCCTTTCCCTTGGCAAGTTCATCAATCAACTTGTCCAAGAAGCGGATTCGTTGCATCAGCGGATCTTCAACCTCTTCGACGCGAACGCCACATACCACGCCTTTGATAAGCGAGCTGTTCGGATGAAAGTCTGGAGCTTGGGCGAAGAAGGTCTCGAAATCGTTCTCCAGTTCGATTTGCTTCTTTAATCCCGAGAGATCATACCCTGTCAGCCAGCAGATGATTTGATCGACTTCTTCTTGGGTGCGATTCTTGCGTTCCGCTTTTTGGACATACATCGGATAAACCTGTGCAAATGGCATCGCAAAAATTCGATGTCCGGCCACTGTCATTCCTCCTGCGTTCTCGCGATCGATCGGTGTATCAGTCGTAGTAGAGATATTCGTCGGACCACTCGTCGAAACCAGCGTTGTAATGCTCAGCGACTAGCTCGTCCATGAACGTCTCAAGTTCCCCATCATCAGGCTCCTTCTCGTATCGAATGCGATAGGCCTTGAGCGCCATGTCGTACGTCAGCGTATCTCTCAAATGTTGCACGATATTTTCAAACTTCGAAGAGTTGTCATCGTCACCCAAGCCGTAGGCATCCGGCTCGTCGTCATATTCGCTGGTCATCGATTGGCACCAAACCTTGAGTGCGGAAGTTGCGGCCTACCTTTCGTCAGCCCTGGGCGGGGAAGTTACCGAGCCATGACGAAATCAACGGCGGCCAGCAGGTCGAGTTCTTTGAAGGTTGACTTGGATTGCGGATCTTGGATCTCGCGACCGGTTTTCTGGAAGATGGCCATCATGGCTTCGGGCAAGTTGTTGCCCCAGGGTTTCCAGTCAAACTTGGACTTCTCAATCGCTTCGCGGAGAATCATAGAGCAGGCTGCGGCGTAGGCGTTGGATGACGAAGTGGCGGCTGCCGCAACCAGCAGGTCGGTGTTGGAGTACCGATCCAGGTAGGCCTGATGTTCGCCAGGGATCGTTCCGCCGATTGCAAAGCAATCCTTCTGGCAGGCGGGCCACGAGATGCCATCGGTGTAATGATGGTTGCCGCAAGGAGCGCTGACCCAGATGTTCAACTCGCGGAGCTTCTGCAACTTGTCGTCGATCACCGTGGCTAGCGGTTGCTGATGTTTCTGATCATCGAGCGCGAGATTGACCGTGGTAATGTTGTACTCCTGGTGGTGATCTATGACCCACTGCAAGGCCGTGGCCATGGTTTGAGATTCGTCCTTGCGAAGATGCACCACGCTCACGCTGCGGACGTGCGCCACCTGGTTGTTGAAAGCGACTCCCAGACTGCCCTGGAAATTGAGCGACGAAGGGTAGCCGATGGTGGTGCCGTGATAGCCAGGCTTGACATGCGCGGGATCGTCATCGCCGTCCACAGCGTCCCAGGTGGCAAGCACTTTGGGTCCCCAAGGCAGGCGGGTTTGCCACTGCGCACGGCAAGGTTGCACCCGTCATCCAGCAAGGCCAGGCATTGCCCTTTGCCCCAGGTCAGTTGGCCTTGGTACTTCTCCCAGGTGTCCGTTACGCGGATGGCTTCGAAGTCTGGCAATCGGTACGGTTTGCCAGGAATTGCCGGTTTTTCTTGAGCGCATAGTGTGGCAACCGGCAGCGTCAAAAAGGCTAGGACCAGGGTGAGTGTTCTCATCGGGCGGTTCCCTTAGTGTTCTGCGTACCCCGCTCAGGGGGAAAGCTTGCAACGCAATTAATAAGGACTAGAGTGTAGTTTGTTCGGCCTCCTGCCCCGGCCGAACCGAGCCGTAGGTTCCTGCCCCACCTACGGCTCACCTTTTGCGCTCACCTGTAGATTCGGTTCTTCCAGGTGGTTGCGAACTGCTGGTGCGTCCGAGAATGACGCTAACGCGCAGGGGGCTGGCTGGCTAGCCAAAACCGTATCGTTTGATGCAAACGTATCGAACGCTCAGGCAGCGTTGGATTCGTCGCTGCAGTAGCGAGGAGTTTCGGCTGCATCGGCAAACTGCAGTTCAACCGGCATTCCCTCGCGCAAACTGCGCACGGCCAGCAAGGACGCAAGTGTTGTCGATTCGAGTTCGTTCCAAGAGATCGGGCTCACGTCTCCTTGGCGAACTGCCTGTGCGAATGCCACGACACAACCCGCGTGTCCTTTATCCTGCCTGGCCCAACGGGTTCGCTTGGTCTTGCCATTCCGGCAGGTAGTGATGCGACGGAAGTCATCGACAATACCGATGCGATTGCCACCGATGACTTCGATCCGTTCTTTCGGGAAACTCTTGTCGCCGCCGGCCAGGTAAGCAATGTTCGAGATCGATCCGTTGGCATGTCGGAGCGTGATGAAACATTGGTCATCGGTCGGCACCTGCTGGCCGCCGATGGATTCGGCAAACACCCTTACGACCGGAGAGCCACACAGAAACGTGGCCAGGTCGATTCCGTGGCATGCTTCGCCGATGATGCGGCCGCCACCGATCGTCTCGTTTTGCGTCCAGTGATTGTGATCAACATGTCCAGCGTTGAAGCGAATGGAAACAGTCAACGGATCATGGCAATCTGCCAGGAACTGTTTCAGCCGCACGGTGGCCGGAGCGAAGCGACGGTTGAAGCCCACCATCAGCACAGGCGTTGACGGATGGGTGAGCAGTGCGGTGTGGATGTCGCGGAGTTCGTCGATGGAAAGCGCAAGCGGCTTCTCGACGAAAACATGCTTGCCCTGTCGCAGTGCCGCGGCGGTTTGCTGCGCGTGCAAGTTGTGCCTCGTGGCGACGAATACGGCCTGGACGTCAGGATGCGTTAGCAACTGGTTCTCGTCACTCGTGGCTTCGGCAAACCCTCGCTTGGTTCCGGTGTACGAAGCCGATACTCCCCCTGCCGAGCAAATCATCCGGGGTTCGAACTCTGGTTGGTTGCACAGGAGCGGAATCAGTACGCTGCGAGCAAAGTTTCCTACTCCCAAGCAGCCAACTCCAACCGGACCCGTGTGCGCCGCGCGCTGACGCGGCAACTTGACGGAAACCTCATGCCGGGTGGGGGAATGCTCGGCGTACTCAAGCATCACTCCCAAGGCTTCTCCCTGTTCGATCTGCTGGTAGGCCTCGGTGGCATGTTCGATGGGGTAGCGATGCGTGACCAGCGGGGCAGGATCTAAACTTCCCTGCTGCATCAGTTGGAGCACCGCCTGCATGTTGCGTTGTTCGGTCCAGCGAACATGCCCGGCGGGGTAGTCATGCCCTGCTTCTTCGTACTGGGGATCGTAGCGGCCTGGTCCATAGGAACAGGAGACGACAAACTCTGCTTCTTTGAAATAGAAGTCGCGGCGCGAAAGCTGCATTCCTACGGCTCCGACAGCCACCACACGCCCTTTTTGGCGGACAGCCTGACCAGCAAGTTCGACGGGAGCTGAACTGGAAGTCGAGGCGGCAATCAGGACCGCATCAGCGCCAAGCCCTGCACTCAAGTCCATAGCGCGTTGGGCGCTCATGCCGACTTCAACATGATCCGCTCCCATTTGCTTGGCGAGTTGGCAGCGCTGGGGCGAGAGATCGGTTCCCAGCACCCGGCAACCTGCCGCCTTGAGCAAGGCCACGGTGAGTTGCCCCACGAGCCCTAGGCCAATCACCAGGGCGACATCCCCCAGCCCTAACTTAGACAGCCGAACCCCTTGAACGGCGATAGCTCCCAGGACGCAAAACGCCCCCTGTTCGAACTCGACGCCGTCAGGAATCTGGGCGCAAAGGTGCTTCGGCACACAGACCACTTCGGCATGGGGGCCGTTGGACGCGACGCGATCACCCGGCTTGAACTGCTCCACTCCTTCGCCGCAGGCAAGAACCACTCCGGCAGAGCAATAGCCCATGCCTGTTGGCTCGTCGAGTTTCTCGAATACCTGTCGTGCGGTGGACACGAGCCCTTCGCTGCGAACCTTTTGCCAGACCCGTTTGACCTGATCGGGCCGTTGGCGGGCTTTGCCAATCAACGACGTTCGCGCAAGCTCTCGAGCCATCCGCTCTGTGCCGGCCGAGATTACCGAACGCTGGTTGGCAATCAGCACATGCCCTGGCCTGACACGAGGAGTCGGGACGTGCAGCACTTGCAGATCTCCCGAACGATAACTCTGAATCACTTGCTGCATGCCTGGCCTGTCTTGTATGCCGTACTTTTCGCGCGCTGGCAGTTGCTGGAAACGATTGAATGTCAGGCAACTTTTAGATCGCCAGTTGGCGTACTGAGTGCCTGGGAGTTGAATGGGAGTACGGTTTGTTGGGTGCCGGTGTCCATTGCCAGTTTGGTCTTCAAGAACAGGTCCGCACTCTCCCAGACTTCGGAGACCGGGGTGCCATGCCCGAGTAGCTGATCGTTTCGTGCTCGCACCGTCCGATAGCTACGAAGGATGTTTTGCTCATGGCCAGGATCGCGTTGCGGAAGTTCCACATGCCGGCGCTTGTCGGCGAGTTCCACGACCAGGTGCTGGAAATCTTCGAGGCGAATCAGCAACTCACCTCGATGCGCTGTCAGGAACTCGCGCACACCTTCGAACGGTTCGGACTTGCTGGAGAACGTGATCGAAGCAATGCTGCCATCTCCGAACGTGTAGGTGACCGCCACATTCGCATGGTCGGCAGTGGCGGGAGACGGCTGAATCACAATCGGCCAGCGGTCCTCCGGCGGCACCATCTGGTAGACAAAATCGCTCCAATGACACAGATTGCCGAGCACGCGTCCCCCTTCGCGCTGCTTGCGATACCAGTGATCTTCGTTGAGTGCGTGTGCGGCAACAAACCAGTTCATGCAGGTTGGGCCATCTTGCGAATCGAGTTGCCGTTTGATCTCGCGACCAAGAAAACTTTGCGGCCGATTGAATCCCAGCGACACCCGGCCTGGCGACTGTTGCATCACCTGGCAAAGCCGGGCCAACTGGTCGTAGTTCACCACGTGCGGTTTCTCGATATGGACCGACTTGCCGGCTTCGAGAGCCTCGATGGCATAGTCTGCGTGCGAAGCATGGTTCGAAGTGACGTACACCAGATCAACCTGCGGATCCTGAATCAACCGCGAGGCATCCGAGGTATGGTAGTTGAGCCCGTAGTGCTCGAACAAACTGGCCGCGCGGTTTGGATCGGAGTCCATGGCTGCATGGATGACCTGCCCAAAGTTGCGATGGAGATAGTACGCCACGACAGCGAAGGCAAACTTCCCGCATCCCAGAATCCCAACATGCGCCTGCGTGCGAGGGTTGCTACGGGCCGGGGGTAGTTGCTCGTACTGCTTCTGCATGTGCTGATGCGAACGGACTTTGGCCAAAGTTCGTCGAGGTCCGTACAGCTGACAATAGCGCAACAGCTTTTTGAGTTTGAACCGCCAGGGCTGCGAAGAGTATTCCATTGGCAGGGCTCTTTGAAGGTTTTTTTGAGACCGCATAGGTATTTGATGCCGGACGATTTCTGATGCATCGCTAGCAGGTTGGGCGAGCACCCAGGGGAAACGTCCGCTCGTACAGATTGATGCGAGATTGCCGGGCCGTCGATTCCATCAGGGCAAAACTGTTGCCTGAGACAATCTGGCCAGCGTAATCCGGGCCGGACGAACATTTAGAGGTTTTGGCAGGACGAGTCAACGCCGTGATGGGCTGCTAGCACGGCTTGAGTGCCTGTTGGCAGTCGGTGGCGTAAAGATCGGTATTTCCGATCCGAAGATCAGCCGTTAGTTTATCCCCGCATATTGGATATCACGTCGGGCGAGTGTACGAACATCGCCTGGCATCGTACTGCAAGGAAGCAGCGTCATGAAAAACGTGTTGAACTACGGGCTGCCGATGTTGGTGTTGGGTCTGGCCGTTGCGTCGAGCGTCACCTACCACTTTATGAAACCAGGCGATGTCCGCCATCCGATCACTCCCATCGAAGTAGGAACCCTGTACCGCAGTGGGCAGTTGGATCCTGAGGACCTCGAGGAAGCGATCCGAACTCGCGGTATCAAGACCGTGGTGAATCTCGGCTCCGAAGCTGACACGGACCCGGCGGTCTGCAGTCGCTTAGGGGTCAAGTACATGGACCTTCCCTGCGGTGACGTCTTTACTCTCACTGGGCAGCCCGCCCCAGGGCAAACTGAAAAACCCCCGGCCCCTTACGATCTAGGACCGCTCTGGGAAGCGTTGGAAGATCCCAGTCGTGGGCCTGTGTTGATTCACTGCCAAGGCGGTATTCACCGCACCGGCGTGGTGGCCGCCATGTACCGGATCCGCTACCAAGGTTGGCGGCCGGAAGAAGCCATCTCTGAAGTGGGGCAATTCGGATTCAACACGAACAAACCGAAGGTTGCCCCGGTGTTCAATTACTTGCGGCAGATGCAATCTGGTGATCGCATGGCCGAAGCCGCGCGTTGGCTGACCCACTCACCCTATTTCCAAAATAGCCCGCGTATCCGCAAGTCAGCCTTGCCCAGCTAGCAACATGGGGCCGCAAGGCATGGATCGCCTGAACTCGTATTTCCCATTCATTTCGCGCCTTTGGAGATGCCGGGATGTCTCACTCCCAGCTCACGGTTGACGAGTCTTTATCGCCCGAACACTGGCACTCGCACCGTAGCGGTTCGCCTGAAGAATTCCTGCTGTCACGGCGAAGCTTGTTGATCTTGGTGCTCTACGGGGCCAGCATGTTGTTGCTCAACTTGGGCAGCACCCGAGTGCTGACGTACCACGAAGTTCTGTTCGCCGAACCTGCCCGAGAAATGGTGGCCACCGGCGAGTGGATCCTCCCCCGCTTCAATGGCATCCCCAGCACGCACAAACCGCCCGGCGCGCATTGGTCGATTGCGTTGATGATGATGTTGACCGGTAGCGGTGACGAAGGCTACGTGCGAATTCCCTCCGTGTTGGCGGCGATCTTGACCTCGGTCATCCTCGGCGTGATGGCCGCCCGCTGGTTTGGTGATCGGGTGGGGTTGATCACCGGCTTGCTGCAGTTCTCTTTGTACTATGTGTTGCAACTGGGGCGTTTGGCCGAGTGCGACATGCTGCTGATCGCCGCGATGTGCGGCTGTATGTACTTCTTCATGGCCGCCAACATTGATAGCCCTCGCGGCCGCTTGACCGCTCGTTGGGCACCTTGGGCGTTTTATGGATGCCTGGGCCTGAGCTATCTGTTCAAAGGTTTGGTCGGCCCTACGTTCCTCTTGCCAGCCTGCGTCTTGTACGCATTGGTCCAGCGAGATCCGAAGATCATCAAGTTCTTGCTCTCACCCATCGGGATTGGCATCTTTGGGCTGTGCAGCGTGGGCTGGTTTGTGGCTGCCTACTTTGTCGATCCGGTGATCTTGGACGATCAGATCGCCCACCACTTGGGCAGGTTTCAAGGTGAAATGGGAGGGCAGAAAGCGTGGTACTACTATCTGTACCAGCTGGCGCTGATCTCGCTTCCGTGGTTGCCCTTCATGGCCTTGGGCGTTTGGCGCGGGGCCAGGGCAGGAATGGCCAAAGATCCGCTCTGGCGAATGGTGGCCTGTTGGATGATTCCTGGCATGGCCGTGCTGGCGGTGAGCGCGTTCAAGAGCAAACACTATGCAGCTCCGCTGATGCCACCGCTGACCATGATTGCCACCATCGCGTTGTTGGACAACATCCGTCGTCGGCATCACTACGCGGCTTGGATCCATGTTGTCAGCGCGCTGCTTGTGCTGGCCGGATGCGGTGTGGCAGGCTGGATTGTTTGGGACAAACAACCGCTGGGATACCAGGCGATTGTTCCTCTGGTTGGCGTGTTGGGTGTCGGGCTGGCCATGATTTGCTGGTTCGAATATCGACGAATGCTCAACGCCCACCTGATCACTTTGTTCGGCATGGTCTGGGTATTGGTGGTTGGCGTGTTGGGCTATGTGATGCCGTACCACGATTCGTACTTGCACCAACAGCAGTTGGCGGTGCGGATCAACGAGCAACTGCCTGAAACGGCCGAACTGGACGTGGTGGAGTTGCCAGAGAACCAGATTGCCTATTACCTCGAGCGGCCCATGGCACGCGTGGATGTGCGAGCGACGTTTTACGAACACCTGTCTGGCACATCCGCCGCGAGGTTTATCCTGGCTCCCGAGTTCGTGGCAGAAGAACTGGCAGCGCACGGTGTGGTGCAGCGGTTGGACGCATGCGAGTCGGTTGGTCGTACGATGCACCCACGCGAGCGTGTCACGCTGGTTCGCTTTGTCCCCAGCGCTGCCACCACCGCACGGCTACCCAGCGGAGGCCGCGCTCGATGATCTCGGTGGTGATCCCCTGTTACAACGAAGCCGAAGTCTTGCACCTGACTTGTGAGACGGTCATGGCCGCCGCACACGATTGGGGCGAGTCCTATGAGCTGATTCTGGTGGATGATGGTTCGCAGGATGAAACCTGGGATCTGATTGCCGAATGGGCCAACCGAGACACTCGGGTTCGCGGCGTCCGGCTTTCAAGAAACTTTGGGCATCAAGCCGCTTTGGGTGCGGGACTCGAAGAGGCCGAAGGGGAAGCGGTGGTCGTTCTAGACGCCGACCTGCAGGATCCGCCGGCATTGGTCACTGAGATGATTGCCCATTGGCGCGCGGGTGCCGAAGTGGTCTACGCCCAACGAAACTGCCGACAGGGTGAGACGGTCTTCAAACGAGTGACCGGCAATCTGTTCTATCGGCTACTGGACCGAATCAACCAGGTGACGATTCCGCGGGACACAGGTGACTTCGTCCTGCTGGATGCCCAAGTCGTGCGACACTTGCTCAACTTTCAAGAACATGCCCTGTTCTGGCGTGGCCTTAGATGCTGGACCGGTTTTCGCCATGTTGCGGTTCATTTCGACCGCCCTCCCCGTGCCAAGGGGGAAACAAAATACACGCTGGCCAAACTCATGCAGTTGGCTACCAACGGACTCTTTTCATTCTCCTACTTGCCGCTCCGGCTGGGGCTGTACCTGGGGGCAGGGTTGCTGGGATTGACCGCCATTGCAACAGCCATAGCTTCGGCAGCCTGGGCAGTTTGGGGGAATTTTGTTCTCAGTCCAATCTTGCTGGCGGTACTAGCCATTGGTGGGGCTGCAATTCCTCTGCTTGGGCGTGATGGGGGAAGTACCTCAACCGGATCTACGACGAAGTGCGTAATCGTCCCAGATGGATTGTCCGAGAAACCGTCGGTGCCGAATCTTCTCCCTCCTGGAAAGGTGTTCAGACCCGCAAAGCCGGCTAGGTTGATATACATTAAGTAGTTGTCAAGTAGTGGTTTACGTTAATATTGAACTTGCCGAGATCCGCACGCATCAACAGATTCTGTTCCGGAACAAACTTGACCCTGGGAATTTCTGCAAGATACGATTGATCATAGGGGAGAGAGGATCTCTGGGGTATTCCAGGTCTTGTTTCCCTCAATTCGAGATGACGCACGACGCGATTCCATGCCGCGATTCCGGCGTAACTCTGTTCGACGCCGGATGGCGCGCCCCTGGGGGAGCGAGTGCCTAGATCTGGAGGTCGTCGCTGATGCATCCCCAAAAGCCGATATCGGCCATGCACCGCTTTTTTGCAGGGCTCGCCGAGCAGACGTTTCAATCAAGATTGGGCGTGGCTGACACGGCCATGATCGATTACATCACCGGACTGCTGGTGCGGTTCGTGCATCAGGACTCGATCTATAAAGTCCGCAGTATCAACGGCCAACAGCTTCGGATGGTGGCCGACATGCTCGCCGAAGCCGAAGCCCGCAGCGGCGACTCATGTCGAGAAGTCCATCGGCACATTGGAGACTTCACGCTCTTCTGGACAGGCCTGTATCCTGAGGCACTCCAGCGAATGCGGAGCCCCGTGCGGAAGGATCACTTCATTGACTACTGCACCCACGGCAAACGGTCGTACTACATCGCTAGCACCTACCGGACCGAGGAAAACGAGCAGGAAAGCGAAGTCTTCCAGCGTCTGAGCATGGATTTCGAGCTGTGCGCCTACGGACTGCAGGAAGTCCGTCGCGAGTGGGAACAAACCAGCGAGACAGAAGACGGCGATTTGCTGATTGACTGAGCCACGAAGATTGGCATCGCGGTCGCGGCCCAGCCTGATTCGCGGTACTTAGTTCGGAAAAATCCTACCGCAGGGAATAAAAAACGGGCTCCGATCCCGGTATTCAATCAGTCAAGGGAGTTGGGGGAGGCGTTTTTTCTTGGCATTCCCAACCCGGCCAGTTAGGCTACATCGTGCAGCTTATCACACGCAGGGTACATGGTTCCTCTTGGCAACGACTCAGGCCCCAGGGCTGCTCCCGAGCTGAGGTTCTCTTAGTTCATCCCCTGACGTCGTTCGAGTGCGCGTTGAGTTGGCGGTCAAAGGTTCTTCTCCCTGGTTGAAGAATCCGAGATCTACTTTTCCGGAGCAGAGTAGGAAAACAGGAGACGAGACATGTTGTGGCCAAGAGGGAAATCAACGCGATTGGTGCTCACCGTCGCCATTTTGATGCTTCCCGCAAGTATGCTTTCTGCCGCCGATCGCACATTGAAGCGAGGGCCGTTCAATCCCGATCACGCATCGGTGGAATTGTTCGAAGCCATCGGGGCGGAGAAGATTGCCGTTAAGCTGATTCAAAAGGATTCAGCCGAAGCACGCGTGTTTATCGAGAACAAGACCAAGCAACCGCTCAACGTGCGGCTGCCCGATGCCTTCGTCGGCGTGCCTGTGTTGGCACAGTTTGGCGGATTCGGCGGCGGTCCAGGCGGAGGTGCCGGCGGCGGCGGTGGCGGCAATCAGACCACTGGAGGTGGATTTGGTGGTGGTGGAATGGGCGGAATGGGTGGCGGTGCCGGCGGTGGTGCTGGCTTCTTCAACGTTCCGGCCGAACGCGTCGGCGAAATCAAACTGACGACCGTCTGCCTGGAGCACGGAAAAGAAGAACCCCGTCCGGCCATGACCTACGACCTCAAGCCGGTTGCCAGCTTCTCCGACAAGCCGGAAGTTTACGAACTCTGCAAGATGGTCGGCGAAGGCAAGTACCCGCAGCGGGTGATGCAAGCTGCAGCCTGGCACATCAGCAATGGGATGTCGTTTCAGGAATTGGCTGCTAAACAGATCAACCCTCTGCGTGGCCCCAGCTATCCGTACTTCCATCCTCGCGAAGTCCTGGCAGCTAGCCACATGGCCCAGGTTGCCGCCTCTCGGGCCGACGCCCGTCCCACGGAAACCCAAGCCTCGTTGGCCAGCGAATCGCTGCGACCATAAATCAATATTGGATTGAGGACCAACCTCAATCGTCGTTGATCCGCGCCCCTCCAGCGCCATTGTAAAAAAGCCCGACGCCGGCCACCGTTGCCGCGTCGGGCTTTTTTCTTCTTTGCCTTCGAAGCTAATCGTCAGGAGGTCGCGCGCCATACTGTCGGCGGTTGCGAAGCATCATTGGGGATCAGTGCAATCATCAACAGAAACAGTCCCACCACGATATGGTTCTGATGAACCGGGGGAGGCGGAGCGGTGGCAAACCGGCCCCAGACAATGAGTCCCACGGCAACCAGCAGCGTCAGCAGGTGCGCGTGCCTGGTTGGTTTCCAGCATGAGAGTCCTGCCAACACCGCAATCAATAGTGCCACCAGCAGGTCAATGGTCAGCAACGACGTCATGTGTTGGCTTCGAAAGATGAACGGGCTCATCGCCAGCCATACCGCCGTCATGATCTCGATCACGCGTCCCCACATCATTTGACCTCACGTGACAGAATGGTTTCGGCCGCTCGCTCCAGCGGTTCGGTTCGATAACCCCAAAACGCGTCCCAAAGCACACGGTAGCTCCGGTTCTGTTTCCAAACCAACCACAGGTAGGCCAGCGAGACGCGGACCTCGTCCCATGCCCAATAAACCAAGATCAAAGAGATTCCGGCGGTAATCAGGCAGAGAAAGCACCACTGGCCAATGACAAACGCCTGGAGCAAGACCAGCACCACGCTGACGATGCCGAGCGGGATCACATCAATCCCAAATAAGACCACCAGCCAGGGACGGTATTGCCAACGCCGAGTGGAGCCCGCCAGACCAAGAATGGCATCTCCCAGGTACGCCAGCACGCCCAACGCCGCATCATGGATTCCTAGCCACTTGAACATCGCCTTCGCCGCCGGAGACGTCAGCACGTCGTTGCTTCGTTCTCCAAAGACAGGGTCCCAGGCGCTATCGATCAGCCCCCATTGGAACAGGGCCAGATGTACAGAAATGGCCGCGGCAACGAAAGCCAGCAAACAGATTGGGATCCGTTGCGACCAAGAAGACGGATTGTACGCGTACGGCGGAACGGGCTGATCTAATTCGTCAGCTGCCTGGGGTGCGTGCGACATCAGCCTACGGCTCCAATCCATTCTGCCGATACCACTGTTTGGGATCGGACTTGAGCCCACTCAGGATCACAGGCAGGTGGTCTAGCAAATGGTGCTGTGGCTCCCAGCCGAGGATCTCTTTGGCGCGAGATATGTCCAGCGCGTAGTGATCATCGGCCATATTGATCATAAACGGCTTGATAAAGGCATCACCACCTGACATGGCATCCATAACGGCAGCCCCGACCTTAGCCACTGGCTTGGGGATCGAGAGCGTTCTCCACTGATTGCCGTGCAACTGACAGCCTAAGGCATCTTGCAGAACCTCGTACGAGGGAGGGTCGGGCTCGCCGATCAAGATGGCCGTCTTCGGCGCAATCGCCTGTCGGCGTTCTACCGTTCGCACGACGGCTTCCACGGCATCGTCGAGATAAATTGCGGATTGCCCTGTCTCGGTATTGCCGGGGAAGAAATGACTCTCGAAATCTTTCTCGTAGATCCGCTTGATCTGCTGAACCAGGGTTGGCTGACGGCCAGCATCCGTATAGACGCCAGAGAGTCGCAAGAAGACAGAACGAATGTCGGGATGCCCTTCCCGAATGAGCCGCTCGGTCTCGATCTTGCTTTGAGGGTAGGGCCATTTTGCCAACAAGGGACTCTCTTCCTGGATATGTTCTCCCACTCGGCAAGGAGCATGAACCAGCATGGTGCTGGTGAAGAGGAACTGCTCAAGTTCAAAACTGCTCAAGGCGTTGAGCAGGCGGTCGGTCCCGTTGACGGTGATCTCGTCATACAGAGGGCTGTCTTCCCCAGAGAAGTCGTAGTAGGCCGCCATGTGAACCACGCTGGCCAACTTCTCCCCTGCTAACTTGCGAACATCCGCCACGGCTCCGCGGACATTCGCATAGCTCGTAATGTCACACTCGATGTCATGCACGTGAGGGTGTTGCTTGGGGGGTTCAGGCAAACCGACACGGTCAAACCCGAATACTTCATACCCTCGCGCAGCGAGCGCAAGCGATACCGGTTGTCCCAGCAAGCCAGAACTCCCCGTCACAATCACCGCCGGACGTTTGTCAGCCATTGAATTCCTCACATTCAAACACTCGGTTGGACCAGTTGGGATCAAGTGGTCTGGCTCGCGTGCTTTCCTTCGGCGAATTCTTCGATTGCCTTATCACAGAAGGCAGGCAGATCGTCAGGATTCCGACTGGTTACCAACCCTTCGTCACAAACGCAGGATTCGTCAACCCATTCGGCACCGGCGTTCGTCAGATCCGTTCTCAGGCTGGGCCACGACGTCATCTTGCGCCCACGCACCACGTCGGCTTCGATCAATGTCCATGGCCCGTGGCAGATAGCCGCCACTGGCTTGTGCTGCTTGAAGAAGTCTCGAACGAAGCTGACGGAGTCTTCGCACATTCGCAGCGCGTCCGGGTTGGCGACTCCGCCTGGCAAGACCAATCCGTCAAAGTTTTCTGCCGAAGCGGAGTCCACAGTCTGATCGACGGCAAAGGTGTCCGCTTTGTCGTGGTGATTCATTCCTTGGATTCGCCCGCTCTTGGGCGAGAGAAGCGTCACCTCCGCTCCCGCTTCTTTGATGGCTTCCCAAGGCTGCGTCAACTCAACTTGCTCAAAGCCTTCGGTGGCTAGAAATGCAATTTTCTTTCCCTTTAGAGACTTGCTCATGAGCTACGCTCCCATCATGGTTTCTGTTCGTCCAGTTTGATTGATCCCGCCGCACTGCGGGTGCCACTTCAGGTGGCTGGAACCGGGGATGCGGCGTTGCTACGAACTGTTGCAATTCACATGCCGACGGCGAGGCTGGCAGCGGGTTTTAGATGGGACGGACGAGAGAACGCCGCCTGCCGGCGCGGCATCGATGGATCTGGCATCGGGCGAGTTGGGGTTATCTGCGTGCTTCCCCAAGGTCACATTCGTCCCGTCGGAAATACATCAGCCCAGGCAACGCCGGTGAGAATAGTGACAAGCAAGTCATCACGGCATAGGCAGCCAACATCAAGACCAACTGCAGGGCATTGTCCCAATGCCCCGGGCGTAGCATGCTTGAGAAGTCGGATAAACTGCTGAGATTCACGTAGAGCAGCAGAGCAAACAACGCTGCCATCGCGAACCGGGCCCAATGCTGGCCTCGCCAGATGGCGTAGAGCAGCGTCCCGGGGAGAAGCGTGCGAATCAGTTGAAACGGCAGGTGCGACCAATCGCGACTGAGATAGTTTCTCTTGTCGATTGCCGAATCGCACGACTCTTGTCTCTGCGCTCTCCGCCATCTCTGCGATGAGTAACGCTCCGGCAATTCCCGGTCGCGGCGTAGCTCGCTCAAACATCTCCGGTTTGCAAATGCGGAAGTTTTTCTCGCCGGTTAGTCATCGCCGAGGACATCGTTGAGAACGTCTTCCGAAACGTAAATTGGGAGCGGCGGCTCGCACGTGACCGCCACGGCAATCGCGTCAGATGGTCGGGCATCAATCTCAATCAGCTCACTGTCCAGACGTACGCGGAGATTGGCGTAGAACGTGTGGTCTCGCAATTCGCTGATCACCACGCTGTCTAGCTCACCGCCGAGATCCTCGACCATGTTCACAATCAAATCGTGCGTCGAGGGACGCGGAGAGGGGTGCCCCTTGACCTTTTTGTCAATGCTCGTGGCTTCGAAAAGCCCAATCAGAATGGGGAACGTGCGGTCGCCGTTCAACTCGCGCAAATAGATGACTTGTTGACCGTTGATGTCGCTGATAATGATCCGCGATAGCTCCATTTGAACCGGCATGGAGAACTTCCTTCCGAACAACTCGTGGCACACGCTCTAGTGGCAACCGATTTTGATTATAAAATCCCAGCCTTGGCCAAGGCTAGGGGCCGCAGCAAGTGCCGGTGGTTTTTCCACACAATATTATTCCCTTGCCATGATTATTCCCTTGCCATGGATACCCCTGCCAATGGCTGGATTGACAAACCGGCCGCATCATGGCAATATGGCAATTCGGCCATGATTGACCTTCCCCACTCGCACCTCTCCCGAAAAGCAGCGTTCCATGCTCCGTATCCTCTTGGCTGAAGTGCTGGGTACCTTTGCACTTGTCTTTGCCGGAACCGGAGCTGTGGTCTCGGATGACCTGTTCGGTCATTCGGTCACGCATGTCGGCGTTGCCTTGACGTTTGGGCTGGTGGTGATGGCCATGATTTACTCCATCGGCGATATTTCCGGCGCACTCTTCAATCCGGCGGTGACCATCGGGTTTTGCGTGGCAGGCAGGTTTCCTTTTCGAACTGCTGTTCCGTACATCCTTGCGCAGTGCATCGGTGCCTTGGCGGCGAGCGGTCTGTTGAAGATCCTATTCCCCAGCCATACCGGATTGGGGGCTACGTTGCCGAGCGCAGGCATCGGCACGGCGTTTGTCTTTGAAGTGGTACTCACGTTCCTTCTGATGTGGGTGATCTTGAATGTTTCGGTCGGAGCCAAAGAGAAAGGAATCATGGCCGGGGCCGCCATCGGTGCGACGGTGGCGCTGGAAGCCATGTTTGCTGGTCCGGTTTGCGGGGCTTCGATGAATCCCGCCCGTTCGCTTGGCCCGGCGGTGATGAGTGGTCAGCTTGATACGTTGTGGATCTACCTGGTAGCACCTGTGGTGGGTGCCGTGGTCGCCGTGGGTGGGTATCATTGCGTTCGCGCACCCGAACTGGAGCCCGACGTCGCGGCCAGTAGCGAACCGCCCGGTGACTCAAGTTAGTGCCTCGGTAAAAACAACCTCGGGATTGAGTCGATCGCGGCGTAGCAGCGTCGCTCAAGCATCTTCGGTTTCAGATGCGGACGTTATTTTTCGCCGGTTACATTAGGGCCTCGGTGCCAACGAACGGGTTCTCAACTCGCCTGCAAGACCGCGTCAATCTGAGATTGATAGGTATCGCAACCGTGATGCAGGACGCCAGGCAGCAGATCGCCGAAGGCGTTGACTTCCAGCAGGTAGTGATGCCGAAATCCTGGAGTGAACAGCACATCCAGCCCTAGCTGCAGCGAATCGGCAAATTGCGCTGCACACCGTTGGCAAGTTTCATGAAGTGCCGCCATGAGCGAACCTGGCATTCTGGCAAGCACTTCGTTGAGATCTCCACGGCGGTTTCCTAAGTGCAGGTTCGTGAGCGGTGACCGACTGGTCCGCACCACCATTTGCTGCGGTTCTCCGTGGACCACCACCACGCGGATGTCGAATACCCGGCGCCCGACGGCGGCCTTGGGGTACCAGCGTTCCACATGAATTCCATGCGGTGCCAATGCGTTGATCAGGTCGCGTACATCATCCAGGGAAGTGTAACGCCGCACCTTGAGCGAGTTGTAGAGTTTTAGCTCACCGTCCGAGTGAACCAACTCCACGCTGGTGATGGCGGCCAGCGAGTCTCCCCGGACATGCAGTGCCACAACCCCGCTGGCGGACGAACCGTGCGCGAGTTTGACGAAGACCCGCTCCAAGCCGGACGCCTGGATTCGCTCCATCAGCTCTTCCCAACCGCTGGCGGAGCCTAGTGCCTGAGGCACCGGCACGCCGGCCTGTTGGCAGACATCGTGGCAGAGCCGCTTGTCAAACTGAATGCGGAGGTTGTCCGCGCTAGTTGTAAGCGTTGCCTGCGAGTTGGCCGTGATGGACTCGAACCACTTCGCACAAAGGGCAATGTAGCCCAAGTACCATTGGCGAGGATAAAGGACCCGCCCTCGGTCTTCGCTGAGTGTTGCTGTCAGCTTCGCAGGGAGGAAGGGGGAACCTTCGTGTTCGGCCGCATCCGCGCCGGCAGCGAGCAGCAACTTCTCGACGGCAAAGTTTTCGCCGGGAGAATCCACCCGAATCATCGCGCGCTGTGGCAAGTTCTCTAAGAACTCTTGTCCGGTCAATAGTCCGTGATAACTGGCGACGGCCGCAGGTGGCAGCCCTCGACTTTGCAGTGCCTGCTGGAACATCGCCACCCTGCGGTTCTCGGGATTACCGAGGATGACCCAAGGCGGGTTCATTCTGCCACGGCCACGTACCGATGCATGTCACCGCCTCCCCAATCGTCTGGCTCCCGCACATCGCTGGCATCGAGTTCCCCGACGATGGATTGCAATCGGGCGACTAACTCCGGCGAGACATAATGGTGATTGATATCCAGCTTCTTGATCTGACCCAGCCAGGCAGACTCGGCCAGCGCGCCGTGGCCCCTTCGTCGCCGAGGGTCCCGAGTGAAAGATCTAAGGTTTGGAGCGAGGCAGGCACTCCTACCTCGGCTAGCAGTTTGGCGGTCTCGTCCGCCTGATAGTCATCTCGCAGTCCAAGGTACGTCAGTTGGCCACAGGGTCCATCAGTCAGTAATTTTCGAAGGTCATCCATGGCAACGGTGTTGCCGTAGTCATCGGTTCCGAGCCAGAGTTCGAGATGTTGCAGGCGAGGAAACCTGGCCGAAGTGACTTCGCGAACGATCGAACCATCCATCCCACCGGTTTCGATGACCAGCTTGCGGATCCGGTCATGTTGTGGGTGCCCCAACGCCAGATCGTTGCCGCCGCGGACGCCAAGGTTTTCCAAATTGGGAAATGCCCCGAACAGCGGTGAGATGTCACTCTGCTGGATCCAAGAGATTTCTGACTCTTCCGTGACGATCTCGCCGAGAAACAGCGCGTGGAGTCGGGGTAGCTGGTCTCGCGCACTGACCAACGCCTCGACCACGGGGCCGGAGTCGTTGCCTTCGCCGGTTCCTCCCCAGTCGCCGATCAGCAACGCCTGGACCTTGGCTGACTCCTCGTCCGCCAGGAACTTGGCAAAGAGATCCAAGAAGGTTTTGCCTTCTTCGTGCGCATCCCAATCCAGCGCCAACCGAAAGGCATTCCCGCTCGCCGACTGAATGCCTTCTTCAGGCGAATAGTCGACCACAGGCAAGCCGTCAAATTCTGAGAGATGGTCACCGATCGTCATCGTTCTGCTCCTCGATCACTCGCGACAAGTTAGAGACCAGATGGCAACAAGATGCCAGCCAGTGTACAATTCTGGAGCGGCAAGTGCGACCATTCTCATTGCACCGTTTTCTGAAATTCGGAGGCAGATCATGTGGCGACATGGTGATGTATTCATTCAGGCATGCGACGGCATTCCTAGCGGGGCGACCAAGCTTCCTCATTGCATCTTGGCCAAAGGGGAACTGACAGGGCACGCGCACCGTATCGAGGATCGTGGCGTTGCCGAACTCTTCCGCCAGCAGGGCACGCTTTTTCTCCGCGTCACGGGCGAATGCGCCACCGTGACGCACGAAGAGCACGGCCCCATCTCGCTGGAGCAAGGGACCTATCGGGTTTGGATTCAGCGCGAGTACTCGCCAGAAGAGATCCGCCGCGTGGTGGACTGACCCGCCGCTGCGGAGCGGTCCCAATCCATCGTCCTTGCATCTTGCAGCCCCGTTCTCGACCGCTTTGAGAATGCGCTCCTTCATTCATGACTGCCAAGCACATGCGCCACCCTGAGATTGAAGCCAACACGCGTTATGTATCGCTCGATCTAGAAGAGGCAGCTCTTGAGGAACTGCCAGTTGGGATTGAAGTTCAGTTTGGCCTCAACCTGCGTGGTTGCAGCAATCTGCAGCGTCTGCCGGTGAATCTCCGCGTGGGCTCGCTTGATGTCAGCGACTGCGTTTCGCTGGAAGGGTTGCCAGAAGGCCTGTCGGCGTCATTTGTGGACATGAGCGATTGCCCTCAGATCGAATCCTGGCCCCGAACGGCAACCCTGAGTGTGGGACGCCTTCGTGCTCGCAATTGCCTAGGGCTGACCGAACTGCCTCGATGGTTGGGCAGGCTGTCGCAGCTAGATCTGGCGGGATGTGCGCAGATTCACTCCTTGCCGGAAGGTCTGGAAGTCACCTCATGGGTTGACATTGCCGGCACCGGCATTCAATCCCTGCCAAAGTCGCTGGCTGGCGTGGGTTTGCGATGGCGCGGGGTGGCCATTGATGAGCGGATCGCCTTCCGCCCTGCCGAAATCACAGCGCGCGAAGTTCTTGGAGAGCGGAACGCCGAGCTACGCCGGGTGAAGATGGAACGGATGGGCTTCGATCGATTCATGGCGGAGTCGGACCCTGAGGTGCTGGATACGGACACCGATCCCGGCGGCGAGCGGAAACTATTGCGCGTCGCCCTCGAAGAGGACGAACCGCTGGTTTGCGTCTCCGTCAATTGCCCTTCAACGGGCCGTCACTATCTATTGCGCGTTCCTCCAGATGTCTCCACCTGCCGCCAGGCAATTGCATGGACCGCCGGATTTGACAATCCTGATGATTATGCCCCCTTGGTCGAAACCTAACACGGCAGGACCTCGGACCAATTTGAATCGCACCCACACTTAAGCTTGATTCAAATCGAACGACTTCTCTCCCATCGTGACTATGGGGGATTCACGCGCAGTGGCAGACGTGGGGTGTAAATATCCCCCAACCTCGCTGGGGCATCTCCCTGATGAGCGGCCATTTTTCTTCATTCGGTGCAAAAGTCTCCTGTTTTATTGACAAAACGCGGCGGTTCTAACCGAGCATGGGCTAAATATGAGTAGGAAAATGTGAACATCCACACCGCAGCCATCCTGCCTGGCGCGGGTTCCAGATGATGCAGCACTCTAGGGGTTTGAACGAAAGACGTGAAACGGAATGCCTAAACCAAGCCACAAAGTCCTGTTGGTGGATGACGACCCCGCCATGCTTCGATTCCTCGAAGCGGCGATCGTCAACGCCGGCTACGAGGTCCGTACCGCTTGCGATGCGGCCACGGCACTCCGCATGGTTGAAGAAGAATGCCCAGCGTTCATCGTTACGGATTGGATGATGCCTGGCATGTCTGGCCTTGAGCTTTGCCAGGCGATTCGTCAGCGGCAACTTCCGAACTACGTCTATCTAATGGTACTGACGGCCAAGTCGAGTTCGGAGTCGTTGATTGCTGCCCTGGAGTCGGGAGCCGATGACTTTGTGACCAAACCGGTTCAACTTGGTACGCTGATGGCCAAGTTGCACTCTGGCGCACGTGTGATTGATTTGGAACGCCAGTTGACGGTCATGGCCCAAACAGATCCCTTGACGGGACTGCTGACACGGCGTGCTTTCTTTGAACAATTCGAACGCGAAATCAGTCGTGCCCGGCGATACAGTCTCCCTCTGGCCGCGGTGATGTTCGACATTGACTATTTCAAGAAAGTCAACGATACGCATGGGCATGCCATGGGGGACGAAGTCCTCCGCGTGGTGAGTGGGCACCTGCGCACCTCTTGCCGGGCCAGCGACTACATCTGCCGGTATGGTGGCGAAGAATTCTGTGTTTTGCTCACCGAGACGTCTGAAGACGCCGGCAGTATTTGGTCGGATCGAGTGCGGGAAAGCCTGGCCAAGATTGACATTCCGATTCCGAACGATCAAATCCTCAACGTGACCGCCAGCCTGGGAATTGCCCAACTGCAGGATGATATCCAAGCGGGGGATCAACTCGTCGACCTGGCAGACCAGGCCTTGTTGGTTGCCAAACAGTCTGGTCGTGATCGCGTGATCCGCTATTCGTCACTGGATGAAGTTGGCCAGCTAGAACTTGCGGGCTCGCAGTCCGATCCATTCGAGGGAGTGCCTGCCCGAAGCTTGATGACCTCGCTGATGTCCTGCATTCACAAGGACGAGTCGGTAGGGCAAGCGGCAGATTTCTTTCTCCAGTTCCGCATCAACAGTTCGCCGGTCATTGACGACCAGGGCAAACTGGTCGGGATTCTCTCTGAGAAGGACGTGATGGCGGTCATGATGCAGCCGGAGTCTTGGAGTAAACCGGTCAGTGAGGTCATGCAGCGGAACGTTGTCTTCTACGACGAAGAGACGCCGGTCAAAGTCATCTACAACTTCTTGTGTCGTGTGACGCTTCGCCGTGTCGTGATTGTGCGGGATGGTTGGCCAACAGGCATCATTAGCCGTGGCTCTTTCCTTCGCTGGCACTGCAACTGGCTTTCGGCAGAACGCACGCTGGAGACCAGTGGCGTCGAGGACGAAGACCCCAAAGGGACCGTCCGCAAAACTGCCAAAGCGATTGCGGAACAAGCGACGCGGCTGAGTGCCATGCTGGAAAAGGACGATCAAGACTTCTTGCCGGTGCTTGTCGATGGGGCCACCCGTTTACAAGAGTATGTAAACGATCTGCTCGCCGACTCTCGCAACCACATGGATTTCGGTTCCGACTTTGGTGACCTGCCTGCGGCGGATTCTGGTACTGGTATCGGTGCCATGCTGGGCAGCCTGGACCTTGAAGACTCTACGGACGAGTCCAGCTGATCTCAAGGAACCCAACCTCCACGGTGATCAGGTTGGTGACGTGATGCGGAGGAGATGTCGTCACGAGGGAGTGTGCTGACGCCGATTGGCCTGCACATGCCTTGCTTTCGAGCCCAACTCCCAGACAATGGAAGTTGTGAAGCGATCGGTGGCTCAGTCTTTGGATTGGGCATCGCTCCGCATGGCAAGGACCACTTCGATCTCTGATGACCGACCCTGATTCAAAACTTCCCGGCGTTCAGGTGCATCCGCTGCATGCCCAGCATGAACGGCAGTTCGCGCAGAACCGGTTCGTCTACCCGGTGCTGAGTCGGCGTTCGCGCGGTTTGTCGCTGGGGGTGAATCTCAATCCTGACAAGATCTGCAACTTCGATTGCATCTACTGTCAGGTCGATCGGACGCGTCAAAGCGAAACACGGTTTGTCGAGATGGACGGACTGTTGGCCGAATTGGAACAACTGCTCCGCCTGACGGTCTCTGGCGAGATTTACCAGACTCCCAAGTTTGCCGATACGCCGGAATCGCTGCGACGTCTGAACGACATGGCATTCAGTGGCGATGGCGAGCCGACCACGTTCCGCAACTTTGATGAGATCGTCACGGCGTGTGCAGCTTTGAAACGGCAACTCGCACCGGCCGATACGAAGATGGTGCTGATTACCAACGCCAGCATGTTCCACAGGCCGCACATCCAGCGAGGCCTTGAGGTCCTGGATGCCAACGCCGGAGAAATTTGGGCAAAGCTCGACGCCGGAACCGAGAGTTACTTCCAGCAGATCGAACGCACGCCGATCCCCTTCCAACAGATTCTGGATAACATTACCGCCGCGGCACAGAAACGCCCGATTGTCATTCAGTCACTTTTCATGCGTGTGGACGGAGTGCCTCCTTCCGTGGCTGAGCAACATGAGTACTGCCAGCGCCTCAACGAATGCCTGGCCGCCGGTGGGCAGATCAAACTCGTGCAGATCTACACCGTCGCTCGGCGTCCGGCCGAAAGCTACGTCACCTCGCTGGCCGACGACGAGGTAGACCGTTTGGTGGAACTGGTCCGGCAAACCACCGGCCTGACCGCCGAGCCCTACTACGGGAAGTCAAACGCCTAGTAGTTGGACGAAGCAACGGCCCGGCCGATGAATTGGGGGTGAGCGTCACGAAAGCGCCTACGCGGCTTTGTGTTGGAGCCAGTGCGGCCTCGGCATAGAATGTGACATTGATCGCTCGAGATTGCTAAACTTCAAGTTCCTCCCAAACCTCGCTGATCCGCTTAGCGATTGATGTTGCTCACCAGAAGGAACCGTGCCATGACGCCGTTAGCAATGCCCCAGCTAGCCATGTGGTGTGGCGTTGCGTTATTGATTGGGACCAGCGGCCTGCCGTCCGTTGCGCGTGCCGACCAGAGCCTGCTACTGCGGCGTTTTTGCGTCGAGTGCCATGGCGAAAAAAAGCCTGAGGCCGATCTGTCGCTGCACAACCTGACCGGGCAGCCTTCGAAATCCAGCGACATTGAGATCTGGAAGCTGGTGCTCGAAAAGGTGGAGAGCGGAGAGATGCCGCCGGAGGACGCCAAGCAGCCATCAGCCAGTGAGCGGACGCAATTAGCGAACTGGATCCAAGGCATTCTCACCACTGCTGGCGCTACTCTGGACGAAGGGAGATGGACGGCTTCTTCCAAGGGGAATCGGATTGATCATGACGCCCTCTTCTCACCAACGGCGTCCAGCGAAGTGCCTCGGTCAAAGACACGGGCCCGGCTCTGGCGTTTGACAGGGCAAGCGTACGAAGCGTTCCTTCACCAGAAGAACGTGCAGTTCGCCTTGGGGATTCGCAATTACGGCGAACACAAGATGCGCGCCCCTTGGAACTTCACACCGCAGCGAGACTTCAGTGACTACGCAACGACGCACAAGATCGGCGAGGCGGAGATCGAGTACCACATGCGTAACGCCACCAAGGTTGCCAAGGCCTTGGTCGTGAGAATCGCCGGCCGGCAACCGTCGCCTGGTTTCTCAGACTGGATCCCCGAAATGAATGCCGTCATCAAGGCAGGCGAGGCCACCACGGCAGACCAGGCGCAGGCGGCGACCGTAGCCACTTTCCAACACGTCCTGAATCGCAAACCTTCGGACAAAGAACAGAAAGAGTTCAGCGAGTTCCTGCTGGAGAATCTCAAACCGCATGGTGCCGAGAAAGCGGTGGAGCACTTTCTCATCGCTCTGCTGTTTCGGCCTGAGGTCATGTATCGGGTGGAAGTCACCAGCGATGGCAGCGAGCGCCAAATGCTCGCTCCACGACACCTGGCCAGGGCACTCTCGTTCGCGTTGACAGACAGCGTCCCGGACGAAACTTTGAATCAAGCCCTGGCCGACGGAAAACTGACAACGCGGGACGAAGTGCGAGCGCAAGTGGTCCGCATGCTGGGAGACAGCGAACTCGACAAGCCGCGCGTGCTGCGTTTCTTTCAAGAGTACTTCGGCCATCACGCGGCCATCGGTGTGTTCAAGGACGAGGTCACTCTCAAAGCGGCAGGGATTCACAAGAATTCGTGGTATCCCAAGTACTTTGTCAGCGATGTTGACCGGCTCATCGAATGGGTGCTTGCCAAAGATCAGAACGTGTTGTACGAACTGCTCACCACCAACAAAACCTTCATGCTGACCATGGATCCCAACGGACGCGACAAGTTCGGCGAGTCCACCAAGAACTACAAGAAATCACATCCAGACAAGCCGCACCAGGGGTTCGAACAGTTGGTGCTGGACATCTACGAAGTCCCGCTCAAGTCTCGCACAGAGTGGTTTGACGACCGGCCTTTCGAGATGCCGCAGGAACACCGGATGGGCATCCTCACGCATCCCGCGTGGCTGGTGGCGCAGTCGGGCAATTTCGACAACCACGCCATCCACCGTGGTCGCTGGATTCGTGAAAAACTATTGGGTGGTATGGTTCCGGATGTGCCCATTACCGTCAACGCCATGCTTCCTGACGAACCTCACAAGTCACTGCGTGATCGGATGCGGGTAACCAAGGAGGAGTATTGTTGGAAGTGCCATCGGCAAATGGATCCGCTCGGATTGGCTTTCGAGCAGTTCGATCACTTCGGCCGCTTCCGAACTGTGGAACAAGTGGTGGACTTGGAAGCGACCATGGCCAAGCCGAACCTGGACAAACAGGGGCACCCCAAGCAAACCAAGTACACCAGCGTGGCGGTGGACACCTCTGGAAGCGTAGAACGAAGCGGCGACCAGAAACTGGACGGAGAGATACAAGATCCCTTCGAGTTGCTGCGTAAGCTTGCCGCCTCGAAGCGGGTTGAGCAGGTCTTTGTGCGTCACGCGTTTCGGTACTTTATGGGACGTAACGAAACGCTGGAAGATGCCCCGACTTTGATCTCTGCCCATCAAGCGTATGCCAACCATGGAGGCAGCATGAACGCGTTGATTACCGAATTGCTCACGTCCGACGCTTTTTTGTATCGGCATTCGACGATCAGCGAAACGGCCCCTGACGCGGCAGGACCTTGACTCCGTTCGAGCTTCCGCTTTTCCAATCTGAAGACTTTCGTGGTTCCTGAACAGTTGGGACAACTGTTCTACATTGGTAGGTCCTACCACGCTAAGATCGGAACTCTGGCCGGCGGCGGTGCAGTTGGGCTTGCAGTCGGGTGACAATGGAACTGTGCATCTGGCTCACGCGGCTTTCGGAGATGTCCAACGTTGCGCCGATCTCCTTCATGGTCAGTTCCTCATAGTAGTAGAGGATCATGATCAATCGTTCGTTGCGGTTGAGCCCTTTGGTCACCAGTCGCATCAGATCATTCTTCTGAATTCGCTTGGTGGGGTCTTCTCCTTTTTTGTCTTCGACGATGTCAATTTCGCGGACTTCTTTGGATCCGTCGGAGTCCGACCATTGCTTGTTGAGGCTTACCAGATTGACGGCAGCGGCGTCCATCATCATCTTGTCGAGTTCAGGGACGCTGATGCCTAACTGCTCAGAGAGTTCGGTTTCGGTGGGATGGCGGCCGAGTCGGCTGTCGAGCGTCTTGATGGCTTCGTTCAGCTTGGTGGCTTTGCTGCGAACCAGCCGTGGTACCCAATCCATGGTTCGTAGTTCGTCCAACATGGCACCACGCACACGCGTCATGCAGTAGGTCTCGAACTTGACGCCGCGTGTCACATCAAACGCGTCAATTGCGTCCATTAGCCCAAACACGCCAGCGGAGATCAAGTCATCAATCTCCACGCCGTCCGGCAACCGGGCCCAGAGACGTTCGGCGTTGTAGCGAACCAGCGGCAGGTACTGTTCCAGCAGCCGATTGCGGAGATCCTGGCTTTGGGGATTCAGCCGAAAGGCTTCCCAAATTTGAGCGGCTTCTTCGGGGGCAACCACGGTAACCATGCAATACTCCGTCTTCATCCATCAGACTGATTCGGGCGCGAATCGCGGGGGGGTGGTTCCCACATGGACGCGTCCTGCGTCCCCCGCGGAAGTTTTGATTCTGAGCAAACTATGTGGTTTTAGATTCGTCGGAAGATTCGGCCGCTTCGATCTCGGCACGAACCATCGACAGCACGGATTCTTGCAAAGCACGGTCTGCGACCAGGCCGACCAACCACCCCACGGCGGCAAAGATCCACAAACAGATCCATGCCGTCTGCAGGGCGACAACCGAACCGTTGCCTGCGAAGAGGGTGTGAATAATCGCTACGGAACGAACGCCATCAAACGGTCCATACGTTACCCCTGCAAATTTATGCCATCTTTGCTCTCGCTCCTGCGATGCCAGCGCGCACGAGTTCCCCGAACAGGGGGACAAATCATACGGGAAACTCGAGCTGCATCGGTTTCTTATCGGTCAGAGCCAAGAGGAACATGGAGTCGGATTCTCGCTATCGGTACGAAGTTGAACCGGCCGCCGCAGTCCATTTATCTTGTGCCGGCCATGCGAACCGTGGCATGTGCCACATGGGGTGGCACGCTGTCACCCTCTGCCAAGCTGTGGGCCAGCTCAGAGAAACAGGCCGACCCTTGACGACCCACGGTTTCCCAACTCTGCCCGGCGATGGCGAGGGTTCCTTGTCGAACATAGCCGGCATCGTGCACCGGTAATGCCAGGAAGCGTTGACAGGCACGTTCCAGGCGGTCGAAGACATCACGGCCAACCAGGTCCGGGTCATCCCCGTCCTGGCCTACCTGATTGACAATGGTCCAGATCGGAGTCTGTGGCGAGTCAATGCCCAGCACTTTGACCGCAGCGTAGGCATCCATGACCGAGACCAGATCGCTGGTGGTGACCAAGATCACGGTATCGGCCGCCATCCAGAACCGCTTCACAGATTGGCTGAGCCCGTTGCCGGCATCAATGATGACGCAGTCCGCATAGGCCCCGAGTTTACGAAGTTCGGTCAGCAGTCGCTGTTGGGCGGGTGCCGCGTATTCCAAGGTGGAACGCTGTGCGACCAATCGCCGGGCAAGAACTCGAACCCCCTTCGGGACCTGGCATCAATACTTCGTGAACGTCAGCCCGATCTTCCAGAACGTCGAAGATGTTCAAACGGGGTTCGAGTTGGCAAAGTTTGGTGGCATCCGCTCCGTTGAAGTCGGCATCGACCAACACGGCCCGCTGCCCTTCTTGAGACATTGCCATCGCCAGGTGCAGGGCAATGGTGGTGGTTCCCACTCCCCCTTTTCCTCCAGTGACGACGATAATGCGCGGCGGCGTGTCTGCAGACTCGCTGGGAAAGCGGTTCTGAGCCAAGTCGATCCGCACCAGGTGCCGTAGATCGCTCGCTTGATCTCTCATGATTCGAACCAGCTATTGAATAGAGGTCTGGAGAAGTGGTTTCGTGCGGTAACTCGTTTCCAAATGCAAAACTGGGACGGACCATCATGGTTTTTAAATAGTGGCCAGCCCGTCGTTGATACCGAGCATGGTTCGGACCACCGCACTCCGCTCGGCGGCGGCGATGTCGTCCGGAACGTTCTGTCCATTGGTCAAATAGCTCAGCGGCAAACCGCTTGAGCGGAACAAGGGGATCAGGTTTCCCAAGCCAGTCGCTTCGTCGAGCTTGGTCAGAATGAGGGATGTGGTGCCGACTTCGGCAAAACGATCCGCAGTACGCTCCAGGGTTTTCGCACCCGCCACCGAACTCAGCACGAGATGCACTTCGTCCGCTTGGGCTTCTGTCAAAAACGATTTGAGTTCCTGAATCTTGACTTCGTCCCGAGGGCTGCGGCCGGCGGTGTCCAGCAACAGCAGATCTAGATCCTGCATGCCATCCACGGCCTGCCGCATTTCGCGAGGTGTCGAAACCACCCGCATCGGCAGATCGATGATGTCCGCGTAGGTTCGCAGTTGTTCAACCGCGGCAATCCGGTAGGTATCCACAGTGATCAGCCCCACGCGGCGCTTCTCGCGAAGGCGGAAGTTCGCGGCAAGCTTGGCAATGGTAGTCGTCTTGCCGACACCGGTCGGCCCAACCAGTGCCACCAGGCGGCGCTGTCCGGGAGTGACACGAATGGGACCAGAGACGCGAATGTCTTCTTCAATCAGGCGGGCAACTCGGGCCTTGGCCAATGCCGGATCGCACAAGGACTCGGGCGACGCCTGCACACGCACCTTTTCCACAAACTCGCGGGCAAGCTCTTCGGAGAGTTCAGCCTCGATCAAATCGGTATAAAGGTGAAACAGTTCGGGGCAAACGTCCGGGCGTCCAGATTTCGACGTCCGGCACAAGTCCTCCACCATCGAGTGGAGATTGCGAAGTTGCTCATCCAGGCCAGGCCCTAGTGCAGCCGTCTCCGGTGGCGGCGCCGCTTTGGCGGCCGGCGGAGATGCCGGAGTGGCCGCTTGTGGAAGCCGACTCGGCACGTTCACATCGGCAGATGCGGTCACTTCAATCTTTCGAAAACCGGGAATCCAGCGCAGCAGGCCGGAGTTCCCCACTTCGCGAGTATGCAGCACGGCCGCGGCAGGGCCCAACTCTTGCCGCACCATCGAGAGCGCTTCTTGCATGGTCGTGGCACGGTAGGTTCGTACGTCCATCGGTTGTCCGTTTGCGTTGTTGTTGCAGTGGAAAACGACAGTGAAAAGACTGTGGTCAGCAGCAGGACCGAACCGGCATCACTCTGGGGATCCACTTGGTGGTCCCGCGGAGTTGGCCGCTCAATCCATCAAAACTCAATATCATCAAATTGCCTCAACATTGCCCACCGGTTCGATCACGGTATCGCGTGTGATTTCGTTGTAACTCAGCACCACCAGGCGCGGCAGATTGGAATGCGTCATCTGTTTCAATCCAGCCCGAATCTGCGGACTGACCAGCACGACCAACGGCCGGTTGTTGCGTTTCAGCTTCTCGAGTTCCTGCGAGATTGTTTGGCAAACCTTGCGAACGTTGTCAGGCGACATCTGCACATGAACGCCCCCCCCGGTAAGTTGCAGCCCTTGCCGGATGGTGTCTTCTAAGCCAGGCGACAGCGTGATGACGTGCAGGCGGTTCTCAGCATCTCGATATCTCGAGCAAATGGCCCGAGCCAGACGATGCCGGACGTTCTCGGTGAGTAGAATCGGGTCTTTCTGCGTGCGTGAGGTATAGTCCCCCAGCGTCTCGAGAATGAGAGCCAGTTGGCGAATGGGGACTTCTTCGCGTAGCAGCATTTGCAAGATGTTTTGTACTTCGGCCAGTGACAGCTGTTTGGGGATCAGCTCATCCACCACCGCTGGCGAGGTTGTCTTGAGTTCGTCGATCAGGTGCTTGGTAGCATCGCGCGTTAGCAGTTCGTCAGCGTGCCCGCGAACAATGTCAGTGAGGTGCGTGGCCAACACGCCTGTCGGTTCCACCACCCGATAGCCAAGCATCTCTGCCCGATCTCGCTGGCCAGCCTCGATCCAAACGGCCGGGGTTTGGTAAACCGGGTCGGTGGTCTCAATGCCAGGCACTTTGCCTGTGGTCAGGGCAGAATCAATGGCCAGCAGTTGGCCCGGCATCAAGACCCCGTCGGCCACCGGGAGTCCTCCGATGCGGATGCGATACTGATTCTGTTCGAGCCGGAAGTTGTCGCGAATTCGCACTTTGGGCATGATGATGCCAATGTCTGCGGCCATGGTTTGGCGGACGCGGTGAATCCGCTCGAGTAGATCACCTCCCCGTTTGGGATGAGCCAGGCGGATCAGACCGACGCCGACCTCAATCTCCATGGGATCGACCGCCAAGAAATCTTCGATCCGTTCTTCCGGTTGTTGCTCAGCGGCTTGTTTCTCTTCACGCGTTGCCGTGACCTTGGCTTCCTTCTCCTTACGGGTCAGCATCAATGCACAGCCGAAGCAAGCGCCCCCCAACGACAACAGCGGCATCGCTGGCAAGTTGGTGAACATCAGGATGCCGAGAAATCCGCCGGCAACCGCCAGTGGTTGAGGACGCGAGAACAGCTGTTCCAGGAACTCGCGCGGGAGGTTGGTCGAGTAGGTACTCCGCGTGATCAGCAGGCCAGCGGCAATGGAGACCAGGAAGGCTGGCACCTGACTCACCAGTCCATCACCAATGGAAAGCCGAGTGAACAACGCAGCCGCGTCGGCAACCCCCATCCCGGCTTCGATCGTGCCGATGAACAATCCACCAACCACGTTGATCAAGGTGATCACAATGCCAGCAATGGCATCACCTCGGACAAACTTGCTGGCACCATCCATGGCGGCGTAGAAGTCGGCCTGGCGGGTGATTTCGTTACGCCGGCGTTGGGCCTCGGTTTCGTCAATAGCCCCGGCGTTGAGGTCTGCGTCAATGGCCATCTGTTTGCCCGGCATCCCATCCAAGGCAAACCGAGCTGTGACTTCACTGATTCGCGTGGCACCCTTGGTGATCACCACGAACTGAATGACCACAATGATCACAAAGATGATGAGCCCGACAACCACCTTGTCGCCGGCGACAAAGTCACTGAAGCTTCGAATCACGCCCCCTGCCGCATCCAGACCGTGCGATTCGGCCCGCGTGAGAATGAGTCGCGTGGTGGCCACGTTGAGCACCAATCGGCCGAGTGTCGACGCCAGGAGCAGGGTCGGGAAGATGCTTAGTTCGAGCGGGGTACGAACGTAAATGGTGGTCAGAAGCATGATCACACTGGCCGTGATATTCAAGGCCAGCAGCACATCCATCAGCGGCGCAGGGAGTGGCACCATGATCACCAGCACGCTGGTAATCATCCCGATCGGTAAGATCAGGTCGGTAATTCGCGATGGTCGCAGGTTGTCGAGCAAGGATTGACCCTGTGACGGCTATGCTGCGCCAACTGGTCACAGCATCTGTGGACGCAAAGATTTGGACGGCGAAAACTAAACGAACTTGCCCGCCGCGTCCAGGTCAGTCCTGCGGTTCACTCGCGAACGCTGGCAATGCAGGCGCGAAGCCATGCCGCTTGTGATGTGCCGGATGTGTTTCTTTCGTTCCCCGTCGCATGCACCTCGATTCGTGGTACATTAGAGGGCGCTGGGAGAACGATGAAATGACCTTCCGCAACGCCCTTTGCCCTGTACGCATATTTGACAATTCCTCCACCATTCGAACGCAATTAAGAGGACCCATCATGCACGTTCGCTCTGTGGTTTGCATGCTTGCCATCATGCTGGTAGCTGTTCCGGCCATGACCTCCGCTGACGAAGTTCCGGCCGGCGATCAACTCGCCCAGGTGGGCGCGACCTTCCAGGTTGGGGCAGGTGCCAAAGTACAAAACGCCAAGCAGGCCGAACTCGAAAAGGCATTCGGCGAACTGCTCAGTGGCGCTACCCTGAAGGGCTCGTTTACCGTGACTGGCAAGGACGGAGCCCCCAAACCTGAGAAGTACACGCTGGGCAAAGTCACCAAGGGCAAGGGAGACAACTGGGTCTTTCAAGCTCGCATTCAATACGGCGACCACGACATCACCCTTCCGCTGTCGTTGCCAGTCAAATGGGCAGGTGACACGCCGGTAATTGTGGTGGACAAGTTGCCGTTCCCGCCGCTGGGCACCTTCTCCGCTCGCGTCATGTTCTACGGCAACCAGTATGCTGGCACCTGGGATGGTGGTGACCACGGCGGTCAGTTGTTTGGCGAGATTGTCCCCGCCGAGAAAGTGGAAGAGTCCAAGTAGGGCCCCAATGTAGAACAGTTGTCCCAACTGTTCACCTGCAGAAGCGCCTGATACGTTGTTCTTTGTCCCTGAACAGTTGAGACAACTGTTCTACATTGGCGTTGCCAAAACTTGACTCAAATTGACCGACTTCTCTCCTAAAGCCATCTAGGAAAGGCGTTTCTTGCTCGACGAATTCCATCAACAGTTGCAAGGTTACGGAGCGCAGATTGGCCAAGGTTACTGGGGCCTGTGCGCCTTGGACTTTGGCGATCCGGCCCGAGAATACACAGCGCTTCGTACCGGTTGTGGTCTGGTGCCGGTAGCTGACCGCACTCAGGTCGAAATGCAAGGAGACGATCGGGCGAAACTCCTCCACAACCTGTGCACGAACAACATCAACGCCTTGGTGCCCGGCCAAGGCTGCGAAGCGTTTGTTACCGACGTGCAAGGACGAACGCTCGATCACATCTACGTGTTCGCCGGTCCTGATTCGCTGATCCTGGAGACCGTGCCGGCTCGCGGTGCGGATCTGGTAGCACATATTGATCGCTATCTGATCCGAGAGAAAGTGACGCTACACGACCGCAGCAGCGAGTGGGCTGAGTTGCTGCTGGCGGGTCCTCAGGCAGAAGCATTGCTCAACAGCCTGGCAGTGCAAGACGGAAGCGTTCCGACGGAACTGTTCGCCCACGAACCCATGCCAGGCAACCCCGGGTGTTGGATTCGCCGAGTCGATTGGGTTTCGCCAGGCGATTTTCTCATTAGCCTCCCTAGTGACCAGCTCCTGGCAGTTTGGCAACGGTTGGTGCAGCACGGAGCGATGGCTTGCGGCATGGCCGCGCTGGATCAAGCCCGTCTCGAGCGCGGGACCCCCTGGTCCGGCATCGACCTCACCAGCCAGAACTTGCCGCAGGAAGTCGATCGCAATCGACGTGCGATCAGCTTTACCAAAGGATGCTACCTGGGGCAGGAAACGGTGGCCCGAATTGATGCTTTAGGGCATGTCAACAAGCTGTTGCGTGCCGTGGTTTTCCCTGGTAGCGAAGTCCCCTCGCCTGGGGCCGAACTGGTCAGCGACGGCAAGGTGGTGGGACGCGTTACCAGCGCCGTGCTGAGCCCGGCATTGGGCAAGCCGCTGGCTTTGGCATACCTGCGGCGTGGATTTCATAAGCCGGGCCTCAAGATCGACGCATCGCTGGCAGGGGGCGAAGTGGAAGTGGTTGACGTGCCAATCTCTGGATAGGTGTTCGCAAGCGTGCGCACTTGCAAAGCGGCAGCCAGGACGAACAGGACCGTGGCCGTCACCACATACAGCAGCAGCAATGCGGGGCGCGGGGGAGCGGTTGCTCGGGTTCGCTCGAAGGATTCGTCCGAATCCGAGACTTCGCGCAGTTTCTGCTGCGTCAGCCGTGTGATGTAGATGGTCATGGCCACCGTGGCGGCGATCCCGATTCCCATCAGCGCGGCTTGCCCCAACCGCGTCCGCTCACCTGCAACGGCCGTTCTCGCGACGGAGCCCAGGTACACGTAGGCAAAGATCCCCGGCATCATGGCAAGCCAAGTCGTGAGGCAGAACGAAGACCAGCGCATGGCGGTCAGCCCGTAGACATAGTTCTGCAGGCTAAAGGGAACCACCCGCGAGAGCCGGGTCAGGGCGACAATCTTCCACCCCCCGTCACGAATCACTCGGTCCATGGCTCGAAACTTGGGATTGGTTTCGGCCATTCGCTCCACCTTGGCACGCGCCAGGTACCGCGAGATGAAGAATCCTGTCGTCGCCGCGATGACCGACGACGTTGAGACGGTGACAAAGCCCAAGCTCAGACCGAAGATCGCCCCGGCCGTAACGGTCAACACCCAGCCAGGCACCAGACAGAGCGTGGCCATCAGGTAGATCAACGCAAAGGCCACGGGGCCAACCGCCCCCAGCGAGGCAATCTGGTGTTCCAACGTCTGTTGCCAGGTGTTCAGCGGCAGGGCTCGGGTGAGCCACAACAGTGAACCGACGATCACGGCCCAAGAGCCCCACTGAACCAGCGCGGCATTTCGGAGAAGCGAGGCTGCGCATCATCGGCAGGGCTGTGTGATCCGCGGAAGGAAACCAACTGATTCATGGCGAGGGTGTCGTAAACACTCGCCCCGTGCACCGTTACCCGTGGTGGCGTGTTCTCGTCATGCTGCCAGAATCCACCTTCTTTTACCAGTCCACAATCACGCTGGTATGCAAGGTGGGGACCCTGGAGAGTTCTTGCTGATCGGTCTACAATCAGGCCGTTCGATTGGTTCCTTCCCAAGCAGGCAAACACTTATGGCCAAGGCCCGACAATACTGGTTGTTTAAGAGCGAACCGAGCGCGTTCTCGATTGAAGATCTCGAGGCCGCGCCAGATCAGACCACCTTCTGGGATGGCGTGCGAAACTACCAGGCCCGCAACATGCTGCGTGACGACATTCGTCCTGGAGATCGAGTGTTGTTCTACCATTCCAACGCCAATCCTCCCGCGGTTGCCGGACTCGCCACGGTGGTTCGCGAAGGGTATCCGGACCACACGGCTTGGGATTCTGCGAGCAATCACTTTGACCCCAAATCCAGTGCAGAAAATCCCCGCTGGTACATGGTGGACATCAAGTTTGAGCAAGCCTGGGATCACCCAGTACCGCTGGATGTGCTGCGAACGGTCTCAGGTCTCACAGGGATGGAACTGCTGCGCAAAGGTTCACGGCTCTCCATCCAGCCTGTGAAGAAGGCCGAGTTTGACCTGGTGGTCAAAACTGCGCAGCGCTACGCTCAACAACAAACGTCTGCTGAGTAAGACCGAATCGACAACTGGCTTTCGAGTTTATCGAATGCCCACCAGTTTATGCGTCTGGACGCTCAATTCCCATTGCGGATGCTGCATGCAGTACTCAACCGCCAAGGCCATGTTTCGCTGGAGTTCTGGGCCGTCCATCGGCTGTAGGAAGAATCGGTCGAAGTCGAGCGAAGCGTACTGGTCCGGCTCGCCTCCGGTCTGCGGATAGACCAGCTTCAACTCATTGCCAGTTCGCAAGACGCACTCAGCCCCAACTTTGGGACTGACGCAAATCCAATCAATACCCTGCGGTGCCAGGCGGGTTCCGTTGGTCTCCACGGCCACCTCGAAACCGTGGCCGTGCATCGCCGTGACTGCCTGGTCATCCAACTGCAGCAGGGGTTCGCCACCGGTACAAACGACCAGTTTCTTGGATTTTCCGTTTGCGTGAGCTGGCCAACATGCGTTGACCGCGTCGGCCAGTTGGGCAGCATCTTCGTACCGCCCGCCATTGGTCCCGTTGGTTCCCACAAAGTCCGTGTCACAGAATTGGCAAACCGCAGCATTGCGATCCGATTCGAGCCCGGACCAAAGATTGCAACCAGCGAACCGACAAAACACGGCGGGCCTGCCCGTATTGGCCCCCTCACCCTGCAGAGTGTAATAAATTTCCTTGATGGCGTAACTCATGTCTCGACCTGCTGCTTGCCCTCGGCATTGGCAACTGCGAACACCGCTGGCCTCGGAGCGATGTGCGACGAGACAACTGCATGGGACATTTCCGGCTCTTCAACGTGGACTGCCTGACCTTCCGCCACCGAGATGCACCGGTGCCTGACTTTTGTAAAGTAACCCGTTTGGTCATGGACCTCAACCGGGCTGCGGAGTTAGGCAGATGCTCCGGTCGCCTGCGACTCCTTGCGTGCCGCGCGTTGGTAGAGTCGCTGCCAGCGGCCGCTCATGCGACCGCAGAGGTATGTCATGAGACCATTGAGCAACGTCAGCGCAGCACACCAGCCGACAGCCCGCCCGCGCACACCTCTCCAGGTCCAAGATTTCCACCGGTTGGTGCTTGGGAGTGACCATGACCAACGCCATAAACATGGCATAGATCGCCGCGGAAACGGCAAACCCCAACATGCCAGTCCATAGGCTGGCCCAATCTGGAACACTGACAATCCATGCAATCAGAGCAGCCTGGAGTAGCGTGAAAATGAGCAGCCCTTGAGCCCAACCGGGGGCACCGGCCACACTCAGGTGCTTCAAGGCAGGAGCGACTCCCAGCAAAGTCACGGCTCCCAGTGCAAACGCCAACTGGTACACCGCGCGCACATGGTTCGGCTCGGCTTCGTATCCGTGAACAATCAACGTGGGTGCCCGATCAGGGACCACTTCCGCTTCGGTGGACGCTGAGGCAATGCTCGTCTCCTCCACTTGGGGAGGTTCTTTCGATTCACGTTTGCGCTTCGACTTGGAACGTCGGGTACTGCTCCCATGTCGTTTCCCGTTGCTGGGTTCCGCCGCAGGCGTCTCGGTTGCATGCTCTTCCGGCGGCAAGTCGGTTGGAAGTTCGGCAAGCGGGTCGATGGACTCGTCCGGCGTAGGCAGCGGGGGAGGGGAAGCCGGCTGAATTTGCTCCCCTGCGGGGTCTAGCTCATCAACGCTCGCTACGTCCGGCTTGGGTTGTTCTTCCTGGCTAGGAGAAGGCTCCGAAGTATCGAGGTGCAACCAATCGACCTCACTGAGGGGATCATCGGCCGTGTTGGTCTT
>CALOEH010000061.1:0-184725 GCA_942492195.1 uncultured Planctomycetia bacterium | reverse complement strand
TGAAACCATTGCGTGATTTCCTGGGTTTCATAGGGTAGATGGAAAGGTCCCTTGGACGCGGAAGGATCACGCAATGGGTGAAGCTCAGGGTACTCTGATTGAGCCGGAGTTCAATCGGTCGGTGAAGGTGGAAACTTCGCAGCAGCGGATCACTTCGCATGCCGGAGCGGTGCTGCTGGTGGAGCTGGATCACAAGCTTGGGCTGGTGGAATTTCCTGGCCTCGCAGCTGGCTGATCCGCGGGATCCAATCGGATTCGCTATACGGCCGTCGAACTGCTGCGGGAGCGGATGTACGCACTCGCGATGGGCGAGGAGAACCAGGACGACTTGGACCGCCTGGCCCACGACCCGGCTCTACGAATGGCCGCCTGGGACCGACCGGGCCAAGGCGTTCTCGAAGAACGACTAGCCAGCCAGCCGACGCAGTCGCGGTTGCTCGCCTGGCTGGCCAAGGCTCCCCAAAACCGCGAGCGCTGCGGCACGCGCTGTTCGATTGACCCTGGACAACACCCGGTGGAGCACGCGGTGCCAGAGGTCGGGCCGCTCAACCGCGCGACGGTCGACATCGACAGCTTCGCCGTGCGAGTTCACGGCGACAACATGCCGCCGGTTACAACGGCCACGTGCGTGAGGTCAAGTACTATCCGCAGGTGGCCAGCTTCTCCGTTGAAGGAGACTACGACAGCACGATGCGTGGCCATCGGCTCAGCAACGGCTTCATCCACGCCACGCTGCGGCAAGGCCAGGTGCACACCGCGCAAGGGTCGCGACGTTTCATGCGACGCGTGGTGGAGCATGTCGCCAGATGGCGAGGAGCTTCTCGACCTGCGGTTGGACGCTGGCTTCACCATCGGTGCGGTGCTGGACGAACTGAGTGATCAAAAAGTGCGTTTTTGCGGGCGTTTGAGGAAGAATCCGGTTCTGGATCGCTTGGTCGAACCGCATCTTCAAAGGCCCCCAGGTCGTCCGCCGCTAGCGGCGGTTATGAGAAAGTCATCGAACTCGGAAGCTATCGCGCCGAAAGTTGGCAGCACTCGCAGCGGTTGATTCTGGTGGTGGTCGATCCCGGCCTGATTCACGCACCGGGCAACTCGACTTGCTGCCGCGTTACTTCTTCCTGGTGACCAACTGGCCACGCACGCTGCGCAGCGGCGAAGACGTGTTGGCCCACTATCGCCGGCGCGGTCGTTCGAAGATCGCCTGGGAGAATTCAATGAGGCAATCGGTCCACATCTTTCGTCGCGCGGATTCGTCGACAACGAAGTCACGCTGCTGCTGGCCTTGCTGGCTTTCAACCTGGCCACGATGCTCCGCAACGAACTGGAAGACGAGTTAGGCGGCTGCTGGGACCTGCACCGATTTCAACGCACCGTGCTGCGGGCAGGCGGCCGCGTGGTCAAGCACTCGCGCCGCTTGTGGCTCCACATCGAGCAAGGTCTTTCGGCTCTTTGGAGCATCGTCGCCGCGCGGATCAGCCAACTCCGCTTGCCTGGCAACTGGCAGCCGCCGCGCGGTGCTCGTCATCGCGAATGGGTTCCCCACCTCCGCACGCGCACCTGGCGTACGTTCCACGCGACTGACACCTCACCAACTCTTCCCATCACCAACCGCTGCCCCTGGGGGAAAGGGGGCGGTCTGCGCTCATTCAACTCGCCAATCCCCAACCAGCAATCCCAGCCGCCCGCAGCACCTTGAAAAACCGCGTGGTGAATAATGCGGGTTCAATAGTCCCGGCTTCCCACTTTGTGATGAGCTCACGTACATCTGGTGAATGTTCGGCGAAATGGAACAGTATGTTGCCCGCTACTCTCCATATGTAAGGACGTTCTTCTAATTCCTTTCCCAGGAGCAGGCAAACATTTAGTGGGTCAGAGGCTCCCGCTTCTAAGATAAACGAACGAAATCCAACTCCACAACCTTCGAGATCACCGAGGTTACGGATGGATACAGGAATTGCCGTGGCTGCCCGAGGACCGACCTGCGACAGTACCGTCAAAATTTCCTCAGACATACCTGGAAGCTCATCGATCAGGTGCCCAAGCACTGCATCGTGTTCTTGGCTGAGTGCTACGAGTTCGTCAATTTCTTGGTCGCGTTCAGGCGAATCTTCTTGGCTCTGATCGTACTCAAATTGTTGAAGCAGTTGTTTTGCGCGTTGAAGCGCTTCCTTTCCTTCGGGGGATTGCGGATCAACTAGAATCGAACGCAGTTCTCGGCTCATAAAACATCTCCATGGAGGTGGTCTGCCCATCACGTATTGCCTGGACGGACCTCAAAAAAATGGACGGCCCACGTTAGGCCGAAATAACAAGATCGAACCCCACCCTGGGAGAATGGACCAGATGGTCCATGGTAGCCCTCTGCGAAAGATGCCACTTCAAGAGTGACATCCGAGATGAAACGAAAAACAGGTTTGAGCTGGGTGAGAACGTCGGACTAGACCTGTTTAACTTCCTGGCTACATAGTTATTCAAACGGCATTGCGGTGGCGTCCGTACAAAAGATGCGACCCGCTGACCCTTCCATGGGTCAGCTAAAGTCGTTTTGAGGGGCTACCAACCGTGGTCACTTAGAGCTTCGCCCCGGCCAAGGGTCTCAGCCGAGGTACGCTAGGGGTGACTCGCATTATTGAAGTTTAGCAATATGTGGGTTGCGGCTCTTGCCATCCGTGCCAGCCTTGCTCTGGAGGAGCGCACCTTCCAAACCGCTGAAAGAGCGGGCGTCCTGCTTGGTGATATCCTCCTCGTACAAAAGGTAACGCAGCTTACTTGACCAACGGTCAGCCTTCGCCTTATTGCGGATGCGGGCGTAGAGCTTCGTTGCGTAATGACTCCACAAGGCAGAATCTCGTTGTTCGTAGACGCGGGTGAACCATTCCCAGACGTCGGAGCCCTCCTCATAGCAAGCACGGACGTACTTCCAGTTGTGGCGGTCATTGTAGGGCTCGGCCCAGACATGCTCACACTGCTGAGGCCGAATGGCATCCACCAGACTTTCCAGTTCGTCGGTGTAAAGAACTTGGGGAAATACAGGGCAAAGCATGCCGAAGGTGGGTACTCCGGCATCTTGCAGTGCGTGGAGAGCCCTGATTCGCGAATCCGGCTGAGATGTAAACTGCTCCATCCGCGCGGAGAAGTTTGCATCAAGAGTGCCAATGGACAAACCGACGACAAAGCGATCCTTGTGCCGCGCGAAGAAATCAACCCATTCTGGGTTACCGACGATGGCGTTCTTGGTCAGGATGCGGATGCGGTAACGCGACTTCTCCACCAGGAGGTCCAGGATCTTGCGTGCCGTCCCGGTTTTCAGGAGCACCGGGGAGAATCCATCGGTCAACTGAGAATATACCAGTGTCTTGCCTGGGCCGGGCAAGCGGACATTCTTGCTAAGCTCTTTGTCCAATGCTTCGACGATCTGGCGATACGCAATCACCAAGTGGGCAGAACGATGCGAGTCGAACTTTTCCCCCGTTTGGGCGAGGACAGCCTCGTTAATCGTCTTATTCAGAAAACGTAGTTGCAGCCCAGCGTTCGAAGAACAGTACTTGCAGGCAAACTCGCAGAAAAGTAGTGCCTCCAGATGTACGTCGGCCAGTTTTTTCTTTGGCCAACTGGACTTCGCGATTATGTTCTTTCGCGGTGGCATCTCGATAATCATAGACTTCATAGCTAAACCAATCTCCTAATGACGACCGCCCCAAGTTCGTTGGGACAGGCGTCGCGAACGCTGTGCGCTGGATCCACTCCAGCGCCAAAAGTCTCACAAATCACATACTCACAGTCAGTTGCGGCCGCGGCTTGGGCCAACTGCCCTTCTTGCCGCTGGTTGTGTTGAACTTCGCCAACTTGTCGCCGGTGGCTCCGGTTGGAGTACAACTGCAAGCAATTACATCTTTTTGCCGAAGAACGTGATACGCGAGGACGGGTGGAAATGCGGTGAATTTAGGTGGAAGTAGGTGGATTTGCCAGTTAGAGGATCGCTGCTCCACGAGATGCTGTCACCGGGCACCCAAAACCAGCCACCGGGGGGCGGTTGAAAACCGGCCATTTTGCGAGGAAGGAATTCGCTGTTTTGGCTATGCTTCCGGGCATTAACCTGGAAAAGCAAGCCAGCCTGCGAGGAATCCCGAGAAATCCTTCCCTACTCACAAGGCCCTCGGCGACAGCGTCAGCCTCTGAGATGTCCCCCAGCCGCTCCTCGTAGACGGCCTCGATCAAGATCCTGGCGATGGACGCCTTGGTTCGGCCAGGCTGAACAGCTCTGGTTTGGCCGGGCTTGCAGCGGGGATGTTTGACCCGCCGGGTTTGAGTCTTGGTACCGTTCAGGACGGCTTGCCAGGTGTGTTGGAAGATCATGGTTCGGATGTTGCTGGGGCTGCGGCTTGGCCGGTGGATTGCGTGTGCTCCTCAGAGAGTCGCTGGCGGACGGATGCGGCCAAGCGGCTACCGATGGGCAGTAAACTGCGTTGGGGGCACTCCACGTGCGTCCTGAGGCCCTGTCGCATGCCTGAGCCGCTGCGATCAAGTTCGCGGCTGGTCAAACATCAGGCGTCGCTGGCAGACGTCCAGATGTCGCTCATGACTCGACTCAAGACGGGTGGCCGAGATCCTGGGATTCTCTGCACAAGGGCTGTTGTCACGGCGCTGGGCGTCTTGTGGCTGGTGTGGCCACGAAATCGGGCACGGTGGAGTTAATTTCATGGCCGATACCACCTCATGACCCTTTCTGGGCAACTCACTTCCAACCTACGGCTTGGGCTCTTGACTTGCTGAATTCAGGTCAAAAACGCGTCAAGTGAGAGGATGCCAACGGCTTAGCTTTGGCACCCTTGAAAAACACCCCCTTTCAGCCCCGCTTCTTCCGGAATCTTCCGGTGGTTGCGGGGTTTTCTTATTGCTGCGTAGCCCTTCGGCTTCCAGGTCCCCCATCCTGAAGGAGACAGTCCGTGTCGCACATCGTGCAAATCCAAACAGAAGTCCGTGATCCGGTCGCCATTCGAGCGGCCTGTGCTCGCCTGAGTCTGCCCGAACCTGTCTTCGGTCAGGCGAGATTGTTTAGCAGTTCGGCAACAGGCTGGCAGGTGCAGCTGCCTGACTGGCGGTACCCCGTGGTAATTGACGTGAACACAGGGCACGTCGACTTTGACAACTTCACAGGACGCTGGGGCGCGCAAGAAAAACTTGACGCGTTTTTGCAAAGTTACGCGGTGGAGAAGGCTCGAATCGAGGCTCGCAGGCGGGGGCATTCGGTCACCGAGCAGCCACTCGCGGACGGTTCCATCAAACTCACCGTGCAGGTTGGAGGTGCCATATGAGTAAACAGATTGAGATCATCGTAGCGCCAGATGGAAAGTCGCGGGTTGAGACGAAGGGCTTCACGGGCAGTGAGTGTCGTGAGGCCAGCCGGTTTCTGGAGCAGGCTCTTGGCCAGCCCACCGACGAACTTCTCAAAGCCGAGTTCCATCAGACGGCACCTGCCCAGCAACAAGTCCGCCAAGGCGAGTGATGGCGAATCACGCCACCACCTTCGCTGGCTCTTTCATCAACTCTAACCTAACGAGGAATTGCTTATGTCACTTACCGAACGGTTCTCGGAGTACGTCCGCGCCTGTTTTACTGCCATCTGGGTTGAATCCCACGAGCACCAAGATGCGCTGGTGGCCATGGCCGAACTGTGCCGGCATGAAGATTGGAGACTCGCCACGTGGAACATTGCCGAAGGATTACGGGTACCTGGTTCCCAGACTGACGCTGGTGGCACCGACCCGCTGGCCGCGATTCGCGCCGTGAACTCGTTGGCCACGCCGGACGGGACCGCAATCCTGGTCCTGGAGAACTTCCATCGCTTCATGCAATCTGCCGAAATCGTGCAGGCGCTGGCCCAGCAGATCCTTGCCGGCAAACAGAACCGCACGATCATTGTCGTCCTGGCACCGGTGGTGCAGATCCCCACCGAACTGGAAAAACTGTTCGTGGTCTTGGAACACGAACTTCCCAGCCGCGAGCAACTGGCTGAGATCGCCCAAGGCATCGCTACCGAGGAAGGTGAGATGCCAGCAGATTCGGAGCGGGAAACCCTGCTCGATGCGGCCGTAGGTCTGACCCGCTACGAAGCGGAAGGGGCGTTCAGTTTGTCACTCGTGCGCGAGGGGCGGCTGACCGCTCCAACGCTCTGGCAGCAGAAAGCCCAAATGCTCAAGAAGAGTGGGCTGCTCAGTTTGTACCGCGGCGGCAGTGACTTCAGCACACTCGGTGGACTCGCGGCACTAAAAGCCTTCACCAAGCGGGCCCTGTTGCAGCCGCATCGCAGCAATCCCTTGAAGCGGCCTCGGGGTGTGATGCTGCTCTCACCTCCTGGGTGCGGGAAGTCCCAGTTTTGCAAATCGCTCGGAGCAGAAGTGGGCCGGCCCGTCTTGATCCTCGACATTGGCAGCTTGATGGGTTCGCTCGTCGGGCAAAGTGAGGAGCGAACTCGCCAGGCTTTGCGGATCATCGACGCCATGGCCCCGGCCGTGGTCATGATCGACGAAGTGGAGAAAGCCTTTGCCGGCGTGAATGGCAGCGGAGATTCAGGAGTCACGGCGCGGATGTTTGGCACGTTTCTCTCGTGGCTCAATGATCATGAGTCGGATGTGTTTGTGGTGTGTACCGCGAACGACGTATCGAAACTGCCACCAGAGTTCGCACGATCGGAGAGATTCGATGGGGTCTTCTTTCTCGATCTTCCGGCTCGCGAAGAGAAGGATACGATCTGGAATATCTACCTGGACCTCTTTGAGATCGACCCGACTCAACGCCGCCCCAAGGACGACAACTTCACCGGGGCCGAAATCCGGGCTTGTTGCCGCCTGGCGGCACTACTGGATGTGCCGTTGGTCCAAGCCGCTCAGAACGTTGTGCCGGTGGCGGTGACCGCGGCCGAGTCCGTCGAACGCCTGCGGACTTGGGCCAGCGGCCGGTGCCTTGGGGCAAACGAACCAGGGATCTACCAATACAGCGGCAAACCTGCCGGCAACTCACGGCGGCGGGTTAGCCGCGATCCGTCCAACAATTAGCGTCCAGCCGTCTACTTCTAACATCGATCACCTGGAAGCCGCTCATGCTCACTCCAAACCACTTGGCCACGATCCGTGCGGCGCTGCAGTACTGGGAAGATGAGATCTGCCCACATGGCGCTGATGCCATGCAGCCGTATTTTGATAACCCCGATGCAGTGCCTTTGTCAGCTAACGAAACCACGCAGTTACGTTCGATCTTACAGGACCGTTTCTTGCGGTTCGTGATCTATGCCCCGGACCGCACCATCATTTCCAGCCCGACCATCTTTGAAACGTCCGGCGAGGCAGAGCGGCAGGCTGCTCCTGAGGAAGGTATCGCCGCTGTGTTACTGCCCCCGCGAGCAGCTTGACCTGCCCCGACTCTAAAGACCATCCATCAACTCGCTAAGAGAGATCCCCAGCGTAGCAGCAATCAGCTCGATGTTGCGCAGAGCCAGATTCCTCTCACCCCGCTCGATCCCACCGATGTAAGTCCGGTCCAGGCCGCACGCATGGGCAAACGTCTCTTGGGAATAGCCTTGCTCGCCTCGCAGTTCGCGAACGCGGGCTCCAAATTCCACCAGGATGTCTTTTCGTTTCGCCATCCCAGCATGGTGCTTATGCGGCGACCATCGGTCGACGGACTATACGTATCCATTCGCATCACACGTCGGTCAGATCGTCTTGTCCAGCAAGCCGATACTTTGACCGATTTCAAGATCCTGGAGGGCAGAAGACCGGATTCCGTGACTTCTGTCCCCTTCCCACCAATTCACGGAGATTCTTATGGCATTGGTTTATTGTCGTCAATGCGGCCACCAGCTCAGCGAAAAAGCGACCGTTTGCCCTCACTGCACGTATCAAGCCCTTCCAAGCGACGCCCGTAGCACGCGAAGCAAGGGTTCATGGTATATCGAGCCCCGATTGGATCGAATCCCTGGCTGGTTGCTGGGAATCGGTGTCGTGATGCTCTTGTTCCTGAATGGTGGAGCGCTCGCCTACTTGGTGTTTGCTAGGTTCGATGAACCTACCAGAGAGGTCAGCCAAACTTCGCAGATGGCTCACGACCGCGATGGCCGGCTCCGCGTCCTGCTGCCCCCTGGCTGGCAAGCGGCGTCACCACCTGTACCTGAGGCCCTGCTCTACGCCGTGGATGAAACGGACCAACTCCTGTTCTTTGTCTACGCCGAAGAGAAGTCAGCGTTGGCTGCCCTGGATTCAAATTACCACCAGCTAGACGGTTACAGCGGGCTGCTGCGGCAGCTCTTGATGAACGGAATGACCGGTGCCCGTCAAGGAACTCCCACGCGCACGACCATCGGGGGCTTCCCCGCCATCCAGTGCCTCGTCAGCGGCGAGCTCAAAGGGGACGCTGGGACCTTTCTCGTCACCGTGGTTGAAACACCGAAGACTTTTTATCAACTCCGAGCTGTCGCAGCAGCCAATCAGTTTGAGACGTTTCGGCCTGAGTTGGTGAACCTCACGGCTTCGCTCCAGATCACCGAACCTTCCACGCCCTAGCCAAGTCTTCCGCTCATTCTCTTGGGAGAACTTTATGTCTCTGATCAGTTGTCCTGAATGTGCGCGCGAGATCAGCGATCGGGCGCCGCACTGCCCCAACTGCGGGTTTCCCATGCAAACTTCAGCGAGTGCTCCGGTCCATCAATCCGCACGTGTCGTCTCGCTTCCCCATTCGCAGACCCGGGAGATCGCATATCGGCAAAAGTTACTGCTTTACTCAATCCTGGTGCTTCTTCTGAGTCAGCTTCCAATCATGGCACTGCTCAACACGAATTTCGCGGCGCTAGGGTGGGTCGGTATGGCGGCAAACTTCGCCTTGGAGGTCTGGTGCCTTTACAAACTGGGCCAAGCTCTGGAAATGTCACTACCGGCAATCTGGCTGTGCTCCGTGGCGCTGCTTTTCCCTTGCGTCAGTCTCGGGGTTCTGGTGGTAGTGAATAGCCGCGCTACCGACGCCTTGCAGAAGGCAGGCGTTCGAGTGGGGCTGATGGGAGCAACGCTGAGCGAAGTCCCCTGACGCAGCCTGGCCTTAAATGACACCAGATCCGTCTTCCCTGGCCCGAGCTTGACCATCACCTCTCGCACCTCTCTCGGTCCAAGCTGCCAGCCCAGTGCGCACTGCTTCCAGATCGCGCTATTTGTTCTCAACCCGGTGGGATGCTGCGCGCACCACCACAGCCCCAAGGTAGTTCTCTGGCAATCTGTTCGTGCGCGCGCCTATGACTGCCTGATTTCTTCAACTTCTGCAATCCCTTCTCTGGAGTCCCTTATGTCCACGCTGTTAGACGAACCCGCTGCCGAGTTCTCCACGCCTCAAACTTCATCGCGTCGCCTGCGCACCACGATGGCCGCTGCCCGGCTCAGCTTCACTTGGCTGGGCGTACGCAAGTCACTCAATACTCAGCAGCGCAATCAGGCTGCCGACTCATTTGGGGCGGAAGGTAAGTTCCTGTCTGCCGGCAAGAAGCTGCTGGACACGTCCCACCCGGCTTTCAAAGCCGTTACTGCGATCCGAGGTCGAGCAGTTGCCTATTGGAAGGGCGTGAGTCTGCCGTACCCCGAGCCTGGCATCCGCTTGGTCAAGCAGGATGCGATTTCCGACTTCGATGCGCAGATCGGCACGCTGCGCGAAGAACTGGACGCGGCCGTGTTGGAGCTTGACCAGCACTACGACGAACTGCGAAGCGCCGCCCGAGACCGGTTGGGCGATCTGTTCGATGCAAGTGACTACCCGTCATCGCTCACTGGCATGTTTGCCATCGAGCATGACTTCCCATCTGTCGAGCCGCCTGACTACCTGCGGCAGCTCAGCCCTGAGCTGTACCAACAAGAGTGCCAACGGGTGCAGTCCCGGTTCGACGAAGCCGTCCAGCTTGCAGAACAGGCGTTCATGGATGAGCTTTCCAAACTGGTCGAGCACCTTACCGAACGGTTGGCCGGCCAGGAGGACGGCAAGCCCAAAGTGTTTCGGTATAGTGCAATCACGAACCTCACCGAGTTCTTTGAGCGGTTCCGCAGTTTGAATGTGCGGTCCAACGACCAACTGGACGAGCTGGTCGGCCAGTGCCAACAGATCGTGGGGGGCGTTGGCCCCCAAAGGCTACGTGACAACCAAGTCCTACGGCAAAGTGTCGTCCAGGAACTGGGCGAAGTGCAGTCCGCTCTCGATGGTCTGCTGGTGGATCGCCCCCGGCGAAACATCCTCCGCCGCCCCAAGTGAAGGAGATCATGATGCAGATTGTTGTCAGACCGGGTGGCGAGGTCCGCTGCGTCTATGACGAGGCGATTGACCTTGCCACCCTGGGGCCGCCAAAGATTGCTCGCGGCTCACATGTCGAGCCGGACGATGAGGGACGGTGGTGGGCGGATCTTGGCCCAGCAAATGGGCCGAAGCTGGGACCGTTTGGGCTGAGGACGGTGGCGTTGGACGCGGAGCGGGATTGGTTGAACTCGAATTGGTTGGATCATGCCTCGCCAGCAACGGATCACGTACACCCGCCATGTGGTACACAATGATCAACAAATGGCTCTAGAGACAAAGACTACTTTCGCTCAAGCAATTCTGAACGAGCATGTCAGCTGATGTGGGGAGGGCGGTCAACACTGGCCGCCTTTGCTCGATTTAGGCAGCACTGCTCTTCGGCGGCGCTCAAAGCTCATCGTCCTCCGGGAATCTGTTCTCACCACCGGGCAGATTCTTCCAGCCGATCTCCCACTCATCATGCTCCTTCCCGCGGTTGTCGATGACACGAGTCGTGACGACGATGCCATTCTTGATCTTGATGTGCACTTCCTGCTCGTGAACCGAGCCAAAGCCCATGTGGACGTACTGAAGCATCTCGCCTTTAGGAACGCGGAGGACTCCCGAGAACCAGTCCGCCGGAACTGGTTCACCTTCTCGAAGCTGGAATCGACCACGGAGGGCGACCAGGTAGAATCGGCCATCCCTGATTTCCCACGTGCCCAGGTAGCCGCCCAGCACGCAGTACTGCCCAGAATGGAGTCGCTTGGATCCCAGACCACCACGTCGGGGCCCAGCTCGAAGATGCGAGGATGCCCGGCGGGAAGTGGCGGGCAGAACGCCATCGAGGTCTCTTCGCCGTCAACGATTAGCCTCTCGTGGATTTGTGCCGTCATCGTTCGCCCCTGAGCGCCTAACTTGTTCGGTAAGCCCTGCATATTGAAGGAACGCTTCAGTAAGCAGGTTGACAAACGGAGATCGGAAACGCACTCGTTCACTTTCTGCCGGCCCCCTATCCGGAGGAATCCCATGGCCTCAGTCTACCCCAGCACATTTCCCGGAACAATCAACGGCAGCTGTCACGGCTGACACTAGGCCAACAAAAAAGCCTGGCGGGTTAGTGCCAGGCTTTAACTCGTGAGCAGACTATCGAGGGTGCCCAATCTCTTACGGCCAGCGGGGACCGTAGCTTGATCGGTGGAACCCGCCGTGATGATGGTGATGGTGGCGACGGTGCCCGTAGCTGTGGTAGCTGGGCCCGTACGAGGGGCGAAAACTGGGGCGAACGGCGGGGTAGCTGGGACCGTACGAGGGTCCAAACGTCGGGCGGACTGAAAGACCGAAGCTGGGACGAAAGCTCGGTTGGCCGAATCCACGCGACTGGCCAACGCTGAAGCCAAACCCGCTACCGCCGGTTCCTACTCGCAAGCCGCCGACCCGCAGGCCAGTTCCGCCAGAGCCGGTCGCAAAGCCAAAGCCTGGGGTTGAGATCCGCACTTGAGCTTCGGCAGTCTTCGCCCCCCGCCGCGCTCACCAAAGCCGCTGCCACCACCGCCACCAGCATCATTCGAGTCGTTTTCATTTCGTCTCTCCCGCAAATGTTTGAGTCCTTGTGAGTTCCGGTGAGCCCTTGCCACCGCGAACACCCTTGACTCGCAGAAGAGGAGAACGACCCGCCGGCCGTAGAGAAGTTTTTCGACTTTCTTTTAAGGCGGCCGAGGCTCGTAGTACCTCCGCAGCCAAAGCCGCCTGATCCACGTCATTTTTCTGCCTCGCAGCGTTGCGGGGCGGTTGTGTTTCCCACGACCGCCCTGCGCTGGGCGGTCGGTTTCTTCAAACCCTCTGGAGTGAACCGATGACCCAAAACCAACTTGATCGTGAAGTCGCCAGCGCCCTGGGCGAAGACCTCCATGAAATCCGCCATCGGGGCTTCAGCCTGGCTGATCCGCTTGATGTGGATTTTGATCCCGAACCCAACGACCTGCCGCCGCAGGTGCTCGATTGGGACGACTACGACACTGAGCATCAGGTTCCCACCGTTGCCAACCTGAATGCCTTCACCCGGCGGGCTGCCTGATGGGGCTGGGCAAACACTCTGGCCCTGACCCGCCGGGGTATCGGACCGACGCTGACTATCGCCATGCGATCAACCGGTATCTCGGCGGGCTTGGGGCCGCATGCCTCATCGTGTCGTTCTTTCTGGGGTCCGGGGCAATCTTGCTCTGGATCCTTGTTGCGATCGTGCTCACTGCTGGGGGCAACTCGGGCAACGATCGCAGGCCACCCCCAACCACCTGCCAAAGCGGGAAAAGGAGACGCCGTTGATCACTATCGCACGCAAACAACTTCGTCAGTTACGCGTCATGTTTCGCAAAGGACTGGCACTCTCGGCACGTAACCAAGGCCCACCGGTTTCGTTCGTCGCAACATCAAGAAAGCTAATTGTTCGTGCAGTGGGCGAGAGGACCGCCATCCAGTGGCAGCTCGCGGGCAAATTCGAGCCAGCGTCGTTTGCGGTCCCGTTCCAGTTTCTTGCGGATTGTGAAGGGAGCAGGGACGAGCCCGTCCAGGTCCGGCGTGACGGTGAGACTATTCAGGCCGAATGGTCCGACGCCGGCATCCCACAGATTGCGAACTGCGCGGCCTTAGAGTGCCCAGACTTTCCGGCGTTGCCGGAGGCCCTGCAAAGCAATGCGGTCGAACTGCTGACCGCTCTCAGGGAAGCTGTCGAGACGGCCGACGAGTCGTCCACGCGTTACGCCCTGAATTGTTTGCGGCTGCGAGGTGGCGACCAGGGCCAGATTGCCGGCACGGACGGCCGGCAGATGCTGATTCAAGATGGCTTTGTGTTTCCCTGGGAGGGGGATGTGCTGGTGCCTGCCTGCCGCGGTCTCGCGAGCCCGGAGCTCAGACCTGCCGGCCAAGTTGAAGTTGGTAAGTCCGACGAGTGGGTCGCGCTTCGTACCGGTCCGTGGACCGTGTGGTTGAAGATCGACCAAGAAGGCAGGTTCCCCAATGTCGAAGATCACCTTCGCCAGCCCTCGTCCGCGACGTCCACGCTGCAGCTCTCTGACGCCGATGCCGAGTTCCTCACCAAGGCAGTGAAGCGTTTACCAGCCACGGACGATTTCAACGCGCCGGTGACTCTTGACCTGAACGGGGCCGTTACGCTTCGCGCCAAAGGAGCTGACCAACCCAACCCCTTGGAACTTGTGCTGACCAGCTCGCGGCGTGATGGCGAAGCTGTGCGTTTTAGCACCAACCGCGAGTACCTGGCTCGGGCAGCTCGCATGGGCTTCCGCAGCATGCATATCTTCGGCCCAGAAGTCCCTGTCTGCTGCCAGGATCAGCATCGCAACTATGTGTGGGCGGTGTTGGAAAAGAGCGGGATCGTGATGTCTGATCCCGAAGCTACCCGGATCGAGTCACCGGCTCCTGCCGCAACCTGCGCAAGAAGCAAGCCAACACCCATCAAGAGCGGGAATATCCAGCCAATGCCAGAACCAAGCAATCACGAGGACAACGGCAGCGATTCTCAAAGCGTGAGCGAACTGCTCGATGCAGCTGAGAGCCTCAAGGCAACGCTGCGAGAATCGCTAGTGCAAACCACGACCTTGATTGCCGGCCCGAGCAGTTCAACCTGGCCGAACCAAGGCAGCCATCGTCAGGATCTTGATTGAAACCGTCTACGAGGAGCGGCTGGGAGACATCTCAGAGGTTGACGCTGTCGCTGAGGGTTTCAGCAACAGGGCAGGATTCCTTGCTGGCTGGCAGAAGATCCACGGAAAGTGCAACTTGGATGCAACCGTGTGGGTTGTCAGATTCCGGCTAGCAGAGGTTTAGGCAACGATCCAGCGTGAACTCTGCGCACAAGAGAGCCGCAGGTGGGGCAGGAACCTGCGGCTCGGTGTCCGATTCGGGCAGTGAACCGAACAAATGTATCTTAGCAAGGCGGCTGCGCTAGGCAAGGATTTCGCAAACTTAGGAGAGTGGGGATGATGTTTGTCTTGGAATGCCCTGCATCTCTTGGAGGTTGACACGGTAGTCTGCGCGCTGTTGCAGCTCGACCCGACGCGAAATCGTGATCTGCCGTGCATGTTGGTCGATTCCCAGGTACGACATGGTCGTGGTTCTCCTGTGGAGGCAAGGATGAACCGCTGCTCACCGAGATACGGGGACCACTTCCCTCTAGCAAGAACCTCTCTTTCATAGATATCAAAGGATCCGCGTCGGCTTACGTGGAGCTGACCCGTCGCAGATTTGAACCCCAGGAGTCGACGGATCAGAACAGTCCCTGGATCGGGCGGTGCGTTTCGAACGCGGTCTGCAATTCGCGCGGCACGCCGCGGGTGACGCGAAGCTGGCCCATGTCGAACAGCGTGTGCATGAGGGTGGCCATCAGGTTTTCGGCCCCGACCGGTTCGGTCTGCGGAACGTCGTTGTTGCGGGCAGACTGGCCAATCAGTCGTCCTCCTTGAATCCCGCCGCCGGCCAGGGCCAGGGTGCTGAGGTTGGCCCAGTGGTCGCGGCCGCCGTTCCTGTTAACCTTCGGGGTGCGACCGAACTCGCCGGTGATGACGAGCAGCACTTTGTCCAGCAGGCCCCGCTGTTGAAGATCATCCAGAAACGCACTCACCGCCTTGTCGAGCGGGTTGCCGAGCATGTGCATCCCGTCGGTCAACGACATGCCGTTGTTGCCGGACGAGGCGTGCATGTCCCAGCCTGCGTTGGCCACCGTCACGAAGCCGCAACCGGCTTCGATCAACCGCCGGGTTAGCAGCAGTTGCGTTCCCAGCGTGCAGTCGCGCGTGTCTTCCGGGTTCTCGCCGACGCGAAACATGCCGGTGTCGTACCGCTCGACCACGCTCCGGGATTCCTGCGAAAGATCGAACGCTTCAGACGCAGCTCCCAGAATCAAGTCGTACGCCTGCTGCCGGAGGTCCGTGAATTGCCCCATCTCGGCGCTGGCTTCTGCCTGCCGTTTGAGTTGGTCGAGCGCTGCCAGCAGCGAGCGGCGGTCGTTGAATCGGTCGGCCGCCACGTTGAGCTGCATGTTCTGCTGCAGCGGGCCGTTTCCGTCCGGTTGGAACGGCGCGTAAGCGGCGCCCCAGCGAACCGGGCTGCGAACTGGCCACGATCCGCTTCGTTGGATTCTGATAACGTCCAAGTTCTGTCGCCGTGGTCAGGGCCGTGGTGGGAAGCCCGGTCTCCTGATGGTTGGTGCCGCGCAGCCGGGCATACACCGCTCCCATGCCGCCAGGGAATCTTTTGCCGCCGGTGAGCACGTACGGCACGGCCGTGGAGTGGTTGCTGTCCTTGTGATGGAAGGAACGGACGATTGCCATCTTGTCCGCATGGCGTGCCAGCCGCGGGAACGTGCCGCCAAACTCGATGCCGGGCACATTCGTTTGCACCGCCCCCGTCAAGCTGCGATACGGGGCTGGAGCATCCATATTCGGATTGAACGTTTCGATGTGGCTGGGCCCGCCTCCCAGGAAGAGCATGACCACGGCCTTGTCTCGCACAAAACTCCCCGTGGAATTCGCACCCGCCGAAACCAGGCTCGGGCAGAGCAGGCTCCCAAGTCCGCATCCACCGAACTGCAGCAGTTGCCGCCTGGAAATACGTTTCCCACTTCCAGAACGACGGTCGGCGAAAACTGAGAGCACCGGGAATCTCCACTTCTAGCGCGGCAGACGCATCTTCGGACGGATCAGCAGTGATTGATCGATTGTATCGAGTCCGGCTGCGGAGATCTACGGAGTTACCGACGCGTTGAACTGGGACGCCTGCCCAGTTCAGTTCGCTCCGCCGAAACAAACTGGCGTGCAGTCTCCACAACTAACGTAAAGTCGGCCACCGGGTGCTGGTCGTACGGGAAGGGCGACTAATGGGAATCATTTCCAACAGCAACTTTGTGCGGTTGTATTTACGAGGTCGGATCAAGCCGGCATGAGAAACCGGGGCACGCTGATCACTTCCCAAGCCGGTTGCTTGCGCGTATTGCACACTTGGCGAGCGACTGTCCGGCGCAACAATTCACAAGGTTGGTTCACTGCCCCGAACCAACCACCAAGCTGCAGGTTCCTGTCCACCTGCGGCTTATCTTTTGGCGGCCATCCCGAGCAGGAGTGAGTGACTAGTGACTCAGACGGCAAAGAGCTGGCAAGCTGTGGCCGGCTTTCCAATAGGTAAGAAAAAGCCCCGTCACCCGGCCAACATGGGCCGGGCGACGAAGGCGAACGTTGAAGGGAATGGTTCGTCAGCGCCGACGGCGATGGCGAAACCGGGGAGGATTGCGTCGCGTTTCTTTGGCATCCTGGCGGCCGAGTTCGTAGCTGATGTAGCTGGCGGCCGCTAAGATCACGAGGCCAAGGATATAGTCCATGGTGAGAGTTCCTGACTGGTGTTGGATGTTTTAGGTTTCGTTTAGTTCGCCTTGGAGAGAAACCTCAGCCTGTCCAGTATCGGCAGGGCTGGCGAAACGGACAGCTGGGGCAATTCATTGGCGAGGGGGCTGGATAGAAGTGCTCGGCCTTGATCGCAGACCAAACGTGCTGAACCATATGTTTGGTACGGTTGATCCGGGGACGGTCGATTTCGACACGATGGCGTTCGGCAATGGGCGTCTTGGCTTTCGTGACAACCGCAAATTCCAATCGCAGCTCTTTGCCAGGCGCAAGCTGCCTGGCCAACTCGCTATAGAGGAGCAACTGCTCTGCCTGGTCTTGGGCCTGACCCACTTTCCAGCGACTGCGGGAGGTTTTGAAGTCGGTAATTACCAATGCGTCATTCGTTATCACAAGCAAGTCGATGCGGGCCAAAAGGTCTGGCATGCTTGGAATAAGCTCACCACGGAGTTGTTCTTCAACCCCAATGATCCGACCACGAGGCTCGCTCAGGTCGCTCTGGCGGAATGCCAACAAGACCCTGTCGGCAAGCTGTCCGATCGTGTTAATGTCTTCGGCCTTGGAGAATCTGATTGACGCCTCTTGATCACGACCCCGCCAAGACTCCCAGAAGGCATCGAGCAGTGTGTCATGATCGGGAGCGGGATTGCCGGCCAGCAGTTCATTGAAGTGGTACTCAACGCTCGCATGAATTCCACTGCCGAAGGCCAAGCTCGACGAGATCACGTCTTCGGGTAGGCCATCGACGTATTTGAACTTGTACGCCAACGGGCAGCGCTGGTAGAGGGCCAGCGCACTAAACGAAACGTAGTCACGGCCAGTGAGTTGCTGGGCTGCGTCATTGGGATGAGTCGTGCTGGGGGATGCAATCACCGCCGCCCACCGTTGGTACTCTCGTGCGGCTTGATGGCGTCGATCAGCTCACTCGCTTCGGAAATTGAGAGATCCTCGGGCTGGTCGACTCGGAACCTGTTTTGCAGTTCGGCCGCGAGATCCAGACGCTGGCGATTGGCAATGGCATGGATCGCCCGGATCTGACTTGCCGTTGCACTCCGACCGTTGGACCGTGGTGAGCCGTTGCTTTGGCCATGCTCAGAATGGCCATTGGAGTGACCATTCCCGTGATGGCCGTTCACCTGCCCGGCACCGTTGAGTTCTTCGTCAACCGCTGTCTTGGCGAGGCGATAGAGACTCCGGAGACGTTCCTGCAGTTCTTCAGGCTGGTTTACGAGCCCAGCCTCCACTTCGAGTTCGAGATTCACACTGGCCCCGCGGGAACCGAAGTTCGCTTCGCCCGCCTTACGGGACCAGCCGACGTTGAGCTTGAGCATGTGGGCTTCCTCCTGGTTTGATGGTTGGTATGCCTGCTGCGGCTGCGAGCTCAGGCATCGATTGCCTGAAGCTGCTTGAGCGACAAGACAGCCGAGCGAATGCGTTTGGACTGCTGACGATGCCGTTTCAAACCGGCAATCAAGGTCGTGGTTTGCACCAGTGATTCTCGCAGCGTTGCCTTGAGGTTCTCAGCTGCATCGAGCAGTTCGCTCACGCTTTGAGAATCGCTGCCGTTGTCCTCGTGATTGTTTGGTTCTGGCATTGGCTGGATATTTCTCCTCGTGATGGTTGTTGGCTTGCTTCTTGCGCAGGTTGCGGCAGGAGCCGGTGACTCGATCCGGGTCGCTTCGGGATCAGACATCAATCTAGACTATTTGAGGCTCCCCGCCCGAGTTCCCACTACCCCTCTCGAAAAAAAGACGCCCTGCCCTGTGATGGAGCGGGTTCACAAACCCCTGCGAGGCCCCCCGACGTCTGAGGGTTCGTGGTATCGATTGCAGCCACATCTGCCACTCAAGAACGCCTGTCCCGCCCAACTCAGGCTTGCGGCGGCCAGTGGCATCAGGGCCTCCGGGGCGATTCGCAACGTGCTAGGGCGTCAGGCCTCTTCTCACGGCTGCCAAGGCTCCAGGGGCCCCTCAGGCCCCCCTACCTCGCCTTCCTCTTTCTGCATCACCAGAGATTTGCAGCCCCCGGCATCCCATCGAAACGGAAGGATCGGCTTGCAGCCGCACCTGGCTCAAGCCGGCCGCGTCCGGAGTCATTGCGGGCACGGGTGTCGCTGGGGCACTTCCAAGAGCTACGGCCGCCAAAGTCGCGATGACTATCACCGCAAACTATCGGCGCGGAGGTGGGAGGGGACAGCAGATTGGCACGGTAAAAAAGAACCAACAATGTCCGCACCGGTCAGCTCTCCGATGATTGACGGCCGTCAAACATCTTGAGACCTCGTAGGTTCCCTTGGACGGGCCTTCGGTACCAGCCTCACCGGTCGGATCATCGCCGGCCGTTGCTTCTACCTTCCCTCACATACTTCTTGAGCAACGCATGCAGCTCCTGCACCATCCTCGGATGGTTGCGGGATACGTCGGTGGTCTCTTCAACGATAGCGCGGGCGCTGGTGCCGACGGCACGTTCGATGGGGACGAACTGGTCGTGAACTTCACCGGCCTGGCTCCGGTCGATACGGATACCCCGGCCGCCGTGCTGGATGTGATACTCTCCGCCGGCAATGATACGGCCGTCATTCAAGATGGACCCATGCTCGGCATGATGGCCAATCTGCAAAGCACTCAAGTCGTCGACATTGCCGGTACGTTCGAGACGTTTTCCTTCACCCGCAAAGACCTGGTTCGCTTCAGCAGCCTCGACGGGGCGGATCACTTCACGCTCAACAACCCCACCCCTGAGCTTGATATGTCCGGCGCCATGGCGGCGGTCCGTTTCGAATTCTACGGGCATGACATCACCGGCACCGACGTCACCGATGACGGCGCCGCAGACACGTTCAACATTGCCGCCACCGGCGCGGTACTCACCACCGATGTCTTCGGCGGCGACGGTAATGATGTGATCAACATTGGTCAGAGCAACCTGCTGGTGAGTAGCTTCATTTTGAACAACGTAACTGAGTTCAACGGCATCAGCGGCGCGTTTGACTCGGTGTTTGCCACTGGTAGCGGACTCAATGGCCCTAACTTTTTCACCTTTGGGCCGGATGGCAACTTATACGTAGCCTCGCGATTTTCCAATCAGGTCCTCCGCTACAACGGCTCTACCGGGGCATTCATTGATGAGTTCGTAACTGCCGGTTCTGGCGGCCTGGACGAACCGATTGGCGTGACCTTTGGTGCGGACGGGAACCTCTACGTAGGCAGTTCAGAGTCGGATCAAGTGCTTCGTTACGACGGCACCACGGGCGCGTTCCTTGATGTCTTCGTCACGCCTGCATCTGGCGGTTTGGATCGTCCTCTTGATCTTATCTTTGGTCCCGACGGCAATCTCTACGTGTCGAGTGCTAACTCGAACGAGATTCTTCGTTACAACGGTACCACGGGAACGTTCATTGACGCCTTCGTAACGGCCAATCTTGGTGGTCTGGACAATCCGCACGGTCTGGTATTTGACGCCAACGGCAATCTGTATGTTAGTAGCTTCACCACCAACGACGTCAAACAATTCAGCAATACCGGCGCATTCATCGGCGTCTTTGTGACGGCAACGTCCGGCGGTTTGAGCGAGGCGATAGGTCTTGTGTTCGGCCCGGACGGCAACCTCTATGTTTCTAGCTTAGCTTCCGATCAGGTCCTGCGTTACGACGGGACGTCGGGCGCGTTTCTGGACGTCTTTGCCTCTGGGGGTGCGTTCTTTCAAACAGTGGACATTGGTTTTGCTCCCCCCACGCTCGATGGCATCTTGGGCGCCATCAACATCAATGGCGAAGACAACGACGCCGCCCCCACCATGACCGCCACCGTGGACCTCTCGGTCACGGTCAAAGGGGCCACCGTTTCGAATACATTCACGCAGACCATCGCCAGCGGAGACACGCTCAACCTTGCGGACGCTGGCAGCACCGCTAACAACGCCTACACGCTGACCGACACCACTTTCCAAAGAACCGCCGCGGTGGCCACCGGCCTGATCACGTTCGCGACGGTCGAAACCATCAATATCACCACGGGCACCGGCAACGACACTTTCGCCACCACCGATACACCGAACTTGGTCAAAGTGACCATCGACACGGGAGCCGGCGCGGACACTGTCAGCTTCACCACCACCGGCACAAGCAGCATTGTCCAGCTCAATTCTGGGATTGGTAACGACACTATTACCGTGACCACCACTGGCGGCGGTGACAGTATCCTGGAGGTTAATGCTTCCGAAGGTGCGGACAGCATCACACTGACCAACTCCGGCAACGGGGACGGTGTGAGGCTCATCGGTGGGGACGGGTCGGATACCATCAACGTGACCACCACGGGAACCCTCAGTGGCACAGAGATCTTTGGCAACGACCCTGCCGCCCCACTACTAGATGCCGATGACGACGACAGCATCACCATCTCCAACACCGGCATGGAAAGCCTGATGGAAATCAGCGGCAACGAAGGAGAAGACACCATCACGCTGGTCACCAGCGGCGACATTTCCGCCGTGCAGCTGGCCGGTGATGAAGACGACGACCTGATCACCGTCAACAATTCCGGCGACGTCAGTCTTCTGCTGATCCAAGGTGGCGACGGGGACTCCACTGGCAATGACCCCTTCAACGACATCATCAACATCGAAGGGACCGACAGCGCGAGCCTTACCGACGCCTTCGGCGGAACCGGCAATGACCAGTTCAACATTGGTGACACCACCAACGGACTGGATGACATCTTGGGCGAAATCTGCGTCTTTGGCGAAGCGGACGATACTTTTCCAACTTCTAGCTTCGGTATCTCCGCTAAAGCTATTACAAACCTCGTAGTATTGGACGGTGACGAGCTCAACATCCTGGACGATGCCAGCACCTCCAGCAGTACGTACACGATCACAGATACCACGATTGACCGGACCGGCATCACCCAGATCACCTACGCAACGATCGAAACGCTCAACATCAACACCAGTGACACGACGTCCAGTAGCATCCTTGTCACGACCACGGCTGCCAACGTGACTACGATCAACGCGGGGAACATGGCGGATGACATCGATATCACCACGACGGGCTCCTCAAGCGTGGTCATCGTAAATGCCGGCGGTGGGGCCGATACCATCGATGTGGCGAACACCGACATTACCAGCCTGACTTTTCTCAATGGCGAGGCCGGCAACGACTCGATTACCGTCATGGATCCCGGGACGGGAGGTAGCATCCAGATATCTGGCGGCACCGATGACGACTCGATCACCATCAACAACTTCAACGGATTCGTACTCAGCGTGGATGGCGATGCTGGCGCGGACGTGATCACGCTCGAAGGAATCGGCGTCGGCAGGTTCGCTGACCTCTTCGGCAGCGAAGGGAATGACACGTTCAACCTGGGCGACATCACCAACGGTCTGGATGACATCCTGGGCTTCGTCTGCGTCTTTGGCGAAGACAACCTGGCGGCCCCCACCAATGACCTCACCATCAAAGGCTCCACCAACTCGCTGGCCGCTGGGGACGAGTTGATCTTGAACGATGCCAGCGGGTCTGGCGGGACCTACACGCTCAGCGATACCACGTTTAGCCGGACGGGCACAGGATCGGTCACCTACGCCACCACCGAGACCGTGCGGCTCAACATCAAAAACGATGGTGGCAGCACGGTCAATGTAACTAACACGGTGGCATCAGGCAGTACGTTCATCCGTGCCCAAGCTTTGGTGATGCCTCCCGGTGATATCGTGAATGTCACCACTACCGGGTTCCGGAGCAGCTTGACCATCAACATGGCTTCTGGGGCGGACAGTATCACGATCGCCAACACCGGCATTCGCGCGTTCACACAGGTGAACGCCGGCGGCGGGAGTGATACGGTCAATCTGACGTCGACCGGCCAGCAGAGTTTTACCGAACTCAACGGGCAGGCCGGCACAGACACCCTCAACCTATTGGCGCTCGGCGGCAATCCCGCGACCAGCCTGGGCGCGGCCTCCGAGCTGTGCGTGAACGGCAACGACGGGGACGACACCATCACCATGACCTTCCTCGCCGATCAGCGGCTCAATTCCAGGGCCCTGGTCATGCTCAACGGCGGCGGGAATAGCGATGACCTGGTGATTGACAGTTCGGCCGATACGCTCAATCGCACGGCGGAAGTTCAAACCGAAACCACCGACGGCACCGATGTCATGCTCCGCGACTTTGGCGGAACCGCCGGCATGATCGAGATTGACGATACCGAAGAGTACCAGTTCCGTGGCGGCACCGGCAGTGATCTGCTGCGAATTCGAGATACCGCTGGCAATGACACCATCACCGTGGGCGATGTTGGCTCGGCCGCTCAGAATGACATTGTGGGGTATGAATGCGTGCATCTGGTGGGCACCGCCGGCAATGACACGCTCTCGCTCGCGCTCTCAACCAACGTCGCCATTGGTTCGGTGATTGAAGGGGGCGCCGGCAACGACGTGATGAAAGGGGGCGCCGGTCAGGACGCCATGTACGGCGGAGCGGGCATGGACAACATGATGGGGCTCGCCGGCAACGATTTCTTCTTCCCTGATGGTGACTTGGACGGCACGCTGAACATTGCCGCCGGCGACGTGATCGACGGCGGCGCCGGGTTTGACCAGGTTTCTGGATGCGCCGCGGATACGCTGATTTCCATTGAAAAGTTCCGAGACTGCCGCGAAACGGTGCTGGTGATCTGGATGTCAGGGCAGGTGATCTCTGACCCTTCGGTCATCTTAGGGGCCAACGCGCTGCCGTGCACCATTGCCGCCCGGACGCGGACGGTGACCGCGGGACCGACGGCGGTTGTTGTCATGCACTTGCCAGCGTTGCCGGCCCCATCCGTTGTGGCAGGGGAATCAGCGACCGTCGAACTTGCCGCGGAGAACGCCCAAGGTCCGGTGGAGTACACGGCCGAGTTGATGGACGAAAGCAAGTCGATGGGCTCGGTGGAGGTTGAGGGAAATACGCTCACCGTGCGGACCAACAGCGGTTTCGCAGGCATGATGATGGTCAAGGTGACTGCTCAAGATGGCGCCAATACGGCGATCAGCATGGTCGAGGTCCAGGTCTCAGCGGCCCCAGTGCCAGAGGTATTGGTTGAGGAGCCCCTCACGCCGGCCACCAGATCACGGCTGGACGTCAACCGCGACGGCAGCGTCAACGTGAACGATGCAGTATCGCTAATCTACATGCTGTTGACCGAGGGGCTCCAAGCAGTTCCTTCTTCTTCTGCCAACGGCGGTGAAGGGGAACCGGGCGGGATGTCCAGGTACGATGTGGATGGAAACGGCCTCGTAAACAATGTGGATGCGTTGACGGTCATCAACCATCTGCTCAACGAGGCCAGCAGTGCGTCGCCTGCGGGCAGCCAGCCAGCACCGCCTCCAGCCGCAGCGGTTCCTGAGTCCGCACCCGCTCAGGAAAGCACAGACGCCGCGTTCGCTGAGATGGCCGAAGGAGAGCCCAACGATTCGTTCAGCGACGACGACTTCGCCTCGCTGGGCTTCGCGATGAGCATTCAAGAAGAATTGGTCGACGCAAACCATCCGAAGATTCGCAACTTCTAACGATCCGCAGCGAAATCGTGATCTGCCGTGCATGTTGGTCGATTCCAAGATGAGCGCCCGAGATGAGGGCGTGGTAATGTTTTTTTTGAAACTGGCCTCTGGTGATGAGGCCAAGGATAGGTGCTAAGTTCATGCCGACGCATGGCATGGGCGGAACAGCTGCACCGACAATGTGGGACACAGGCGGACGCCACCGCCGAGGGAGTCCTGCTAGCCTAAGTTGACCTATTGATTACGAATGGAACGGTTGAGCACCTACGGGGTCAAATCGAGCCCCTTCTCATCCCCAACGGGTGAACTGGCGTTAGCGAGAAGGTCCGGTCGCTGTGGATGACATCGCGTCACCCGCAGAAGTCGTATTATCTTGGCGACACGGTGGAGGCATCACCCATGGCCAACCATCGAACTGGAGGAGCCGCAGTTAGCGGACAGCGGACGGGTGTGTTATTTGCAACCGAATCTAAGCTAAGGGACAATGACTGAGTACCACGTTCTTAACCGGGGAAGCGGAAGTGCGGAGGCCTATGCAAGTCGCTGGCAACAGATGGCCGGGCCGGGGAACCATTTCCGTGGCGGAGCTCTCGTAGTAGTCCGAGCTGGGGAAAGCCCAGTACATGGCGAAGGGGAGCAGGTTGTTTCGTGCCGCAAGACGTTGACGCATTTTGCGTGAGGAGTTTCACGATGGACGTTAACGCGATGCGACGAACACTGTGGAAGACAGTCGAGAAGTAGCTGGAGAGCCGGATGCTTGGAAACTTGCACGTCCGGTTCGGGGTGTAGGCGGGGGGTGAACCCCACGGCCTACACCACACAACATCGTCGTGGTTCTCCTGTGACCTGTGAAGGAAAGGATGAAAAGCTTCCCATCGGAATATGGGAACCACTTCTCAATCGCAAGAACCTCTCTTTCAGAAATATCAATGGGTTTACGTCGGCAGCGAGTAGGGCGATTTGCCGGCGAATCTTTCCCAATTGCTGGCAAATTTCCCACGGCTCGGCTTCGCGGCATTTTGTCGGCTGTATGGCCTTGCCGGATTCCCGAACGATCGCTACAGTCCTCCCCACACCCAGGGTGGGGATGTGCTAGCGGTGCGACACGGCGGGAAATCGTGGCACCGAGCAACTGGCATTCCTAGCCTGATTTCAATGCTGGAGTGGCTATGTATCATAAAATTCAGATTAGCATCACCAGGCTCGGTTGCAGAATCCCGCGTCGGAATCGGATAGCGTTCGCCGCATTGGTGGTATCCATGTTATTGGTGAGTTCCGACCGAAAAGTCCACGCTCAGCGGACTCCGTCGAGTGTTCAACAGAACGTGAATCGCATTGAGCAGGCGGATCGTAGTGCGTTAGCGCGGCGAAATCTTGCGTCGAATGATCGGCCAACGCAGCACTCGCCAGCACGTCGACCCGTTGATTTTCGCAGTGGTCCGGCAACCGACGGTCATGCGCGGCGGACTCAATACCATGAACCGGTGGTTCAACCAAACACCGAATCAGAGTTGCCTTCGCTGGAGTCCGAACCGTCAATAACTGAACCTGAACTGTCGCTTACGCCCACACCAGATGCTCCGGACCTGGTCTTGGATTCTGAGAATTTCGGAAATACGTGCCAGTGCGATCAATGTGCCGGACAGCGTTGCTGCACTGTGGGTGTCCCTCCACACGGCAGCGTAATCGCCGGGGCTGAATTCGTATTCTTGCAGCCGCAATCCTTCGAATCGTCAACGCAGTTCATCGAATTCGATTACGACTTTGCCCCTCGATTCTTTCTGGGGTATGTGGGTGCGATGGGAGTGGGTGTGCGAGCACGCTACTGGGAGTATGACGACTCGGTTGATGAATTTCTTTCGCTGACGGCCAGAGCCTTCGATGCTGATTTCACCTATCAGCGTAGGGTTGGTAGTTGGGTATGGCTGCAATCCGGCGGTTTGCGATATGCGAAAGCCAAAACCTTTAATGCTCTCGAAACAGAAGGTATAGGACCGACCTTCTCGGCTGAAGGCCGCAGTTTGGTGGGGGATACTGGCCTATCTTTCTTTGCCAATGCGCGTGGCTCGGCCCTCTTCGGACGCAACCGGTTCTCGCCGGGCGGCCCCCCCAGTCAAATCATGGTTCAGTCCCTAGAAATGCAGATCGGTGCCGAATGGGCGCTTGTGTCCAAGACGGGTGCCCGACTTTTCGCCAGAGCCGCCTACGAGGGGCAGATTTGGACTCAGTTCCTTTTTCCAGGTCAAGTGCATGGCTTTGCCGGACCGTCCCTAACGGTAGGTTTACTACGCTAAGAGACGCCTTCCGCTCCGAACCTCAGACGTCGAACTAGATGACGTAGCCGTTTCCCCACGCGCAGGCCCGCAGACCGCCCTCCCCCTGACATCTAGCAACTGCCACTCAAATTGCAACCTCGGCCGAAGGGTACAATTATTCGAACGACGTTCAAAGTCCGTGTTTAGAGACGTCGATCGCAGAAGAACGACCAGAGGAGCAGGAGGGACTTCACGCTGCTTTGCGATGGTAGTACTTCAGCAGTCCGCCCAGCCGCTCTTGGCACTCGATCTTGCCCGCAATCCGACCGACTTCATCGGTAAGCTGCCGGCGATCTTCGCCGATGGAGCGTGGCGGTCGGCCGCGATTCGATAGAAAATCCTCATTCAAAGCCCTGGTATCGAAGTCCTGACCGGCGAAGCGTGCGGGTTGATGTACCGATTGCTGTTCGACGTAACGATTGAAGGCAAGCGTGCGCATGATCTTCTTCGGTGAGAACTCCCTACGCCGCGCTGTTTCGTCTTTCCTTGAGCACTACCACAGCGAGCGAAACCACCGGGCTCGATCAGTTTAAACGGCTTCAGATCATTCCAGCTCGCTACAGTCTTCATGGCAGATCTCCTCGTGTAAAAGAAACCTCGGACGAAGGAAGGGTGCCGCAAACTGGGAGCGAGCGCAACGATGGCCGGACGACTTGATGCCAAATGGCGTCAGATGATGGCACGATGGGTGTGGCGCACAAGAGAGCCCTGACGAAGTGGGGCAGGTACTTCGCCAGGGCGATGAGTGACGGGGCGAACCCCATCATCGCCAGACATTGTCCGGCCTGCGCCCCTTTCGGTCAATCGGTTTTTAGCTCTGCGATTGCCTGGCCTGCCGAGCTCTACGTCGTGGAAGAATTCGTGGAGGTGCTGGCCGCGGATAACGAGGACGCCACGGAGACCGAGATGGTCACGGCACCACGTCCGCCTCGTATCTTAGACTGTTATGCCGGTCCTTCGCTGCTGGCCAGCCTGGCCGTGGAACACTTTGCCGACTACCTGCCTTACTACCGCGAAGAAGAACGGCTCGCGCGGCTAGGGGTTACGATTCCGCGAAACACGATCGCCCGTTGGATGATCGGCCTGGCCGAGCGGTTGATGCCGCTCATCGGGCCGATGCGACAAGCCGTGTTGTCTTCGGCCGTGGCCTGCGTGGACGAGACGTCCGTGAAGTTGCTCAATCCTGAACTTTCCCACGCGGCCACGGCCTATCTCTGGACCGTGGTCGGCGATGCGGCCCATCCTTACACCACGTTCTACTTCACCGAAAACCGCAGTCGGGCGGGCCCCGAACAGTTCCTCGCCAACTTCCATGGCGTGCTCGTATCGGATGCGTATGTTTGCTACGAATCGTTGCAGGCCGAGTGGTCTGAGCGAATGCGTTGGGCGTGCTGCCATGCGCATGCGCGGCGGAAGTTCGAAGAGTTGCATTATCTTGGCGCGACAGCGCAGACCAGCACGGCGCTTGGCTATTTCCAGCGATTGTTCGCGATCGAAGATAGTGCGCGCGAAATGACGGACGATCAGCGACATGCCCTGCGGCAAGAACATTCGCGCCCTGTGCTGATCGAATTCAAAGCGTGGATGGACTCGCAATTGGAAACGCTTCGACCGAAGCATCCGCTGCGTGGCGCGATTCAATACATGACGAAGCGCTGGGAAAGTTTCGCTCGCTTCCTCGAGTCCGGTGCGATCCCGCTGGAGAATAACGCTGCGGAACGGGCGATCAAAATGCCCGTGATCGGCAAGAAGAACCACCTCTTCTTTGGCAGTCCGCGTGGTGGCGAAGCAGCCATGGTCTTCTATACCCTGACCGCGACTTGCCGCCGATTGCACATCGACCCGCAAGCGTATCTTCACGACGTGTTCGTGCGACTCCCTCTTCTCAGCGGCGATGAGATTCTCACACTCTTGCCTGACCATTGGCTCGAAGCACATCCCCAGCACCGCCTCCAGCTGCGCATCGACCAAGCCCAACGCCGCGCCAACCGCAAGCGTGCCGCCCGCGCCAACCGCCGCCGCGCCCTCGCCCGCCAACGCCGCGCCAGCTAACCCCTCGCCAACTCCCGCAAGACGCCGGATCTGTACCGCTCACTCATTTCCACCTGATCGAGCCTCAGCGTCTTGACCTTGTCGGGAATTGCCTGGATCAGTGACCGATGGTCGCGAACCATGCTCAATTTGGATGGATGAGTACACCACCAATCCGTTCCCGAGTCAGCTTGTCAAAGAACGCCTGAATCTTCTCCGGCCACGTTGATACTTGCCGAGCCTGTACGACATCACCACTGTCGTCCCTGAGCGAAATCGTAAGCTGCCGTGCATGTTGGTCGATTCCAAGATACAACATCGTCGTGGTTCTCCTGTCGAGGGTAAGGGACAGTTGCTTCCTATCGAGATAAGGGAACCACTTCTCAATCGCAAGAATCTCTCTTTCATAGATATCAAAGGCACGTGAGCAAAGAAGCGTCGCTCGATCGGATTGTAGCTCGGATAGTGCGCGACTCGAACTTCCACGCCGATCGCGTTCACTATGGCCTGCAAGTCATGTTTGAAGATGTATTTCGATGCCGAGTTGCTGCCGCCACAATCCGCCAGCAGCAGGATTGAATTGGCATGCGGATACGCCTGATCCCCAATTCGGTTCCAGTACCACTGGAAACTGTCGCAGGCGAAGGCTGTCGTGTCGTGCGAAAGGCCGATGTTGATGTGGCCTCGCTGCCGCACAGCGTCATAAATGCCATGCGGGATGATCACTCCATCGGCCCAACTCGGGAAGTCGTGATCATACGCGATAAAGGGCTGACTGCACCGCACGCGGCCCGCGCGATAAAGTTGTCCGAGGAATTCCTTGGCCTTCGTATCGATGGAAAACACAGGGTTTCCAGCCACTTGATACTGGTCGATGAGTTGTGCAATGTTGTTAAACTGCATGTCTCGGTCGGGTGACGCACCGCCCGCTTTGACCTTGGCGATCTTTCTCAGACGAAGATCTTGCTCGTCCAGCCACCGTCGAATCGCATCATCGCCGGCGGGCGTTCCGATCGCCGCCAACTCTTGTTCCAAACGGGTTGGAGTCAAGTCGGTGAACACAATCTCCGGGTCATCTGGATCACCGGCCGTTCGCGACTCGGTGAGCGATTTTGTTGCTATCTTTCATTCTCACGAGAAAGCGGCAGAAGCCAACCGTGAACTCCAGAAGAGCGGCTTCGATATTAAGAAGCTGTCGATCGTCGGTAAGGATCACCACACGGACGAACACGTCGTCGGGTACTTCAACGCGGGCGACCGCATGAAGTACTGGGGGAAGCTGGGAGAGGTCCTTGTTGCCGTCGATGTGATCACGCAGCCCTGACTCTAACGCGACGAGCGTTCCAGTCTGCCAACTGGCTGGTTGTCGGCGATTTGCTTAAAGTGTTCCATCACGCGACCAAGCACCGGGGCTACTTCATCGACTTGAATGACCATCAGATCGCTGGGTTGGATGATTGAGAAGGCATGATCAATGGCATCCATGGCGGCGGAAATGATCTCGACGTTCGTTTCCGGAAAACCGGTTGCCAGCGCACCCGCCCGCACCAGATCGGAAGTTTCGCCTAACGCCCGACCGCGGGGATCGATGTCGGCGAGAATCAAGTGGTCGTAGACCGACGCTAAGGCTGCACCAAACTCTTTGATGTTGTCATCAGTTCGATTGCCGGTGCCGTGGGCCACAACAATCTTCCGCCCAGCGCTGATGTGCGGTAACGCCCTGCCCAGAGCCTTGATCGCCGGCACGTTGTGTCCATAGTCAATGATGACCTTGAACGCCACGAAGTCGATGAGGTTCATTCTGCCGGGGTTCTGCGTGGAACTGGAATGGAATGTGCTGATGCCGTTTCGGATCATACTTACCGGAGTGCCAAGCCCATGCAGCGCCGCTACTGCGGCCACGACGTTGGCAGTGTTGAACGTTGCCACTCCGCTCAGGGTGATCGGAGCGTCGAAGACCGAGAGAACGTGAACTGGGGGTTCAAGAGAACGGATCACAACGTCATCGCCCTGCAGGATCACCGCAGTGCCACCCGCCGCGAGATGTTCGACGATGGTTTCGTTCTCAGGCGACAGCGAAAAATAGATTAACTCTCCGCCGGCCCTATTTTTAAGTCCAACGACGGTGGGATCGTCCGCGTTGAGAACGGAAACGCCCGATTCTTTGACGATTTCGATGACGGTGGACTTGACCAGGGCAAGTTCCTCGAGATCGTCAACGCCGTCCGTGCCGATATGGTCTTCGTCCACGTTCAGCAGGACGCCAACACTGCATTCGTCAAAGCCCAGGCCACGGCGAATGATGCCGCCGCGTGCGACTTCGAGGACGGCATGATCGATAGTGGGTTCGCGAAGCACCACTTGAGCCCCCTCAGGGCCACTGTAATCTCCAGAAACAATCGTCACACCATCGATCTCAACACCCGTCGTGCCCGCCAATCCGACCATCTTGCCGCTGTATTTTAAGGTATGAGCAATTAGCTTTGTCGTCGTTGTCTTACCATTGGTGCCGGTTATGGCCACGATCGGAACGTCGAAGTTTTCATCGCTCGGAAAAAGCATCTTGACGAATCGTTCAGCAACGTTGCGTTTTTTGCCTTCGGTCGGATCCAGATGCATTCGGAATCCGGGGGCGGCATTGATCTCGACGATTCCGGCGGTGGCTGGGTTCAAGGGTTGGTCGAGGCCAGGCGCCACGATGTCGATGCCGACACAATCCATTCCGGCGAGGCGGGCGATGCGCTCGCACATCAGACGGACATCCTGATGGACCTCGTCGGTGACGTCACGCGCCGTACCTCCGGTGCTCAGGTTGGCTGTCGATTTGAGATACAGCTTCTCGTTGGCCGGCAGCACGTCTTCGACCGTGAAGCCTCGAATTGCGAGTAGCCGCTCTGTCATGTCGTCCACGGTGATGATTGTGAGCGCCCGCTCGTGCCCAATTCCCCGGCGTGGATCGGCGTTCGTCTTCTTGATCAACTGTTGAATCGACGACGTGCCATCGCCGTCTATGTGTGCCGGTTCCCGCAGCGCCGCGGCCGCTAGCTTCCCATTGATCACGAGCACCCGGAAGTCGAATCCGATCAGGGTCTTCTCCACGATGACGGAATCGCAGACCTTGCGGGCCGCCGCGTAGGAGACTTCGAGCTCACGCGTGCCGGATACATGCGCCGTAATTCCTTTGCCGTGATTTCCAACCTCAGGCTTCACCGCGACGGGATAGCCGATGTCCACCGCCGCCTGCAATGATTCGTCGAGCGACCGGACGATTAAACCTTGAGGGACCGGGATGCCGGCGCGTCGCAGCAGCTCTTTGGTCCGAAATTTCTCGTCGGCGATTTCGACACCCAGGGCGCTGGTCCGATCGGTCATCGTGGCCTGAATGTGGCGTTGCTTAACGCCGTATCCCAACTGCACATGGCTATCTCTGTTCAGTTGCCGTGTTGGAATCCCTCGGCGCTTGGCTTCTTCCACAATGCTATACGTCGAGGGACCAAGCATGTCGTTCTCGCGCAGCACCTTGAGTTCGAGGACGAGCGCGTCGATATCATAAGGGCGATCCCGGGCAACGGCTTCGACCAAGGCAACCGCGGCTTCGCCTGCACGCAGCCCGACGGACTCAGTACGGTAGCGATAGACGACTTTGTAAATTCCATTGTCAGCCGTGTCATAGGTTTTTCCGAATCCAACATCCATCCCCGCCAGACACTGTAGCTCCAACGCCACATGTTCGACGATATGACCGGCCCAGGTACCTCGTTCGAGCCGCTGCAAGAAACCGCCGGGCTCGCCGACCGAGCATTCGTGACCGTAGAGCGTCGGGATCAGCTTCGCTAAGCGGTCTGGGAAACCAGGTAGCGTGTCAGACGGTTGCTCTTCGAATTCACCGATATCGAGCAACATGAAAATAGTCTGGTAACGGCTGTAACGATTCGGTCCCCGGAGGGCTCGGTGTTTCAATATCTTCATGCGGGTGCCTGTGTGCTTTGTCCATGCCAAGCCATACCGTGGCACGCGCCACCCGCAAAGCCTGTGTGATTAACGACCATGATTCACACGTCAACGCTTTCTGTAAGCTCACCCAGCGCCCAGTCAACGTTCTGCCGGGGATTGCGACTCGTTTCAAGTTGTGAGTGGGCTCGGTAGGCCAGCAAAGACGTGGCGAAATTCTCGCCGTCGCCTGCCGTCGCGATGGTACCCCTCGAGTTCAATGCGCACGCAAAGGTCTTCCCGTCACATGCCACACTGCCAACTGTGTCAATGCCAAGAGCTTCACGGAGTGGGATGTCAAAATTCAACGCGATCTCAAGATCTTACTCGTCAAAGTCGCACCGGCGGGCGAACTTTGTAGCGCAGGCGTCCACACGCAGCACGTGATTGGATCTCCAAATGACGTTTCACCCGGTAGGTAACGGCCATTGAGTGAAAAACCCAGCCACGACCGCAAACCCCCTGGCGCTGGCCATCCATGACACGTCCATCTGGATCGTAGTGCCGTTGAACAGAAGATTCAAACCGGCTCCGGCGTTGAAGCGTTCGTCTTCCTCCAGCTACTCCTTAGCCACAATGACAGCAGCCAGCTCGCTTTGGCGCGGCCAATCACCTCAATCACGACGAGATGTGCCCCCTCCATCTGCCGGATTCCCGCTGATCCACCGTGAAAAACTACAATTGCCTTACAGCGACTATATACCCGCGACAGATTGAAGTACAGTGGAAGCGGTATGAAGCGCAAAACTCAGTCCAGGAATGAAGCCAATGACCGGGAAAAACAAGAACCGGAGTCCAGCCGAATGCCCCGTTTTTTGATTCCCATTGGCGGCAATGAGAAGAAGTCGCCTGACTCGGAAATCTTTCGGGAAATGGTCGATTTGGCAGGGGGCTCCCAGGCGAAAATTATTGTCGTGCCGACCGCGAGCGAGAAACCGGGCGACCGAGCCCGGGACTATCAAGTGCTCTTTTCGGCGTTCAAACCGGTGAGCATTCAAACGGTGCATATTGGCGAGCGGCCCGAAGCTGGGTCGGTGGCACTCTGTAAGATCATCAGTGAAGCGACCCTGTTCATGTTTGCCGGCGGCGACCAGCTTCGCCTGTCTTCGCTGATTGGCGGCACGCCGCTACATCGTGCTTTGATCGAACGATATCAAGCCGGCGGTTGTGTTGTTGCCGGGACTTCGGCCGGAGCGGCGGTCCTTCCCGAGATGATGATCTTTCAAAACAATGGATTTCGGTTGTTCCGGAAGGGTGGCATCGAGACAACCAAGGGTATGGGCCTGATTCAGGACATGATCTTCGATACCCACTTCGTTCAGCGATCCCGGATCTCCCGCCTGGTCCACGCAGTCGCGACCAATCCGGCAATGTTGGGACTTGGCATCGAAGAGAACACAGGGCTGATCATTGAAGACGAAACCACGGCAAGGGTCATTGGTACTGGAACGGTGATCGTCGTGGACGGGAGCGCGATCGATATCAACCACATTGGATATGCGCAGAACAGACGCCCGTTTGCACTAACGAATGTGATCTACTCAATCTTGTCAACCGGCATGGTTTACGATCTCAAACGCCGCACGGTTGTCGACCCAGGGCCAATATCACCTCCCAAGAGCACGGTCCCCAAGCTAAAAAAAGGCACCAAAAAACCACGCGAAAAGTCCTGAACAGGATGACTGGATTTCCAATAGAGCTGCCGCGAAGAAACGTTTCTTTGATGCCACCAAATCGGACGTAAATAGAACACACATCGGCGCATGCCTAGCGCCTCAGTTTGGCCTGTCATCGGCATTGGCCCATGCTGTCTCCCAAAACATTCTGGAGTTCTCGGTGCGAGTTCTCGCCATTTGGAGCATTTCGCCGGTGGCCGTAAGGTGAAAATAGTCCGCCGACCGCAAAGTTCTTTGGCAACTTGGCTTTGACTGGCTTCGCAGTCGAGATTCTTTGGGCCTCTTTGTCCAACTCCAACATCGCAAATTCACCTAGATTGCGAAGCGGCATCAGAATCATTGTGTCGTTTTGACGTTCGATCTTGAACAAAGACGATGTCGAATCCATGATTTGCCCTCCAACTACAAATATTCTCCCAACGCCAAGCAGTCCTGCAATTCATTGGCGTCTTGACCGGCCTCAGACGTCCTCTGATTTTTCAACATAAACGATTGACTCGGCACGTTCAAATTCTCGCATAACTGCTCTTCTGAATCGGAAGGGCAACATGCAACGTCGGCGTGAACAGGTCGCAATCCGCAGCGATGTCGTGCCTTGACGGGATGGCTGGATTGACGTTGGATGACGCCGAGGCGCATCTGCGGAAGTGCCGCCAGTGTTCGCCAGTCATTGACCGATCCGTTTGCAGTCAGGGATCGGAATTGGGGAGAGTACGGTGATTGCCGTCAATGTGCATTGACGGTTGAGGTGCAATGACACACGTACTGGGTGAGACGCTTACCATGCTGTGTCCGAATAACTCTTTCTTGGCCAACCAGTTCCTTCCCTTGTTGCAATGGTAGCGGGGTGTCATTCTACCTTGCTCAATCGAATTCTCGATCAGTCCAGAGAAGCAACCGACGCCATTGCCTTCGAATGATTTTCTGTGTTCATCGCCACACGATGCCAACCTCCCAGATGAACGCGGCATGGTCGGCATGAGAAGGACCCTCGAACGAAGACGGTGGGGTCATGCTGCATCACCTGCCAGTTCCATTTCGAAGCAGCAGCATTTCGTTTCAACAGCGTCTTGTATTCCTTTTCCGTCAGCCCGTTGGGGTATTGTCCACAGACATAGACCGTTGTTCCACCGACTCGGTACAGAAATTCACATCTGTGCGGCTTTCCCCGCCCTCGCCGCAGCGGCTCATTCCGAAGGACCAGCTTTTCATCGGCCACGACGCCCGGAGCCGGTACGAAGAACCACTCGCCCTGACGAATGAATGTGTCGGTCTTGTGGCGGTGGCGATTCTTCCGCTTGCCACACCCGCAACAAACCAATGCCGTTCATCGTGGCCGCAGAGCAACTTGTCCTTGATGTCAGGAGTGTGTGGACGCTCATTGGGTTGCCGAACCATCAGCAGCAAATGTCGATCCTTCGGCTGCACGTCGAGAGGAGCCGCAGGTGGGGCAGGAACCTGCGGCTCGGTGTCGGATTCGGGGCAGTGAACCGAACCGACTCATCTTAGCAGAGCAACCGGACTCGACAAGGATTTCGCAAACTTTGGAGAACGGGGACGATGGTCGTGTTGGTGTGCCCAGCAACTTGTGCAAATTGACACGGGTTGCATAGTGTTGTTGGCGAAAGGGTCTATGTGCCGAGCAAAGCGCGAATCACGATGAACACCACCGACGGCCCCAGCAGGCAGCCCAGTCCGGTGTAGAACGTGGCAGTCATGGCTCCGTATGGAACCAGCTTCTCATCCGTAGCAGCCAGTCCGCCAGCCACGCCGCTGGTCGTACCCATCAGTCCTCCGAAGATCAGCGCGGAGCGCGGATTATCCAGCCCAATACACGCAGCCACAATTGGGGTGATCGTCATCACCAGCATCGACTTGACCAGCCCTGCCGCTACGCTGAGTGCCATGACCTCGCTGGAAGCGCCAAGCGCCGTACCGGTGACCGGCCCCACAATGTATGTAGCCGCCCCGCCGCCGATGGTGGTCATGCTGACCGGGTCTCTATAGCCAAACCCGTAAGCCACCACCGCCCCGATGAAGAAGGAGACCAGCACACCGGCCAGCAATGAGACAAAGCCGCTGATGCCGGTCTTGCGGAACTCATCCAACCGCACTCCGAATGCGGTGGCCACAATGGCAAAGTCCCGTAGCATAGCTCCGCCCATCAGGCCGATGCCTGCCAGGCACTCGATGTCGGCGATGCCCTTTTTGCCGCCGGTGGCCAGGCCACCGGTGTAGGCCAGCAGCAGGCCGATCAGAATGGCGATGGCCGAGCCATGCATGCGGCCGCGAGTGACGCGGGAAGAGATGCCGTACGAAAGCCAGACGATCACGCCGACGATGGCGAACGCCGTCACCAGTGAGTACTTGGTCAGCACCGCCTCGATGGCTAGCCAGATCTCGGTCACGCCTCGTCTCCTTCCGCGTCTGCGTGCCTGGTCTCCGTCACCGTGCTATCGGCGCGCTGTCCGATTCGACTGATCACCGGCACCAGTGCAAAGCTGACGATGACCACCACCACGCCGGCCACAACTGCCGCGGCGCTGCTGACCGCCGCACTATCTAAAGCTTCGAAAACGACTATACCACTAGTGCCCGACGTACGGAGACCCGTCAGAACGCCTGGGATCCCTGGAGTCTCAGCGAAAAACGTGGCCTAGCCTCCAGGGAGTTTTGCCACCGTAGGTTAATTAAAAAGAACCAATAATGTGCGCACCGGTCAGCTCTCCGATGATTGACGGCCGTCAAACATCTTGAGACCTCGTAGGTTCCCTTGGACGGGCCTTCGGTACCAGCCTCACCGGTGGGATCATCGCCGGCCGTTGCTTCTGCCTTCCCTCACATACTTCTTGAGCAACGCATGCAGCTCCTGCACCATCCTCGGATGGTTGCGGGATACGTCGGTGGTCTCTTCGAAGTCTTTGCTCAGGTCATGCAGCACGAAGGACACTGGGAAGGAGTCATCCATGACTTGCGAGGTAGTTTTCGGCCCGTTAACTGTCAGCTTGAAAGCACCCTTGCGGATGGCAAAGGTGCCATTGCTGTGATTGTGCACAATCGCCTCGTGAAATGACCCAGGTCTCGCTTCTCCCGTCAGTGCCTTGAAGGAACTTTGGCCGTCTTCGGCCGTGTGGTTATCCAGATTGATGTTGAGCATCTCCGCCAGGGAGGGGATGACATCATTGAAGTGGATCGTGGTGGGACAACTCTCGCCTGGTTTGATTCTTTCAGGCCAGCGGATGAAGAACGGCACGCGGTGTCGACCTTCCTGGAGGCCCGCCTTCCAGCCTCGGAAAGGCCCGTTGCTGTCGTGCCCGTAAATGGCAGTGTCGCCCCTGACCCACTTAGCCGGATACCCTTTGGTGCGATCGACTGGCCCGTTGTCGCTGGTGAAGATGACGATCGTGTTCTTGTCGATACCGAGTTCGGCAATCTTGCTCAGGATCTTGCCGACGTGATGGTCGAGTTCTACGACGAAATCTCCGTACGCCCCGGCGCGGCTGGTCCCAACGAATTCTCGGTTGGGGACGATCGGGTTGTGCGGCGTCGTCAACGCGTAGTAGAGAAAGAACGGCCGGGCGGGCCGGGAGCGGGTTGCCGTCTCGACGAATTCGCACGCCTTTTTGGACAGGGTAGGGACCAGGCGGTCCATGGTGTGGCCTTCGGCAATGATGTTGTCATCCCGGCCAAACCACTGGCCGTATCTTTGGGTTGCTTCCTCGGAGGAGAGGGTGGGGATGAGCGTGGCCCGGTTGTTCTCGATGAACGTGGAGGGGTTCATCTCCGCCGATCCGGCAGTGGCAAAGGAGTCGTCGAATCCGTAGTCGTTGGGCCCTTTCAGGACCGGCGAGGTGAAGTCAATGTCCTGAAAGTCTTGGTAGTTGGGATGCACTCGGATGACCTCCCGAGCACGTTCATCGCGCAGCTTCCAATCGATTCCCTGATGCCACTTGCCGACCAATCCGGTGAAGTATCCTTCTCCACGGAGCAGATCCGCGAGCGTTTTTCGGCCCGGCTCGATCAGGGTGCCGGCAAAATTAGCCAGGTTACCGCCCGACCCCAGCCGGGTGCGCCACATATACCGGCCGGTCAACAGGCCGTAGCGAGAGGGGACGCAGTAAGATCCCGAACTATGAGCGTCGGTGAAGATCAGCCCTTCTCTTGCCAGCCGGTCCAGGTTGGGCGTGGGGATTCTGCTGTTGCGGTTGAGGATGCCAACATCGCCATACCCCATGTCATCCGCGAGGATGATCAGGATGTTAAGCTGGAGCTTCTCATTTGGTGCCGCCGAAACGTCTTTGTGCGCGGTGATCGGCGTCAGCACCAACCAGCAGGCTAGGGTGTAGAGCAGCCTTCTCATGGTGTTCTCCTAAGCGGCCAACGGTCGGAACCATTGTTGCAATCTATCGCAATGGGCAGCCGCCTGCAGCGCAAGTGGTATGAACAAGGTCATTAGAAGGAACCTTGTTACTTGCCTCGGTCAGCGGCGGCTCTGCGCAACGAGTCGACGTGGTAATCGAACCAGACAGGCTTGTAGAGCCCAATCATCTGCTTCTGATTGTGGCCCAAGCCCTCGATCTCCAGGTAAGTGTGGTTCACACCGTGTTTGAGCAGGGCCTGGTGGAATTCGCGAACGGTAGCGATATGCGAAGCGTCCTGCGTACCGCAGGCAACTTGAATACGGAGCTTGCCACGGATCTGGTCGAGGTTCTTCTCCAGCAGCTGGAACGAGTCATTGTCTGCCAGCCTGACTGGATCGGTGCCGAGATAGTTCGTGGGCCACTTGCCAGCGAACTCCTGACCCGTCATCTGCGAAGTGGGGTACACGTTGCCGGCCTGATTGAAGAGCGAACAGAACATTCCCGGGTACTTGAGCGCCAGGTGCGTGGAGCCTCGCGACTTGGCGTCGAAGGCAATTCGCGCTGGGTTGTCCAACTTCAGTAAGTTGAGCTACGAGCGAATTGAAGGATGTGTTTTGCACCTCAGCAGAGTTCGCCTAGGTGCTCACGACGCCCGATCTGGCCACCTCGATGCCCTGCATTTTCGTGGCGCAGTACGTGTTGTCCTTGGTCACCACGCGTCGGGCGGCATCTGAAAGCCCAAGAAGTTGGTAAGCTCAAACGTTTTTCTCAACTTATGGCCACCCGACACGATGCACTCACCGTACGCTCACTCTTGTTGGGTGGTTTAGTCTGGGTGGTTTGGGACCCTCAAGTTGAAGGAGTGCGTCATGGACCGTGGGCAACGAGATTTGCAGAAGGAATGTCCCCGATCTTTGTACAACGGGTTGTGAGAGTACGGATTACGAAATAGGTATCGAGTTATGCATCAGTTGGGGCCGACCAATACGAATGAGGCCCAGTAGTACGGGTGCGACCACTTGTCTTGGTCGCGTACCCAACGTTTTGCGAGGTGCAGCTTCTCGGCAAAGTCGGGTTGTTTCTTGACATGGATGTCATGCGCTAGGCCGTCGCAATAATAGCCAATCAGGCTGGCAGCCGCTTCGTCATCCACGAGCCAGTTGCTGGCCACGACGCGATGCGATCCTGAGACAAGGAAACCTCGCGAGAGGGCCCAAACACCTTCCCCTTTTTGCTGTGGGCCATAGTTGGTTTGGCAGGAACTCAGTATGGTCAGTTCGGTTCCTTTGAGATCCAGTTCGTAAAGTTCTGGGAGGGACAGGAAGCCGTCGTTGCCAGGATCATCGGTGGACTGGCCATCCTGCGACACGGCCAATGCTCCGAAAAAGTTGCCGTACTCCTGATCGGTCAGACCGTGGCAGGCGAAGTGCAGAATCTGGTTTCCCTTCGCCTTGATGCGGATGTTTCTCTCAGTGGCATCGCCACGGACGAGTTGTTGGACCTTGGCTCCGCTGTCAATAAATGCCTTCTCAACCCACTCCGACTCCATCCACGAATGGGGAAGTCTTGGCAGGCCTCCGCTCAGCGCTCCATACCGATTACGAGGAGCTAACGACGCTAAGGCATCTGTTGGGACCGACTCTTTGTGCTGTTCTTCGTACACAGGATCACCAACGGTAAGAATCCGCAATTCGTCTTGTAGAATCGGTTGGCGACGTTGGCCAAGACTGTACAGTACGGTGGCCGACGGGCCGTAGAGAATCGGCGGCGCCACATCTAGCAGGTACTCGCTTTTTGCATCGCTGGTGACTCGTAGTGCTTCGAACGGAAGCAGGGCAAGCGGGCCGTCAGGCACAACCAGGACCCGTTTCGCGTGATCGTTAAAGAGTGATGATCGAACATCGTTTGGCAAGAGCAGTGTGCCGAGAGAATCGAGCTTGGATTCACCCACCTCGGTGAGCGAAGGGTCTGAAAGCAATTGAAGCACACCGGTCTTCTTCTCGTTGATCAGTGCACTACGCAAACGTTGGGCAGTCAACGGGCCAGCCTGAATCCCCAGGATGTCTGCTTGAGCCTGGTTCACTTCAAGTGTCAAGATCATTTCCAGCTCGGGACCCAAGGCAAGCAAGTATCCGGCTTCTTCACCCAAGAAGTAAATGAGTAGCAGGTTCTCGTCTCCCACGATGCTCCGCTTTAACTGGCTCATTCTGGGTGGGCCACCGCCTGTGGAAAGTAACTGTCGATAGACGGCACTGGAACTCTTGGACGTGGCATAGTGGTCGTAGAGTTGAGCGCGGGCTCCGGCAAGTTGAACCTCGATATGCCGCTTCTCGGAGGGGGCGATAGGCATGCCCTCAAGCTTCTTGAGTGCTTCTTCCCACTTGGCAACTTCTGCGTGCAAGTCGGCTAATTGCTGGCGGCGTTGGTCTCGCTCGACAATCGAAAGACCGACGTCCAGTTCCGTGCCGGAGAGGGCAATTTCATCCAGCAAGGATCGGGCCCTAGCGCGTTCGATGGCGTTGAGGACTTCGTTGTGATTGCCTTGCTCGAATTGCCAGCGAACCATCAGTTCGAAAGTATCGCTGTACGAAGCGAACGTGGTAGCACGCTCATGCTCGGCACCGGATGCCCCGTGCCGTACGGTCTCGGCGAGCGACATGGCCTTGCGAAGATCAGCAATGGCCTCGCCGCGCCGGTCGGCAGCCCAGGCAAGTTGAGCGCGAAGTTTGTAGCAACTGCTGGTGAACCCTGGCGAGCCGTTGGTTCTTTCCCGAAGATCAATGGCTTGATCAATCAGCGTTTCAGCATCGGTAAGCCGGCCTTGGTCTTGGCGAACTCGGGCCAGGCCATAGTAATTGCCAGCCAGGGCGGAATGGGCCGTTCCGTAGACCTTCTCTTTAATCTCCAAGGCTTGCTGGTAGTGCTGCTCCGCTTCGTCTAGTTTTCCCTGTTCTCGGTAGAGAGAGGCCAATCCTTGCAGGGTTTCGGCGACATGGAGGTTGTCTTCGCCAAACATCTTTTGACGCATTTCCAACACACGTCGGTGCGTCACCTCAGCGAGCTTGTGATTGTCTTGACTCGCATAGCAATCGGCTAGCCCCGATAGGGTCCGGATGTAATGCGGACTCTCTGTGCCGGACGTCTTGGCATAGAGGGCGAGTGCCTTATCAAAACATTCTTCGGCATCCTGGGTTCGGCTCTGTGAATTGTACAGACAACCCAGGTTGTTCCAGAGCGTTGCCGCCTCGACGCTCTCGAGACCATGATGACTCTCTAGCGTGCCGCGGGCACGTTTGTAGAGAATCTCTGCTTGTGCAAAGTCTCCTTGATCTTGGCGAACGCACGCCAGACCATTGATTGCCCAGGCCAGGCTAGAGCTTTCGCTGCCGGCTTGCTCTTCTAGCACGGGCATTGCCCTACGATAAAGCGCGTCGGCCTCCGCTAAACGGTTCTGGCGGTAATAGATCCATGCCTGGCCCCGCAGGGTTTCTGCCAAGAGAGGATGATCTCCCCCGAGAGCACGTTCGCGGATGGCGATCGCGCGGTTGTATAGCTTCTCAGCATCACGAAAATGCCCGCATTCTTCTTCCAAGCCGGCCAGCCCACACAATCGAAATGCGACGTCCGCATGATCTGCCCCCGGGCTTGCTCGGTGATGGCGAGCGACTTCTCCAGCAGTTTGCGAGCTTCGGAAACTTTGCCTCGATTTCTATAGACCGTGGACAATCCGGCCATCGCGGTTGCGGCCCTTGTAGATTCAGGAGCGTACAACTCCAACGCTCTGTTATATCGCCGTTCGGCGTCGGCATAGCGTCCCCGCGCAACATCCAGTATGGCGAAATTGCTCAGACAGGCACCCAGCCCCGTGGGATTGGTCTTGGCACTACGTTCGAAAATGGGAAGAGCTCGCTGATAGAGTTGGTCCGCTTCGTTGTAGTGGCTCTTGCGATAGTGCACGAACGCCAGATTAATCAGGGTCCGCGCGACGTTGATGTCTTCTTTCCCATACAGGTTTTCCGAGATAGTCACCGCCTGTTCGAGGTACTCTATCGCTTCGGTGTACCGTCCCCAGTCTTCGTAGCTTTCAGCTAGGTTGGTGAGGCATAGGACCAAGGCTTTGTGGTCGTTCTTGGGATGCAGTTTCTGCCGGATGGCCAGAGATTCTTTATGCATTTCGACTGCTTGTTTGAATCGTCCCTTCTCAGTGTAGACCAGCGCCAGGTTGTTCAGACTGGAGGCCAGACTATCGCGATCTCCTTCTTCGAGCTTCCGCTTAATGGCCAAGCTTCTGACGTGAAGTTCTTCGGCTTCTTCTAGCCTTCCGAGTCGCTTAAGCAGGTTGCCGTAGTTGTTGAGCAATGCCGCTGTGCCACTGCTTTCGCTGCCGGTTGCCGCCTGCATGACTGCGAGGCCCTGGCGATGCATCTCCACAGACTTTTCAGATTCCCCGAGATCATCAAAGACATCTCCTAGGTCATCCAAGACCCAGGCAACCTGACTGCTTGTGACGCCGTAAGCTTGACGGTAGATGGGAAGCAGGCGGTCGAGTTGGACCTTGGCCTTTTTGGGCAGGCCTTGCTCTCGGTACAGATCGGCCAGATCTTCCACGACCCAGCCTGTGTACTTATGGCTCTTTCCATGTGTGCGTTCTTCGATTGCGAGTTCGCGCAGAAGTAACGCTCAGCTTCGGCATACTTCTTCTGCTTGATGCGGATGTCGGCGATATCGCGGAGTGGACCGACAACATCCGTATGGTGTCTATCTTCTTTGGTTTCCGCGTTGGCGAGTGCCCAACGGTACATCTTGTCCGCTTCAACCAAGTCTCCCTTGGCTTCGTGGATTTCACCAAGGACGGTTGCCAGGGTCGTCAAGAAGGTGACGGTTCGCCCTCCTGCTTCCCAGTACTTTCTTGCGGTTTGTGCAATAACAAGCGCACGGTCAAGTTTGCCTTGTTTACGGATGCCGCGAGCGGCCTTAGACATATAGTAGGCGGCGAGTTTGTTGGCGGCTCTTTGTCCGTTGGCAGTACGGATGCCACGCCCTCCCGTTCACCCAACTCGGCATCAGACGAACCATCTCTTCCCAATTGCCAGCCTTCTCAGCTGCCTCGATCCGATTGTTGGCCGCCTTGAGTTGCGGAGTCTGTGCCAGGGCAAAGTCGTGGTTTAAGACGAAGCACGATGCCAGCACCATCAAAGAGATTGCAGCCGTGCGGAGGTTGGAACGGGACATGGGTTCTGCTCCTGAAAAACGAGACTGACTGTTAGTATCATGGTAGGAAACTGTTTTTGAGTGGTCGTGATAGGTGGAAGGTGTGTTTACGGCTGTTGAGCAACGACGGCGGCATCCGCGTCGACATAGCGGATGTGCACCACGCCAAGCATTTTGCCTACCGGAACATCTTCGATCTGCCGAACGTCATCCTTTCGCCGTTCACCTGCCGCTGTGCCGACCGCTCGGGTGGCGGCCCCGCGAGCGTAGAACGCAGCGGTGATGAGACCGATATCGCCGGTATATTCTTGTTGGGCCGCCAGAGATTGGGCAGCGTCCACCACCTTGAACTCGTGGTACTGACTTTTCGTGCCTTCGATATGTGAGTAGAATCCAGGGACTTTGAATACTTCTCCCTGTTGCTGCTTCAGTCCCCGTCCTCGAATCAGTTTCCAAGGGCGTGCATTTTCGAGATTGACGCGACTTCCCCAGGCCATGGTCTGCACTCCTTTCGTCTCGACGGGTTGCGGAAGCGTGTTGAGACCATCGACCAAAAGTCGCATCAGAACAAGATCGTGATGGCTTCCCCGGTTCTCGATTTCGAGCGCGTAGACCTCGCCAGCCCGAATCGGCACTATGTAATCATTACCGCGAAACACGCCGGCGCGTTCTTGGCCGTCCACGGTCATTCGGACACGAAACGGAAAGGCCTCATCTTGCATGGGATGAGGCCCCTCGGATCGGTCGTCGAGTCGTTCAATCACTTGTTCTGTGATCGGCTGATTGGAATTGAAACGAACGCGGTAGTCATTCGGTTGAACTGCGACGCTGCGTCCCAGCATAGCCCATTCGTTCTCCGTCAGGTGCGCCGTACCGCCGACAATGCCTGCTCCAAGCACGAATCGCGAACGCCATAGCACGAATCAGATCCTCCTCGGTGTGGTGCCTAATAATAACATCGCAGTCCTGCAGCGCTGTCGCCGATTGGGAACCTCCTTGTTCGCGACAAACAACCGCTCGCTGGCAGTAGTAAGAAATCGCCTCATCCTTGGGGAGAAAGTCGATGGCCATCGACAAATCCTTCATCGCTTGCTCATGCTGATCGCGTTTGGAATAGATTCTTCCGCGCTTTCCAAGGGCATGTCCAAAGTCAGGCTTCCTTGCGATGGCCTCATTCAGTAGTGCTATCGCTTTGTCGTCGTTTCCACGGTCTATCTCCTCTTGGGCACGAATCAACAACTCAGAGGGGCTTTCTGACCCACATCCCGAAGCAAAGACGACGACCCAAGCTCCGCACAGGTAAAGGCCCAGCAGCGAACTGCGTTTACATGATCTGATCATCGAATCCCCTCGCAAGTTTACTCGGGCAAGTCTGTGATTTGAGGCAACTGTGTTCCATACTTTTGAGAGAGTAGCAAGCGAAGCTGTGATGTTTCGGTCTGAAGCGACATTCTCTCAACCATTAGCGATTCGATCTTAGGTTGTACGGTTGACTTGAAGCTGACTTTCAAATGGTCCCCTTCTGAGAGTAAGTCATTGGCCTTTCCAAACGGATCGCCGCCCAATCCCCTCATAAACGACTCAACCATTGTGCCCCACGATTCCGAATGAGTCTTCAACCCTTCGACCTGCTTCAGCCACGACTGCAAAGTCTCATGCATTAGAGCCGCTCGGTTGTAGAAGGCGATCTCTTTGCTGGCAAGTTCGACAATGGCAGGATCAACATGCTGCGGAGGGATCTCCGAAACCGCGCGAGCGGCATCACGGTAGGCAGCAACATTCTGACCACAATGAGCGATGGCGTTTGGAATACTTTGATCGAATGAGTCCTTCGGCAGCTTGGCTATCAGTTGGCGACGTAGGAAGTCCATTTGCTTCCAGTACCCGGTAGTCGCTACCTTGACATCCTGAGTTGCTGAATGGCCTGAGTAGCTCCAGCCCAGAAACAGGAGCAAAAGAAATCCTGCAACCCAAACCGTCTGTCGCAACGACGACGAACTTGAGGCTGGAGAGGCATCAATGTTTTCGGGCATCCAGATGGCTCCTCGGTAGAATGAGTAGCCGCAGTCCGGCGCATGAAAAAGGACGCTGAACCACGACCGCTCCCGCAGCCCCGACCAAGGGGCACCAAAGAACAGCACATGGCCAGCGCCCCTTACGGGGCGCGGCTCAAGGTGCTGCTTCTTTGGTTCAAGAGCCTTTCGGCTCAGGTTGGTCGTTTTGCGGGAAGCAGGCTTGACGCTCGCGCGTCGTTCAAGTTGTATCAACGGGGGTGTGTACGGTCCCCGGTATTGGCAGAATCCTCTGGTGTTCAGCAAAAAATCGCGGCCGTCAGGCCTCCCGTACAACCCTATGGTACCCGGCAAACCGACTGGGAATCAATCGCCATGGGCGTTCATGCTCATGCAAGTGTTGTCGAGCTTCGGGAAATGACTGTCACGCATCGACAGTCACCGCGGTTTTGGACTCGGCAGCTGCGAACGCGATTCCAGGCTGGCAGCCGCATTTCGGGCTCGTAGGCATGGCCGGTAGACTTCACCGCAAGGTGGATTAGCGATCTGAGACCGGACCAACCTTGCGCATGTAACGAGAGTATCGACTGAACAATCGCCATCTTGATGAAATTCGCCACATCGGGCCTCCTTCTGCGGCACTTCCGCTAGAAGACCCATAGGCCGAATTTACCTTTCAAGTTGGCTCCTCTTCACGCGCCGATCACTGGCCTTGTTTGTTTGCGCGCCGACTGACAACCAAGCAGGCGAGACCCCGTGGGAAGCCGGTCGATCGGTGCCTTTGGGCGCCGTCGCCGTGTCGGACCACGGGGTCTCGCGGGCGAAAGCCCTGCGAGCGCTGTCCCCTCCCAGTGGTGGTTTTCCGCAGCCCCGCGCCACAATACGTCCGAGCTCTGCTCGGCGGTGGCCGGGCGCAGCGGAGGCGATGGCTGCCGATCCGCTTCGCCGGTCTGGCAGCGTCCTACTATTCATGGTCTCGTAGCATTTTTCAAAAGCAGTTGGCGTAGCCCTTTTGCTTACAGTTCTTTTGTAAACAATCTTTTGGCGTAGGGTCGAGAAACGCTTCGATCGGCGATTCGCACGCAGATTCTGCTAGCGGCAGGGGATCGAGCGGGAGAAAACGTGACGCCGTGTACACTAACTCACCCCGAAAACGTGACGCGGAGTACACTAGTTGCCGCAAAAAAGCATGACGCGAAGTACACTATCAGAATCACGCTTGGATACCGCTAAAGCATCGAACCCAAACGCTGGAATCCACCGGCCGCTGACTCCTCGGGATGCTCCTGACGGTACTTGTTCCAAAAGTGCATCCGGGCATGGTACGTCGCGTTGTGATGTGCCTCCGGCTCGTTCTGTCCCGCCTGTTTGAGTTCACCTACGAGTTTTTGCATCACGCGGGCGAACGCCTCTTTGGCTTCCGTTTCGAGATAGGTCTCGAAGGCAGCTTCCTGGGAAGTTTCTTGGTCGCCAAGCACCGACTTTGCCCTCTGCTGCTCCTGCTGTTGCAGGAGTTCTTGTTTTCGGAGCTCCCGCCACCAATCGGGAGGCGTGCGTTTGCCGTCCGCCGCCGCTTTCACATTGTCGATGAAGTACGCCTGCGGGCTCTTCTTAAAGAACGTCTCGCCGTGCCGCTCCTGGGCGGCGAGCGTAATATCCGCCCACTGCTCCAGTGCTGAAACGGGGTACGTCGCAAGCAGCGAGGCAACCGTGCGGTCGTCAAAACCAATCGCACGCAGCGGGTCAACAAGCGGTGATTCCATGGCTGAGAGGTAAGGGGATGCGGCATTCAAGAAAGCGGGGCCGCGATGCAACTGGAGTGTGTACTGGCCCTTTCCCTGTTTCACAAACATCTGGGCGATGTTGATAACCCCGGACGGTAACTCCAGTAGCCGTCGGTTCACCAGTTCGGTAAGGCAGCGGTTGAGTTTGCGTTTGAGGTAGTTCGTGGCCAGCGTCTCGGAGAATCCAAGCACATCAACCGCCAGATGCCGCAGCTCAATCGGGCTGGTTGATGCCTGCCGCCAAAAGATCTTCTTGCAGTAGAGATACAGCCTTCGCTCAGCTGGCGAAAGGTCACGGTACAACGTCAGATCAAACGATAGGGCACCCCCAGTGGCGGAGGCGAACTCAAAGAAGATCGGATCCCAAGCGAACCGCCAAGCGCGGGCGGACCGGTCGCCCTGCGGCAAGCTGTAGTTCAGGAACCCAAAGGCCACCTCACGGTGTTCGCCCCGCACGGGGTCGTAGAAATGGTCGTTCTGGTATCGCACGCCAGAGAGCCTGCGGATCGCGGCGCGGAACATCTCAAACTGTCGGCCGCCGCGACCGGCGTCGGTATCGATCAAGCCCAGGTGCCGCAGGCAGTAATAGGGTGTTGCCAGCAGTTCCGGTCGTGGCTCCGGTTGTGCCAGCGCCAACCCTAAAAGTCCCCACAGATAGAGTTCGTCATGGGCCGAAAGACCGTCAAGCGTTCCTATCACGGCTTTGGCCTTGCGGCGATTGCGATGTCGATCGGTGTAGGCATACCACGACTCGAACCGAAAACTTGGCTGCAGCGAAGCGGCTGAGTCAAGCGGACAGAGCGCATGTTCGACCAAGGACAACTGAGCCCGAGCCTTCGAACGAACATTCACTCGCCGATAAGGACGTGAGGTTAGCACGTTGCCGCTGAGTCTACCACCATTGGCTGGTCGCTGAAATGCGTTGGTGAGTACGGAATGTGCTCACTGGATTATTGATTGGCAACGGATTAAACTTCGACCAGCCAGCTTCTTCCTTCTTCCGCCACACATAGAACGATTGCGGCGAAATCCTCTCCATCTGACAGAACATTGCCACCGTCTGCCCACTCGCCGCCTGCCGAGACACCACATCCCGCCAATACGCTTCCCGCTCCCCACTTCGTTGCCGGCCCATAAACGCCTCCATTAGTACATGCTCGAAAACTCAGCATTCTAACGGGCCAGCAGCGGGCTCCGAAGACGCCAGATTTGTACCGCTCACGAGCGTTCGAACCGTTGCTGAATTGCCGGTGGGGACGTGAGGTTGGCACGTTGCCGCTGAGTCTACCACCATTGGCTGGCTGCTGAAATGCGTCAGTGAGTACGGAATGTGCTCACCGGAATGTACGACCCCGCAGTTGACAACGAGGACTCTTTCAGCACCGCTACTCCTGCTGCTGGAGAGTGGCTCTGATCCGACGTCTCACTTCGTCATTCTCTTTGGTGTCGACTGCCCGGACGAGGTGAGTGCGTTTTCGTTGATGAAGATCCCAAACCTCGATTTCGCCGAACTCCATGTACGTGATTGCCTTAGAAATGTCCCCGATGCCGCACGTCACTTGAACATAGAGCCTGTCTCGGATAAATCGCTCAGCAAACGGATCTCCCGACGCACTCAACGACGCTTCCGACCGAATCGCAGCGTCGTACATGTCGGAAAGTAGTATCAATTTGGACTCTCTAGCGTCCCACAGGAGCAACCGGCTTCCGCCAATTACCACGTATCGCCCGCTGTCGGTGATCGCCAAACCGCCGACAGGTTGATCGCCTAGCGACTGGAGATGGCGCTGTTCTTTGAATTGAGAATCAAAGACGGTGAGCGAATTGCCCTGCTTCACGACGAAGTAGAATCCGGTTGGAGATATCGCAACGCGCACGTCGCTGCCACTTGGATCTAACTCAAGACGGTTCTTCACGATATCCTCATAAGGATCGTAGTCCAGCAGTAACCCAGGGCCGGTTGTTTCGTCGTCGATATCGGATTTCGTACTCGTAGCTCGTTTGGTGCGGACCGGAACGCAGTAAATGAGGATCAAAGAGCCCTGCGGTGCGGCCAAAATGTTCTTGATGTGCAAACCAGCCTCTCTCCCCCCAAATGTATGTAACAACACGGGCACTGGGTCGCGCAGCAACCATACCTGAAGTTCCGTGACATGGTTGCGTGTTCGAGGCACTAGTGCGAGTCCGGAAGAGACGAGTGCGCCCCATTCGATGGGGAGCGCGAACTCCGCCGTCGTCTGAAACTTTGAATCTAGAAGCTTGATGGAGCTTTCGAAAATACGGTTCGAACGACAATTCAAAGGCGGACCAACGAGGCAGAACGAGTCATCGGTTGCGGCGACAGCGCAAGGCTCTGTTGCCAAATTACGACCGGATATAAATCTTGCTTGGGCATCCCAGCGGCTAAATCCTCCTCGCTTATCCACAACGACGAATCCGTCGTACTGTGCCAGGACCGTGGAAATAAAGTCACTGTGCCCAGATTGACTAGGCGGGGTGGGCGCGCTCGACGCTGCACTTTGACTCGCTTCGGATTGGCACCCAGCAAGGCTTGAGAAAACCATTAGTATGCATACGAGAGTACGAATCTGATTTGAGTCTTCCATCCCATTTCCACCATAACAACTACATTAGTAACTTTGGATTCTAGCCTTGAATTATAACAAGTTCCAATGGGTGCAGTCCCCCTGCCCAATGTTCACGTACAGTGCCTTCTCGTCCCGCCCACGATTCCGGGCAGATCGCCACAGTATCGGTAAAACTAAGTGATGACCTGCCATGTTAACGCGCAACAGAACGCCTCAAATTATCGATTTCCAAATGCCTTCAAGCAATGCAAGTTAGTCGTGATTTGGCAACTACTCACTCTTGTCAAACAATACCGATCCGTTCCTGTCGTCTTTGATAAGCGCAAACGAAAGGGCATATGGATAGCTAATTGCAGCAGCAGACCTTCGATTGTCTTCTTCACCGAGTCCCGTAATAAATGATGGAAGGCGCGTAGACTGCTGAACCTTGAGGTTTACTGTCTTTGCCGTGCTCGCCGTGCTTACTGCCCAATCAACACAATCGCGGCCTCCTAAATGGTAATCGGGGAGAGGATTAAGTTCTATATCTTCATCAAATTTCTGCAGTATTGCAAAGTAATCGCTTGCAGTTATCGGGTACGCCCTCGCGACCACAAACGGCCGACCGCCATCTTGTGAAAGTTGCCCTTTACTATTTGTAGTACCCTCGTCTATTGGGGAAAACCCTCGCGCGATTAATACAGACTTCTCTCGCGCAGTCAAGTCATTTGGGTCGTTGCGTCGCAGCTGGCCTGGATCGCTATCGATGAGTCCGACCCAGGCATGGCCTTTAAGGTTGAAACCGTTCGTTGGTTCTACAGGTCCTTTATCACTAAATACAATTACCCAGAAGCGTTGAGTCGGACTTTTCCTCAATAACTCTACTGCTAGTTCTTGCATAGTAGAGTTGTTTTCAGTAGGAGTAGGTTTTCGTTTCTGCGGGCTCGAATTATGACCAGCAACGGCTGATTAGAATGAACCAGGGCAACAAAATACGTCCTGCACTCCGCCACATGCAGGTTGTAAACCGGCTCCACTTCCCCATTATCGAACCGATCTGTCAACGGTACAAGCTTCCCTTCCCGCGAGCGGCAACAATCCCCAACCTGGATTTTCTCTGCTGCGATCCATCCTCGCCCTTCCACCCAGAAGGGATGGTTGAACGTGCTACGGATGATATCTTCGCCGAAGTGCAGGTTTAGCAATCGAGCAGGCTGATTGTGGTAAACCTCCACTACCGGTTTTAGCTCTACTGGCCCGGTGGGATCGCGGTCGCTGGCGGCGTAGACGAACTCGCCAGGCTCGATGGTCTCAATCGGTTTGGGGCCGTCCTTCGTGAGTACCAACGTTCCGGCTGCGAAGCAGTATTCGTACGTGTGATCGCGCCCGAGCTCACCGAAGAGAGCATCGCTGGCAGCGCCAGAGAGATTGTAACCGTTGCTGGTGATGGCGAGAGCGATCGCTTCAGGGCTGCGTAGTTCGCCTTCGGAGAGGGGTCCGGTCGAACGGCCCATCTCCGCAAAGAGCGCATCCGCGGCAATTCTTCCGTCCGCAAAACTGCTGCCTCCCGTGGGTGGAGCAATGGCGATCCCAACCGAGAGCGGCGCCCCAATGGAGCTGAATTCCACCGTGCCGGGCGCCGCGCCGTCGACACTGCTCGCCGGGTTGTTGAACTCTTCCAACAAATCGTAGCGGGTGCTGCCGGTCTGTGAATCAGAGAGGTCGCCATCCACAAAATTCCCACTGGTGGAATGTGTGAAGCTGAGCGTATCGCTGGCCGTGGTGCTGAAGGGGGTACCGTTATCCGTGCCGGTGACGGTCAGGTCGTAAGTACCATCTACGTCGAACGTGCGCTCGAACGTACCGGTTTGCTGGTCGCTCTCGGCGGTGCGGTCGTAGGTGTCGCTGCCGGTCTCGGTCGTCGTGGCCGTATACTCGCCGCCGATGGTGTTGCGGGTGAGGGTGGCGGTGGAATTGGTGTGGTGCGTCAGCGAGAGCGTGCGGGCGGTGCCCCAGGTGTCGGTCTCGGTGAGCGTCGAATCGCTGACGGCTACTACTAATTGTCACCGTGATTTCTAGTTGTAGCTTTCCTGTCAAGTTCATCAAGATCGTTATACAATTGGTCAGACCTTGAATTGGTAATTTCCGCGAGCGTTAACATGGCGGCCGAACACCTTGCATCTTTGAACCCTGGCCAACCGGGGGCCAAGTCTCTGACTGCGATCCACCATGGTTCCATACTGGCGTTAGGGTTGCCAGCGACCAACGAGATTCGGTATGCCCAAAGGTACCGTAGCACGCATATCATTGGTTCCAGCAAGGGCCCAAGTGCGCTCGGATCTTTCGGTACTTCGTCCGAAAACTTAAATCCACCAGACATCCCGTCGAAGCCAGAATGGGCGTTTGCACTTTCTTCGAAGTCATTCAACACTCTGCAGATTTGATTGAATTCTACGGATCCGATTTCAATATGAAATGGGTTGCGGTCAGACATTTCTTACTCCTTCGATTCGGTTGATCATTCGCTGACCGAGTGAATCGTCTAATGCCAGAAGGGCAGCTTCTTGAAGTCAATTCGAAATTGGTCTGGTCCGATTTGAGTAACCTTTCCGCCAAAGCGTTCCAAGCCTTCCTTTGCGGCTCGCAGATATCGAGCAAGTTCTTTCGAATTGGTTACGTTACCTGTATAGAGTGCACCGCTTTTTGCTCCGTTTTCCGTGGCAGCATTGATAATCTTTACAACATCGTCAGCGGAATCAACGCCATGTACATGAATTATTGCATTCTCGCCAGTAACGTGAATTGTTCCTCCATTGGGAAACTCACCTGGCAGATCCATTCTTATGTGTTTCGTCTCATTTCCACCCTGATTGGATCCGCTGGAGATAGGATTATCTCGGTTATTGCTCTGACTCAACAGTTGTAACACACCGGCATTGGTGATTGCCAGTTCCTTGACGAGCGCAGCGGTGAGAACGACAGCTTCTCCATCGGCAGCGACGATTACGGGAATTACATGTCCGGTACTTGTTACCATCCGTCCAACCTGTAGCACTTGTCCTGCGCTACGAATCGTTTGCATGGCCGTAAAAGCTCCCCGAATACCGGTGAATGTCAACACGATATTCATCGTCATTCCGGTCGCGTGGCCTACGTTCTGCCCAGCTTCATATGCATCGTAGTTGCCGTAAATGATCCGCGTCTTAAGACCTCCGCCAAATGGATTTAGTGCATCCGTAGTGCCGTTTATCCAGCCCGACAATGAGTCAGATTGTTTCCCGGATGCGGCCGTATCCCAGTACGCTCCTGGAAGCGCTACTGCCAAGTCTTTAGCAAAAGTTGCTTTGCGCTTGATAGAACTCCACCAGCTATCTCCGCTCGCGTTATGCACAAGTAATCCGTTACTTAACTCATGGTTTGCGACGAAATAGGTCCGAAGTTCGGCGACGTGCAAATTGAAAACCGGTTCAACATCTCCATTATCGTACCGATCGGTCAGCGGTACAAGCTCCCCTTCTCTCGATCAGACGTTTGCAGATACTGCGCTGCTATCACGGTGGTCGGACCTTGAGGCGGGGGCGGAGGGTTTGGACGGCGGGATGTCCAAGGATGTTCAGCAGTTCTTCGAGTGGGAAGACGGCATAGTATTGGCCGTAGTAGATGACTGCGGGGTTGGCCCCGAGTTGAGGACGGTAGTGCTGACGTAGGCGGCGGATGCCGTGCGCTGTGAGTCGTTCGCCTGATTGGCTCAGGTAAACTTGGGCCGTATTGAAGGCCAGGCAAGTCAGCGTCACGCGGGCCAATTGCACCGCGGGGTTCTTGCCCCAGAGTTGCTCCTCCAGGTGCCAGCCTTCTTTTAGTTCGCGATAGGCATCGTTCTCGATGTGCCGCGCGGACGATATGCTTGAAATCCCGCTTCGGCCGTGGGCCAGGCGGTGGTGCTGATCAGTGTCCATGGTTTGTCGTCGGCATGGGCCGGATCGACGGGACGAATCAAGCAGCCCCACAAACAGGGTTCCACGGCGTTATATTCCAGTGCCGCCTTGATGAAACTATCCCAACTCGTCAAGCCGTGGCGGGCAGCGGCTTCCAGCGTTCTACGTCGTTTGTGTCCTTGAATCGTGTGGACATAGCTGAATCGCCGGAACTCCAGCAGGCCGCCTTCGGCCAATCCTTCCAGATCGTGATGGATGTCGCGATCCGAAGGGACGGGAACGAGCACGTCGATGTTTCGCACATACTTGCACCAAGCCAGGAAAGGGCCATCCGCATATAAGGCATCGACCAGCAACAAGCGAATGCAGTCTGGCCCTCCCCATTGCAGGGCATGTTCGATGAGGCTGCGCGTCACGCTGGCCTCTTGCCCTTTTTCGGAAGCGGAGCCCGAAAGTAGCCGCCAAGCCACGATGATGGGCCGCCGAGCGGACACGCAGACCAGGCACACCAGCCGCAAATCTTTCCCCAAGCCGGTGCCATCAATGGCATAGACCTGGCCGCGAACCAGGCGTCGCTTGAACAGCGGCCGCACACCCGCTTGTTGCACCTCTTGCCAAGCCGACTGCTCGACCCGGCCCAATGCATCACGCAGTGTTTCTACATCGCAAGGCAGCGATTGCAAACGTCGCTCGTAGGCGTCGCGATGTCGTTCGTTATCGCCGATCGAAATTTGGACGGGCGACCACCCCAGATGCAGGAGCGTCATTGGATCGCCAAACAGTTGATGAGCGGCTCCGTCAAACGAGGCTCGTTCCAAGAAGGGCAGCACGGCCACGGTCCGCAGCAGCAGGGCGTCGTCGATGCCCTGTCGTCGCCGGGAATTAGGCAGGTTATCGAGCGTGTCAAAAACATCGAGTTCGTCGTGTAACGCGACCAAATCGTCCAGCGGTCCCGAGGCCATGGTAGTGGCCATAGAAGGCCGCTCCCCCCGCCGCAACGCCGCCTCAACCACCTCTTGATTCTGTTGAAACCAATGTAACCTCATGGCAGGACCCTCCTTCCCTACCATTCTCCCAACTTCACGCCCAATCCGCTACGCTAGCGATGCTTTATCTACAAACGTCTGTCTCTCGATCGGCAACAATCCCCGATTTGGACTTCTTCTGCTGCAATCCACCCACGCCCTTCCACCCAGAACGGATGATTGAACGTCGTGCGGATCACATCGTCGCCGAAGTGAAGGTTGAGCAGCCGCGCGGGCTTGTTGTGGTAGACCTCGACCACGCGTTTGAGTTCGACGGGCCCGCTGGGATCGCGATCGCTCACCGCGTAGACCAGTTCGCCGGGCAGGATGGTCTCGATGGGTTTGGGTCCGTCTTGGGTGAGGACGAGCGTGCCGGCTGCGAAGCAGTATTCGTAGGCGTGCTGGAGGCCCAGTTCACCGAAAACGGAGTCGCTGGCGGCACTAGAGCGATTGTAACCGTTACTTGTAAGGGCGAGCGCGCTCGCTTCGGGGCCGCGTAGTTCGCCTTGCGTGAGAGACCCCGTGGAACGCCCCATTTCCGCAAAGAGCGCATCGGCGGCGATTCTTCCATCCGCAAAACTGCTCCCGCCAGTCGGCGATGTAATGCCGATGCCAACGGAGAGCGGTGCGCCGATGGGGCTGAATTCTACCGTGCCGGGGGCCGCGCCATCCACACTGCTGGCGGGGTTGTTGAACTCTTCCAGCAGGTCATAGCGGGTGCTGCCGGTCTGTGAGTCGTCCAGGTCGCCATCCACAAAATTCCCGCTGGTGGAATGCGTGAAGCTGAGCGTATCGCTGGCCGTGGTGCTGAACGGCGTGCCGTTATCCGTGCCGGTGACAGTTAGATCATATGTGCCATCGGCATCGAACGTTCGCTCGAACGTGCCAGTTTGCAGGTCACTTTCGGCCGTGCGGTCGTAGGTGTCGGTGCCGGTCACGTCCAGCGTGTAGTCCTTGGTGCCATGCGTGCCGGATTGGGCAAGAGTGTAATCATCCGTGCCGGATTCGGTTTGAGAACTTTCGCCCGTGATCGCGCTGGAAGTACCAGAGACGGTGTAGGTCCGGTCACCCGAGACGGTGAGCAGGTAGTCATTACTGGACTGAGTATTGGTTTGCGTGAGGTTGTAGTCTTCGGTCCCGGTGGTTGAGGTAGTGGTCTCACCGGTGACTGAGTTGCCGGAGGTATCGGTGGTGCCGGAATCGGTGCTGGCGGAGGTGAGCGAATACGTCCCCTCGGCGTTGTCCCCTTGCTGCGTGAACTCGCTAGTTTGCAGGAAGCTGTTGGTGGCCGTGTAATCGCCGGTGATCCGGTTGCCGGTTGAGGTTTGATCACTATCGACGGTGGTACTGCCCGAGAGGGTGAAGCTGGCGGTGGTGCTCTCCCCCTGCTGGGACGTGCTGCGGGTTTCTTCACTGCTGAGCGTGAGCGTGTAGACGCCGGTGAGCCGGTTGCCGGACTCGTCGGAATTGCTGCTGCTGGTGACCGACTCGGCGAGCGTGAAGCTGCCGGTGGATCCTTCGGTACCGGTCTTGTCGAGCGTGGCAGTCTGGGTGCTGGTGCTTTCGAGCGTGTAGTTGCCAGAGACCGTATTGCCGGACTGGACACTGGTGAAAGACGACGTGCCGGAATAGTCAGCCGTGTAGCTGTTACTGCGGGTGCCTTCTTCATGCACGCTAACAGCGGAGGAGCCGGTGGTGGTATTGCTGGAGTACCCAAACCGCTCATTGGTGACGCTATTGGAATCCGACGAACCCAAGCGGATGACGGTTTTGGAATCGGAACCATCGTCGTAGGTTTCGCTGCGCGTGAGTGTGGAGGCGTCTTCGCTGGTTGTGGAGGCGGTGAGCTGCGAAGAAATAAGATTGCCGGTCTCCACGCTGACGGCGGTGCTGGTTGCCGTTTCGTCCAGCGTGAACGTCCGCGTCCCGATGGTGCCTGACTGCATGGTGGTGAGCGAACTGGTGGTGTTGGTCGTACGCCCAACAAGCTGGCCGGAAACGGAGTTGCCCACCTCACTGACCGTGCGAGTCTCACCCCCAGAATTCTGGCCATCAACATCTTGATCGGTGTTGTCTTCTTCTTGCGTGATGGCGTAGCTGAGCGAACTGGTGCTGCCCAGCGTGTAGGTACCAGAGATGAGGTTGCCGGTACGGTTGGCCGTAGAACTGAGCGTTTCGACCTGGCTGGTGCTACTATCCTGCGTCTGGTTGTTGGCCTGTTGGGTGAGTGTGGCGGTGGTGGTGGCGGTGGACGACTCCGTAAAATCGCCCGAAACGGAATTGCCAGCATTGGTGCGGGTGGAATCTGCGGCAGCCACCCGACTGAGGCTGATGGTGAGCGTCTGGTTGGTTTCGGTTTGAGCGCTGGTGACGTCACGCGTGCTGGTCTCAGTGAGCGAGAAGTCGGCCGTGCGGTACGAACCTGTTTGAGACAGCGTGGTGGTGCTGGTCTCGGTCTGCAGCGCGGTGACCGTGCGGGTCTGATTGGTTTCGAGCACGTCCAGCGTGGAGGCGGAGCTAGCGGTTTGGGTGAAGGTGTACAGCCCACTGATCTCGTCGCCGGACTCGATGTGCTGGCTGGAGGAGTTGCTGGTCAGCGTGCGAGTGACGTTGAGGTCGTAGAGGTAGAATTCGAGGCCGAAGTAGATTGGATCGTAGTGTTCGTGCTCGATCAGCGTGGACGAACCGCTTTGGTTGGTGGTGGCGAGGTACTCGCCACCGATGGTGTTGGCCGTGCGGTTGAGCGTGGCCGTGGACGAACCGTTCTCTGTAACGGTCAGCTGACGTCGTGGACTGGTAAACTCCACCCAGCGGTCGTACTCCACACGGTTGGAGTCGGAGAGGGTGACTTGCGAGAGGGTCACGTCACCAGCAATGGTATTGCCGGTGGTGGTGCTATCAACGGTGGTGTTGTCCGTGCGATTGGACGTGACATCCAGCGTTTGGTTGCTGCTCACTTCGACGACGGATGCGGTGCCTTCGCTGTGGGCGGTTGCCGTGAAGTCACCGGTGATGGAGTTGCCGGTACGGGTTTCGGTAGAATCGCCTGAGTTCTGATTCACCAGGTCGCTGGTCAGCGATTGGTGGGTGGCACTCTCGGTGCTCGCCCCCGGCGTGAGGTTGGTGCTGTAGCTGCTGGTGGTCGTAAGGGTGTAATTGCCTGTAATCTCGTTCGCTTGCCGGGCAACGGTGGAACTGCCCTGGTCGTAGGCATTGATGGTGACGTCGCGAGAACCGTTGTCCTCGACGCGATCCAGCGTGGAGGAATAACTTTCGTTCAGCGTGGAAGTGACCGATTGCTCGACACTGTTGCCGACCGCTACCAGCGTACTGGTGGCTGACCGGACCGTGGTGGCATCTACGGTGAGCGATTGCTGGACGAAGTGTTCGGTCTCAGTCGAATCGGTCGTTGCACTTTCACCGAGGTCATACGTGCCGGTGATCCGGTTGCCTTCGTGCGTGGTGGTGACGTTGGCGGACTCGGTCAGTATGACGGTGCTGTTGGGACCGGTGTTGTTGATCTCGGTGCGGGTACTCGACCGATCGACGGTGGAGGTGAGGTCAAAGCTGCCGTCAATATCGCTTCCAGTTTCGTCCGAGTCCGTGGTACTCGATTCCGCAAGGGTGAAGCTGACCGTGTGCTCCTGATTGATGTTGGTGCCGGACTGCGTGGCGGACGAAGTCGTGTCGGTATCGGAAGCGAAACTGCCGACGACAGAATTGCCGGAGCGCAGTTCGTCAACTTCGGTGGTCCCTGTTTGCTGCAAGCTAACCGTGAGCGATTGGTTGGTGTTGGTTTGGGCCAGGGTGAACGTGGACTCGGTATTGCTATTCTGCGTGTAGATCCCGGATACCTCGTTGGCGGTCCTGGTGCTGCTGAGGGTGGTGGCAGCCGTACGGTCCGTGACGATTGTCTCCGTGGCGGCGTTGGTGGCAGTCTCTGACGAGGTGCTGTCGGTCATGCGTTCGGAGCTAATCACGTACGCGCGTGTGACGTCGTTGCCAGTGGTGCTGGAGTTTGCAGTAAACGTCTCAGAGGAATTTAGCGTTGCGGTTTGGCTCTGGTTATTCTCGGTCTGCAGCACGACTCGGCTGCCGGTAGAGGTTTCGGTGGTGGAGACCGAACCGTTGATGGAATTGGAGTCGCTGTCGACGACCCGCGACTCGGTTGTGGTTTCCTGGAAATCTACCGTCAGCCCTTGGTTGGTGACCGTTTCGTTGGTGACGCGCACGAGCGACGTAGACGCATCGGTCTGCAGGACTCCGGTGAGATTGTTTCCGACGAGCGAGGTGGTACCGGACTGGCTGGAAACAACCGTACGATCAATTTCGAGATCTTGATTCTGATGGTCGGCGGTCAGCGTCGAATCTTCGGTATGGACGCGGTCTTGCGTGTAGTCGCCGGAGTACGAGTTGCCAGATTGTGCGAGGGTGGCTGTCGTCTGACGGTTCTCGGTGTAGGTGCGCTCGATGGTCTGGTTGTCGTCGGTGCCGATCGCGATGAGGGTTTCGGTACTTTGCTGGTCTTCGGCATAGGCTCCGGTGACGTTGTTGCTGACTCGGTAGGTGGAAAGATCGCTGGTCAGCGATTCAGACACTACAGCAGTGAGCGAACCGTTGGTGACGGTCTCCGACCGTGAGGAGCTGCTGGTCGAGAGTTCGGTTTGTGTGCTGTCACCGGTGATGTCATGACCGCTGAAGGTCAACGTGGCAGTGCTGGTGGACTGGCCGGTGGCCGACGCATCGACCGACTGATTGTTCTTGGTGGTTGCCGAATCTGCGATGGTAACGACGAGCTGAGACCCGCTGTTGTTGCCCAGGATCGAATTGCCGGAGGTCGTGCCGGTCCGGAAGACCGTGCTATTCTGGAGTGTGTCGGTTGAGAGTTCGTCATTAGTCGTAGTTTCGTGATCGGTACTGTAGGTAACTCCGTTGAGTTGATCTCGCGGACCAGTTCATCATTCCTAGGTTCTCATCAATCATCGATGAGAGAGTCTCACATATTAAGATTCCCTCGCGAGTGGCACCACCCATAGGGACTAGGTTTTGTCTCGCTGGATGGTGTGTTAGTATCAGATCCGTACCCTTGTCTCGCAGAATGGCACACCATTTGCGTTTAGCATAAATATTTATGCTATAAAGAGTACTACGTACTCTCTTACTCTCCTACGGAGAGGGACCCTCCCTCGCTGGGGCCCCTCCCTCCCGTAGTAGAGAATTGTAAAAAGTTTTGGGTAGACATACACACCGGCGAGAAGATTACGTTACCCCCCTTTTGGGTAGCACAGTGATGTGCGAACGAATCTGGAAATTTTTCGGGTATCCCGCCACGCATCGCCGGATGTCGAGCGGCTGGAGTCGGCTGTTGGCCGCAGGACCTCCCGGAGGTTGTCCAGGCGGGCCTGTGCGCGACCAACAGGGTTGTCGTTAATCTCGATCGACTCAGCCACGAGGAGGAGCCTGACAGCAGCCATGGGGGCTGTGGGTTGTAAATCTGCTGGCCCACACTTACTTAAATACCTCAGGAGAGCTCCTGACGGCCCCGTGTAGTCGATGCGATGGTGATGGTCGGCATCTGACACGTTAGCTCACATTTGCGCTCGCCGTGCGGCCGCTGAGAGCCTCTGGCGCGCTTTCTCATAGTGGTGCCGTGTTTGGATGATTCGCTGGTGACAGCAGTTTGCTGAGAGCTGGCCATGGCGGGTTCGCCATGGTGCGCGGGATTCCGACTCTTTGTAGATTGCCGGCAACATCTCATCTCGCCACCGCATCACTGGCATCGTTCGAACTCGTTTTGAGTTTCCAAATATCTCTATCATTTGGTCACATCATGTTGGCCAGTCTTTGCCAGCCGTCGCAGGCGGCTTGGATCTCTGCATTCGCTTCGTCAATCCCCCCCCCCCAGGCTCCCCCGATGCCTCGCCCCCTCCCCCCACAACCACCCCACCCACCCCCCCTCCCTCCCACAATCCACCAACCACAATCTCAACCAGTTACGCTCCCACGCCCCCATGCCCCTCCCCCCCCACCTCCCCTCACCCCCCCAATCCCCTACAAAGCCCACCATTGGGCACTTCCCGTGGCCCCAACACTGCCACCGCCCGCCCATCCAACTACACCCCCCCCCCCCAATCCCCTATCAAAGCCCCCCTCCACCCCCCAACAAGGCTCTAGAAACCATCCAGCCGAAGACGGAGCTGAGCCAGGAGTTCAAGTTTATTCTCTTGTATGGTGACGATCCGCAATTGCTCGATCGCTCGTAACTGTGCGGCGTACTTTCCTGAATTGCGAGTCATTTCTATGCCTCCGGGGTGGGTTGTGGCTGCAAGCATCTGCCGGACCTCGGTTCAACAAATTGCCACTTGATGCCGTGCCTGTGCCCGCTAGTTGCTCCCACTCCCCACCCCCCCCGCCCCCCCCCCTCACCGGCAACTGTCCCCCCCTCCCCCAGCCCCCCCCCCTCCCCGGTCAACGCCCCCTTTATATCTTAAAGAGAGCCTTCAAATATCTATGAGAGCTGCTTCAATAGAGTGTGGTTCCCCTATTTCGGTAGTTGACCCATCCTTTCCTCCACAGGAGAACCACGACGATGTTGTATCTTGGAATCGACCAACATGCACGGCAGCTCACGATTTCGCTCAGGGATGACAGTGGCGATGTCTTGCAAGCTCGGCAGGTGTCGACGCGGCCGGAGAAGATTCAGGCGTTCTTTGACAGGCTGACTCGGGAACGGCTTCGAGATGGCGAGTCGTTTATCGCTGTGCTCGAAGTGTGTGGTTTCAACGATTGGTTGATCCGGTTGCTAAACGACTACCGTTGCCACAAGGTGATCTTGATTCAGCCTGAGGAACGGAAGCAACGCAAAACGGATCGACGGGATGCTGCCGCGCTGAGCGAACTGCTGTGGGTCAACCGAGATCGCTTTCTGGCCGGTAAACCAGTACGCGGACTCCGGCAAGTCGGCATGGCTTCTTCGACCGACCAAGAGAACCGTCGCCTGACCACTCTTCGCAAGGAGGCGAGTCAGGCCCGGACCCGGATCATCAACAAGCATGATGGTCAACGGTAAGGCAATCGAACACGTCGTTCAGGACGGTTCCGCTCGTAAAAGCTCGACCAGGGCCAAGATTGATGAACGACGCTGTCGAGCACTCCATCGAAGACAAGTTTGCCCCCTCTTGTAATACTGCTTGTGGAACATGGCAACACGGCTCGCCTTGCATTCGTCGCGTATGTTGCGAACCCAGTCTAGGTCCATCGGACGGCGATTGACCTTGGCCGCTCGATCGCAACCGGTGATCACCCAGTCGATCTTAGAGATGCAAGAACCGAAACTCACTGGCCCAAGGAGCGGCTCGGCGGAGACAAAACGAATGGCAGCCGGGACTCTCGCCAGTAAGTTTGCCCGCTCAATTTGGCTTTGGTCTTCCACGGTCACGCCCAGCCAGACGTTGGCATAGCCCTGGCCCTAGTCTGTCGGTAAACGATCCAGAATCAGTTCCGGTCGTTTGGTCAAAATCAGCCAATCCAGATTCGTGCACGCCTGGATGACGTTCCAGGCTTCGTCGCGCCAGGCGTCCGCACCAGGGTGGAAGAAATCCGACAATGAGCAGGTACCGACTCGGTAGCGTTGCCAGCTTCGGCCTGCTTGACGGTCCCAGCCGTGCGGATCTCGCCAGGTAGTCTTCGTTCGCAGGGGGCCGTCGAACGGCTCATGCCCTGAGCGATGCACAAATTTGCTGATGGAGCAGTGCTGACAGGCAGCCGACACCTTGTTGCATCCCCACCATGGGTTCCAGGTGTAATGCGTCCAGTCGAAATTGGAGTTTTGCATGCGAGGTCCTCTGGATTCGCAGCCATAGAAAGCAATCCTTCGCAAAAAACGAGGGTCGCCATCGACCACGAGATAGAGGATTCGGGGCTGGAGCGGACAACGCGGGTCCGAAGAATGAGGGACCTGAGCCACTCGGGCCGATTCCTAGAAAGCAGGCCACTATCGTCTAGACGCATTAGAGGCCGGATCTATTTCCGAAACTAGATCCTGCCCAAGGAATTCTCAACAAACGGTGGTGGTTGAACCGCCCCAGATTCTGTGCCGGTTCCGGGGCGCAACTTGCCATTCGTGATGGAACTCAAGACTCGCCGCGTCCACTTTGCCGGCTGCACGCCCAATCCCGATGAGCCGTGGATGACGCAGATCGCCAGGAACATGACCGACTACGATGGCTTTCTACTCGGCAAGCGTTATGTCCTGATGGACCGTGACACGAAGTTCTGTCTCGCTTTCCGCGACGTCCTGAAACGTGAGGGCATCGAGCCGTTGCTGCTGCCGCCACGCAGCCCCAATTTGAATGCCTACATCGAGAGGTTCATGAGAAGCCTGAAATCCGAGGCCCTGTCGAGGATGATCTTCTTTGGTGAGAAGTCACTACGACAGGCGGTCGCTTCTTTCCTTGAGCATTATCACGGCGAGCGAAACCACCAAGGACTGGGCAATCAACTGATCCAGCCAGGCGATGTAGTCCGTCGGATTGCGGGCAAAATCGAGTGTCGGGAACGGTTGGGCGGACTGCTGAAGTACTACCATCAAAAAGCAGCGTGAACGTCAACTCTCGTTCGTCTGCAATTGCTATCTGCCCAGGTCGCGCATTCGTGAGCGAACGCGAACCGATAATATCTTCGCCCAGTCGTCGGTGAGAGTTGGCCGAGATTCGCGACGAAATTGTGACTCAAAGTGCTTGGAACACCGCGTTTGCACCTCGTTCCAGTAGTTTCACCCTACGGCATCCTTCCGCGAAAAACTGCTTATGTTACCCGCAATCGCCCCGTTAGTTTTGATCGTACCAACCGGCGATGGGAAACGAACTGCCGTCAGCAGTCACTCGCCACCAGCGTCGTCTTCACGCAATTCCTCGGCTACAACAACGGATTTGTCCCACTCAACGACGACCAGCAGCATCTGTTCTTGCCGATGCAGGTCGATGGCATCAACTTCCATGGCTCAACCCCGATTTGCTCGGAGGTGTGGTTCGCCCTTCTCAATGCGTCGATCAACAGAAACGCATCTAATCCCAGTCGTTGGGCGGAACGATTCGCTCTGCTTGCCTGGTCATGAACGTTGTAAAGTTCGCGGGATTCTGAAACCTCCACTCCCGTTCGAACCCAAATCAACGGCTCTATAGCTGAACCGCAAACGCCGCCGCTCTCGGCAAATTGCGTAATCAAGAAACTTCGTCCAGAGTTGACCGGATGTGGCCCGCTTTCCGTATGTACCCTGCGCAGCGGCAGAAATATGCCGGGATGTCGCGAGGATGGATGGCCGGTGTTTGCCGAATCCCTGTTCCTATTCACTGGCAGGACGGGCTTCCGCTGCTTACTCTTCTAGGAAGACGGCACTTCGCTCATCCGGAGTCTTGAGGTCGTTGGGCGTTGGAATCCGTCGGTCGAGGCGTTGTGGTCCACGAACCATTCGACGGGGGAAATTCGATGAATAAGCCTGGCATGCTGCGGTCCCGTTTTCGGCAAAGTCGGCGGACTGAGAGAAGGCGGCCCAAGTCCCTGACCGTGCAGAGCTTAGAATCTCGAGAAATGCTCGCCGCCGAGGCGATCACGCTGGCGGACCCCAGCTTCTATGGCGTCAGCGGAGCGGACGAATCCGGCAACCACTCAACATTCAGCGCAGATGGCCAGTTGATTGCCTTCGAAAGCAAGGCGGGCAACCTGACCGACAATGACTTCAACGGAGAGCAGGACATCTTCGTTCTCGATCGCAGCACGGGCAGCATCACGTTGGCCAGCGCCACGCCCGAAGGAGTGAGCGGAAACGTACGTTCGTACAATCCGATCCTCAGCGCAGATGGCCGCTACGTCCTGTTCGAAAGCGATGCCTTCAATCTATTTCCAGGCGATAACAACAACCGGCCGGATGTCTTCGTTCGCGATCTGCAGACCGGTTCGACCCAGTTGGTCAGCGTCAACTTGGGCGGGACAGGCGGCGGCGACGGCTACAACCAAGCCCAGGCTATCGCGCAGATGGTCGCCTGGTCGCCTTCCTGAGCGATTCGAGCAATCTGGTCGACGTGCCGGTTTCAGGTAGATTCAGTGACTTTCAGTTGTATGTGCGAGACCTGGTTAGTGGAACCACGACGCTGGCCAGCATCAACTTAACAGGAACGGCGGGTGGAAATGTCTTCTCGGGGGCTGCAGCGTTCAGCCCCGATGGACGCTATCTGGCCTTCCAATCTCGGGCGAGTGATCTGGTCGACAATGACTTCAACGAATCTGATTTGGACGTCTATGTACGCGACCTGCAGCTTGGCACGACGACGCTGATCAGCACCAACAGCACCGACACGGCGGCGGACGCCGGAGATGCCTCGCAGCCGGTGTTTAGTCCAGACGGTACCAAGCTGGCCTACATAAGTGCTGCCAACAATGTACTCCCCACCACTCCTTCCGGTGCCAATGTTTACCTGGCTGACCTGGCGACCGGCGAGAAGACGCTCGTCAGCGTGGACAATTTCTTGTTTGACAACCAGGTGTTTGACCGGGTCCGTAATCCAGTCTTCAGCCCCGATGGGCGGTACATCGCTTATGAGAGTGAACTCGTCCAGGATCGGACGGTTGAAATCCTCGCCCGCGATTTGCAAGACAACATCACGATCTTGGTCAGCGCCAACCGATTCAGCGACGAAACAGCCGATCACATTTCGGACGGCGTGTCGAACAGTCCGGTGTTCAGCGCCGATGGTGAGACGATCTACTTCGCCAGCAACGGCACAATCCTGGTCGAAGAGGAGACCGCGGGCGTGAGCCAGATTTACGCCCGTGACCTGGCCACCAAGACGACGCGCGTGATCAGTCGCGGGCTGGATGACGCCGTAGGGGACGGCGACTCTGGCCGACCGGTGCTCTCTCCCGATGGCAGCGTGCTCGCCATTCAGAGTCGATCGACGGGTCTTGTGGCTGACGACAACAACGCCCGGCAGGACGTTTTCTTCCTGGACACGGCGAGCGAAACGATCAGCCTCGCATCAGCCCGCAGCCAGGCACTTCCGGCGGAATTCACATCGACGACGCCGCAGAACGAAGACCGTAGGCTCGGGGGGATGAGTAGCGACGGTCGCTACCTCGTCTTTGCGAGTCGCTCAACGCAGTTGGTACCGAATCTCGTCGTGGGTGAAAACGTCTTCCGTCACGATCGGGAAACCGGAACAACGGAACTGGTCAATTACAATCCCGACGGGACGGGAGGATACCCTGGACATGTGATCATTGGAACACCGCATATCAGCAGCGATGGACGGTACGTTGCGTACGCAGCCAGTTTTTCTGAGTCGGTGGCAGATCTTGAAATCGAAGTCAACAGCGTACACTACCTGCTTGTCCGGGACATGGACCTAGGAACGCTCCGCGCCGTGAACATCAACGCGGCGGGCAAGATTCAAGGGCGAATTGGCGGCGAGCAGGTGATCAGCCCTAGTGGCAGGTACGTGGTCTTCTCCACACGCGATTCGCTCATGCCTGAGGATAGCGACAGCCTGTTCGACGTGTATGCGTACGACCTGCAGCAGGATGTCTTGAAGCTCGTCAGCAGCACACCTGATGGCAGCAGCGGGAATGGTCGATCGGGGATTCGCAGCGGATCCTTTGAGACGCCAGTTCGCCTGTTTGGCGACAACGATCGTTATCTGGTATTTCACAGCCAGGCGACGGACCTGCTCCCAACCGGTGGTGCCGGCGGCAACGACACCATCTACGTGCGTGATCTGGAGAACAATACAACAATCGCTGTAGCGGTTGACGGTGATGGATTGCCCGTGGAAGCGGTCGAGGAGAGTATCAGCGAGGATGGTTCGCGCGTGGTGTTCTCCACGACGGCAGCCCTGGTTGGATCGGACGACAACTTTGAAAGTGATGTCTATCTTCGCGAACTCATCTCCGAAACGAACATCTGGGTAAGTTCGGACGCCGTGACTTCCCACGGTGTCGCGCCGCAGATCAGCGCCGATGGACAGAAGGTGCTGTTCATTGGGACTGACGGCGGCTACGAAGGCCTGGCCATGCGCGATCTCGAAGCGCAGACAACGACCATGATTTTCGCGGAAGCAGTTTTCCAACCAATGCTCAGTGCTAACGGAAATACTGTGATATTCAGGACCAGTTTAAGCCTGACCTCCAACGACACGAACGAAGCGGATGACGTGTACTTGTACGATGCCCTGTCGCAGACGACAACGCTTGTGAGTCTCAATCAGTCTGGCACGGCATCCGGCAATCGGGGTGTGCTCCATCACGGCGCTTTGGTCAACGACAATGGCAGCGTGATCACGTATCTGAGCGATTCCTTCGACCTGGTGCCGGGCGACGTCAATGGCCGCTCGGACATCTTTGCCTACTCGCGCGACATCGGTTCTGGTGTGCTACGCGGGGAGTTGTTTGCGGACACCGATGGCAACGGCACACGAGATGAGGGGGAAGGACCACTATCCGGTTGGACACTGTTCCTCGATGCCGATGGTAGCGGAACACCCAACAACGGTGAGATCGAAGTGGTGACGGACGCCAACGGCCAATACGCCTTTCTCGGTCTGCTGCCTGGCGAATTCACCGTCGCGTTGGTCGACCGTCCCGGTTTCATTCAGACCGCGCCTTTGACCAACACGCACGTGGTGCAGCTTGCTGAGGACGAGACGATTGATGGACTCGACTTTGGCGTTCAACAGGTTCTCGGCGACCTTCAGGTGCAATCTATCACTGTCCCGCCGGCAGGTGAGCCTGGGCAGGAACTGACCGTGAACTGGCAGGTGGCGAATTCCAGCCTGATCGATATTTCTGGTGACTGGCAAGACGCAGTCTACCTCTCCACCGACCGGACACTCGACGCGCGCGACATTCTATTGGCGACGGTCGCGCATACGGGGGGGTTGAACGCTGGACTGACGTACGATGCCGAAGTGACGTTCGTAGCTCCCCCCGTGGTACCGGGGGGCTACTTCGTGATCGTGCAAACCGACCGCCGCGCGCAAGTCGCTCAAACGGACCGTGCCAACGACGTCCACGCGACTGAAACATCCGTTGACCTCACCGTCCCGACGATACTGCTGGATGTTCCCTTGGCCGACCAGTTTTCGGCCGCTGGCCAACGTCGTTACTTTCAGGTGACACCTCCCGTGGGTCGCTCGCTCAGAATCCAAGTTGACAGCTCAGCGACCGACGGCGCGACCGCTGTGTACGTCCGGCGTGGCGCACTTCCCACACCTGGCATGTTCGACGTCCGTGGCCAACAATTCCAACCCGATGCCCAGACAATCGTCCCGCAGACGGTTGCCAACAGCACGTATTACATCTTGGTAGAAGGTCAATTCGGCGCAGCCTCGACGGCAGCATTTACGGTGACCGCGGATCTTCCAGAACTGGCCATTGAACAGATCTCCCCAGCACAAGGTGGCAACACAGGTCGCGTCACCGTACAGATTGACGGGATCGAGTTTTCATCGGATGTCGTGGTGCAGTTGGTGGCGGGAGAAACCGCTATCGTGGCCGAACGGATTGATTTCCGTGACGCCACGCAACTGTTTGCAACTTTCAACCTGACCGATCAGGCTGAAGGTTTTTACGATGTGCAAGTGGACAACGGGCAAACGGCAGTTGCTCCTGGTGCGTTCGAAGTGGTTGCAGGAATCGAAGCCCCGCTTGACCTAAGGATCGTCATTCAGCCGATCGTTCGTCGCGGCAGGCCGGCCCCTGTATTTGTCGAAGTTGAGAATACAGGCAACACGGACCTGCCGGTGCCGCTCTTGCAGCTCAGTTCCGATCTGGCCTTGGTCCGCCTGGCCGAGGATTCCGGCCTGGAAAGCAACAGCCGCTTGTTCCTGGCCACCAGCCCGGATGGCCCTGCCGGCGTGATCCGCGCCGGCCAAACGATCCGTGTGCCGCTGTACATCGTTCCGAACGTGGGAAATGGCGCGACCGTAAAACTCACGCTCAGTCGGGCAGATGAGAGCCAACCTGTTGACCTGGACGCGTTGCGCCAAACGAGCCAACCTCCGTTTGTCTCGAACGAGGCTTGGGACGTCATCTGGAGCGGCATCGTTGGCGACACCGGAACAACGGTGGCTGGCATTCAGAGTCTCATCGCCACAGGTGCCAACTATCTGGGTGAGTTGGGGACATCCACCTCCGATCCCGTTCGACTGATGTCCCTGGCACTTCAGCAAGCCAACAATTCGCTGCTCGGCCCCGTGCTGACCGGTGACTTGGATCTGAGCCCTGACGTTCCCGGCTTGAGCCTCGATTTTGGACGAGTGAATCTACAAGACATTCAAGGGCGATATCGGTTGGGACCGCTCGGGCGCGGCTGGGCACACACTTGGGAGAACAGTCTGAGCGTGGATGATCTGGGGAATGTCTATATCGAGAGCGGTGGCCTGAATCGCCTTTTTACCTTGCAGGCGAACGGAACCTATCGCGGTGCGCCGGGGGACGCGGCAAAGTTGACGCTCCAAAACGAAATTTACTCGCTTCGCGAACCTGATGGTACGGTTACGACCTATCTCGCCGATGGCAAGTTCGATTTCATTCGAGACCCCCAAGGCAACCGTGTCACGGCCCGCTATGACGTAGACGGATTGTTGACACGCTTGACGCACTCCAGTGGCGAAATACTCACTTTGTCCTACAACGTTCAGGGGCGTTTGATCCGGGTTTCCGATTCAGCCGGGAGAACCGCCATCTATGCCTACGACGCCGCCCACGAACATCTCATCAGTGCGACTACCGCGCGGGGAACGACCAGCTACGACTATGTTGCCAGCGGCAACGCCAGTACCACGCACGCGCTCGCTTCGATCACGGAGTTGGCGGGTACGCACGTCTTCTACAGTTACGATTTCAAAGGGCGATTGGTTGGCATCGAACGCGATGGTGGCGAAGAATCGCAGGCGTTTAGCTACAGCGGTCTGGGACGCGTTACCGTCACGGATGCAACGGGTGCCGTGACCGAGTATCGGATGAACGACGAGGGTGTTGTGGCACACATTCGTGACGCGTTTGGAAACTCCACCTCGTTGAACTACGACGCCAACCGCTTCCCTACCAACGTCATATGGCCCGACGGTGCCACCTCGCTGTTCACCTTCTCCAGCAGTGGCCACATGACGAACGCCGTCGATGCGTTAGGGAACGAAGTTAGCGCAACCTACGATACTCAGTTTCAGGAACTTACGACATTTCAAGATGAACGTGGCATCACCACACGTTTCGAAGTGGACGCCTCTGGGAATACGATTGGCATCCTGTACGCGGACGCGACTCAGGAGGGATTCGCCTACGATCTGCAAGGCAACATCACAACGGCGACGTTCCGCGACGGGCAGGCGATCCAGTATGCCTACGACAGTGCGGGACGCCTCACAACGGCAACAATGCCCGACGGCGAAGTTCGCACGTTCACCTACGACTCGCACGGCAATCTCCTCACCGCAACAAACGACGGCGGTACGGTGGACATGCAGTATGATGCGGCCGACCGGCTAACGGGCATCGACTACCCGAATGGTCGTTTCGTCGGGTACGTATACGATGCTGGAGGACGAATCACAAGCGTCAATCAGAATGGATTCGTGGTCAACTATGCGTTTGGCAGCGACGGTGGATTATCTGACGTGACCGACAGCGACGGCGCGCTGCTGGCCCATTATGCCTACGATACGCGCGGAAATCTCGAGTTGAAGCAACTCGGAAACGGCACCTTCACGACGTACGCGTACGATTCGCTCAACCAGCTCACGTCAATGGTCAATCATGCTCCCGACAGCAGCATCAATTCGCGCTTCGACTATGCCTACGACGAGGTTGGTCGCGTTGTGAGTGTCGCCACGCTCGAAGGCGTCACCTCCTATGGCTACGATTTGATTGGCCAACTCACCTCGGTGGTCCTTCCTGATGGACGCACGATCCTGTACGAGTACAACGCGGTCGGCGACCGAGTGAAAGTTACCGACAATGGTGTGGAAACACTCTATACAACCAACAACCTCAACCAGTACACGCAGGTTGGCGAGACGACCTACACCTACGATCCCGATGGCAATCTGGCCACGCGGACTGACTCCGACGGCACGACCTACTACACGTTCAATGCCGAAAACCAACTGGTTAGCATCGACGGGCCGAATGGTACGTTCGTCTACGAGTACGACGTGTTCGGCAACCGGATCGCCGAAACGGCAGACGGCACGCGGCGCGAGTTCCTGATCGATCCACTGGGGGTGGGAGATGTGATCGCCGAGTACGACGACCAGGGCAATCCCCTCGGCAACTACGCCATTGGATTGGGATTGATTGGCCAGTTCGACGACCAAGCCGAGTACTTCTTCGACTTCGACGCCCTGGGATCGACGACAGGTCTAACGGACGCGTCGGGAGCCTACGTCAATCAGTACGCGTATATGCCGTTTGGTGAAACGGAAATCCTGCAAGAAGCCGTGCAGAATTCATTTCGCTATGTAGGCGAACATGGCGTCGTCGACCGGGGAAACGGCCTGCTCGACATGCGAGCCCGTCACTACGATCCAACCGTTGGTCAGTTTGTCTCGGATGACCCCATTGGGTTTTCAGGCCAGGACTCAAACGTTCGGAGGTATGTCTGGAACAATCCGGTCAGTTTTGTCGACCCAACGGGGCTGACGGGTGAGCAAGACGTCACCATCCAAAGCAAGACGCAAGTCGTCAGAACGACCGTAAGACAGGCCAACGTAGACCCGAACACGGGTCGAGTCAAAAGTGTGACAAATCGGCAAATGACGAATTCGGAATTCGAATCGTACAAGAAGAACCTCGTCAAGAAAGACCCTACATTGCGAAAGTTCGCCAAAGGCGATCCCGCGGCCAACCGATTGCAACGTTGGCTGAAGTTCAAGGCTGGTGCTGGTCGGGCGCTGGGGTGGGCCAGCAGAGCAGCGCCCTGGGTCGGGCTTGGCTTGTTCTGGTATGGCGTCGGTGATCACTACCTGAACGCACTCCGAGACGACTTCACCAACTCCGTGGGGTCCCACGATCCCAACGATATCGTCGGGCCAGCCGGATTTGGCTCACAGAACTACGTCACTACCGACCAGACCTTTGCCTACACGATCCACTACGAGAACGATCCCCTCCAGGCGACCGCGCCAGCTCAAGAGGTGCTCGTCACGCATCAGCTCGATCAGAATCTTGACTGGACCACCTTCGAACTGGGGGACTTCGGTTTCGGCTCGGCAGTCTTCACGGTCCCCACTGGGCTCCAGCAATACCAGACTCGGATTGACTACCTGAACGAGGACGGCAGCCCGCTGCAAGTGGATGTCGCAGCAGGTCTCGATCTTGAGACCGGCCTGGTCACCTGGGCCTTCCGGTCAGTCGATCCTGACACCGGTGCGCTGCCCGAAGGGGTCTTTGATGGATTCCTGCCAGTCAACGACGCTACTGGCCGAGGCGAAGGGTTCGTCAACTTTATCCTCATTCCCAAACAGGGCCTGTCGAGCGGGACGGCCATCAACGCGCAGGCGTCAATCGTTTTCGATCTGAACGAACCTGTAATCACCAACATATTCACGAACACCATCGACGTAAGCGCCCCCAGCAGCAGCGTCTTGCCCCTGCCGGAGCGAAGCCTCGCAAACTTCACGGTTCGTTGGGCAGGCAGTGACAACCTCTCGGAGTCAGGCGTCGCCTCGTTCGACATCTATGTTTTGATTGACGACGGCCCCTTTGCCATCTGGCGTGCCGACGAAACTGCCACCAGTGTAGAATTCGCTGGCCAGTTCGGACACAGCTACGCGTTTTACAGCGTCGCCACCGACAACGTGGGACACCGCGAGATCCACGTTCCGGAGGCCCAAGCCGTTACACAGATCACAGGCTGGCAGAATCCAGTCTTTGCGTTTGACGTTGATGCCGATTTCGATGTCGATGTCCTCGACGCCATACTCGTCATCGAGGCGCTCTTAACCCAAGGTCAACATGCGCTTGACGCCCAAAGCCCTTCCCCAGCACCCTACATTGATATTGACGGCGATAACGACATAGATGTGCTGGATGCCGTGCAATTGATTAGTTACTTGTTGAATAATGGTCCGGCACCGGTGCCTGCGGCCTTGCCAGCGTCTTCGGTGAAAAACGACCCCTCAAGTTCGCAAGACAACCATTGGGTGCGAGCCGATGCCGCTGCAACCGATGCCGTGATGGCAGCCGAAGCATGGCAACCATCCTTCACCATCGACGAGTCACCGCGCGCGCCGGTTCAGTCTGAAAACGAGGTCACTTCCACGGACGTTTACCTAGATGACCTGAAGTGGGCCTCCGCGGCCGGGGCGTTTCCCTTCCAGCCGAATGAATCTCGCAGAAAGGCAACTGGTGTTCGCCTGTAGACATTGAGACGTATGCCGAGCAGTCGGGCACGCTCGTACGACGTGGCTTTGACTTGCCGGTCCGTCTCCTTTGTTGTCGAAGATTTGCGGCATTTGAAAGTCTCGTTTCATTACCTTCGCCCAACGGGCCAGCAGTTCGTCGATCGGGCCCGGGCGTCGATCGTTTTACGGACGCTCGTCGAGGTTGAAGTGATCTCGCGGCGCGCCGGCAGCAATGCTCCGATTACCGGCGGCGCCGACCAGCGGAAAGTCGACGTATTGTCCGGTCTTCAACCGCCCGCCGACCTTTGATATCTCTGAAAGAGAGGCACTTGCGACTGAGACGTGGTTCCCCTATTCCGATGGGAAGCTTTCCATCCTTTCCTCCACAGGAGAACCACGACGATGTTGGATCTTGGAATCGACCAACATGCACGGCAGCTCACGATTTCGCTCAGGGAGGAGCTTACCGCCCGTCCGGACACGATGTCCGCCGAGCTGCATTCAGGAGTATGGAGTCATGCTTGTCGCTGCCGTTCAGAGATTAGCGCTCGCAAAAACTCGTGCCGGTCGGGGGTCGTCCCTTGTTCAATGAGCCGACCCATTTCCGTCTTGGCCCATTCTGAACGCTCGCACCTGGCAGCCGCGTCCCTCAAGTGTCGGTAGGCGTTCATCATGTCCAGCGTCGTGGGTTCGTAACCGCCCCCGGCCAGTAGGTTCTTGATGGCACAGAGGGCAACCTCTGCCGCGAAGTTGTCGTCTTTTCCAGCGAAATCACGGGCTGCCCGGATCAGCGTCGAGGGATCGGCCCAGCTATCCGCTGCACACTCTAGGGCCACGTCCAAACAGCCGGCGTCCTTGGCAGCCGCGAACCATTTGCCTTTGGGAGCGTGAGCTGCGATGAGGTCCAACAAGATCTCACGCCGTTCGCGGACTGGATACTTCTTGGCCACCTGCCGGAATGCAGCCAGATTCGTGGTGCCGCTCACGACTTGAAGGGCGTATTGCTCGTATGCCTCGTCCGATCGCCCGGCCGCCAACAAAATTCGTTCGCAGAACTCGACAATACTGGCGTCGTCGTAGCTGAAACGATCTTTGCGACAAGATTCCGCGAACTCGACCGCCTCGTCGATCTTTCCTTGTTGCACGAGTGCCAACGCCCAGAACTTATCGAAGAACCAGAATCGGTACGAGCAGCGACATCAACTGCTGAAGTTCATCATACCGCAGGGCTGCCACCAGACACGACAAGCAAAGCGAGGCTCCCTTTACCCAGCCGCCGGCCTGGTCGTTCGCCCAGGATTCGCGTAGCAGTGGCAGCAGACGATCGGCCCACTCATTGGCCAAGTCAGTCTTGCCGCAGAGGGCACCCCACTGGTCCTCTACGGGTGCCAGGTAGTCAACGCCGTCTTGTTGCACCGCCTCGTTGGTGGCTGGGTTTCAACTTCTGTGCAATGTGCTTGGCCGGGGAGGCTGAACCAGCGATGCACAGTTTGAAAGCCCGCGGACCTGCCAGGCGGTTACCCAAGACGGCCCCGCCCTCTTTACTCCTCTGTGTACAATTCAGAAACAAGGCAAGAACCGCTAACAGAAAAGGAAGACGGTATGAGCGAATCGGGTGCAAGTAGCGACATGGTGGGCTGGCAGTTCGACAATACCTATGTGAGACTGCCGGAGATGTTGTTTGCCCCCGCCAGGCCGGCCGTCGTGCGGGCTCCGCGGGTTTCGATCTTGAACCGTGCGCTGGCGAACGAATTGGGTCTGGATCTCGCCGCCCTATCCCCCGGAGCCGCTGCGACTCTGCTCGCGGGCCAACAACTCCCGGAGGGCTGCCAACCTATTGCGCAGGCGTACGCCGGCCACCAGTTCGGCAACTTCACGATGCTCGGCGACGGCCGAGCCATCCTGCTGGGCGAACACAGAACTCCTTCGGGCCAACTCGTGGACATCCAACTAAAGGGAGCGGGCCAAACGCAATTCTCACGCAGCGGCGACGGTCTGGCTACGCTGGGGCCGATGCTCCGCGAGTACGTGATTAGCGAAGCGATGGCCGCGCTGGGCATCCCCACGACCCGTAGCCTCGCGGTGGTCACCACTGGCGAAAAGGTCTATCGAGCTTCCACGTTACCAGGGGCGATCCTCACTCGCGTGGCCACCAGTCACCTGCGGGTTGGAACATTCGAATACGTGGCTGCTCGTGGGAACGGAGCGGCGCTGCGAACGCTGGCTGACTATGCGATTGACCGCCACTATCCAGATCTGGCGGAAGCCCCACAGAAGTACCTGGAGTTCTTTCGGGCAGTAGTGGACCGCCAGGCGTCGCTCATCGCGCAGCAGTGGCAAATGGTGGGATTCATTCATGGGGTCATGAACACCGACAATATGGCGATCTCTGGAGAGACGATCGATTACGGCCCCTGCGCTTTCATGAACGCCTATCGCCAGAGCACAGTGTTTAGCTCGATCGACCACGGCGGTCGCTACGCGTATGGCAACCAGCCAGCGATCGCTCAGTGGAACCTGGCCCGGCTGGGCGAAGCTCTGCTGCCCCTCCTGGAAGCGGACCCGGAGAAGTCGGTCGCCCTCGCCACGGATGTCCTGGTTGGATATCCGGCGTTATTCGAACAGTACTGGCTGGCTGGCATGCGAAAGAAACTGGGGCTCCAGGCAGAAGAGGTCAGCGATCTTGAGTTGATTCAGGCGTTGCTCGATTGGATGGAGAAAACACGGGCCGATTTCACCAACACCTTTCGCGATCTCTCATCGGAGGAGCCGCCAACCAGCGCTCCCTATTCCGATCGGGATTTTCAGGCTTGGTACGCGCGATGGCAGCTTCGAGTTGGCCGTGAACATCGCCCAGACAAGTCGGCCTACGCCGTCATGCGGGCTGCCAACCCGGCAGTCATTCCGCGAAACCATCGCGTTGAAGAAGCTCTCTCCGCCGCGGAGGTCCACAACGACCTCTCGTTGCTTCATCGATTGCTGGCGGCCTTGGCATCGCCATACGAAACAGACGCCGACATATCACGCTATCAAGAGCCGCCTCGCGACGATAGCAACTACCGAACATTCTGTGGAACCTGACGCTGGCCAAAAGGCTGATCAAGCCCGCTGATGAAGTTGGTCAGATTGCGGGCAAGATCGAGTGCCGAGAGCGGTTGAGTGAACTGCTCCGGTGCTTCCAAAAGACAGAGATTGCGGGAGAAGTCAGGTTGGGTTTGTCTGGCTGAGGCAACTGTCGATTCCATCGGCAATACGTAGCACTCGGTGCAGGTGGGTTACCTCTAGAATGTCGCGCAACTGCTGGCTCAGCCCACAAACACAAAGTTGCCTGCCTTGCGTGGCGAGCTTCTTGTTGAGCAGGAGCAATTTGCCCAGCGCGGCGGACGTCATCAAGCGGACTTGGCTGAAATCCAGAATCACGCACCTGGCCCAATGCTCGCGTGCCGACTGATAGACCCGGTTCCAGGTAACGTCATCGGTCGCATCGCCACCCAAGCGAGACTGGCCGAACTGGCACCACACATAGTGCTCCTCGGCGTTTGGAGTGACTTGCAGGACTGAGGACATCAGCGAATCCGTAGCGTTCCAGTGGTCGGCAGGACCGTGCAGCGGGCTGTTCCGGCCTCATTAAGGAAATGGCAGAAGGCGGCCCGTACCCGACAGAATTTTGCCAGGCCTCGCGAGAACTTCGCACGCTCTCCAGACGCTCCCGCAGGGTCGCTGCCGGTCAAAATCATGTCGCATTTTTATTCACGACTGGTTAGACTCGCTCGCACACCTCATGTTCATTTCGTCCGATCAAGAATCGGCGAAAAGTCATCTCATCAGTCCACTCTCTCGTCAATCGAAGTTCGACATTCCATGGAGTAGGCCTTGGACAGGTACAAGTCTCGTCGCCGTCGTTGCGAGCTTCATCGTCGCCATCCCCTCAGTCTTCAGCACTTGGAAGAACGACGGTTGTTGGCCACGATTACTTGGGATAGCCCTACCGGTGGCTCTTGGCTCGAAGCCTCGAACTGGGATCTAGGACGCACTCCCGAAGCGGGCGATGATGTGGTGATTCCTGATCTGGCAGGGGATGAGTCGGTCACGTTCTCGTCAGGGGTGGCCACCGTCGATAGTGTGACGTCCGGCGAAAGTCTGGTACTCGGCAGCAATAGTGATTTGACCGTCATCGGCAGCCTGCACGTTGCAGGGGCACTGGAATTGCACGGAGGAATCCTTCGTAGCGCCACCGTCCAGACTGATCTCAGGCTGACCAACGGTGGTGTGCTGGACGGCGTCACGATTGCCGCGGGGGCGTCGGTCGACGGAACCCAGGTGCCTCCGAGTTTTCCCGATTTTCGCACCACGGTCACCGTACTCAACGGACTCGTGCTCGACGGCAGCCTGGACTTGGGCTCCGCCGAGGATAGCTTGCACAGCTGGGTTTTCTTCGAAGGTTCGCAAACGCTCAGCGGCTCAGGCACCGTGACTTTCCACGGGATGGAAGACAACGCGCTGTTCGCCAGCGGTGGGGGAACCTCGACGCTAACCATCGGCAGCGGCATCACCATCACCGGCGAGCAAGGCAGCCTCACTAGTGGCACGTATGGCGCGTCAGAATCCATCATCAACCACGGAATGATTGATGTGGATGCGCTGCTCATCGGCGGGGTGGATTGGGTCAACCTCGGAACCATCAACGCGGATGGAGCTGAAGTGACACTGGATGGTTCCTTCGCGGCGACTGCCCTCGGGACGTTTAGCGCTGTGGGTGGAAACGTCGAACTGTCAGGCACCCTCAACAACACCGGCAACGCGCTCACCTTTGAGGCCAACCGTGGTGGTGATTGGCAACTCCGGGGGGGTACCATCCAAGGGGGAACGCTGGCCAGCGCGGACGGCTCCCGCCTTCTCCTCACCAGTACGGACGGAACCTTGGACGGCGTCACCGTCGCGGCAGGCATGGTGATTGATGGAGCCACGGCTGCCTTCAACGACCTGATCATTCAAAACGGTTTGGTGCTTGAAGGAAACTTGCTGGTAGGAGACGACGCTGGAACCTCTAGCGCAAGGATCTACCTTCAAGAAACCCAATCGATCACCGGCGGCGGCAGCATTACCTTTGGCGATTTTGGCGATAGTGCGACCTATGCCAACACGCTCTATGCCGAAGGTGACAACGCCGTGATCACCGTTGGCCCTGGCATGACGATCAACGGCCGCAATGTACGTTTGCTCAGCGATGGAACCTACAACGGAACCGAAGAGTTTGTACTGCAAGGTACGATTGAAGCCGACCAACAACTCACGCTCGCCAGTAACCACTGGGTGAATACCGGCAGCATCTCCGCCGACGGCGCCGAAGTCATTCTCGGTGGAACTTTCGAGACATCCAGCTTCGAGAACTTCAGCGCTGCTGGGGCTACCGTTCGCTTGGAAGGCACTCTGGACAATACCGGCGAAACGCTCACACTCAGTGCCGCTCGCGGCGGAGACTGGCAGCTTAATGAAGGTACTATCCAAGCTGGCACCATTGCTTCAGCAGATGGTTCCCGACTCCTCTTGTCGGGCTTCAACAACACGCTGGACAGTGTCACGATCACCGCCGGAACCGTAGTAACAGGTACCAATAGTCGCGTGGACGTGCTCAACGGATTGGTGCTCAACGGAGACCTGCAGCTAGGAGCAGATGACGGGAGCGACTACGCCCAGGTCACCTTTCGAGACAGTCAGACTCTCAGCGGCACGGGAACCGTCACGTTCGGTGGCTCGCATTTCAATTCCGTCTTCGCTCGTAACTCGGGCACGATGGTTACCATCGCCGCAGGCATCACCATCGCTGGCCGCAGCGGACGCGTGACGAGTGCCAACGTCGGCAATGCCGAAGGCTTTATCTTCAACGGCATCATTGATGTCGACGAACGTCTCACCTTGGGAGGCGAGAATTGGGTCAACAATGGAACCATCAACGTGCAGGGAGCCGAGGTGACTCTCGATGGTTTGTTCACGCCGGCGGCGATGGGCAACTTCGACGCGACCGGCGCCACGGTCAATCTCGAAGGCATTCTCGATAACACCGGCAATACGTTCACGCTGCTGTCCGGACTCGGGGGTGATTGGAACCTTGTCGGCGGAACCATCATCGGCGGCATCATTTCCTCAACGGATGGATACAAGCTCACGTTTACCAGCAGCGAAGCAACGCTCGACGGCGTCACCATCTCTGCCGGAACTGTCGTGGATGGCAGCATTCCGAATAATGCCTCAGGCAAAAAATTGACCGTGCGCAACGGATTGGTCCTCGATGGCAGCCTGTTGGTCGGGGCGGTTGACGGTAGCAATTCCGCGGAAGTCACCTTCCGCGGCACACAAACTCTTAGCGGCAGCGGCACAGTCACCTTCGGTTCATCAGAATTCAACAGCCTATTTGCGCGATACAGGGACTACGTTGATCCTCGGAGCGGGGGTCGCAATCACGGGGAGTGCCGGCGGCATTCGCAGCTATACCGTTTCTGGCGAGACGATCGTCAATCGGGCTGTGATCACGATTGACGACCACCTTACTTTCGGAAGCGAGAACTGGGTGAATCAAGGCACCATCAACGTCGAAGGTGCCGACGTGAAACTGTTGGGCACTTTCACACTCCAGGCCTTGGGCAACTTCAACGCAACCGGCGCGAGTGTGACACTGTCCGGCACCCTCAACAACACCGGACAAACATTCACGCTACGGGAGGAACTGGGGACCTGGCAGCTTGATTCAGGCACCATTGTGGGAGGTACTTTGGCCAGTGCAGATGGCACTCGACTTCTGCTGACCAGCGGCACCGGCACGCTCGATGGAGTCAGGGTCGCGCCGAGCCTGACGGTAGACGGTTCGAAGTTCAACTCGACCCTCTATCAAAACCGAAACGTGCTCAGGATCCGCAACGGGCTCGAACTTGATGGCACCGTGCTGGTAGGCAGTCAGGGCGGCAGCGTGTATGGGTGGGTCTTTTTCGACGGAGACCAGACAGTCAGTGGCTCTGGGACCGTTCGACTGGGAGGTTCCACCATCAATGACTTTCGCAGAGTCAATAGCAACAGCATCACGGTGGAGAGCGGCATCACCATCGAAGGGGGAACCGGCACGCTGGCCCCCAGTTCGCCATCCGGTTGGCTAAACCTGCAAGCGGCTGTCAAAGTCGCCGGAGCAGGAACGATCACCGTTCCGGGTGGCCTCGACATAGACGGCGAGTCGCTCGTCTCTGTCTCTCCTAGCAGCACGCTTACCATCAGTACCCAAGGGAATCTGTTGGGTTCGGTACAGAACCCCAGTTCCTTCGCGCCGCGCGGGAATATCAAATTCGATTCCAACGGCAGCACGACTCAAATGCTAGAAGTTATGGGGCAGGATCTAGGGCTCACGGCAACCGGCTTTTCTCACAGTAACTTTTCGTTTGGCGCGCTGACGTTGTCTTACTCGACCGATGTTCAACTGGTGGACCTGCACGACAACGCCGCAGGTGCCGGCGCCGAAGCACTCTATGTCAACATGCTCACGGTGCCAGTCAACGCCACGCTGGACCTCAACGGACTCAACCTCTACACGCGTGCGTCGCTCATCCAAGGCACCGTGATCAATGGCACCATCCAGCAACTGCCCGAGAGTGGCGCACTGACCGTGGGTGAATTTGTACCGGGTGCCATCTCAAACGCCGGCGAGTTGGATGAGTGGAGCTTCTTCGGTCGGGCTGATACGTCGGTCTTTGTCGTTCTCAATCCAGGCACCCAGTTGAGCAGCGTCGTGCCGCCTGCTCTGGCACCAGTCCTTCAGTACGGACAGATCGAACTGCTGGCACCGGATGACACCGTACTCGCTTCGGCCGACGGCATGTCACTCGGAGAATTACTCTCCCTCAATGACATTGCCTTGCCTGTTGACGGTGTGTACCGCGTGCGGGTCAGGGCAGCCAGTGGGCATTCGAGCCAGACCGGCAACTACAATCTGGTAGTACAAAATGCCACCGTTGACGAATTTGATCTACTCCTCAACCAACGCACCGCTGGCCAGTTGTCACCCGCGTTCAATTCCGACGCTTGGAACTTTAACCTCAATCCTGGGGAACAGATCCGGTTTCAATTGCTCAATAGCAACGCCGGAGGAGTACTGTTCAGCTTGCAGGGCCCCGACGGGTATGAGCCATTCAGCGAGATCGCGGACGGCTCGGAGCTGATCACCATCCCGCTTGATCAAGGGGGCCGTTACACCCTAACCGTGAAAGCCACCGGTGATCAGCAGGCCAGCTATTCGTTCATGATGCAGACCTTCGCGGTCACGGACGTACTGCCTAACAGTGTCACCGCTGGCAGCTTGAATCAGGCAGGTGACGCACAACTCTTTCGGGTCATCACTACCACCGATGACCCGCTGCTGGTTCAGTTGGATGACAGCACCGATACAGGCCAGAACGAGATCTATTTGAAACGCGGCGCTCCACCAACACGAGCTGACTATCAGTACCGCTTTGAGACCGCCGCCGCAGATTCGAGACTCTTGACATCGCAGCTACCTGCCGGCGAGTGGTACATCCTTGTCTACGGTCAAGAAGTCCCTACTCCCAGCCCATTCACGCTACAGGTTGCGTCGTCCAAGTTGCACGTGGTCGAAGTTTCGCCCCACCAACAGGCGGCCGATCAGATCGCCACTCTGGAGATCACCGGAACGGGTTTTGTGCCAGGCACGCAAGTGACGTTGGTCGCAAGTGGTGGTGCCACCCTGGCCGCACAGTCCATCAGCATTGATTCCTTCACTCGGATGACTACCGTCTTCGACCTGACAGGACTGGCCGAAGGTGCTTACAACGTCCGCGTCCAGTTGCCAGACGGCTTCGTCCGTGAACTGACCGATGGGGTGGAAGTGCTGCCTGCCGGAGTGGCCAATTTCCAAGCCGAATTGATCTTGCCGAGTGCCCTAGGACGGCACGCCACCGCGACAATCTACCTGGAGTACACCAACGCCGGCACCGTCTCCATGCCGGCACCCTTGCTGGTCTTGGAGTCGGCCGATCCATCCGATCGACCGCTGCTGACGCTCAATCAATCATTGGTTGCCAGCGGGTTTTGGAGCAACCAACCGGTGCCGGAGGGATTCGACCATCAGGTACAGATCTACGCCAGCGGTGAGATTCCCGGAATACTTCAACCGGGAGAAACGGTTCGGGTGCCGGTCTACTACATCGGGCTCGCTCGGCCTTGGGATTTCAGTGATGAGGATGTGGCGTTTCAAATCGGTATCGAGTCCGTAGAGAGCACCAACGCTATCGACTGGGCAAGCCTCGAAGAGGAACTTCGCCCCAGTTGGATAGACGCCGATGCCTGGCCGTCAGTGATCGCCAACCTGCAGGACCAACTCGGATCGACCTGGGGGGAGTACATAACGAGTTTGGGCCAGATTGCTCAACAACTGCGAAAGTTGGGGCGAGACACAGTCGAGCTTGCAGACCTTTATGGATTTGCCGTACGGCAGGCCGATGGGCTCAATCCGCTCTCGCAGTTGGATTCGAGCATTGACATCGCGTTGGGCACGCCGGGATTGCCACTCACGTTTAGTCGCTCGTTCTCCAATACAATCAGCAGCCGCTACGAGACCGGAGCCTTTGGCTACGGTTGGGCCGTCCCTTGGCAAACAATTGTGATGATTGACGCCGACGGATCTGCCACCGTGCAAAGCGGCGGTTCAGAACGCCGGTTCGAAGTTGACCAACGCTACACAGGCAAGTTCCTCAGTTCCCTCGGCGATACCGGTGAACTCGTCCAATTCTTGGACGACACCTACGAACTGACGGAGAGCAATGGCCAGGTGGCCCGCTTTCGCATCGATGGCAAGTTGGACTATCTCGAAGATCCGCTCGGCAACCGCATCACGGTCGGCTATTCCGGAGAGCAGCTGACCAGTCTGACTCATTCCAACGGGGCCTCGCTCACGCTAGCGTACTCGAATGATCGCATCAGCAGCATCACCGGTTCGGATGGCCAGATTGTCACCTACACCTACGATGCCACGTTCAGTCACTTGCTCTCGGTGACGACTTCCGGTGGAATCACTACCTACACCTACAGCAGTGGCAACGGAGCATCACGCGAGCATGCCTTGCTTTCCATCGGCGTCGCGGCAGGGCTCACTCGACACTTCGAATACGACGCCCGCGGTTGGCTCACCGATACCTATCTTGGGGCCAACTTGGAGCCGGTGGAGTTCGTCTACAACGAGATTGGACACATTGTCGCGACCGATGCGGAATCCGCCAGGTACGAAATCTATTACGACGAACAAGGACGCGTTGCTCGCCTGGTGGACGCAAACGGTCACTACTCGCTGTTTGAATACAACCACCTTGGGCAACTTATCCGCGAAACAGACATGCTCGGCCGCCAGCGTTCTTACACATGGTGCCTTTGTGGCGGTTTGACAAGTGTGACCGACGAGCTAGGGCAAACCAGCACGTTCACGCTTGATGGTCCTAACAACCTGCCCACAGTCTTCGAAGACGCAGCAGGAAACCGCGTCGAGTTCGCCTACGATGCTGTCGGCAACTTGCTCCACACAACCTACGCGGATGGCACGGTTGAAGCCTACAGCTACGACGGCCAAGGCAACCTGGATTCGACAACTAACCGCCGTAGCGAGTTTGTGACGTACACCTACAACGCGCTTGGACAAGTGATTGAAGAGCTTCGCCCTGACAACTCGACCGTCACCTACACCTACGATGCCCAAGACCGCCTGGCGACAATCTTAGCGCCCGAAGGAACAACCACCTACACCTGGAACGCTACGAATCAACTGACTCGCGTTGACTATCCTGACAGTCGCTGGGTGGAATTCGATTATGACTCGGGAGGACGACGCACTCGCACCGCGGACGAGACCGGATTCGAAGTGAATTACACGTACGACTCGGCAGGGCGGTTGGCCACGTTGACCGATGCCACCGATGGCCTGATCGTTACCTATACTTACGATGCTGCAGGGCGAGTGGTCCGCGAAGACAAAGGAAACGGGACCGCCACCACGTACGACTACGACGCTGCCGCGCGGCTCACTCAGGTGATGCATCTGGCCCCGGACGAATCGGTCAACGCCCAGTTCGAATACACCTACGATACCGCGAATCGACGCGCGACCATGGGCACGCTCGATGGTGATTGGGCCTACATCTACGATGCCCGAGGGCAACTGGTCCATGCGGCATTTGTTTCCACAAACCTGGACATTCCAGATCAGGATCTCAGCTACGAATATGACGCTTTGGGGAATCGTGTTCGGACCATCATTGCCGGAGACACCACGCAGTACAACAGCAACGCGCTCAACCAAACCACCTCCGCCGGCGAGATCCACTACACGTACGATCTGGACGGGAACCTGATTGAAGAAGACGGTCCTGACGGCACCAAGACATACACCTACAACGCGTTCAATCGACTCATCCAAGCCGTGACGCCCGATGGAACCTGGCAGTACGAGTACGATGCCTTCGGGAACCGCATTGCCAAGATTGTCGATGGCGTTCGGACCGAGTACCTCTTGGATCCGACCGGCCTGGTTGATGTGCTGGCCGAGTACGACGATGCCGGCAATCGAATCAATTCCTTTGCCTATGGACTGGGGCTCGAGTTCACCAGCAGTGGTGCCGGCGATTACTACTTCGACTTTGACGCCATCGGCTCCACCGCAGGCCTCAGTGGCAGTGCAGGCACGTACGTCAACGAGTACGCCTACCAACCATTCGGTGGCACCCTCTACAGCGACGAGACCGTGGCAAACTCATATGAGTTTGTCGGCGAGTACGGTGTGACCAACGAAGACAACGGTTTGCACTTCATGCGAGCCCGGTTCTATGACACGGCACAAGGCCGCTTCGTCGCGCAGGACCCGCTGCGGCTGGACGGAGGAGACTTCAACTTCTATCGCTACGCGTCCAACAATCCGCTAGAGAATATAGATCCTTTGGGCCTGTTCGTCACAGATACTGATCCCCCCAACAGCTCCACGGGTGCTGAATGCCTCGCTGGCGAATTGCTAGTGAATGTTGGGGTCGATAAGGGAATCTTTGTCGGCGCGTACGCGGGGGCTCAGATCGGTCGCGTCTACGGTGCAGGAATTGGAAGTTTCTTGGGTAGCTTCTTCGGACCTCCAGGTTTTTTACTGGGAGGTCTCTATGGACGACTCTACGGTAGTACGGTTGGTGCGTTCATCGGTGCATTCGTGGGAGGAAAGGTAGGCGGTCGGCTAGGGCAGCTGACTGGCAAAGTAACTATGTAGCTATCGAACAGGTCGTGAAAACCGTTACCAATCCTCAGACAGATGTGCCAACTCCCAAGCCGGAGGGAGATCTTTTCAAAGTCGGCCAAGTTACCGTCGTCAGGTCCGTCGATCCCAACGATAAGTACGGGGCCGATGGGTACGGGCCGCAAGCCTTCATCACGCCTGACTCGGTAATCCCGTATCGGATCGAGTTCGAGAATCTAGGGCCAGGTAGCGACCCGCTCCCGAACCAACCGGCCACTGCGCCCGCACAACGGGTGGAGATAACGGACCAACTCTCCAGCCTGCTCGATTGGCATTCACTGTCCTTCACGCAGTTCGGCTTTGGAGAGAACCAGCTCAGCGTGCCGCCTGGCCGGCAGTACCACTTCACGACCGTGCCTATGACGTTCAACGGCCAGACCTTCGATGTCGAAGTTGAACTCAGCTTCAATCCGAAAACAGGCTTGGTGCGAGCGGTCTTCCAGTCCATCGACTCTAGCAACTTCTTACCCCCGGACATTTTGACTGGCTTCTTACCCCCGGAAGATGGCACAGGGCGAGGCCAGGGACATATCGGCTTCACCATCAATCCGCTGCCAGATTTGCCAACCGGCACTGAGATCCGCAACGTGGCGTTGATCAGTTTTGATGGCCAGACGATCATCGCCACCAATCAGGTGGACCCAGAAGACCCAAGCCAAGGAACGGATCCAGATCGCGAAGCTTTAAACACCATTGATGCCGGCCCGCCGGTGAGCCAGGTCACACCGCTGCAGCAGATCACAACGGAACCCAGTTTCCTGGTGAGATGGTCTGGTGGAGACGACCTGAACGGATCTGGCATTGCCGACTACACCGTTTTTGTTTCTGATGATGGCGGCCCCTTTGAAGTCTGGCTCAACGCTACCACCGAGTCCCAAGCCATCTTCGACGGCCAACGGGGACATACCTATTCGTTCTACAGCGTCGCTCGGGACAATGTTGGGCATACAGAAGTTGCCCTGGCATCGGCCGACACCGAGATCACGGTCAGCATCGACCCACGGATCGCCCAAGACATTGATGCCAACGGCACCGTCGATGTGATTGACGCCGTGATCCTCATCAACGAACTGTTGTCCAACGGTGAGTATCCGCTGGACGAGTCTCCCACCACGGCCCCGTTCTGGGACGTTGACCATGACGGCGAGTTGAACGTGGTTGATGCCGTGATCGTCATCAACTATCTGCTGAATCAGCCGCATCAGAGTTTGGTCAAAGCCCCCGAATCTCAAGCGAGCCCCGTTCCGCGGGACTCAGCCGCCGCAGAGACGTTCTCCTCAGATACCGCTGACCAGTGGGAAATGCTTGCTCTCGGCGTCACATTCGGAAAAGAAAGCCGCCCGGTAAAGGAGCGGCTCCATGAAACCTGGGGCTCGCCCACAATCCGGTGAGGCCACAATTCGGGGAAGCAAAGGTGCCTGCAATAGGATGTTCCCTGCCGAGCCGTCGCGGTAGGAACGCCGGTTTCCCGGCGTCCCCCGCACAGATCCCTGCGAGCGGAATTACCGCACAAGGCCTTTGATATCTCTGAAAGAGAGGTTCTTGCGATTGAGAAGTGGTTCGCTTATCTCGACAGGAGAACCACGGCTCTGGGCGACAAGCGTTGCTCCTCCCTCGGCAACCAGTGTGACTTGGGAACCAGGAACGAAACCGGCTCCCTCGATTTCCAGCGATACGATGTTGTGTGGTGTAGGCGGGGGGAGTTTCACCCCCCGCCCCAACCCCGAACCGGACGTGCAAGTTTCCAAGCATCCGGCTCTCCAGCTACTTCTCGACTGTCTTCACAGTGTTCGTCGCATCGCGTTAACGTCCATCGTGAAACTCCTCACGCAAAATGCGTCAACGTCTTGCGACACGAAACAACCTGCTCCCCTTCGCCATGTACTGGGCTTTCCCCAGCTCGGACTACTACGAGAGCTCCGCCACGGAAATGGTTCCCCGGCCCGGCCATCTGTTGCCAGCGACTTGCATAGGCCTCCGCACTTCCGCTTCCCCGGTTAAGAACGTGGTACTCAGTCATTGTCCCTTAGATTCGGTTGCAAATAACACACCCGTCCGCTAACTGCGGCTCCTCCAGTTCGATGGTTGGCCATGGGTGATGCCTCCACCGTGTCGCCAAGATAATACGACTTCTGCGGGTGACACGATGTCATCCACAGCGACCGGACCTTCTCGCTAACGCCAGTTCACCCGTTGGGGATGAGAAGGGGCTCGATTTGACCGTAGGTGCTCAACCGTTCCTTTCGTAATCAATAGGTCAACTTAGGCTAGCAGGACTCCCTCGGCGGTGGCGTCCGCCTGTGTCCCACATTGTCGGTGCAGCTGTTCCGCCCGTGCCATGCGTCGGCATGAACTTAGCACCTATCCTTGGCCTCATCACCAGAGGCCAGTTTCAAAAAAAACATTACCACGCCCTCATCTCGGGCGCACACCTGGGAATCGACCAACATGCACGGCAGCTCACGATTTTACTGCGAGACGAGAGCGGGGATGTCTTGCAAGCTCGGCAGGTGTCCACGCGGCCGGAGAAGCTACAAACATCAACGCAGCCGACTGAGTCGGACGAAAACGCCGCATGAGGTTTCACTTGCCGCGTACGGCAATCTCCTCGTTACTGAGCGTGTTCAGGCTGAGATCGAAATCGTTGCTCCCGAGGCGTGCGCCTTCTTTCCGACAGTGTGTCGGAAGACCGACGACAACGAACTGGCTTCTCGCTGTTCCAAGAAGGTTCGGCTCGACCGGATCGGTTTCGCCTACAATCCCACGCTGCCCGTGGTGTGGGGAACCACGTTTCGGCCATCGTTGAACCTGGCGATCGAATCGACGTATGGCTTCGAGCAGGGTGTCATCAATGCCTGCCTCGCACGACAACAGTTCGCAAATGTACCCCTGCCCGGCAGAGCGTTTGGGCCATCTTCACTTTTCCGATGGTCGGACAAAGGGCCTTCAACCGCTTGACCGCGTAGCACACGAAGTTAGGAAACTTGTTGACCGGTTCATGAAGTTAAACCAGCGCGTCCTATCTCATCCAGGCGTTTCATCCACGAAGCAATCGTGGATGCCGTGACCAAAACGGCGTCGGCCGCCTGCTTTTTCGACCAACCGCAGGCTGCCCGCAACCGGTCCATCGGTGCTACCAGCCCAAGCAAGCCCAATCTAAATCGTCGCGTGAACAGTGCCGCCAACACCTGTGTTTCATGATTGAACTCCCTGAGTCGTTCAACGGAACGCAAATGGGTGCAAGCTTCATCTGAAAGCTTACCTGCCGACGGTTCTGTTGACCGCCGGCAGGTAGCTCACCACATGATTAGTCTCAGGTCGATGAGTTCTGGACCCCTGCATGAATCGTTCGGAAGATCACGCTGTACCGGGGGCAATCATCCGGTTGGGATGGATCACGAGGTACGGCGTGAAGGTACTCACGATTCATTGTGGCCGTCACTTGCAGGAGTGAACCGTGCGATAGGCGCTCCTCCCAGGCAACATCACCAGCCTGATCGATGAGTTGAAATGGTCGAGCATAGCCAAGGGTCAGTACAAAGAAGGAGCTGCCCGCAGCCATATCGTGAGCGCCGTTACCGACTACTCCCTGTTGGCGGTCATGGTGCGGTGGCGCATGGTGTTCCTCGCCGTCCGAATACTCAATGATAATGCAGTGGTTGCAGCACTCCCCAAACTTCACCGCGATGCGTTTCCGCAGCTTCTCTAGGGCAGGGATCTCCTCCATCGGCCGCCCGCTCAAATACTCGGTTCGATTCTGGCCCCATCGGTACACTGGAATCGAGCCGTCCGGTAGCTCCTTGTAAAACTCGCACTTCGGCGCGCGCCTTAGAACACTTGCCCGGTATGGGTACAATCGGAAGTTTAGGCGCGACAGCGTCTTTAGACTGGAATCGGCGCGCCGCGGCGTAAGCCACTGGGGTTGATAGTAGTCGTCCATTAGCCGTTCGATACTCATAAAATTCTCCTGAATACTTCCCAAGCAAACGGGAAGTGTAGGGTGGAAGTGTCCGTGCTGATTGGTTCCGATGACCTCACCCGAAGTCGAACGGGCCGTGTTGTGCGCGTACTCTGAGCGCCAGTGGGTCGGGAGGCGCCGAATTTTCGTCTGCGGTTCTTCCAATCGCCGCTAGACCGTCTCAGCTACCAGCCCTGTTGTTGTCTGGGCACGAAAAAACCCGATGCTTTGCGACACCGGGTTCTGGTTGATTCCATACTGGATTGACCAAGTGTCACAAGCGGAAAGGCATTGCGGGCAGCGTATTCGCCGATTGATAATCGGCAAATGGCCCTGTACCTTTATGTTCGCTGGAGAGACTTAATCGTAAGAACATCATCGTTCCGGATTCCCCGATTATGCGGCATTACTGCGCCGCGAATTGTCGTTGTGCTGAATGATTAGACGCCGGTGCTGGCGAAAGGTTCACATGTGTTCGATCCGGTTGTGATCAGGACCATAGGGCGGTAGGAAGTGAAGAATCATCCGCTTGGCCCAGCCTGCCAGAGCAACTGCAACGACCGATGTCACAGGAATTTCAATTCAAGAACCGCTCGCTGTTCTTGCTCGACGACTCGACGCAGTGAATGGCACCGGTTCGGACGTCCAAGCCACCGGCTAGATATCGCTTCTCGTTCTTGCCGGGCGTGAGCACCGTCTTCTGTTGGCCTTCGAGCATCCAGGCGTTGCCGGTCTTCGGGTTGAGACGTTTCCCTTGAGCACTGCCACGGCGAGCGAAACCACCAGGGACTGGGCAATGAGCTGATCGATCCGGATGACGAATTAGGGCAGACGGTTGACGAGGTCGAGAGCGCCTCGGCGGAATGCTCCGGTACAACTACCGCGACGCTGCTTGAACGCACCGTTTCAGTCCGTCACTTATGAGAGATTGTGGAGCTCCTCGCAGGGCCGCACAGATTCCGCTTGCAAAGGCGGCAGGCCATACAGGGTTGCAATTGCACGGCCCAGGAACAGCGCCGCTTTTCGTGCCTTGCGGGACCAGCCGACGTTGAGTTTGAGCATGTGGGCTTCCTCTTGGTTTTGCTGGTTGGTATGTCTGCTGCGGCTGCGAGATCAGGCATCGATCGCCCAGTTCCCGAGCTTTGTCTTGCAAGGCATACTGCCGGTGCGTGCTCTCCTGGTGATGCATCACCTGGCGCAGCGTCGATTGGGCCATATCGGCGGCGCACCGAAGCCGTCCAGCTTGCAGAACAGGCGTTCATGGATGAGCTATCAAAACTGGTCGACCACCTTACCGAAAGGCTGGCAGGGCAGGATGACGGCATGGCGTGGCGGGCGAACGCTGACCAGCGTGGTCGTCTCTGCACGTGCTTTGTCATTCAGCCGAGATTGGCAGTGGGGGCAATCCCAGCTCCTTCAGGAACTCATTGTGCCTCGCGGCGGCCTCTTGGATCGACGCTTCGATCTTCACCAGTTCGGCGTGCGTCGCTTTCAGGTCGATCTGTTCTTCTGGGGCTGCCGTGCTGACGTATCGCGAAATATTGAGGTTGTAGTCATTCTCGACAATCTCCTCCATCGTCACCCGCCGGGCGTACCGCTCTACCGGTTTCTCCGGGCGTTGCTGGTAGGTGTCGACGATCCTCTTGATGTGCTGTTCGCTCAGGAAGTTCTGCCGTTTTCCCTTCTCGAAGTCCTTCTCGGCGTTGATAAACAGCACGTCGTCAGCCCGCTTGCACTTCTTCAAGACGAGGATGCACACGGGGATGCCCGTCGAATAGAACAGGTTCGCCGGAAGGCCGATCACCGTGTCGATGTGCCCGTCTTCGAGCAGCTTCTGTCGAATGCGTGCCTCGGCAGCCCCGCGGAATAGCACACCGTGCGGCAAGATGATCGCCATCACGCCGTCGTCCTTGAGGTAGTGCAGTCCGTGCAGCAGGAAGGCGAAGTCGGCCGCGCTTTTGGGTGCCACGCCGTGGTCCTTGAACCGGGCGTCTTCGCTGGTCTCATCTTTGGGGGTCCACCGGTAGCTGAAGGGCGGATTGGCCACCACCGCGTCAAACTTCGGCCGCTTCGCCGGGTTGGGGTCGGTCAAGAGGTCCCAGTCATTGACCAGCGTGTCGCCGTGGTGGATGTGGAACTCCGAGTCCTTGACCCCGTGCAGCAGCATGTTCATCCGCGCCAGGTTGTAGGTCGTGACATTCTTCTCCTGCCCGTAGGTCATCCCCACCGTCCCGTCCGTTTTGGTGATGTGCCGGCGGACATTGAGTAGGAGCGAGCCCGAGCCACACGCAAAGTCGTAGACCGCCCCGAGCTTCTTCCGTGGCCCGGTCTCCGGAGCCTGACTGTCGAGCGTGACAATCGTCGAGAGGATTGAGCTAATCGGCTGGGGTGTGTAGAACTCGCCCGCCTTCTTGCCGCTCCCGGCCGCAAACTGCCCGATCAGGTACTCGTACGCGTCCCCCAACGTGTCGGCATCAGTGCTGAACCCGGATTATTCACCGCGCCGGTAGAAGATTTTTGAAACCATTGCGTGATTTCCTGGGTTTCATAGGGTAGATGGAAAGGTCCCTTGGACGCGGAAGGATCACGCAATGGGTGAAGCTCAGGGTACTCTGTTTGAGCCGGAGTTCAATCGGTCGGTGAAGGTGGAAACTTCGCAGCAGCGGATCACTTCGCATGCCGGAGCGGTGCTGCTGCGGGAGCTGGATCACAAGCTTGGGCTGGTGGAATCTCTGGCCTCGCAGCTGGTTGATCCGCGCGATCCCAATCGGATTCGCTATACGGCCGTCGAACTGCTGCGGGAGCGGATGTACGCACTCGCGATGGGCGAGGAGAACCAGGACGACTTGGACCGCCTGGCTCACGACCCGGCTCTACGGATGGCCGCCTGGGACCGACCGGGCCAAGGCGTTCTCGAAGAACGACTAGCCAGCCAGCCGACGCAGTCGCGGTTGCTCGCCTGGCTGGCCAAGGCTCCCCAAAACCGCGAGGCGCTGCGGCACGCGCTGTTCGATTGGACTCATCGCCATCTGCGGAGCACGCGCGGTGCCAGAGGTCGGGCCGTCAACCGCGCGACGGTCGACATCGACAGCTTTGCCGTGCGAGTTCACGGCGAGCAACACGGCGCCGGTTACAACGGCCACGTGCGTGAGGTCATGTACTATCCGCAGGTGGCCAGCTTCTCCGTTGAAGGAGACTACGACAGCACGATGCGTGGCCATCGGCTCAGCAACGGCTTCATCCACGCCACGCTGCGGCAAGGCCAGGTGCACACCGCGCAAGGGTCGCGACGTTTCATGCGACGCGTGGTGGAGCATGCTCGCCAGATGGCGCGGAGCTTCGACCTGCGGTTGGACGCTGGCTTCACCATCGGTGCGGTGCTGGATGACCTGAGCGATCAAAAAGTGCGTTTTTGCGGGCGTTTGAGGAAGAATCCGGTTCTGGATCGCTTGGTCGAACCGCATCTTCAAAGGCCCCCAGGTCGTCCGCCGCGCGGCGGTTATGAGAAAGTCATCGAACTCGGAAGCTATCGCGCCGAAAGTTGGCAGCACTCGCAGCGGTTGATTCTGGTGGTGGTCGATCAGCCTGATTCACGCACCGGGCAACTCAACTTGCTGCCGCGTTACTTCTTCCTGGTGACCAACTGGCCACGCACGCTGCGCAGCGGCGAAGACGTGTTGGCCCACTATCGCCGGCGCGGCACGTTCGAAGATCGCCTAGGAGAATTCAATGAGGCGATCGGCCCACATCTTTCGTCGCGCGGATTTGTCGACAACGAAGTCACGCTGCTGCTGGCCTTGCTGGCTTTCAACCTGGCCACGATGCTCCGCAACGAACTGGAAGACGAGTTAGGCGGCTGCTGGGACCTGCACCGATTTCAACGCACCGTGCTGCGGGCAGGCGGCCGCGTGGTCAAGCACTCGCGCCGCTTGTGGCTCCACATCGAGCAAGGTCTTTCGGCTCTTTGGAGCATCGTCGCCGCGCGGATCAGCCAACTCCGCTTGCCTGGCAACTGGCAAGCGCCGCGCGGTGCTCGTCATCGCGAATGGGTTCCCCCACCTCCGCACGCGCACCTAGCGTACGTTCCTCGCGACTGACACCACACCAACTCTTCCCATCACCAACCGCTGCCCCTGGGGGAAAGGGGGCGGTCTGCGCTCATTCAACTCGCCAATCCCCAACCAGCAATCCCAGCCGCCCGCAGCACCTTGAAAAACCGCGTGGTGAATAATGCGGGCTGAAGTCCGCCAGCCCCTCAGCGATCCGGGTGACGACTGTGCACAGCTTCTCGTTCCGTTGGGGGTAGCTCCGGCCCAACTTCTCCGATGTCAGATTGATCTCCGAGAACAGCCCGGCAAAGGTGCTTTGGAACGACTCATTCTCGATGTACTTGAAACCGCTCTGCAGGGTTCGCAGTAGTTCGTCCGACTGCGTGCGGGCCAGGTGGGCAATGTGTGTCCAGAGGTGGTCGGGCTGAATGACGTAATGCGCCTTGCGACGCATCTGCCGTTCGAAGGCGAGGATGTCCCCCTCATTCTGCTCGTACCACACCGCCAGCGGCGTGCGGCCCCCGTTGCCGACCGCGTTCGGGTCGGGGTAGTCCTTGCCCAGTTCCTTCTGCGCGGCTTCCTCGTAGTTGTCCGAGAGATAGCGCAGGAACAGCAGCGCGAGCATGTAGTCGCGGAAGTCATCCGCGTTCATCGCCCCGCGCAGGTCATCGGCAATGGACCAGAGGATCTTGCCGAGGCGTTTTTGGTCGTTGTCGGTCATGCTGTGGGGTCACCTTCGGGAATGGCTTCGTCGGGGAACAACTCAGCGTTGAAGGGATAACGATGGAGAAAGTCGCGCACTATCTTGCGGAAATAGCCTCGCGTTTGCTCACCCATTTCCGCCGGCTGAAAGAGCGAGTACTTTCCGTGGCTCATCAGGTCGACGAAACGCTGGTGGAGAATGCCATCGGCGTCGTCCTCGTCTCGCTTGATACACTTGCCGAAATGGGCGTACCCGTGGAAGAGCGCGGTCTTCTCCAACACGGTTCGAAGCATGTTGAAATGGTAGGTGTGGATCGTCCCGCCGCGGGCGACCTTGTCGAGCTCAACCAGGGCCGCCATATGATGAAAGCTCGGCGTGTCGCCGCGATGCTCGGTCAGTCGGTACACCTCTGTCCCGCGATCACGGCTAAGCACGTACTGCGGAGGCCGGTTGAAATGGTTCTTCAACTCGTAGTGCAGAACATTGAAGAAGAGCTGATGGTGCGTCGAGATGACCGTTCCAATGCCTACGGCGTCGGCTTCACGGTACACTTGGACCAAATGATTGGCGACGACGATCACGTTGTGCTCGTCAAGCGATGAAACCGGATCATCAATGTAGACGTATTTCACCCAATCGTACGCTTCTGCCCCGTCGAGCACGAGTTGAATGATAGTGAGGAAAAAACACCATACGAAGATTTTTTCTTCGCCGCGTGAGGGCTTTATCGAGATTGGCCTACCATCTGCATCACGTTCTCGAAAGAACACGATGTACGGAGCTTCAGGATACATGCGTCTATCATGCTGCTCGTCAGCCGCTCGCATACCCTGGCCATCATAGTCAATATAGAATTCTAGAGGGTGCGATCTCCCTGAGGCCAAGATTCCCTGTGATTCGCGGGTTGATGTAGTGGTTTTGGTTGGGAGTAGCCAGAGAGAGCTGTTGATAGATGAGGCGTCCTTTGGGAGACTGGAGTTATTACAGCTTCAAACTCACCTGGCAAGGACGCCTCAATGGATCATCTTACGGCTTGGGGACTGTCGACCGCAACGGCACGTCAGCGAGAAGTGGTCGCGGCGCAAATCGTCGATCAAGCGTGGCAAAGCGTGCGATCACAGTTCATCACTCTACTGGCTGGGTTCCTCGGCGCGTCGCTGAGTCCAGGCGGAGTGCTGCGGTTCGAACAGGCGCTGGTCGTGTTGGTTCGCGAACTTGGGCGTCTCGTACTGCAAGCCACTTTGAACGCGTTGGAACCGGACCCGCCTGAAGCACTTCCCCAAGACCTGTGGTTCGAGTGCAGCGGGTATCGCCAACGAACGAAGAAGACACGCAACGCGCATGTCGCCACGTTGTTTGGAACCATCGTGCTCTGGCGAAGAGGGTATCGAAGTTGGGAACGCAGCGAAGGATCGATCTTCCCGCTCGAGATGCTGTTGGGTTTGACCGAGCGAGTGACGCCAGGCTTGACCGATTGGCTCGGTCGCCAGATGGCCGCAGCCGGTGCCAGTCAAGAGCGTGTGCTACAAACGCTTCGCGCCGAGCATGGTGTGGCGATGGGAGTCAAGCGATTGCGGTTGCTGATCAAAGAACTGAGTCACGGCATGAGCGAGTTTCGCCAGGTCCATCAAGTTCAGGCGTTGTTGGAAGCTTTGCAAATCGCCCAGAAAAGTCGCGGAGGACGGAAGCCGGTGTTGGCCGTTGGGCGAGACGGAATCACGCTGCGAGAGTATCGTCACAGCTTCTATGAAGTTGCCACGGCGGCCACGGTGAGCGTCTACGATCGGTCCGGCAAGCGGCTGCTCACGGTCTATTTGGCTCACCCGCCGGAGTTGGGTCAGGCCACCATGAGCGGGATGCTGACCTCGCTGTTGACAGAACTCCTGGAGCGCTGGCAAGGTCCGCTTCCTCAGTTGGCCTACGTGGCTGATTCAGGCGGCAACGAAAGCAGCTACTACGAAGAGACCTTGCGTCGCATGCTGCATCCGCGGACCGGCAAGCCGTTGAGTTGGCAACGGGTGGTGGACTACTACCACGTGGCCGAGCGCGTCTGGACGATGTCCAGGCTCTTGTTTGGCAAGGATACGCAAGCGGCGTACGGTTGGGCGATTCGTATGCTGAAGAACCTCAAGCGGCCCGGCGGCCCCAGCCGCGTGTTGCATTCGGCGGCCAGTCACTTCAATCGCCGAAAGTTGAAGCCTACAGCGGAGAAGAATTTTTGGAAGGCGTATCGTTATCTTCAGAAGCGGACGCAGTTCATGCGATATCATGAGTACGCACGCCGGCACATTCCGCTAGGCAGCGGCGTCACCGAAGCAGCCTGCAAAACGATCTTCACGCAGCGACTAAAACTCTCCGGCATGCGTTGGAGTCACGCCGGTGCCGCCGCGATCTTGAGCCTCCGCGTGCCCTTGCTAAGCGGCACCTGGAAGCCCACTTTTGCCGCCTATTTGGATGCACGCCAACCCAAGCAATTACGACCTTACGGCCTCAACACGCAAACCAAGCACAAAATCGCCGTATGAAAGCGGCCAAGAAGAGACTGCACCCGATGTGGGTTGGGATGATTACGCGGATCAGTGTGGTCAGAAAATTCAAATGTCACGGACTATTTTCCCGTTTTCATCAAACTCTCTTGCCACAGCGTACTTGCCCTTACGAGGATCGAAGCCAAGCTGAGTATGCGGCGCATCCACGTCGGGAATGGGGGCACCATTGACATCTCTTGGAATCCGGCGCTTTGGAAAACTTTCCGAATTTGGGGAACTTCTGCCTCCGCACGCCTCTAAACCGTTCCCTCCAGCTTTCCCATTATGCACCGGCACCCCGTCACCTGTCACGTGGTAGACGTGGTCCAGGTGCACTTCGAGGTTGTACACCGCTTCTGGCGAAGCGCGAGGGGTGATGCTGGTGACGCGCGTTGTGCTGCCGAATATCCGGAGGGTTTCTCCGGCGTGGAGTTGCCGGCGGTAATGAAGTCTTGGCGGACCTCGCTCCAAAAGGGGTGGGCAGGCGTGGTGCCGATGGGTTCAGAAAGGTTCGCTAGGCGGAGGTCTAGGATGTCGGCGGCGTGGTGGTGGAACGTGCCGGTGATGACGCGACGGTGACAAGTGGGGTCGAGCTCGATGGGTGTGCAGGCACCGATGTAAAGAAGCTTGGCATAACCATCAATGCCGCACTCAGGCACGTTGATGTCGATGCGGCCGCCCACTTGGGCGTTGCGTTCTTCCAGCCACCACATGGGACGCAGGAGTTCGACGTACGCCCAACCGCCTGCACGCTTGGGGGCCACCAGTTTCAAACGCCGCCAGGCTTCAGGCTCAACTTCAAGGCCAAGAGTGTAGTCAACTTCGCCGGTAGGATTTTCCGCCCAAACCAGATCACCCACCACCAGCGTTTCGATCCGCGTGGTGATCACGACCTCGCGATCCGCCGTCGCCGGGCCGAATTTGGAATTGCCTTGATAGCCGAAGAAGAGCGCGCCGAGAACGCAAGCCGCAAACCACCATGGCCAGGCTCTGCGCTTCTTCATGCTCATATGCCGCGAGGGGAAGATGAGCCCGACCAATGAAGTGCAGCCCAAGGGGAGGGCAGGCAGGAGCCTGCCCTTATAGTTACCTCCATGCCTTATGGTTGGCCGCTGGAGCAGGAGTGGGATGTCCCAGATGTTCGTACCACGAGTTCTAGAGTTTTGAGAGTAGCTCGCGCACGGGCAGAGGCCGATGGATAGAATCCTACGGCGACTTTTAGCCTGGCATAGCGAAGTCGGACATGAGGCCTTCGTAGTCGCCATACAATACGAGCGAATGCTCCAGCATTAAATCATTTGGATCAAACCAGAACGATGCATCACCGTTTGAGTGCACGTGAATAATCGAAAGCTTCAGTTCGTCCAGAAAATCAGACTGTGACAGAGGATCGTGAGGTCGCAAATGCTCATTGATCGCTGGAACGACTTTTTCAACAATGAAGCAATCAATTGATTGAGAAACAACTTTCTCTAAGGTCTGACAAAGGATACTCGCACACCGAATTGCTTCGTCCAGGCTCCCGTTTTCAACGTCAGAATACAGCACCAGTTTCACCGGGCCTTTGTCCGAGCGAATCGTAGAGACGTACTCGTAGTAATTCGGACTAGGTTCTGCATTTAGTCGGAGAGTGCCTAGATCGGTAGTTTTGACCCTCTTCTTCGGCTGTGTCATGTTTCATCCTTATTGATTCTTGCGAGGGCAGTTTTCGTCGCCTTACGCGAGTGGACCGGAAGAATGCGGATTCGGCGGCATGCAGGAATGCAAAATACTTGTGTGAACGTCACTAAAATATAGCACCAGAATCTGTTGCCTCCAACATGTGGCACTCCTCCTTCCGAAACGTCGTGGATTTTACTGGGTACGAGTTGCATGACTCCACGCCGTGTATCATGGTGCCAAGTATGAGTTCCCCCAAATTCATCTGTCCAACGATAATCTCCCGATTTCCCCATCGCTCTGTTTGCGGCTCTAATGTCCTCTACCTGTTTTCCCGTGGGGCTTATTCTAATCTGATGCTTGATTGCACTGTCAGAAAATACAGCTATATCTCCGTATTGTGGGTGGCTAAATATAGATATGTCGTGCGTTTTTCCCTGCGCGGCTGTTCTCTTAACACGCTTTGTGAATTGAGCGTGGCCACCTGGAACGTTGAGATGGCGACTTGCGTTTACTCGATTGTGATTTCTGGGTTTGGTTGACCCGCATCAAACTTTCCCGTTATGCACCAGCATCCCATCACGCGTCACGTGGTAGACGTGATCCAGGTTCACTTCGAGATTATACACCGCTTCAGGCGAAGCCCTTGGAGTGATGTTGGTGACGTGTGTTGTGCCGGCGAGGATTCGCAGGGTTTCGCCGGGGTAGAGATCCCCGGCGGTAATGAAGTCTTGGCGATCGCTCCAGAGGGGCGGGAAGGAGTGGTGCCGATGGGTTCTGCGAGGTTCGCTAGGCATAGGTCTAGGATGTCGGCGGCGTGGTGGTGGAAAGTGCCGGTGATGTCTGGCAAGAGGTCGTAGAGTTCCAAGACGCCAGCGAGTTCGGATTCCAAGGTCTCGTAACCGAGATCTTTTCGTTGATGGTGGTAGTAATTGAAATGCGTGCGGGCGTGTTCGTTCTCGATGCCATAGGCCAGGAATGCGGCAAACTTAGGACCTCGAATCATGCTGCCTGTGTGCAACACGCGCGGATCAAACACGACGGCGTCACCTGGTTCGGTCGCAATCCATTGGACCGGCGCCGATAGTAGTTTCAACCGAAAGACGCTTGTTCAGCCAGCCGCAGCGGCCGGGAGCCCAGTTCCGCCTAAGTGAGCTTGGACTCCGTGCGATGACTGCCAGGCACTACTCCCAGCGCAAACCGGCTCTCCTGGTAGGACTGAAAATAGATTCCTACGCGCAGAATCTGGTACTTGCCTGGCTGCTGCTGCCAGTCGCTCCCTTGGCCAAACGTGCGATGGACATTGTCTCGATGCCATCCGCCACCCGAGAAGCCAACGTGCAGATCGGTATGCTTGAGATACTTGGCGTCTGGTCCCAAGACGCTGCGTGCCGCTTCGACAACCCGGGGGTGAACCGCCAACGGCCAGAATGCTCGCCGGCGCGACACGCCATCTGGCAAGGTCCAGCCTCCGGCATGATTGCCAGCCGTGCTGCTAGCGGAGGCGGTTGCACTGGCTTCCGCTTCCAGCGCAGCGCGATAGTGTTGGGCTTCGTCTGCTGTGAGCAAGCCAGGGAGATGCAAATATCCCTGCTGCTGGAACTTGGCATTGAGGTCACTTGCTGGCATGATTCGAACTCCACACATTCGAGCTCCACAGGGTGGGTTGCTAGCTGCCGATGGGTTCTGGCGTGCGATTGGGTAAATACGCGTTTTTGGACGTTGTGGCAAGTGCGAGGAGACACGTTTCACGATCGCAGAACGGTCCGCCGAGCGAGTCCAATGCGCGGTAAGATAGAGAGTGCAACAGCGCGACGCCCCCCGCTTGTAGGGCAATTTGGCTGCCATCGCGTTAATGGACGCCCCTTGAGGAATTTTTCAGAACCATGAGACTTGCCGTCAAACTGGTAGGCGTATTCGTCCTTGTCACCATCGGGCTGTTGGGCATCAACGGCTACATTCTCGTGAATCGCGAGGTCGCACGATTTGAGAATGAGATGAAAGAAGATGCCCACCATCTGGGCGTTGTGATGGAGAAGATGGTATTCATCATCTCGCAAGCGACCGTTCGCGGGAAAGTGGTTGAGTTTATCAACACCGTCGGAAGCCGGGAGCAGCAGACGCAGGTTCGTTGGGTCTGGTTTGATGCTCCCCAAGGAAACGCCTTTGAACCGCGTGTCAATCTGCGTTCTGTCCCCCGTGAGCATCTTCTCCGCGAAACCTCGTATTCCATTCAAAGCGTCGATGGGGAGAACCTGCTTTGCACGTACTATCCCATCCACGCAGACCCCAACCGACTGGGAGGTTTGGAACTTGTCGGCTCGTTGCGTCCGCTCGAAGCCTACAAGCGTGAGATTATCTTGAACACCATGGGCATGATGGGAGGCTTGCTGCTGCTGAGCGCGTGCATCATGGCCTGGTTCGGCATTGTGGTTCTAGGGCGTCCACTGCGGAAGCTGACGCAAAAAGCCAGGCGTGTTGGGACTGGTGACCTGACCGATGACGTGAAGGTGCGCGGCCACGACGAACTTTCCGAACTCGCCGGGGCTTTAAATTCCATGTGCCACCAGCTCACCGCGTCGCAAGAGCAACTGCGCCATGCCGACCGCTTGCGCACCGTGGGAAGGCTGGCCTCGGGGATTGCCCACGAACTTGGCACACCGTTGAATGTGATCTCAGGCCAGGCCGGTTTGATTGCATCGGGGCGTCTGCCTGCCGAGAAGATCAATGACAGCGCCCGTGCGATCAAGGCCGAGTCACAGCGGATCAGCGGCATCATTCGGCAATTGCTGGATTTCGCTCGCCGCAGTGCCCCGCGAAGGGCGGTTTGCAATCTAGGGCAACTGCTGCGTTCGACCATTGATCTGCTGGAGCCGCTCGCGGCGAAACGCAACGTTCGGTTCGTCGCTGAGCAGGTTGCGGACGACGCCGTGGCAGATGTCGACTCCGGTCAGATCCAGCAGGTGCTGACCAACCTGCTTGTCAATGCGGTAGACGCCATGCCGAACGGAGGCGATATTCAGATACGCTTGGAAGCGGTCAACATGGCCGAACCACCCGTTGGCAGCGAAGCCCTGGCCGGTCCGTACTTTCGAATCGAAGTCCAAGACCCAGGTGGCGGGATTCGACCCGCGGACTTACCCCACATCTTCGAACCATTCTTCACCACCAAAGAAGTGGGAGAAGGGACAGGCTTAGGTCTGTCCATCTCGTACGGGATGGTACAAGAACATGGCGGCTGGATCGATGTCGAGAGCCGGCTGAGCCAAGGGACAACGTTCCGCGTCTATTTGCCCCAGAAGGGAATCGCCTAATGGCTCAGATTGTGGTGGTGGATGATCAGGCGAGCATGTGCCAGATGCTCGAGGCGGATCTGACGCTGCGCGATTTCGAGGTTGCCACGTTCACCTCCCCCAACGAGGCATTCGAATCGCTCAAACGAAACCCCTGCGACGTGCTGTTGACAGACCTCAACATGCCAGGTCTCAACGGTGTCGAACTTTGTCAGATGGTGGTGCAGAACTGGCCTGGCATCCCCGTAGTCGTCATGACGGCGTTTGGAAGTATGGAGACCGCAATTGCCGCGATTCGGGCGGGTGCCTACGACTACGTGACCAAGCCGGTCGAAATGGACATGCTGGCCCTCACGCTGGAAAGGGCTGCCCGGCACCGCGCATTGCAAGAACAGGTTCGCCGCCTCAGCGAAGCGGTTCGCCAAACTCAGCGATTCGATGATCTGCTGGGAGCCAGCCCTCCGATGCAAGCCCTCTACGACCAGCTCCAGCGGATTGCGCCGACGGAAACCTCCGTGCTGATCACCGGAGAGAGCGGAACCGGAAAAGAACTGGTTGCCAAAGCGCTGCACGAGCGGGGGACTCGCAAGGATGGCCCCTTTGTAGCGATCAATTGCGCTGCCCTGCCGGAGACATTGCTGGAGAGCGAACTGTTCGGCCACACGTCCGGAGCGTTTACCGATGCCCGCTCGCAGCGCAAGGGGCTATTCCAACAGGCTTGCGGAGGAACCTTGTTTCTGGATGAGATCGGAGACTTCCCTCTGGCGACTCAGGCTAAGTTGCTTCGGGTTTTGGAACAGCAAACGGTTCGACCCGTGGGCGGCGACGAAGAGATCCCTGTGGATGTCCGCTTACTCTCGGCCACCAATCGTGACCTGGAAGCCGCGGTGGACGAAGGGCGTTTTCGCGAAGACCTGTTCTTCCGGATCAACGTGATTCAGGTGGAACTCCCCCCGCTACGAGCGCGGGGTGCCGATATCCTGCTGCTCGCGCAGAGTTTCTCAGAACGGTTTGCCGCCCGCAGTCACAAAGAGGTGACCGGTTTCTCAGAACCTGTCGCGGACAAACTGCTGGCCTATAACTGGCCAGGGAATGTGCGCGAATTGCGGAATGTGATTGAACGCGCCGTGGCCTTGACCCGATTTGAGCGTCTGGTGGTAGAAGATCTGCCGGAGAAAATTCGCGATTACCGCCGGGCACAGTGGTTCGTGGCCGGTGACGATCCACAAGAACTACCGCCGCTGGAAGATGTCGAACGGCGTTACATCTTGCACGTGCTCGAAGCTACTGGAAACAACAAGACGCTGACGGCCCGAGTGTTGGGCTTGGATCGCAAAACCCTCTACCGCAAGCTGCAACAGTACGGCCAAGAGGGATCTTGAGGAGAACGCTCTGACCCCCAAGTCATTCTTCGTGCGTTGCTAACGCCTCTCAAGGCGTACGCGCACGCCGTACTTTGGGACCATGGTCAGGTTCGCGGACATCTGGTGGCGGTCGCTTTCGTCCACGACTACTCGGAAGCGGTGCGCCAGAACGGCAAGAACCACAACCAGTTCCATCATTGCGAAGTGGATGCCGATACAAACCCGCGGCCCCCCTCCGAATGGCACGCTCGCATACGTCGAACGGCGATTTTCTTCCTGCCCCGGCTCAAATCGATTGGGATCGAAACGCTCCGGGTCGTTCCAAAAGTTCGGATGACGATGCAGCGAGTATCGGCTGAAAGCCACCAGCGAACCCTCGGCAAGGCGTACGCCCCCCAGTTCCGTCTCGTGCATGACGTTGCGGTTCTCGAACCAGAACGGAGGATGAAGTCGCAACGTTTCTTCGATCACCATCCGTGCGTATTTCAACTTCGGAATGTCGTCCACCTCCAATGACTCGTTTCCCACAACCTCGTCGATTTCCTCATGCAGTCTGGCCAGAACCTCTGGGTGCTGGTGTAGTTCGTACCATAGCCAGGTCAAGGCGGCGGAAGAAGTTTCATGCCCTCCGATGATCATCCCCAGCACTTCTTCCTTGATCTCGCTATCGGTCATCGGCTCGCCCGAATCCTCATCGCGGGCTTGCAGCAGGATGGCCAACAGATCCTTGTCGCCGCTGCTCGTGCGACGTTCGTCGATTAATTCCTGCATGAAGTGATTGAACGCTCGCAGCGTTCGCTTCAACCGAAAGTTTAACCGGGAGGGGAACCAGAAACTCCTCAAGACCGGCAACGGGGGCTTCGCGCAGTAGTAGTTGATGGTGTGCGTCCAGTCACGGATGCGGGAGCTCGCCTGATCAAAACCTGTGTGGAACAGAGCCCGTCCGGCGATCTCAAGCGTGATCCGATTCATGTCGCCTGCGATGTCGAACACCGTCTGCTTCTCACACAGCGGCGACCACCGCTCAGCCATTCCGTTGGCTGCATCCATCATCAATGAGAAGTACCGCTGGACGGTCACCGGGCCAAACAACTGCTGCATGCGTCCCCGTTGCCGTCTCCATTTGTCTCCCTCAGAGACTACCAGCCCGTCGCCGAAGGCATTGCCAAACCGTTGATAGATGATGCTCCGTTTGTCATACGACCGATGCGTTTCTTGCAGAACTTGCTTGACCAGTGCCGGATGATTGATCAGGTAGAAGTTGAACAGCCCTCGGTATTCGATGAAGTCACCGTAGTCCCGCACGAGCCGGTCAAAAAAGTGAGCCCGGTTGCCGGCGATCATCCACTGTTTATAGAATCGCGGTGGCCGAACCATCTGGCCGGAGAATTCTTGTGGTGGGTGCTGGTTCGTCACAGGAAAAGCGATTGGTCAAGAGAACAGGCAGAATCCCAGGCCCGAAGGTGCCAACGCGATTATAGCGTTCTGAGCCGGATGCGAAACGTGACGGCAGAAGCGCCCTCCTTGGCCCCGAAGATGAGCAACTTCCGCTAGCGAAACGGCAGGGTTTCGGATAGCGTAGAGGGGTGAGACTTCTTTTATCTGTGGGACAGGGATGATGATGCCAGAAGGTGCGAGTTTCGACGAGTTGATATCGCGACTTCGGCGCGGCGATAATGACGCTGCGACCGAAGTGGTACAACGCTTTGCTCAACGACTCATCTATCGAGCCCGGTTCCAACTTGACCAGCAACTCCATAGCAAGGTTGATCCAGAAGATGTGATTCAATCGGTGTTTCGCAGCTTCTTCCTCCGGCATGCCGATGGGCAGTTTGAGTTGGCCAACGAACGAAGCCTGTGGGCGTTGTTGGTCACGTTGACGCTTCGCAAGTGTGGGCGTTGGAACGAAAGGTTCCGCTCCGCCAAACGTAACACCAAGCGTGAGCGGCCCATGGATAACCGTTCGCCAGATGACTCTTCGGCAGTCGTTTGGCAACCAGCCTCCGAGGAACCGACGGCGGAAGAAGTCGCCACGCTTACCGAAACCCTCGAACAGATCATGACCAACCTGGATACTCGGCAACAGCAGGTGCTGGTGATGCGTCTGCAGGGTTACACGGTCCGCGAGATCAGCGTCGAGGTCGGCATTGCCGAGCGGACCATCAATCGGTGGCTGCAAACGGTCCGCCGAACCTTGACCCGGATGCAAGATGCCGATCTCTAACGATCAATCGAGCACTGCGTCGAATTTCCAAATTGAGAGTCAATTCCCCACGCACCGCGCGCTAATTTTCCGATCGATGCTTTACTGATAACTGAGCCGCTCAGCGTTTAGGCGGGGTAGCCTCGCGAACCACGGCACCGTGCTCATCGCTCAAGATGAGTAGCGAGAATCGTTCGACCATCTCCAGTTCGTTCGTATTGAGCGATGTGAAGTCGAATCGCCCTCGCAGGTCGGTGTAGCCATCTTTGTAAAACCGGACGCTTCCGTCCTTCATCCGGGCGTACGCTTTCACGTAGACCTTAGAGAGCGGTTGGGCTTGCTTGCCGTGGGTGACGCGGACTTGCCCATAGTTATCAATCACCTGCACGGTGAGTGCATTGGAATAATATGCCTGAGACTTTGCGAGTCCTTCGCCGGTCACTTCGACTAGCACGTTGCTGTTGGCCAGTTTGTTGGGGATGGGGAACTCGTGCGATTGCCCCTTGGCGGGGAGCGTGATCGTCTCTGACTGGTTCGGCAAAATGTAGGCAAACTGTTGCGAATGCTGCTGGACGAAGGGGTTCCGGCTGAACAGCAGTTCGATATCCATCAAGTAATAGTTCACCCGCGCTTGCTTCAGGTTCTGGAAGTTGAGTTTCACTTTCTTCGATTCGACGGTGAAGTCAAAACTGGGTGACCCGGCGGCAAGCCCTGTCTGTACCTGATTGCGGTCTTCGGCGTCGATCACCTTTGCTTGAGGATCGCCGATTTCGTTGGCTTGTTGGATCACGCTCGCGAACGCATTGCGCCAGCGATCCACGGGATGGTTGGCATACTGCGAAGCGATCTCCAGGGCATGTTGCGGTTGTTCTTTGTAGAAGTCCAAGTAGGCCGTGAAGTAGTCGTACTGCAAGCGGGTCTCGAGCCGCTTGGGGTCCACGGTGTCAAACAGGGCCAGTCCTTCCTCAACCCGATCCTGGAGCAGCAAGTAGTAAGTGACGGCCATCCGTTGATCGTCATTGAGCGTCTGGCGATAACTGAGAAGTTTCAGCAACCGTTGATATTGGGCCAACAACCGGTCATTGAGAATCTGCCGCGTGCGGCCAAGTTGCCCCACTCGGGCGTTGACCAGCGGTTTGTAATCCAGGTGCTGATACGTCCGACGGGCAACCGGGTCAATGGTCAGTAGTGGACTGTCCAGCAGGTCTCCACACTGCTGCACAAAACCGTCGTGGTGCTTGAGGTACTCTCGAATCGCCGGCACCTGATTGTGAAGCAGCCCATAGGACCACAGCGTGGCGTCAAAAGCGTGGCGCTGTTCCAGCAAGGCGAGAACTCGGCTGAAGTATTCTTTGTCCCGCATCCGAAACGCGATCCGGCTCAGGTCAATCCGCAGCACGTTGTGCTGTTTGAGGAAGGTGATCACCTCCTCGTCGGTGCCATGTTGCGAAATATAGTCCCAAGACTCTTTGTCGATGTTCGTCAACTTGTCGACCACGTTAAACACGAACGCATCCGCGAAGGCCAGCACCTTCTCTTGCTCTGCCACCTGGACGGGATAATGCGTGAATTTGCCCGAGGCCGGGAAGTAGAAATAGAACTCCATGGTCTGAGTGTTGTAGGGAGACAAATTGACATGCACACTGCGCGTGTACTGCCCGTTAAGGACCGGCATGGCCCCCTGGGGAATCTGCAGCAGTACATCTAGCTTCTTGGGGGAAGAGGTGGGATTGGTAACGACCACCTGCCCCCCGTAGACCGTGTCCACTAAGAACTCATCGGTGACAAACTTGTCTAGCTTTTCGTTGTTCACGTAGCGGTATCGGTCGCCGTGTCTGAAGAAGTTCTGGCTGACCAAGATCGAAGTATCGTCGGCCACGCTCGCGGCTGGCTGAATCTCTTCGTGGTAGACAACCATCGGGCTGCCGGCCTTGAGCGTCATCCGGGGGCCGTCGAATGTGGTCTCGTGCTTGCCTGCTTCGAACGGCAGATCCAGCACGGCCAGGGCGAGTAGCAATTCCGAAAAATCGCGAGCCGCTTCCGCAAGATGCACCGAATAGAAGGGTTCGTTCGCGTCACTGTTGGCGAAGTCTTGCCAGAACGCATTGACGGGAATCAAATTGGCGTTCTGTCGTTCGATGACCACATGATAGTAGTTGTTTTCAGCCCATTCTTTGGTCTTGTCGAGCTTTTGGTAGTACTGGCGAACGCGTTTGCGATCCTCCATGTCCAGTTGACGGTACAATTGTTCGTCGGCAACTTCCTTGTCGGATTCCTCTCTAGATTCAATGTTACTCTTGAGTCGATCGCTGGGCTTTTCTGCTCGCTCGTCCAGTCGCGACATCGGGTTCTTGCTCGCAAACCCAGGCGCGCGAGCTGTCGCGGGGCCAGTCGGTCGCATCGGGGCACTCTCCTCCTTTGGCAGGCTCATTCCCTGCGCCAGGTTGGCTTCAATGCCGAGCACATCCCCGTATCTAAAGAGCTCCCTTTGATCGCGGTTCGAAACAAATGATTGAACCGCTCAATGTCGGGCGGCAACAGATCGAACTGATCCGTGACGAATCTCGCAACACGCGCCTCTTCTTCTTTCACATGCCGCGCCAGAAGAATGCGTTCCAGCGTGTTCAGTTGGGCAAAGTTCCACGGCTCACGATAAGCAGTTAGATCACTCCCCAACAGCCAATCATCCATAAAGGTTTTGTCCTTCTTGTTGGCCAAGTACGGAACGATCACGGTTTTGAAAAACTCCGGATCTTTGCGCGACAAGAAGAAACTGAGTTCGTGACAGGCGTACTTGGAGTACAGCGTCCGCTTAGCCTCGGCCGTGAGGTTGGGCCAATTGAGCATGAAGCTGAATTCCGTCAGTTCGGGATCTTTGGTCAAGGTTGCATAAAGCCCAAAGACACGCGCGAGCGAATCGTAGGTCTCCACCTTGGTGCTGGTGATGTCTGGCAGCACCAGGGTCTGTTGAGCCAGCAGAATGCTGATCCGCTTTTGCTGGGTGAAGTGCTGCTTCACATCCAAGCTTTGGGGCAACCGCAGATCAAGATACGTGGCCTTGGGTTCCGGAAGCGAAATGCTACGGCTCGCCGTGTTGAGCGGATCAACGGCCACAATCATCAGATCTTGCTGTGGGCCTAGATCCGCACGCTTGAGCTCGATCACACCTGCTTCGTTCGGCAGCAGGTTCAGGGCCACGGTCGAAGTCACTGCGAGAAAGTCCAGTGAGGAGAAATCCGTGTTGCTCTCCATCATCTGGAGCAACGAATTAGCGTAGGGTAATGAACCTTCCCCCTTTGCCTCTCCCTTGCCGAACATGCCTCCGTCTTTCGCCAACTGCTCACCGGTCTCTGTGCTGCGGACGGCCCAAGGGTTGAGCAGCAGGCTGGGGCGGTCCAGCATGTTGCCGGGGAACCGGGGTTTGAACTTTCGGTCGATAATGTAACGGTATTCGTCCCCGATGTTTCGGCCGGCGACATAGAGCGAATCGAACCGGGAGGTTCGCATCCCCACGGGTTCTGGCGTTCCCAGGGCGGCCAGTTCTTGATAGGCCGAATACGCTGGCTTGAATCGCGTGGCAAAGAGATGCACGCGAGCCAGAGGGCCTGCGTTGTGCAAAGTGATCCGGACCATTTCATCGGTCACCTCAAGCGGCGCAAGCTGCAGCGGTTTTTCGTTCACCACTTGTAGCGTTCGATACTCGCCCAGCACGTAGCCGTCTTGCCGTTGGCCCTCGGTCAGCCGAAGCTTCAAATGCCGTCCTGAATCCTTGAGCAGCAGTGAGTAATCACCCGGTGGCAAGCCGGCAATGTGCAGCATGCCATCGTCGATCTTGAGCGCATCGAATCGGTCCGCAATGAACCGCTCGCCACGGATTTCTAATAGCGAAAGGTGCGCACGCTCCGGTTTGCGTTCGAGCCCCATGTAGGGAATGTGGAGCGGTTGGTCGGTTGCTCCTTGCACCGCTTGGGGATAGGTGTGCGAATCCGTCTGCAGCGGCCACGTGTGCGAAGTCTCTTGAGGTCCGGTTGCCGTAATGCTGACGACCCCCTCGAGCGGCCCGAGCGTGACTCGCCCAAGCTCGTTGGACTGCAACGTGACGTGAACCAGATCCGTATAGTCGCGGAGTTTCAGTTGAATCCGGACTGGCCGACCGGCCTCGTACTCGCCACTCTTGCCCAAGACGTCAATCACGTAGTTGCCGTCGATGCGCAGCAGATGCAGGTCCTGCGTCTTCTCGGTTCGGTCAATCTCATTGAGCGAAAACTGTTGCGAAACCTGGAGATCTTGCTTCAGATTGGCACTCAGGTTCTGAACTTTCGCTTTCAGCGTGAACTGGATCGAGGCCAGTCGTTGGGGAACCTGAAACTCGAACTTGGACTCGCGGTCCTCGAACAGTTTGAAATCAGAGACTTCCTTGCTGGTCGTGACACCGTCCAGGTCTTGGGAAGTGATCAGTAGTTGCACCTCTTCGAGTAGTTTGAGCGATACAGGCGTGTTCTTGACTCGCAGGCTGGGACGGATGACGACCTCGGCAGACTTGCGGCTCAGCAGCGACTCGCGGTCCACATAGATTCCTGCCACTAGCGTGTAGTGTTCGCTGGCCTGTTGGACATGCTCCAACGAAGAGAACCCTCCAGCCGAGAGCACAATCGGCTTCTTGCCTGGAGCAATGGTGAACGGCGTCACGATCTCACCGTTCTCCTTGGGCGTGTAGAGCGTGCCAGCCATCCAAAGCGTGGCGTCAGGAACCGGTTGGTTGGATTCGTTGAGAATGGTGAACACTTGACCGGCCGCTCCGATGCGGACCAGGTAACGGAGCTTGCCCTTGCGAATCAAGGCCCGACTGCTCATCCCATTACCGATAAAGTCAATGACGTACACGCCCCGATGGTCCAGGCCTGGGAAGTCAAAATGCCGGCGGACCCGGCGCAGTGGGGGTTCGTTGTAGGTGTGCGTGGTCTCGGAGTTGGCAACCAGTCCATCCAGGTTGATATCCGTGCCGATCTCTCGAGCGTTCTCCCGATAGAAGTTTTGCGTGTTGATCTCGAACACTTTGACGATCAGCGTATCGACGTTCTTGATATGAAGATCCAACCCTACGGCCTCGTCAGGGCCGTACTCGGTCTTGTTGGTGAAGGCGAAATCCAGATCAATGCGTTCTTTCAGCGCCTGGTAAGCTGTTGGCGTCAGCAGCGAGTACCATCTCTCGGCATCTCCCAAACCCAAGACAATCTTGGTTTCGGCGAAAATGGACTTGAGGTAGGTATCCGCGATGTAGGGCATGTAGACCGAGTAGTCCTCGGCCTCCACGAAGAAGTGTTGCAGATAGCTCCGCACCAAAGGTTCGTCATCTCCCACCGCCGAAAGGAGCGTGAACTCGCTAAAGTCCGACTGCAGATTGGCAGGCCAACGCCGGTTCTCATCGCGCCGCGCGTACTCAGGCTCCATGTAGCTGACATTGCGAGGCAGCTTGAGGTACGTGAGAAACCGCTCCACATCGTAAACGCCCTGTGATCGATCCAGCACGAGCCGATGGTACAGCACATGGGCCTTGAGCGAGTTGTGGGCCGGTTGCAGCTTGACGACGAACGCCCAAAGACGGTCAAGATACGCCTCGAGTGCCGGCGGGTCTTGACGCCAGTTGGTATCGTCCGAAGGTTGTAGTTTCGTCAAATAGACGTTGACGAAGTTCCTCTGGTTGAGCAAGTCTGGTTTGAGTCTCAAGCATTCGTCCAGTTGAGACAGTAGCAGTTGGGCATGAATCGGGAACTGACCAAACCCGCCGCTGTTGGGCGTGTTGAGATCGTCCACCACCACCCGAGCCAGCTTGACGTAGTCTGGTCGGGTGAGTCGCGAAAGGAGATGACGCCGACGTTCGGCATCCAGGTCCGTAGCGATCAGCCAATCGAGTGCGGCGTCCTCGAATCCTTCCACGGTGCGGGGATGCCTGGCCAGGGCTTCCTGCGTAAGCCGCTGGGGAGAAATCCGCAAGGGGTCCAACTTGCTAGGAAGATTGGACGTCTTGTCGAGTTGCTCTCGCTGGTGGTTGAATTGAAGCTGCAGCCGGTTGCGAATCTCCGTCAGCGAGCGGTCGGGGTTGGTGCCATAGGTGAGCAAAGCCTGCCGGTTCTGGATCTCGATCACGCGCGGGGTGACCCGATAGCGGTCAATCCACGCCTTGAGGGTCACTTCGACCTTGGGCCACTGCTCGGTGTTTTGGTAATGCAGAGCGTGGTAGTAGTAGTAATCTTCGGTGCCAGGGATGAGTTGCTTGAGCGGCACGGTGCGGTCAGGGGCCAGCGAGAAGTTCTCGATGAATCCAATGTCTTCAGCCTGTCCGGATTGCATAGAAATGGCCAATGCCAAACTCCCCATCGCCGCGAGCCACAAGAACCGGTTCATTGAGAAGTCCTCTTTCTAACGTGAAATCGTCTGAAGCGCTGGGTTTTTTAGGGAACGGTCCGGCAACGTGAAGATAGCCGTGGACGGGAAGGATGCGCGCACCGCTGGCATCCACCGCTGAAACGTACGTCAGCGCAGGCTGAGCGGCGCGGTACCGCGAGTGAGACGCTCCGAATGCCGATAAAGTTTCGCAATTCTGAGAAATAGTGATCCCGCCGTGGCTGGGTGCCAGTGCGACTACTTCCCTCGGCCACCCCAGGGCCATGGCTGCGCTTGTGCCTCGACGGCCCAATCGTTCCACAGGCTGGCCATGGCTTTGACCCGCTCGGGGTGCTTGTCGGCCAGGTTGTGCATCTCGGCCCGATCGGACTTCATCTCATAAAGTTCCCACGGCCCACGCGCACCCTTGGCCACCAACTTCCAGCCACCTTGCCGCACGGCCCTATTCCCTTCGTGTTCCCAGAACAAAGGTTGAGGGCGAGCGATCGGCTTGCCGGTCAGCGCCGGTGTGAGCGAAACCCCTTGCAGCGGCACGGTTGGCTGGCCGGCCAACTCGGTCGGGTGTTGGGCACCGGCCAGATCCATGCAGGTGGCCATGATGTCAATCAGATGCGGGCGGGTCACCGAAATTGGCCCTTGCAGATCGGCCGCAATGTCACCGGCCAATGGGCAATCAGCGGCGTGGAGATGCCGCCCTCGTGAACCCAATGCTTGTATTCGCGGAAACGGGGTATTGCGAGACATTGGCCCAGTTGCGGCCATAGGCAATGTAGGTGTCCGCTGGGCCTGGCATGACGTCCGGGCCCTGCCCCACAGGCCGGCCCTCACGAGTCTTTGGGAGGCCATCTGTTGGTCTGAAGTTCATCTTTGGCCATCGGAGTATTGTCCTGGCTGGGCATGAGCCAGTTCGGATTGCCATTCTTGCCGCCCCATGCCCTCTCCGCACAACCGCCGTTGTCTTGCAGGAAGAGAATCAGCGTATCGTCGAACTGCCCGGTTCCGCTTCAAGCCTTCGGCCACGATCCGGCCGATGCCCTGGTCCATGCTATCGATCATGGCGGCGTAGACCTCCATGCAGCGGGCTTCCCAGGCCTGATGCGGCATCTGCTCCCAGTCGCCTACCAACGGCGCAATTCGCCATTCAGTCCGGTCTATAGATCCCATCTGCCCATGCGTTTCAGATGATCCTGGCGCTGATGGGCGGGAGCGTAGCCGTCATCATACTTGCCGCGGTACTTGGCGATGTCTTGCTCCAGCGCGTGCATGGGCCAGTGGGCGGCGGTGTAGGCCACATACAGGAAGAACGGCTTGTCCGGCGTTTGCTCGCATGTTCGCGGATGAACGCACCGCGTGGTCGCTGATGGCATCGGTGTAGTAGTACTTCTCCGGTTGGTACTCGGGATCGTTGAGTGATGAACGTGTTGTCGCGGGACAGCGTGTTGGGATCAAAGAAGCTGCCGGCTCCGTGATGGTGCCGTAGAAGCGGTCGAAGCCGCGTTGCAGCGGCCAGTTGCTTCTCTTGGGACCGTCGGGCTCGTTCCCGTGGGTGACATGCCACTTGCCCGCCATGTAGGTGCGGTAGCCGGCCGGCTTCAGAGCCTCGGCGATCGTGACGGCAGACCTCCGACTGCCCAGGTCACCCCGCTGTTGCCGATCATACCCCTTATCGCCCCCCCCCCTCCCGTTCCCCCAAAATATATTCTTTACTCCTCCCGATATCCTCCCTTCCGATACCCTTCCCATAATACATACTACTTATCATCTTCTCCTCCCACCTCTCTATTCATAATCACTCCGTCATGTGTCCAATACCTGCCTGGTGCGAACAAACGCCATCGGACGAACGTCACGCGAGCCCGAATCTGGGCCGTCCTGCGATTGCGAGTAACTATGATGTCGACAGATTATTCCATATTCTTGCACTCCGACGCTACCTTCGACCAAATCCTCCAAACATTTCGCGAAGTTGCTCACGTTGATTCTAGCGGTGGACTACACATCCCTGGATTACTCGCTGTATCTTGTATGCAGCCTTCTCGACGTCACAAGGAAGTAATGCTAGAGGACTACGGCGAATATGGCCTGTCCGTTAACTGGATTGTCAGTGGCACGTACGATAAGACGACCGACATCCTTGAGCTGATGGAAAGACTCTATCGCTGCGCTGCATTGCTCGTAAATTCGCATCCTGCCAGATCTCTAAGCTTGATGCGAAACGGAGAAAGCTTCTATGTTTTTAATACCAAGAATCAACTGATTCTGTCGCCAGCATATCTCGACTCGATCCCCGAGATACGTTCGCTCTTCCGAAAACCATTCACGGTCGAAGAGATATCCTACTAATAGGTTATCGCAGGGGGGCTTACATTGCTCGCCACCTGAGCCTAGGCCATTCCAGTTTAGACAGAGAGGAATCAGGGGTCGCGCATGACTCTCCATTTACGCCAGTACGTTGCCGTGGCCTGTACGCAGATGCCTCAGCCCCAGGTTGGCGAGAACGTTAATACCCCACGGCGGCACCATCTTTGCGAGGTTCGCTGGCTCCTTGGAGTGTGCCGTTGGCCCAGTCGATCCAGATCCCTTGGTATCCACCAAACCCACCGGAGCCGCGCGTGACTTCGTGCCCCATGGCTTTGAGGGCGTTGCGAACCTCGGGGCTGATCCCCGACTCCACGGTGACGGTACCGCCGCCGTTGGCCGCAATGCCTGTCGGTGTTTCGCTCCCCATGTGTCGCACGCGCGCGGCATCTCCGGCCGCCTGGATGTTCATATCAAAATCGATGATGTTGACCAGCACCTGCACATGACCTTGCGGCTGCATGTCTCCCCCCATCACGCCAAAGCTGAACACCGGCCGATTGTCTTTGGTTACCATGGCCGGAATGATGGTATGGAAGGGGCGTTTGTGGGGTTCGAGCCGGTTGAGATGTTTGTCGTCCATGGCAAACAACGCTCCCCGATTCTGCATCACAAAGCCAACGTCGCCGGGCGTTACCTTCGAACCAAACCCATAATAGTTGCTCTGGATGAACGAGCAGCAATTGCGGTCTTTGTCCACTACCGTCAAGTACACGGTATCTCCATGCGTCAGCTTGGGATCACCGGCAGGCACGTTCACCGCTGCCTGATTGGGGTCGATCCGTTTGCCTTGCCGGGCGGCGTAGGGCTTGCTGATCAGTTCGGAAGTGGGCAGCTGATTAAAATCTGGGTCTGCGTAAAACCGTGCCCTGTCGGCAAACGCCAGCTTCTTGGCCTCCACGAACAGATGCCAGTACTCGGCACTGGTGGGCCCCAACTGTTTGAGATCGTACGGTTCCAGCAAGTTGAGCATTTGCAGGGCCGCGATGCCTTGCCCATTGGGGGGAAGTTCCCACACATCGTAGCCGCGGTAGTTGGTGCTGACCGGTTCGATCCAATCGCTCTTATGATCGGCCAGGTCGCGGAGGGAAAAGTATCCGTTCAACTGCTCGCTGGCCTGGATAATCTGTTCGGCGACATGCCCTTGGTAGAAACCGTCTCGCCCTTTTTCGGCAATCCGTTTGAATGTGGCGGCGAGCTTTGGATTGCGAAAGACTTCGCCTTCGCGCGGTGCCCGACCATCTACCAGAAAGGTACTCGCTGAATCTGGATACTTGCGGAGTCCCTGCTCTCCCCCTTTCCAGTACGAAGCAATGACCTGGCTCACGGGGAATCCATGCTCGGCGGTTTCGATGGCATCTGCCAGCGTTGTCTCGAACGGCATGGTGCCGAACCGTTGCCGCAGATCATCCCAGCCGGCGACGCAACCTGGGACCGACCAAGAGAGGACGCCGTCATTGGGTAATTGGTTCACCGAACGCTGGCGAAGTTTCTCGCGCGAAATGTCGTACGGACTTCGCCCACTGCCATTGAGCCCGTAGAGTTTCTGGGTTTTGTTGTCCCAGTAGATCACAAAGACATCTCCGCCGATGCCGCAACTCATAGGCTCAACCACATTGAGCATGGCGTTGACGGCAATCGCCGCGTCCACGGCATTGCCTCCGCGTTTCAAGATGTCCAGTCCTGCAATTGCCGCCTGGGGATGACTGGTGGCCACCATGCCGCGAGTGGCCAGGGTCACAGATCGGCTTTGGTGAGGAAAGGCGCCGGGGCGGTCATAGCCTGGCTGTTTGGCGGCAGGAGTCGCTGAAAAACTGGCCGGGGTCATCAAGATTGCGCTCACGATGAGAAACAAGGGAGTGCCAACGAGCAAACGTAAACGGTGAAAATGAGAACGGTGCATGGAGGTGTATCCTAAGGCTGTCTTCGACCGCAACCATCGAGTTAGGGCCTCGAACCAATTTGAGCTTCTATTCATAATCACAACCCGAAGCGTCAGCGAGGAAGCATGACAGGCGATTTCGCCACGCGCGTTTCCTCGCTGACACTTCGGGTTGTGATTCCTATGAGCCAGGCGGGATCGCACGCGATGACGACTTTCCCGTCTAACGGCTCTTGGGAGCATCTGGGGCGTTTTGCTTGGGCAGCCACTTGGCCAATTCTTGCTTGACGCGCTCGAAGGCGGGATCAGTGGCCAGGTTCTTGAACTCCATGGGATCCGTGTTGTGATCGTAGAGTTCCTCGCTACCTTCCTGGTAACGAATGTACCGATATTGCTCGCTGCGGACAGCGTGGTTGTTGTGAGTGTACGTTGTTACCACCGGTCGGTCCCAAGCCGCATCCGCGTTGGCCAACAGCGGACGAAGGCTCTGGCCTTGGACGTCATCGCGAGCGGGCAGTCCGCACAGTTCGCAAAGCGTCGGATACAAATCCAACAGGCTCACCGTCCGCTCGCAGCGGGCACCAGCCTTGGTCACGCCAGGGGCCAAGATAACCAGCGGCACACGGGTGGCTTCTTCCCAAAGTGCAAACTTGCGCCAGTGCTGTTTCTCTCCCAAGTGCCAACCATGGTCTCCCCACATCACAATGACGGTGTTGTCCGCCAGAGGGCTCTTGGCCAGCGCGTCGAGCAACCTGCCTGCTTGACGATCCGCAAACGCCACGGAGGCCAGATACCCCTGCACGGCCTTCTTCCAGTTGTCCGTTTGGGTGACCTTGCGATGATCCGTCAGTCGTGCCATCCGCTGGATGCCAAACTCCGGCACATCATCTAAATCGCCGGCGAGTACCTTAGGCAACTGAACTTTTTCAAGCGGGAACTGATCGAAGTATTCCTGTGGGGCATACCAGGGGAGATGCGGACGGACCAGGCCAACGGCCAGAAACAACGGTTTGGAATGCTCTGCCTGCAATTGCTCGATGGCCCAATTGACCACCTGCGTATCGCTCATTTCTGCGTCCGATACCGCTACCGGTCCCCAATCGAAGTGCGCGGTACCCTGGATGCCATTGACAGGCCGCTGCTTTGGCAGCGGATCTCGGGGACGGTTGAAGTAGGAGTGCCAAGATTGTTTGTCCGGGAAACTGCCGTGATAGATTTTGCCGCCCCCCAGCACCTGGTAGCCATGCTGCATGAAGTGTTGTGGCAGGGTGACCACATCAGGCAGCACGCTGCGGAACGCCTGACTGTTGGTATAGACCCCTGTGGTTGCCGGATGACGGCCGGTCAACAAAGACGCCCGCGATGGATTGCAGGAGGGAGCCGAGCAATACGCCCTGGTAAACACCGTGCCGCGTGCGGCGAGTTGATCGAGGTGCGGTGTGCGGCTATCTGGGTGGCCTCCCAAGAAGCCCGTCCAGTCGTTGAGATCATCGATGGCCAGGAACAAGACGTTGGGCCGTCTTGGAGTGTCCGGGTCAGCCGCCGCGGCGAGTTGCACGGTGAAGCACGCGGCCAAGGCCAGTGCCAAGCTCATCAAGTGAAACGAGCGTACAAACATGTGAAGAACTCCCCCGCGCTTCGTGGTCTCAAATCCAGGTGCCGGACGTATCCATGGAGAATACGGCATGAGAAAGAGAGCGGCAACGAGTTCGAGCGTTTTCCACGGTTTTGATCAAGCGTGGCACGTGTGAGCACGATTGCAGGCAGGAGGGGCTCCAGCATATTCATGCCCGGAATGGATCTTGGAAAGGTGCTTACTGCGAACGCCCAGTTCGCTCGAAGTCAAAGTATCGCCGGCCGGTTTGCTGTTGGAGACGATCCCGAACTGCATCAGCGGGGCGAAGCCGCACAGGCGAAACGCTGGCTTCAAATTTCCCATGTCCCGGAACGCTCAAGGTAACATGCAGCAACCCTTTGCCCTGCAGAGCAAGTTGGAACTGGGGATCGTTGGCCCGGAAGGGGAGTTTGACGGTAGCTCCGTAAGGTCCAAAATCCTCGGGACGAATCATTCGGCTCCAGTCTCCCAGCACTCGCGAAGAACCTTCTGGCTGCGAGAAGCCTGTCAGATGGGCTCGAAGCGTGCCGTGGACCTTCAGGCATTCGCCGTCGCCTGCGAGTGGGTAGACGTGCAAGATCAGCCCATCCGCTTCGACGTCGGCATCCCAGCCGGCCAGGTAGGCAGTTGCGGAGATCGAACCGACTTGCGGCGTTGCCGGAGATTGCCCCCAGGGAATGGACGATTGCAGTGCGTGCTGCACGCGGTCCGCCTGGGTGCCGACGCCCAGGTCAGGTGCTGATCCGCCCTGCTTGCTGCCGGTCTGCTGATCATCCGTGAGCGGCAGTTTCAAGATCGTTTCCATCTTCTCCTGAAATTGGGCCGGCGTGAGCGTCTCGTTCCCCCGCTCCACCCGAATCACCCGGTCCCATTGAATCGGCCGGAGCACGGCGGCGGTGGTTCCGCCTGTCCGTAGCCAGAGCCGACTCTCCGATGAGCGGCTATCGAGGTCCCCGGTCAAGATCCGGCCGCTGACCAAATGGATCCGCACCCGGCGGCCAGGCGTGCTCGCCACGGCGGCCTGATTGAAGGACACCCCGTGCGTCGTCACCCCCGCCCCCTGGCTTGGCAATGTGCTGCAGCAGAGCGTGGTTAGTCCCACGGCCAGCGAGAGCCAGAACTTGTTGAACATATTGGGCTGGGCTGCTGCAAACTTCGTCACGGTGCGTCTCCTCGGGTGGGCTACGATTGTTGATAGGACCCAAAGCAACGCTTGCGCCATGCCTGGAAGTTGAACGCCGCCCACAGCGCAACGCATTATTCAAAAAGAACTTACGGTGACCTTGAATTTCCCGAGTGGGTTCGCAATCGTTGACACCTGGCAACATGCGTGGAGTTCTGGCAACACGAGGTGAGGATTATGGACACACGTTTCGCACGGCAACGGCTACTTTCAGCAGGGCGAATCAGAAGCCTGGCTTGCCTTCTGGTGCTGACGCTTACCCTGTCCAGCGGTTCGCTCAGTGTCGCCACCATGTTCACGCCGCGCTGGCGCGAAGGACAGACCATCGAGCGGCTAGTCGGCACTGTGGTCCGTTCTGGCAATCGGCACCTGTTTGTTGCCGAAAACGGAACCCGCCTGACGCTACTGGAGAACCTGTCCCTGCAACGGGTGATTGGGTACTTGGCCGACGACGAGGCCCCCTACCAGTGGACCGTCAGTGGGCAGATCACCGAATTCCAAGGTTCCAACTATCTTCTGCTGCAGACCGCCCACGTCGCCTCGGCGACTTCCACGCCCGACAACTAGCCGGGGGCATGGCTGCAGGCAAAGCTTTGGAACCGACCTGCTCCCTTCCCATCCGCCCAGTCCATGCGTTAGCCTACAGCCTGACCATAGGGCAGATTGAAACGCCCTGGCAGTGACCAGACTCCAAGCAGGATGCAACATTGATGGCCCGCAAAAAGGCCGCAGGCAAGCAAACTTCAGCCTCGCCCTCTTCCACTGACAGTTCTTGGCAGAAGCCATCAGCTGAGGTGCTGTACGCAGAAGAGTTGAATCGACTGCAGGCGCTCGATGCTCAGAATCCCCGTCCGCAAGGTTGGCGGCTGAGCCCCCAATCCGTGCTTTCGTTCGTGCTCGGAAATGCCGAACTTGGCATCTTGCCGAAGTTTGTCGGTCGCCGCAGTTTTTTAGAGCGCTGCGTGGTCGCGCTCGCCACCAACCGGGGCTTGATGCTGATTGGTGAGCCAGGCACAGCCAAGAGTTTATTGAGCGAATTGCTCGCCGCGGCCATTTCTGGCGATTCCACCCTGACCATTCAAGGAAGCGCTGGCACCACAGAAGACAACATTCGCTACTCTTGGAACTACGCGCTGCTGTTGGCTGAGGGCCCCAGTGAGCGATCGCTGGTTCCTGCCCCTCTGTACCGTGGTATCCAGGAGGGCAAACTTGTCCGCTTCGAAGAAATCACCCGCTGTCCTCTGGAGATTCAAGACACGCTTCTGGCCGTGTTGAGCGACCGGGTGTTGGCCGTTCCTGAGCTTGGCGGTGCCGATGGGATGTTGTTCGCCCGGCATGGGTTCAATGTGATTGCCACGGCCAACACGCGTGACCGAGGGGTGAACGAAATGAGTGCCGCGCACAAACGCCGCTTCAATTTCGAAACCGTACATCCCATTGCCGATCTGAGCGAAGAGATGGAATTGGTTCAGCGCGAAACGTCCCGTCTGTTGTTAGCGGCCAACATCCCCGCCGCGCTCGACGCGGATATGACTCAACTGCTGGTGACCACGTTTCACGAGCTGCGCTCTGGCCAAACCTCAGATGGGAAAGGGCTCGAACCACTTTCCACCGCCATGAGCACTGCCGAAGCGGTCTCCACCGCCTACGCCGCTGGCATTCATGCCTACTACTATGCCCAAGGAGAGATCCAGCCCGAACATCTGGTGCAGCACCTGGTAGGGACCGTGCTCAAAGACGCCCCGGATGATGTGAAGAAGGTCCAGCATTACTTCCAGCACGTGGTTAAGAACCGTCGCTCGCAAATATGGCAGCAATTTTACGCAGCCCGGCATCATTTGATGGAAACGAAGTAGCCCAGTTGGCAGCAACCGATGGCCCGGTGGTGTTCTTCCCCGTCCGTCATCATAGCCCCGCCGCTGCGCGACACGTTCAGGCGTTCATTCATGCGCGGCATCCAAGAGCCGTGCTGATCGAAGGCCCCTCGGATTTCAATCCTCGCCTGGCCGAACTGAACCTGCCGCATCAGCTTCCGATTGCCATCTATAGTTTTGCCCGTGATGCCGATGGCCGGCGGCGCGGCGCCTTCTATCCGTTCTGCGACTACTCGCCAGAATGGCAAGCGCTTCGCGCAGCCAACCAGCACAAGATTGAAACCCGCTTCATCGATCTCCCCTGGCACTCTCTTGTCGGGGCTGATGTTCCCAGCCACCGGTATGCCGAACCGCAGTTGCAGCGCAGCCAGTACGTTCGCAATCTCTGTGAGAAGCTGGGGGTGGATGATTTCGATACCGCCTGGGATACGCTCTTCGAGATCGACCCCGCGTTGTCACTGTCTGATTACCTGCACCGTTGTCACGAACTTTGCCTACGAACAAGACTGCTGGAACGCTCCCCGCGCTCTCAGGATGTGCAGCGTGAAGCGTACATGGCCCAGCAGATCCAGGCTGTGCAGAATGACTCGGCACCAGGGGATCCCGCACACCCCATTCTTGTGGTCACTGGCGGGTATCACTCCAGTGCCCTTTGGGCGCGGGTGAATGGTGTGAACTTTCCTGGCGTTTACACCGCTGCTGCATCAGCACTGCCGACAGTTGCCAATGCCGAACAGGACAGCGCCGAACAAGTCAGCGCCAGCAACGATCCAGATAGCCGAGGGCTTGCCCTGACTCCGTATTCCTACAGCCGGCTGGATAACCTCAACGGCTACGAGTCAGGCATGCCGAATCCCGGATTCTTTCACCGCCTTTGGCATGACCGCACGCAACACGCTCCAGCGAGCGACGCACATCGTCAGCTGCTGGCCGATGTGGCCAATGTTTTACGGCAGCGAGGCCAGGCAGTGAGTACGGCCGACTTGATCGCCGTGGAATCCACGGCCACGGCGCTCGCCACCGTGCGAAGCCATGCCCAGGTGTGGCGAACGGATTTGATCGACGGAGTCTTGGCGGCGTTGGTCAAGGAAGAACAGGCGTACGGCTGCACCCACCCGTTTCTAACAGCCCTGCACGAAGTACTTCGCGGCAATGCGCAAGGTGCGTTGGCGGCAGGCTCCGCGGTTCCTCCCTTGGTCAGCGAAGTCAAAGAGGCTCTCGCAGCCTGGAACTTGCAGCCGACCGCAACCCAGCGAGAAGTGACGCTCGATCTCACCAACGGTGCCGACTTACCGCAAAGCCAGCTATTGCATCGCTTGCGGATCTTGGGCGTAGATGGGTTCGAGCAAACCGATGGCACCGATCTGAGTACGCGAAGTGACCTTTCGCGTATCTGGGAACGGTGGCAGGTTCTATGGTCGCCAACCTTCGAAGCCTCGCTGATCGAGGCATCGCGTTACGGAGCGGGACTGCCCGAGGCCACACTCGGCCGCTTGGAGGAACGCGCGGGTCTGGAGACCACCTCGGCAGATGAAGCGGCCCTGATGGTGCTGGATGCGGCGCTCGCGGGAGTTGGTTCGCTCAACCAAGACACGCTGGATCGGCTGATTCGCTGCATCCAAAATGATGGCAGTTTCATCAGCGTTTCGCCTGCGTTAGGGCATTTGCTATACCTGTTCTTTTACGATGAACTGTTTGCCACCGCGGGACGCGTTGACCTGGCCGAGCTGCTCTCGGTCACCTTCACCCGTGCCGTTTGGCTGTTGGAAACCCTAGGCAGAACGAATCACAATCCCCAGCACCTGCTCGACGCAATCCAAAACCTGTGCGATGTGTTTGATCGTTGCCAAGGGCTGCTCACGTTGGACTCTCCGGCGTTTTTAGAACTGCTCCAGCGGATTCAGCAAGACACAGCCCAGATGCCCCTGATACGCGGAGCGGTGCTTGGCGTGCAGTGGTCGCTAGGCACCGTTGATCAGCTTGTTGCCGAGCGCCAGTTGCGGCAGTTTGCCCATGGGGCAGATGTGGGGGATTTCTTGACAGGGCTGTTTGCACTGGCGCGGGACGTTGCTCCGCGCAGCTGGGATTTTCTGCGAAGCATTGATGCTCTGCTCGAAACCTACACGGACCGCGAGTTTCTCGAAGCCCTGCCTCCGCTGCGGTTGGCATTCACCTACTTCACGCCACGCGAGAAACACCACCTTGCCATGACCTTGGTCGAACGACTTAAACAGCCCGGTGGGGCACCGGCTCAGCCATCGGCCGTCTCTCCGGAAACCATCCGAGCGGCTGGTCAGCTTGAGGCCGAGGTGTTCGACATCCTACGCCGCTACGGACTGCGCGGAGGTGAAGATGCCTGACGAACCCAGCAGCCCGCAACAGGATGAACCTTCTACCAGCGCCGAATCAGAAGCATCTCACCGCCGTGTGACCCGTTGGCGATTGGTGCTGGGTGCCGAAGCGGACGATGCCCTCGACACGCCCCTGGATAGCGAGTCTCAGCAGAGGGACGAAGCCCTCGATTTTCTCTACCGGCGAGAGTATGGCGTCCGTCGAAATGTGCGAGCACCCGGCGCGGGGGGAGGGACCCGTTCGCCTTCAGGAGGGGGTTTGGGAGAATCCGAACTGACCGTACCGGACTGGATCAATCGGGTACAGGAACTGTTCCCACAGAAGACCGTTGAGCGACTCGAACGGGATGCCCTGCAGCGATATCAATTGGAGGAGATGGTCACCAACCCTGAAGTGCTCCGCCGCGCACAGCCCAACCCGGCACTATTGCGGGCGGTACTCCAAACCAAGCATCTGATGAACCAGCAAGTGCTGGCCGTTGCTCGCAAGTTGGTCGAGCAGGTCGTGCGTGAGTTGTTGGAGAAACTTGCCCGAGATGTTCGTCAGGCGTTTAGCGGCAGCATCGATCGGCAACGTCCCAGCACCCATCAGGTGGCCAAGAACTTTGACCCCGCCACCACCATTCGTCGCAACCTGGCGAACTATGATCGCGAGCGGAAACAGTTGGTGATCAAGCAACCCTGCTTCTTTTCCAGGGTTCGAAGACACTGCGATCGTTGGCAGTTGATCATTTTGGTGGATCAGTCCGGCAGCATGGCCGACAGCCTGATTCATGCTGCGGTGTGCGCGGCGATTTTTCATGGGATGTCCAGCCTGAAGACGCATCTCTGCCTGTTCGATACCAACGTGGTGGATGTGACCGCTGACTGTACGGACCCTGTCGAAACGTTAATGCGGGTGCAGTTGGGCGGAGGGACAGATATTGGATATGCCCTGGACTACGCGGCGAGCCTGATTGAGAATCCGCGGCGGACCATTGTGGTAGTGATCAGTGACTTCTTCGAAGGAGGTTCGCAAGCCACGATGCTCAGCACCGCCCGCGGCATGGTCGAGAGCGGCGCGCACCTGTTGGGCCTGGCCGCCTTAGACCAGGAGTGTCAGCCGAACTACGATCATCACCTCGCAGCCAAGCTGGTAGAATTGGGGGCCCACGTAGCCGCCATGACTCCCGATCAACTCGCCGAATGGGTAGCTGAAAAGATTCGGTAACCTGAATTAAGTATCGAGAGATGGAGAGATCAAGTGAATCTCTCGATTCGACGTTTCAATAGATAGATTCTATCCAAACATGCCCGTTTCTCGTGCCGTTGAGAACATGCGCACTGATTTGTTAGCACTTGCTGAAGAAGACCTGACGGCCCTGTCCAACCGAGGGACCTTGAAGCGCGCGCTGCGCGAAGTGGACGAGTCGAGCTTCAGCTGTGAGATTCAAGAGACAGAGCAAGGGGAGGTCTCGCTGGAATGGTCGGATAGCGTGACCTGCACGTTCCCAGCCAATGAACCCCTGGGCGAGGCACATTGCACTTGCCCGGCACTTGGGACATGCCGGCATTTAATACGAAGCGTGCTGGCCTATCAGCGGCACCATGCGGCGGCGAGCACTTCCACCGAGATCGGCACATCTGCAGACCCGTGGGATCCTGGTGCCGTGGAAGATGCCGCACTTGCCCAAGTAATCTCGAGCACCGCGATGCGGCGTGCCAAGCAAAGTTTCAAGCGGGGAGAGGTTGTCGAGTTGGTAAGGAGTAGCAAACCGTCGGCTCATTTCCTCAACGCCTCGTGCACCATCCGATTCCTGGTCCCGAGTGACATTCGATACGTCCACTGCGATTGTGTTGAACAGTCCCCCTGCCAACATGCGGCGCTCGCTGTTTGGGCGTTTCGCGAACTTGCAAGCGACCAATCCGCCGGCACGGTTGCGGTGGGCAACGTCGATGAAGCCGCGCCGCTGGCCCTGATTCACGAACTGCAGCAAGTGGTTTCGGAAGTGGCTGCGGTGGGATGTGGCAATCTTCCCACCCTTTGGCGAGATCGGTTGGCGCGACTTCAAAATCAATGCCTGGCGGACACGCTCATCTGGCCGGCGGACATCCTTCGTGAGATCATTACGGAATACGATCGCTACCGGCGAAGTGATGCCAGATTCGACAGCCAACGGCTGGTTGAACTTGTCGGCGAACTCCTGACGCGCTGCGATGCCCTCGCCAGCGATCAACACGAAGTGCCGCGCGTGCTGATTCGCGGCATGCCGATGGATCGCGAGACGCCCGTCGGTGCGGCACATCTCTCCGGACTGGGGTGTGGAGCCATGGTCTCCCGACATGGAACCCGACTGGCTGCCTACTCGCAAGATTCTCATTCCGGCGCGACCCTCACCGTTTCGAAATGGTTTGATCACACCCCGGCCGACGACGACCAGACTGCCGAGCCACTTCCTTTCTGGCGTCTGGCAACCCGATCAGCGGTCAAGAGTATTTCATTCGCACAAATGGGAGTTGGCGAACTGATCGCCGCTGGGGGAAATCGGACCGCAGGACACGAACTCAAGTTCGGAAGGCAAGCCGTGGGGGTCAACCCACAAGCGTTTCAATGGGAACGCCTGAGAGCTCCGCTGCTGGTGGACAATCTGGCGGAACTTGGCGAGCAGCTACGCCGACGACCTCCGGCCGGTTTGCGTCCCCGACGACTGGCCCATGATCTGCAGGTCTGCCCGATTGGCGAGGTTCGGCAGGTTCGGTTCGATACGCCATCGCAACAACTCATCATCGACACGGCTGACGCACAGGGCACCGTGTTGTCGGTGCGTCATCCTTACACAAGTCGCGGGCGCGAGGGATTCGAGGCTCTGCAAACCTATCTCGGTCAGCCATCGGTCCAACTACTGTTTGTGGCCGGTCACCTGCGACTGCGGCGGGGCGAACTCGTCATGTTTCCCACCTGCCTCGTTTGGCAACACCAGCAGGGGCGGATTGCCTTGCAACCTTGGGTGGACCGCTACGAGCCCGCCTGCCGGGCGTTGGGCAAGCGTCTCGACAGTTCGGCATCTACGGTCCCACCCGCAACGCACGACTCAGAGAATCTACTAACTGCGTGGACGCACGAGCTGGTGGAGGAACTGGGGACGCTGCTGGTTCGGGGACTTTCACACGCTGATCAGGCAATGTCAGCCCGCTGGCAGCAACTGGCCGGCGAGGCGCAACGCCTGGGGCTCGTGCGCACCGCGGCACGCGTGGGAAATCTCGCTTTGGCAATCGAGCAAAAGTTTCATGGCCAACCGTGGGACAAGTCCCCCGCAGTGGACGGAGCCCTCACGCTCTGCGTGCACGCCACGTTGCTGCTGGATCGCTGAGTCAGGCAGAAGCCCTGAACATGCAAGCGGTGTTGATCCGACCCATCGCCAACGAGTGCTGCGTCAACGCTTTGATTTTGGGTTGGGTGCCCCGTAAACGTTGCCTTGGCACGGCACTAGGCAATCAGGTCTTGAATGACCCGGCCATGAACGTCGGTCAGCCGAAAATCTCGGCCTGAGTAGCGATAGGTCAGGCGCTGATGATCAAACCCCATCAAGTGCAGCATGGTGGCGTGCAGATCGTGCATGCTGATGGGATTCTCGGCAGCGGACAGGGCAAACTCGTCGGTCGATCCGTAGACGCTCCCCCCTTTGGTTCCGCCGCCGGCCAGCCAGATGGTGTAGCCGTCGATGTGGTGATCTCGGCCCACTTTGCTTCGGTCTTTGGGCCCTGCTTGAACGGTTGAAGTTCGGCCCATTTCACCTCCCCAGATGACCAACGTATCTTCTAGCATCCCGCGCTGTTTGAGATCGGTCAGCAGAGCGGCGATCGGCTGGTCCGATTCGCCCGCGAGTTGCTTGATCCGCGGCACAATGGAACCGTGGTTGTCCCACGGTTGTCCGCCGCCGTGGTAACACTGCACGTAGCGAACTCCGCGCTCGGCCAGACGTCTGGCAATCAACAGGTTGCGGCCTTGAGTGGTGTCCCCATAGAGTTCGCGAATGTGAGCAGGTTCTTGATTCAGGTCGAAGACATCCGACGCCGCGGTTTGCATCCGGAACGCAAGTTCCATCGAGTGGATCCGGCTCTCGAGCCGCTCATCGGCGGGCCGCTGTGCGCTGTGTCGACGGTTGAGGAACTGCGCCAAGGCGACTTGAGCCCGCTGCGAACCAGGACGAATGTCTTGCCGCGACAGGTTGGGAATGAACTCTTTCGAGTCGTTCTCGGTTTCGATGTGCGTCCCTTGAAACACTCCCGGCAGAAAGGCGCTCGTCCAATTGCGTGACTGCGCCGTCGGCATCCCACTGGGGCAAAGCACCACGAAACCAGGCAGGTCCTCGCTCTCGGTTCCCAAGCCGTACAGCAACCACGAACCGATGCACGGACGCGGCAAGGCCGAATGCCCACAATTGGTCAACAACAAGCCTGGCGTATGGTTGGCAACTTCGCCCACCATCGACCGAACCACGCACAAGTCGTCCGCATGCCGGGCCACCTGAGGAAACAACTCACTGACTTCCAGGCCGCTTTCTCCATACTTCTTGAACTTGAAGGGCGATGCGAACAGGTTTCCAACCCGTTTGCGTTGAGTAGGCTGCAACTGATTTCGCACCGAATCTGGTAGCGGCTTTCCGTCCAAGGCTTGCAAGTGGTGCTTGGGATCGAACGTGTCAATCTGCGAAGGTCCACCATTCATAAACAGGTGAATGATCCGCTTTGCCTTCGCGGCGAAATGGGGGACACCGGCCGACAAGGGAGAACGGGGCCGCTGGACTCCCGCCGGCGCTGCGCAACTGGGTTGCGGATCGGCCAACAGGTTGCCGAGCGCCAATGCCCCGATTCCAAAACCAGAGGTTTGCAACAACTCTCGGCGTGAAATCGGCAAAGCTTGCTCGTTCATGTCAATTCGTCCTAAGTAGGCGTGTTCGCAAAAATCGGGCGCGAGGTACTACTTGCTAATCCAGGTACTGGAATTCGCTGCACATCATTATGGACTGCGCCACCAAAGGCCAGGGGGACACCATCTTGGCGTTCTCCGCGGCAGGCGGGAAAAACCGCTGTTGTTGCTGTACGAATCTCGCAATCCTGGTGACTTCAGGAGCCGCTGCGGGACGCTGCAGAATCTGGCTGAACAACACTTCCACACGCTGCTCGTCCGTTTGGCAGGCCGCGAACCGAGGGCTTTGTGCCACCGCAACGGCCTGGTCGATGACAAACGGTGAGTTCATCGTAAACAACGCCTGAGGAGCCACGATGCTTTCTTCGCGGGCAGGCTGCGATTGCATCGGAGTCGGGAAGTCAAACACTCTGAGTGTCGGATCAAGATTGAAACGGTTGATGTACCCGTAGATCGCTCGGCGATGGGTGTACTCAGGCCCCCACAACCATCCTGGTCTTCCTCCGGCTTTGCGATCCAGTTGACCCGCCACGGCCAGCACGCTGTCACGAATGGCTTCAATCGAAAGATGCTTGCGGTTGGCGCGCCAAAGCAGGCGATTCTCGGGATCCACGGCCATGGCGTTGTCGTGCTGTCTCGTCGATTGCTGGTAGGTCTGGGAAAGCACGATTTCGCGAACCAGCGACTTCAAGCTCCAGCGGCGTTCGATGAAACTCGCGGCCAGCCAATCCAGCAATTCCGGATGACTGGGAGGTTCTGCCTGAAGTCCAAAGTCAGAAGGAGTGGCAACCAGATGGCTCCCGATCACATTGCCCCATACCCGGTTGACGAACACCCGAGCCGTCAGTGGATTGTCAGGCTCGACAATGGCGTCAGCCAGTTGCAGCCGGCCGCTCGAATCTGCTGGGAAGGGGGTTCGATCTGGCTGGAGAATCTGCAAGAACTGCCGCGGCACCTGTTCGCCTGGACTGCCAGCCTCTCCCCGCAGCAGTACCACCGGGTTCACCGGCTGGGGGCGTTCTTTGACCACCATCGCGTGGGCCGGAGCGCCGGGGTGGAACAACAGCAACTTGGCCAATTCCGTTTCGCGAATCTTTTGAGCCACGCTGCGCTGGTTGCCACCGACCTTCTTACTTCCAGCGGCTTCAATCTTCTTGTCGATGGCCGCCCGTTGTTGCTCGTAGTCAGCTCGATCCTCGCTTGTCGGTTCGTAACCAGGCATCAGTGGGAACTGATCTTCGTTGAGCGGGTTGGGCCGAACCACCGAACTGAAAACTCCGTGCAGCGAATAATAGTCAGCCGTGGGAATCGGTTCGTACTTATGATCGTGGCATCGGGCACAAGAAGCCGTGATGCCCATCAACCCTCGGGTGGTGACGTCAATCCAGTCATCCAAAGCCTCGGCCGGACTCCGATTGGCATGCGGGGCAACCGTCAAGAACCCGAGCGCCGCCCGCTCGGGGGCATCAGGCGGCATATCCAACAGGTCAACCGCTAACTGCTCGCGAATGAACTCGTCGTACGGCTTGTCTTCGTTGAACGACCGAATCACGTAATCGCGATAAGTGAAGGCGAACGGAAAGTAGTGCGGTGTGCGGGTGTCTGGCCGATAGAAACTGTCCGTGTCCGCGTACCTGGCAACATCCAACCAAAGTCGGGCGAAGTGCTCGCCAAACGCCGGTGAGGCGATCAGTCGATCGACAGCTGCGCGAATCGCTCGTGGGCGGTTTGCTTCAGTCGCCGCGACGAACGACTGGACTTCGTCCGGAGTCGGAGGAAGTCCGGTCAAGTCGAACGTGAGGCGACGAATCAAGGTCTGTGGGTTTGCGGGTCGCGAAGGACTCAGCCCCGCCTCTTGCTGCCTGGCAAAAACAAACCGATCCACGGGCGATTGGTTCCAGGCAGTGTTAGTCGCGGGCGGGGGATCAACGGCGACAACGGTCTGAAACGCCCAATGTGGCGCAGCTTGCGGCGAAGATCAACCCTGATCGCCGAGGCTGGAAAAATTGTGTTTGCCCCAGGTCACTGCTTGGGGCCGGGCGCTCCCAGTTTGATCCATTGCTCCAGCAACTTCACGTCGGACGCAGCCAGTTGGTAGTCGGGGGGCATCTGGAGGTTTTCGTCGTTGTATCGGACCGCCTGAATCAGCAGCGAGGCATCAGGCTCACCTGGCACCACCGCTTTGTCGGTATCGCCCCCTTTGAGCCAGCCAGAGGATCGATCGAGCAGCAAACCTCCCTGCTGCTGCTTGCCATCTTCAGAGTGGCATTCGTAGCAGTGCTTGACGAGCAGGGGACGGATCTTCTTTTCAAAGAAGGTGACTCCCGCCTGTTCGTCCGCGCGAAGTTGGCCCAGGTTGCCATACGCAAGACACATCAACCAAGCGGCAAACGCCAAAGTTCGCAACATGAACATTCCTCGAGCCAGTGGACGCACTCGGTTCGAGCGCAAACCAGTATCGTGTGGTGACGATGCCCTGCTTCTCGGTTCCAATCTCTGTCTAGACGATTATGGGTTGTAGCGCGCATGGAGTGCAGCAAGCAATCTTGGAAGCCTGTGATTCTTCGCTCGTCTGGACTCCCAGCAGTTGGGCCGTTCATCCCTTGCTTCCTTCGGTACTCCCAAGAAGTGCGAACTAGAACTCCTCTTCAATGCCGGCCATCTCGGCCAGGGCGTTGGCTAGCGCCTCGGCTGACTCAAACCGTTCGGCCGGATCTTTGGCAAGGCAGCGAAGACAAATATCGGCCAACTGGGGTTCGACGTTCGGATTCAGTTGCTGGGGAGAAACAGGCGGGGTTCCCAGCACTTGCTGGATGATGCTGAGTGTCGTGTCTCCAGTAAAGGGCGGGCGCTGCGTCAGCACGTGGAACAGCGTGGCGCCCAGCCCGTAGATGTCTCCTGCTTCGTCCACTTCGGAGGCGTCGGCAACTTGCTCGGGTGCCATGTAGCCAGGGGTCCCCAGCATGTCCCCTTCGTGCGTGAGTCGTTGCGAGCTGCCGAGCGTCTTTGCCAGGCCAAAGTCGGCCACGTAGGGACGCCATTTCGAATCGAGCAAGATGTTCTGCGGTTTGAGATCACGATGCAAAATACCGAACGCATGAGCATGGGCGATGGCTGCTGCAACACCGTACAGGATCCGCGCGGCCAAACGACTTTCGAGCGGAGCGTTCTGCACCACTTCGAACAGACTGGGCCCATCCACGTAATTCATGGAGTAGAAGTACTGCCGGGCGCTTTGCCCCACTTCGTACACGTCAATGATGTGTTCATGCTCCAAGAGGGCCCCGGATCGGGCTTCGAGCCTGAACCGCTCAATGGCCACTTGGGCTCCCTCAGGCGTGAGATTCAAGAGGTCAATTCGAATCAGCTTCACGGCAACCATCCGCCTACTGGGGAGATGAATCGCCCGATACACCACCCCCATGGCCCCTTTGCCAATCTGATCCAGCAACTGGTAGTCGGTGAAGTCTGGCGTCCGGCGGTAGTCAAAGCCTGCAGCGAAAAAGAACCGATCGCTCAGTGACGATCGCTGGTCCAACTTGTCACGGGGAACCTCGGCATCCGTTGGTGGGTCCTCCGCTCCGGTTGTAGAGAATACGGTATCCTCCAGTGACGGACCGTCTGGCTGCTGGCAACTGGCGAACGACTCAGGATTCGATTGCGGGTTTTCGACTCCGGGAGGTTGGGAAGGTCGGCCGCCGTAGGGAACCGTGCGCTCGAGCGGTGACGCATCAGCGTTCTCAGTGATCTTGGTGTCCAGCTCCGAGATGGACTTGGATGGCTGGGTCTGCGGCGGTGGCGCACTTTCTTCCGGCGGCCCACTTTCTTCCGGCGGCAGCGCTGGGGGTTCGCTCGGGTTGGGGTCTGGTCCGCCACTGCCGGGGAGTGGGCCCACCAGTTTCTCAATCACGTCAACATAAGCGGGGAGTCGCCGACGATACTCGGCCAGCGTTGGCTGTTCGCCCCGTTGCAGGCGGCACTCCAGTTCCATCGGCAAGAGTTCGGCAAGGAGCATCTCCCGCTCGGAAGCCGGAACTTTGATGAGATACAGTTCCAATTTCGGACGTTGACCGGAGAACCACAACTGCTCAAACCTGTCGCAAATCTGATCCAGCCGGCGCGCCAGCGACAACTGGTTGAACGTGCTGGAACCTTGATTCTGTTCACTCATTCGTCGTCTTCGCTCTCTTCCTTTTCACCTGCCCAATTCAAGCGAATTAACTGCAACTTCCGTTTGATCGTTCGGCTCGTACATCCCAGCCGCGTGGCTATCTCTTCGTGCGTGTAGCCTTCCATTTTCCACAAGGCAATCTGCCGCAGGGTGTCATCGTCGAGCTTGTCCAGCAACCGCTGGCTCTCTTCAGCCACCTGCGCGGCAAACTCCGGGGTGGGTTCGTTTCCGATGGCCTGCTGCAACCCGGGTGACATGTCTCCATATTGGTCGCTGTCAAAGACGCTCTCGCCTCGCACCTTACCTCCACCTCGGCGAAGACGGTGCTCGTACTGGATCTGGTCAATGGCCTTTCGCGCGGTGATGACCACCAGAATTCGCCAAAGGTTGTCTCGGTCTTCCAACTCCGGAAAGTTTCCCTTGGCCACACCTTGGCAAAAACTATTGAAGGCACTCAGCGCCACGTCTTCTTCGTCCGAGACCCGCCGTGAGGCCATTTGTAGTTTCTTGCGTGCCATGAAGACAAGCTTCTCGAAGTACAACTCCCACAGCTTCTGAATTGCCACGGGGTCGCCATTCTTCAGGCCGCCAATCCAGTGGGTTACAGCATCATCGGAGGACATGCGCTTACGCTCCTATTGAACGAGGGAGAACCTCGAGCCCTGTTCTGATTCCGCTCGTGGGTTGAGAATCCGCTCCGGTTGGTCGCTGGAACTCAGTTTTTCGCATTCATGATACTTGTAATCTTGGTTTCGTTCACGCTCCCAACGCTTTTTGGTAGCAGAAATCGAAAAGCAATTCCCATTCGGTCTGCTGAATTTGCTCGCACAAACCAGTGTCCTCGGATTGGCTACGGATCGCCAACTCGCATAGGTCGACAAACGCGGCTGGTTCCCAATGCGTCTGGCGTTTGAGGAAATCTGCAGAGGGCAAGAGCCCCGCGTGCGCCGCGGCCAATTGTCTGGATTGCTGCTGCAACGCCGCAAACGTCGGGTGGTTGCCGGCCTGGCGAAACCAGTACTTCGCGTTGGAAAAATCTGGCTCGCGGCGGTGCATGATGCCATGCCAGAGGCTGCCCGTGGGGGTATGGATCTCTTGACTGATCTGGTGCGATTCATCCAAAAAGTGGTGCCGTAGCCAAAGTCCCGCACAACAGGCCTGAGCCATTTGCGGGTCAACCAAGGGACGCCCCGCCAACAAAGTCTGCGGGGTGAGCGCGGCGAGTTGCGGCCTAGCCTCGGTGACAGGTTCGCCTGGCCCTAGCGTTTCGGGTGCCAGGTGATGCAGAAGGTCAGCGACGGCAGGCCCATAGGTTTGAGGGTCGAAATTCATGAATCCTTCGCTGTATTGCGGGCCGCAATTGGATCAATCAGCATTAGAGTTGGAAGTGCAGCAGACAGCCGGGCCGCAAATTCCACCCCAATCGCCTGGTTTTCGTTATAGTGTGACTAGTAAACGGCTTCCGATGGATTTGAGCCACCCATCTCTCTTTCTTACCCGAGGAGCTACCAGCATGCAATTCGCCCCCGAGCGGCACACCAGCACCACCAGGGGATTTTCGCCTCTTCAAACTGCCGTTCGCACAACGATTGGTGTTGGTTGCGTGGTGGCCCTGTGTGCGTGGCTCGTCGGGAGTGCCAAGGCCGAAGATTGGCCGCAATGGCGAGGAGTCCATCGGGACGGGAAGTGGAACGAGACCGGACTGATCGAAACATTCAAGACGGATCAGATCCCGCACAAATGGTCCGTCCCCATTGCCAGCGGATACAGCGGCCCTACTGTGGCAGCTGGTCGAGTCTATGTTACCGATCGACTCGTTCAGCCAACTCAGAAAGAACGGGTGTTGTGCTTTGCCGAGGAGACCGGGGAGAAGCTTTGGGCATACGAGTACGACTGCCCTTATGTCAGCGTCGGCTACCAGGCTGGGCCTAGGGCTTCGGTCACCGTTGACGCTGGCAAGGCTTACGCCCTGGGAACGATGGGCAACTTGCATTGCTTTGACGCCGGGTCAGGAAAGCTGCTCTGGCAGCACGACCTGAATACCGAATACGAAATCCGAATGCCGATCTGGGGAATCGCCTCCGCTCCGCTGATTGATGGAGATGTGGTGGTGATCCAAGTGGGCGGGCGTAACGCCTGCCTGGTCGGATTCGACAAGAACACAGGTTCTGAGCGGTGGACCGCATTGGCCGGGGACCGAGCCTCGTATGCCGCGCCGATCATGATCCGCCAGGCAGGCAAGCCGGTCATGGTTTGCTGGACCGGAGAACATCTGGCTGGTTTGAATGCCCAAACCGGCCAGGTCTATTGGAAGCACTCCTTCAAGCCTGAGAAAATGGTGATTTCGATCGCCACTCCGGTTTTCGAACAAGATCGTCTGTTTGTGACATCATTCTACGATGGTTCGTTGATGCTGAAACTCAACAGTGACCATCTGGCGGCAGAGTTGCTCTGGAAGCGAGCCGGGGAAGATGAACGCAACACCGACGCATTGCACTCCATCATGTCGACACCTCTGATGCGGGGCGATTTTGTCTACGGAGTCGATAGCTATGGCGAACTACGCTGCTTGGATGCCACGAATGGAGATCGACTGTGGGAAAACAAGAAAGCCACCCCTCCCAATCGCTGGAGCAACATCCATATGGTCGAGCAAGGGGATCGCGTCTGGATGTTCAACGAGGCGGGCGAACTGGTCATCTGCCGCCTCTCACCGCAGGGTTTCGACGAAATCAGCCGGGCGAAACTGATTGAGCCCACGCTCGAACAACTGCGGCGTCGTAATGGCGTCTGTTGGGCACACCCGGCCTTCGCTAACCGGCATGTCTTTGTGCGAAATGACAATTCCTTGGTCTGTGCCAGTTTGGAAGCCGAGTAGGAGAGCCGGTACACGGCGATCTTCGTTGAGGTCTGCTAACCTGCCTTGAGAAAGTACGAAGTCTCCGGTGGGTGAACTTTCGTTTGCCAGCTACAGAAGAAATCCCTTGCGTGGGCCAGGCTGGAGTGCAAAAGGGCGACCAATCAGCAGTTTGGCTAGGCAGTACAACTGTCCTAGCCGTTCAGGTGCACGGGCACGCGAAGCATCCTTCTTGGCACATGAACAGTTGAGACAACTGTTCTACAATGGCACGTGAACAGTTGAGACAACTGTTCTGCAATGGCACGTGAACAGTTACGGCCTTCGTAGGTGTCCGATTTTGATGTCGGCCAAAAGGTAATTCTCTGGTTCCACTGGAGAACCAGCCATCCGTCGAAAGATTCCGATCTGACCAAGATGGAGCATGGCGTCAGCAAACGGTCCTTGAAGCAACTGCATCTCTCCAACTTCGTTGGAAGAATCACCTGCGGAAAGCGATTCGTCGAGCCTCATCAAGATTTCAAAGAAACGAGTTACCTCGTTCTCCCAATCCGCAAGTTCAGGGCGTGTGGAGTCGCACTCAACATAGAACGAAAGAGCGTAGGTCAGGACGCCATTGATGTGATTCAAAATCTCGACCGGCGTTCGCACTGCTGGATGCGGACGCCAACTAGCCGCTTCCCGTGGCATGTTCCGCAGGACGTTCGTGCCACGGTAGCCCAATGTTGCGAGAAAATGCCGCAATAGCGGTTGTTGGCTCACAGCGGTTCACCTTTGACGATCAAGAGTCGAGTTACGTAGAAATTTCAAGCCGCTCTGCGCTCGAACGATTTCACCAGCCCCGCGTCGTTCGGCTGGCGACCCGATCTGCTATTGGTTCAGGAGCAGGTTAGGCTTTCATCCGCAGCAATGCCTGGGCGAAGAAGTAGAAGACGGGCGCGGCGAAGCAGATGGAGTCAATTCGATCAAGCACGCCAGCGTGGCCGACGACGAGGGTGCCGTAATCCTTGACATTGCGATCTCGTTTGATCGCACTCATGGTCATGCTGCCGGCAAATCCGACGGTGGTAATCAAAGCCGAGAGTGCCGCGGCGGTCCACGGTTCGAACGGCGTAGCCCACCATAGCAGCGTGCCAAGCAGTGTCGCGCTACCCACACCACCAAAGAATCCTTCCCAGGTTTTAGTGGGACTAATGGCCGGGGCAATGACGTGCCCTTGCCCCATGATCCGCTGCCAGATGTACTGCATCACATCCCCGAGTTGCACGATCAGAATCAGGAAGAAGAGCAGGCGGTAGTTCTCGCGGACTTCGTGATGTTCGAGGCTCAGCAAGGCCGGGGCATAGCTCAAACAGTAGACGCAGATCATCAACCCCGCTTGAATCTTGGCCGTACGTTCTAAGAACCGCTTGTAGTCTCCTGCCAGCGCCACGCGCGCTGGGATGAACAAGAATCCGTAGACCGGAATCAAGATGCTGTACAGTTCGTAACGTTCCAGCCCCACCAAGATGTACTGCAAGGGGGTGAAGATGAAGAACACCCAAAACAACGCCCTGTGATCGCTAGGACGGGTGGGGGTCAGAGTGACGTATTCGCGCAGCGCCCAAAAACTGATGGCACCAAACATAACTACCGTGGCGGTCTGTCCGATGAGAAACGCCACGACCAACACGGCACACATCAGCCACCAGGTCCGGACGCGGAGATGGAACTGAGCCACCACCGCCGGGTTGAGTCCACTGTCCAGTCGCCGTTTGAGTACCTGCCCCACGCCGGTCGCCACGGCCAGCAGGACCAGGACTCCTCCCATCAACCAGAGCGTTTTTTCGTCAGGGATGTTCAGCACAGGATTGTGTTTTCGTCAGTTGGTTCTTCGTGAATCACAGGTCTCGAAGAAGTGGATGCGTTCGCAAAAATTGCAGGTCTCAAGCGGTTTGTTGTCAAAGGTCTTTCAACGCTCGGACGGCGGCTCTGGCTTTGGTCAAAAACTCGGCTTTGGTTTCTCCCTGTTCCAGCCAGATCGGAGGGCCGAACGTGATACAGCTCAGCAACGGCACCGGCAAGAATTCGCCACGTGGCAACACCCGATTGAGATTGTCGATATGCACCGGGATCAATTCCAAGTCAGGGCGTTTTTTGGCTGAGTAGTACAGGCCACTCTTGAACTGGCCAATTTCTTCGCCGGCACTGCGACTCCCTTCGGGAAAAACAATCAGCGAATAAGTATCGCCTATGGTCTTGAGCATCAGATCCACCGGGCTTTGGTGAACCTTGATCTTCACCCGATCAATCAACAGCGCATTGAACACTTTCTTGGCCATGTACCGACGGGCTGGCCCTTTCTCCCAATAATCCTTGGCTGCAACGGGGCGAGTGATAGCGCGCACTTCGGCAGGCAACGCCGACCAGAGGACGATCGCGTCGAGATGACTCGTATGGTTGGCGAAGTAGATTCGCTGACACGTGTCCGGCTGGCAGTCGATCCAGCGGCTGCTCGCTCCGCTAATCAGCCGCGCCGTCGCCGCGAGCAGCGACCGCATCATCTGGTCTCGCATGGTCTCTGGCCGGTCGGCTTGTGAAGCCGCGTCTAGCGCGAAGGGGTTTCGCGCCGACAGGCTCCCAATCTCGATCGCGGCAACGCCGTCCAATCTCTGGGTGGTAATTTAGGCAGTTGGAATGGGCGCATCCTACCGTCTGGAGACAGTCGAGCCCAGATGCACCTCCCCGAGTTCTGCACCCGCCCGCTAAGAAAGTGCTGGTCCTCTCGCCCAATGCGAACATTGTAGCGATTGCGCGGGCACCAAGATCAAAAAGATCAGTGGACCCGTTGTCCTGGCTTCGCGCCGCTGTCCGGCGAAAGCAGGAAGATCTCCGTTCCGCCAGGTCCGGCGGCCAGCACCATCCCTTCGCTGATGCCAAACCGCATCTTGCGCGGAGCGAGATTCGCACAGCAGATCACCAGTTGGCCGACGAGCTTCCCAGGGTCGTAAACCCCCTTGATGCCGGCGAACACCTGCCGCCGCTCTTCCCCACCCAGGCTGAGTTCCAGCTTGAGCAGTTTCTTGGCTTCAGGGACTTCTTCGGCCTTCAGCACGCGGGCTACCCGCATGTCTACTTTGACGAAATCATCAATCGTACACTCCGCCGTGAGAGGCTCGGCGGCAAGCGCCTCAGGCCCATCGTCAAACTGCGGGGCGACTGTCTCTTCGGGCTGTTTGCTATCTTCGACCATGGCTTCTACCTGGGTGAGTTCTACGCGTTTCATCATGTGTTCGAACTTGCTGACTGGAGTGCCGACGAGCGGCGTCTTGGCTTCGTCCCAGTCCCTGATGGGCTGGTTCAGCAAAGCCCCCGTCTGCTCGGCCAGGCGAGGGAGTACCGGAGCCAGATAAATGGCCAACTGCCGGAACAGATTGAGGGCCACCGTGCAAATCTCTTGCAGCTTGTCCGCTTGGGCCGGGTCTTTGCGAAGCGTCCACGGAGCCTGGGCGTCCACGTACACATTCGCCTGATCTGCCAACTCCATGATCAGCCGCATGGCTTTGTTGTATTCGCAGTCTTCGTACGCTGCGGCAATGGCGTCCCCTTGTGCGGCGGCGGTGGCAAATAGGCCGCCGTCATCGGGATACTTCGCGGACAACCCAACCGCCTGGACGAATCTTGAGCAGCGACTCGCCAGGTTGACCACCTTGCCGACCAGGTCAGAGTTCACCTTCGTGGCGAACTCTTCCCGATTGAGATCCAGATCATCCAGGCGAGAGCCCAACTTCGAGGCGTAGTAATAGCGCAGGTAGGCCGGATCCAAGTGCTCCAGGTACGTGGACGCCTGAATGAAGGTCCCTTCGCTCTTGGACATTTTTCGCCCATCGACGGTCAAGAACCCATGAATGTGGACCTTGGTCGGCAGACTGTACCCCGCCGCCTTGAGGACGGCCGGCCAAAACAGCGTGTGGAAGTACGTGATGTCTTTGCCGATAAAGTGGTGCACTTCGGTGTCGCTGCTCCGCCACCAATCGTCAAACTTCTCACCGCTGCGCTGGCACCACTGCTCAGTAGAGGCCATGTAGCCAATCGGAGCATCGAACCAGACGTACCAGAAATTGCCGGGGAAGTCTGGGATTTCGAAGCCAAAATACTCCGGCGGGCGAGTCACATCCCAGTCTCGAAGTTCTTTGCGGGGATTGGAACCATCCTCCCCATCCCCCAGGAAATGCCCCTTGAGGTAGTTGGCCACCTCGGACTGCAGATGCTCCCCGCACTGCGACCACTCTTGTAGAAAGTCGTGCATCTGCTCAAGCTGAATGAACCGATGCGGCGAATCTCGCACCTCAGGTGTGGCACCCGAGAGCGTGCTCTTAGGATCGATCAAATCTGCGGGCGCGTAGGTCGAAAGGCAGCTTCCGCAGTGATCACCGTATTGATTCGGCGTCTTGCAAACGGGGCAGGTCCCGCGAACAAACCGGTCTGCCAGAAAGGTTTCGGCCTCGGCATCGTAGAGCTGCGTCACATCGCGCTCAGTGACCAAGCCCGCTGCGGTAACCTTCTCCCAAATCTCGGCGCACAGTTGACGGTTCTCAGGACTGTTGGTACTGCCGAAGTTGTCGAACGCAATATCAAAGCCGGCAAAGTCCTGCTCATGGGCCGCCTGCATGTCTGCAATGACTTCTTCTTCGCTGCGCCCTTCCTTCCGTGCCCTAATCATGATGGCGGTGCCATGCGTATCATCGGCACAAATGTAGATGCAGCGATTCCCCCTGAGTTTCTGGAACCGGACCCAGATGTCCGTTTGCAGGTACTCGACCAAATGCCCGATGTGAATGTGCCCGTTGGCGTACGGCAGCGCCGCAGTCACCAAGATCCGCCGTTGACTCATGAAAACTCCTTATGGGCAATTGAGGAGCGTCTCAACGCCTGTGCTGTAAGTTGTTTCGCTGTAACGTGTTTGCTTGGGAACTGAAGAAGAATCTCGAGGGCTCACTCAAACCAACTGACTGCCGGAACCTGAAGTCGCTGCCTTCAATGACCCCTGCAATTGGAGAAGGTGATCCCCTGAAACCAAGATTTTGCGAAAGAACCTTTGCCGTGCCGCATCCGGGACAACCGGGATGTTCGCACAAGTCCGGAGACTTTAGAAGACGTTTTCCGGTTTTTGCCACCAAGGAAGACGGCGGTTATCAGAGACGGCCCTCGCACTCGTGCCGCTCATGAACACTGCTCGCATAGCACGTGACCATCCTGGTCATTCTCGACCGTCGGGTGATCCCCTATAGTTACTTGAAGCAGGTTTGTTTTGATGAGTTCTCGAAAGGAAACAGAATATGAGCGTTCTCAAACACGGTCTGTTGTTGGTCTCCCTGGCTCTGTTGACCGGTTGCCCACAGAGTGAATCGGGACCGGATACGGGAGCCGCGCCGAATCAGGCAGGCGATCCCCACGAACATGGTGACGGTCATGCCCACGCCCACCCCGATCACGGTCCCCACGGTGGCGGCTTGATTGAGCTTGGAAACGAGGACTACCACGCCGAACTGATCCATGACGAAAAGGCTGGCACAGTGACCATTTACGTGCTGGACTCATCCGCCACGAAGCCAGTCTCCATCCCCGCTACGGAAGTCACCGTGAACGTGAAAAAGGGGGATACGGCTGAGCAGTTTAAGTTGCAAGCTGCCGCAGGTGAGGGGGACGCAGCGGGCCCAGCGTCGCAATTTGTTTCTTCCGACCCTGCTTTGGCCGAGGCTTTAGATTCCGCAGACGCCGAGGCACAACTTGTTATCACGATTAAAGATACGCCGTATCGAGGGAAGATCCAGCACGACCACGGTCACGAGCATGGGCATGACCACGGTGCCCATTAGAAAGCTATATTCAACCTAGTGCGGCAAAGTTTTCGGATGCAAGTGGCGTGTCTGACTCCACTTCAGCATGGCCACGCAAGCGAGGCCATGGCAGCCAACCCGAAATTAAGAGTTGACACAGCACTAGAACGACCAACGGGAGCGAACGCCCAAATTCGTCCGAGGCCCTGCCTCGTTAGGAATGCTTGATGGCGCATGACCACGCACCAGCCAACTACGGTCGGGCGTTTGCAATCGGAATCACGTTGAATGTCATCTATGTCGCCATCGAGGCCGGCTACGGTTTCTATTCGGATTCGCTAGCCCTGATTTCAGACGCAGGCCACAACCTGAGCGATGTACTCGGCTTGTTGCTGGCTTGGGGAGCGTATGCACTTGCTCGGGTTCGCCCCAGCCAGCGCCGCACCTATGGGCTGCGGAGTTCCACCATCTTGGCGGCTTTATTCAACGCCTTGATTCTGCTGGTGGCCATTGGGGCGATTGTTTGGGAGTCGGTTGCCCGATTCTTCGAACCTGTCGAACCGGCGGCAATGACCATGATCATCGTGGCTGCCGTGGGGGTGGTGGTCAACACGGCCACTGCGCTGATGTTTATGAAGGGGCGTCATGACGACCTGAACGTTCGCGGGGCCTTCCTCCACATGGCCGCGGACGCTGGAGTCTCTGTCGGCGTGGTCATTGCCGGAATCGGGATTGAGTGGACCGGTTGGACACTGATTGACCCAACGACCAGTCTGCTGATTGCCCTGCTGATCTTTGTCAGCACTTGGGGGCTACTTCGCGAATCCGTCAATCTCGCCATCCAAGCCGTGCCAGCTGGCATCGACCCCCAAGCGGTCGAGCAATACCTGGCCGGCGTGTCCGGCATCACAGCCGTGCATGATCTGCACATTTGGGCCATGAGCACCACCGAGACAGCGCTCACGGTCCACCTGGTGAAACCTCAGCTCGAGAACGAAGACTCGTTGTTGCAACAAATCCAGCGCGAGCTGCACGACCGGTTTCGCATTGAGCATGTCACGATTCAGATCGAACGCTCCGACGATCCCGCAAATTGCCACCAGGCGCACCCTGAACACGTCTGAGCGTTCGCCACAACCAGGCCGATCAAGCGATCCACTGCTTGTAGATGGCGTCCAAGTCAGCTTCGGCCGGAGTACCAGCGAAGAGCACGGTGCGGTACTTCAGCGCGAGCGTTTTGCCTGCGGCCAACGTCCAAGGTTCGGCGTTGAAGTTGAACGGCGATGGCGAAAGGTGCCCGTACTCTCGGGTGAACCAAGGGCAGTTGCCGCCGAAATTCTGCGGATGGTCCATGATCACGATGCCTTCGACAACATCGGGTCGCAGTCGTCGCTTGCCGTAGTAACCGCACCAGTCAGCCTGCTTGCCGTACGTTCCCTCGGCAGCTTGTTCGCCATTGGAGTTGATCAACACACCTCCATAGCTGGGTGAGATGTCAGCGGCGGCCCGAAGTGCAAAGAACGAATGCTTCGCCTTCTTGATCGAGACGTCCTCGCCAGCGGTGAGCGTGAACTCGCAATCAATGTAGACGTGCGTTGCGTCAGGGCGAGTAATGGTCATCTGGCGTTGATCATTGAACGGATTGCTTCCTTCGCGCTTCCACTCGCAACTTTGGGTAAAACGGACGGACGAATCGGTCGCAGCGCTGGGGTCCAATGCCAGTTCGGTCGTGTGGATCTGCCCAGACTCAAGTCCGTTGTCTGCCCAATAGTTGCCGCCGTTGAGCGGATCGCAACCGAGCCACAAGCCACGATGATGCGGGTAGGGCAATCCGCTTTCGGTCGTGAGTGACAACCCGGAAGCCGGGCCATTGAGAGGGCAGAAGTACGGATACTTGAGCGAAGGTTGAGCCCGATAGGCCGCAATCGGAAGATTGTCGAACCGGACCTGAATGCTTCCATCTTTCTGGTACGCCGTGAGTCCTTCGGACTCGGGAACCGGTTGGGCAAAGTCAGCAGCGGTTGCGGCCGAACGGCTGCCTTCAAGACCCGTCCAAACCGTGGCAGCAGCAGCCGAAGCCGCGATGAATTCCCTGCGATTGAGCATTCGGTCGTCCCACTCTTTCATACTTGGTAGGTGATGGAGATGTTTTGAGCGTCCGGCAATGTTGGGCGGTAGAGCGTTGGGGGTGAGCCGCACAAACCTGACCGGTCTATGGTACCTCGAGACGGTGCCACGTTCCACGTCTAGTCCACGAGGCAGCGCAATCGTACAATGCCAACTGGCATTCCCAATTAAAAACCATTATTCCCCCCCGATCATAGAAGAATCGAGCATGCGCGCGTTTACGCAACACCAAGGGCTTGTGGCCCCCATGGATCGGCAAAACGTCGATACGGATCAGATCATCCCCAAGCAGTTTCTCAAGCGAATCGAGCGGACTGGCTTCGGGCAGTTCCTGTTCTTCGACTGGCGACTCAAGGACGATGGGAGCGAGAACCCGGAGTTTGAGTTGAACCGGCCCGAGTTTCGCGAAGCGTCGGTGCTTGTGGTCCGAAAGAACTTCGGCTGTGGGTCCAGTCGCGAACATGCCCCCTGGGCCTTGGAAGATTTTGGGTTTCGCGTCCTGATCGCCCCCAGCTTTGCCGACATTTTCTACAACAATTGTTTCAAGAACGGCATTCTGCCCATCAAACTGACCGAAGAGCAGGTGGAAGACCTGTTCCAACGAACCAGCCAGCACCCTGGTTACCGGCTCAACGTAGATCTGGAGCAGCAGACCATTGCTGATGAGTTTGGGCTGAAGCTGTCGTTTGAAGTGGACGCGTTCCGCAAACACTCTTTGCTCAACGGCCTGGACGACATCGGCATGACGCTCGCGAACGAGGACAAGATCGCGGCGTACGAATCCGCGCGCGGCATCGCATGAGATGCCGTGCGAAGGTGCCGGGATTTTTGCACCTGACAACACCTGTTCTGGCCGCTTCGCGGTAGAACCAGACATCATTTTTGAAGCGCCGAAAGACCGGAGGATTGTCTTGCCGGAGCACGAACAACTGTGGGCACCATGGCGATTGGCCTACATCAAAGGAAATGAAAAAGCCCAACAACCTCGCAATCTCGCGCTGCGTCCCGGCGCGGACGGCGATTGTTTCATCTGCCGCTATGTTGCGGATGATCCGCAGCACGACGATGAAAACCTGGTCGTCCTGCGTACCGATCAGGCGATCGTGATTCTCAACCGGTTCCCCTACAACAACGGGCACCTGCTCATCGCTCCGCTGGATCATCAAGGGCGTCTCGACGAACTGACCCCAGCAGCCACCTTGGCCTGCCAGGAGCAAATTTCCCGATTCGTGCAGGTGTTGGAACAGGGAATGAATGCCGAAGGTTTCAACATTGGTCTGAACCTGGGACGTGTGGCCGGTGCCGGTTTGCCTGGCCATCTGCATTGGCATATTGTGCCGCGGTGGAATGGCGACACCAATTTCATGCCGGTCATGGCAGGTGTGGATGTGATTCCACAATCGCTTCAGGCACTGTGGGAACTGCTCCGTAGTCACATCACGTCTCCTGCCGACGGATGACGCTAGACTCTACTTTTCGTAAGCAACGTACACTTTCAACGTGCCCCTCATGCCTGAAGAACAAGTCAAAGATTTGCGAACCACAGCCTCCGTGGCTCCACTGAGCATTCTGCAGCGTGAGACGGCATTGCTGGCACCCTATGCGATGCCGAGTCGGTTATCGCGAGGACGCCGACATCCCGAACCAACGCACGAATACCGTGGCCCCTTCCAACGCGATCGCGACCGGATCACGCACAGTGCTGCGTTCCGCCGTTTGAGTTATAAAACGCAGGTCATGATGGGTGAGATGGGGGATTACCACCGCACCCGGTTGACACACACATTAGAGGTTGCCTCGGTAGCCCGAACCGTGGGCCGCACGCTTCGCCTGAACGAGGACCTGATCGAGGCGTTGGCACTAGCGCACGATGTGGGCCATCCACCGTTTGGGCATTCCGGTGAACAGGCCCTGGACGAATGTCTGCGTGACGAAGGTGGCTTTTGCCACAATGAGCAGGCGCTGCGGTTGTTCGAACAACTCGAACACCCCTATCCGCAGTTCCCAGGACTTAACCTCAGCGACGAGGTCTTGTTGGGACAACGAACCCGCTCCAAGCGCAATAAGGCTGCGGCCGGTGCGAACTCGGCAGTTCGGCTGCTGGAAGTGCAGGTGGTAGATGCGGCAGACAGCATTGCCTACGACACACACGATGCGGACGATGCCCTGGAACTGGGGCTGATCTCGCTTGCTGACTTGTGCGAAACGGACCTGTTTCGCGAAGCGATTCGTCGAGTCCGGCAGCGGTTTGCCAATCTCGAGCGGCGAGCACTGGAAAAGGCCGCCGTGCGAGAACTCATTGATTGGCAAGTCAGCGACCTCGTCAGCCAAACGCAGTCGCAGTTGATTGAGCACTCGCCTGCGAGCGTTGCTGACCTGCCGCCGACCCGTTTGGTAACTCCCGGCAGCGAGCTGGCCGAGCAGAAGTTGCAGTTGGAAGCGTTCTTGTACGAACGGGTATATACGCACGAAGCAGTCATGGCAAAACGCCGCGAAGCGCAGGATTGGATTCGCCAACTCTTCCGGTTCTTCACGGCCAGGCCCGAACTTCTCCCGGCTTCGTTGGCAGACACCGGGGATAGTGTTTCCCGGCGAGTTTCGGACTTCCTTGCGTCCATGACAGATCGTCATCTGCAGCGGACGTATCGCTACATGAAGGAAACGGCCGCTGCTTCGCTGGAGTGATGCACGGTTCTGGCAAGTTTGCGATCGCGCGGCCGCATCGTCCTGGCAACGTTACTGGATGAGAAGCAAGTTGAATTGGCAAGACAAAGTTGTCCTGGTCACCGGCGCCTCGCAAGGGTTGGGCTACGCCATCGCCTCGGCATTTGGGCAGCGCGGAGCCCAAGTGGTGCTGGTGGCGCGCAACCCCTCACGGTTGCAGGAAGCAGCCTCACGTTTAGAAGCATCCGGTCTGCAAAAGCCAGCCCATGTTGAAGTCTGCGATGTTGGGAGTGCGGACGATGTCCAAAAGATGGTCTCTGCGGTGGTTGCCCGATTCGGAAGGCTGGACGTGTTGGTCAATAACGTCGGCCTGTCCATGCGCCAGGATGTGTTGACCGTAACGGCCGAAGAGTTTCAGCAATCGTTGGCCTCAAACTTGTCGACGACGGTCAACTGTACGCAAGCCGTCGCCGCGCACCTGACCGCGACCAAGGGACACCTGGTCAACATCGGATCGCTGGCGAGTCGCCTGGCACCGCGATACATGGGAGCGTACCCGGTGGCCAAGTTTGCCGTGGCGGCCTACACGCAGCAAGTACGATTGGCCCTTCATCCCCAAGGTGTTCACGTGCTGCTGGTTTGCCCTGGGCCCATCCATCGCGATACACCGCGCACGTACGATACGCCCGCAGGCCAGGAGGTTCCCGCAGCAGCGCGCCAGCCAGCGGGCGGAGCCAAAACAAAATCCATCTCACCCGACCGACTCGCCCAGCAGATTGTCACCGCATGTGAGAAACGGAAGTTGGAACTCGTGGTGCCGGGCAAAGCACGCCTGCTGATGATCGCAGCGCAATGCTCGCCCAGGCTGGGTGATTGGTTGCTGAAACGTTTTACGAGCTCCTAGCGAAGCAGGACCTCGAACCAATTCAAGCGGGGTGCCAGGCTACGAATGCTTCGTCGAGGACATTCGTTAGGCGGCTCGGTAATGCAACTGACGATGCCGGGCACGGCATTGGGCAGAATCTTGGTGGACTCGGCGGTGTTCCGGCTGGCAATATCTTTCCACAGGCACCAAGCGTGAATCGAGGTGCCATCAATCAATTTGAGCAACAGATTGTAAGGCGGGTCGAAGCTGGTGACAGAGTGTTTGTGCGTGTTGTCCCACGTTATCGCACAGGTCAGACCAGACCATTTGAGATTCTGTATCAGGCCCGGATCAACGGACAGACTATTAGTAGGATGTTTCCTAACCCGTGAACAATATGTGGACTATATCCAAGAGAAACGAGCCGCAAGATGGCCAGCAATCATACATCGGTGGAAAGCCATCGCTCCCGCAGGGAGTCACACTGCCGGTCTGCAAACTCTGTGGTCAAGCCGAAACATTGATGTTCCAAGTTGCATTCCCGTCCGATGCAAATTGGAGCGGCAGAACCTTGTCATGCTTTGCTTGCATGAGATGTGCGGATGAGCGTTTCTTGGTTCCAGAAATGCTCGACAATCATCGCCACGGGTGCGACATTCCCGCCGGATTCTTAACATCGTATCAACGGAACTTCGCTTTTCTTGTGTTTTCAACCGACGATGCACGGATCGTGGAAGGCTACGACGAGCAAGTTGCATTCACCGCATTGGAGATCCAGAGCGGTTCGACTTCTGGTGACATCGGCAGAATTGGCGGCACACCAAACTGGGTGTTGGAGGACGAGTCACCAGCAACATACGACTCAACGACACGAATGGAGTTCCTCATGGAGTTGGTGCCCGGCATCCAATTCAGCACAGTTGACGGGGCACCTCCACAAACGGAACTCGACATTTTTGGAAGCCCTTCGCCGTCACCGCTAGAGTATTACCAACTGTTTCTTGGCAATGCGACCTACCTATTCGGAACATCGGCAGGTGATCCTCTCGTTTACGCCCTAACGCAAGTCTAGCCTCGGGCGGGTCATCACGCCTTCGGCTTCGCCCGAGGCGGTGTATAACCTTGAAGGCCACCTGGACCACGTTTATCACGTCACTGGAAATGGCGTACTTGTTCACAACGCGAGGAAACAACAATGTGTCAGGGAACAGTATGCGCGGTTGGGAATTACAACCTCATCACGTCAGACTGATCCGTCGAGAACCTATGACATCTACACAAAGAATCGAGAACTCCACAAGTTTGGCGTTACAGATGCGAACTTGAATAGATACAATGATTCCCTGAGAGAGGCAGGCAAGGGAAGCTATGGCACTTACACTGAGGTCGTTCCAAAGTACGACTCCATTTTCAGGATAAATATCTACGAAGTGTGCAGTATGCCTCCACAGGTCAGTGGAAGCTATCGAGTATGCGAGTTCCGTATCCGGTCGATTTCAGTTCCGGGGCAAGAATTCCGAGTCTGAGTCCTTAGTCATGCCAAGACCCGACCTATTGCCAATCAGGTACATGGACGACCTGCATACCAATTTGATTGGTTGCTCCAAGCAAGAGCAGTTCATGATCGTCGATTATTATGGCTGTGGTTTGCCCAATCTGTACGTCGTTAAATATGTTTTCAACATGTCCGGTGAGTTTAAGAATGCAAAGTATGCGAAACTTGCCGAAGATGCTTCTGGGCAGGAGATGCAGAACGAGAAGAATCGCTTCCTAAGTGAACTAGAACCGTACGAACTATGCGACATTCGTGTGCGGTTGTTTGAGGTGACAATTGACGATCTGGCATTCGGCCTGCTGTATTCCGAGAAGATTCAATCCGTGAATTTAGAGGTAGCTGTCCAAAGTAAGCGCATGGATGACCGGCGGTCGCGGCTGATTTGCTGGACCGTAGCGTGGACCTTGGCTAGGCGTCTGCGGCTAAGATGACTTGATCGAGCAGGCTTGGCTCGGTGCCGCGTGGGAGGGGAGGACCGGGCGGGCCGAGGCCGCGGGATTCGACTTGTTTGGCGAAGCAGCTTTTCCCGTCCTCCAGCCACCGCGCCGCTTCGCCGATGACCGCTTCGAGTGTGAAGCGATCCAGTTGCTTGCCGATGCTCTGAAGCACGCTGGAGATCACGCTGCGACGCTTCGCGCCCTGGGGCGTTTTGCTCGTACGACACGTTTTGCGAGCCATCGCGTCATCGCGAAGTTGACGTTCGGCCACGTTGTTGTTGCCGTCAACCGCCGGTTCGGTCACGAACACGAAGAGTTCTTGATTCAACATCAAACGCATGATTTCGTGGCACAGACGTCGATAGTCATCTGCGACCTCGTTGCCGCCGACCGTGTCGTCGACCCATTGTTCGAAGCACAGTGCCAGCATCGTCGTCCAACTTGGCCACACGGGCCGCACGTGTCGAATCGCTCAGACGCCGATCCGCTTTGATTCGCTTGGCCGTGCGATAGATGTTGAGCAACTGGTCGGCAAAGCTGCGGTAGTCGGCGTTCTCAGGATCTTGCAGCGTCAGCTTGATCGCCTTGCGAATCAGGTGTGCCCAACATTTCTGCGACTTGTTGAAGTCCTGGTAGATCGCCGCATCGTCGCTGATCAAAACGCCTGCAAACGTTTCTTTATTGAGGATCTTGGCCAGCGTGGCACCATCTTTGTGAACACCATAAAACAGCACGGTGAGCTTGTCAGTCAAAAACGCCCACACGCTATTGATGCTCCACGACGTTTCATCGGTGTGAACCACCGCACTGTTGGCCAGCAGCGTGCAGAGCGAATCGAATTCACTTTCCCAGCCTCGGGCAAGTTGGTTGAGCAACGCATCGGCCTGACTCTTCTTCAGGTTCAACTCCTGGAAGAACGACAGCACCGCGCAGGCTTTGTCGATCGACAGCCCGAGATGGTAAACCTGATAGGCGACGGCGACGAAGATCTCGATTCCGAACTCGCTGCGGCCGACCAGGCCGGCGGGCTTTCCGAAGCGATTGCCGCGCCGATAAATCTCGTAGGCGATCAGGACCGCGCGACCGTTCTCCAACCGCCACGCGACACGAGTATGCGAGAGCGTGCAGTCGTCGATGCACGTGTCAGGCGGCAGGACCGTTTCGGTTCGCTCAGCCTGTTTGATTTTATCAGCCGTTTTGGTTCGGCCAACACGCCGGCGTTTTCGTTTCCGTTTGCCGATCTTGGCTTTGCGTTGTTGCTCCGCTTTTTCGCTATAGGCTTGATCGAGACGCTCGGTCGGGTTCTTGCCCTTGAACTCTTCGAGTTGTTTCTCAAGCTCATTGATCCGATTGTGCAGCATCACGATGACGTCGATCAACCTGTCGGTCGACAGTCTCCCAGCCGCAGCATCGTCCCTGAGTTGCTCAATATCCATGCCCCATCATGGCCAAAAACAGGCGAGTCTGCCAAGAGCGGTTTCAGAGAATTGCCAGCTACATTTAGAGCCAGGGGCGCTTATTGCATTTATGGCTCCATGGGACGGTGAGTATTACACTTAGTTAGTGCGCGAGGGCAGCGCGTGATGAGGTCGTTACCGCGCCGATCGAAACGCTTGTGGTTGGTGATCTGGCTTGGGCGGAGAACCCTACCAGCGAGGTTGACGACACGCTCGGCGTTGACGTTGATCCCGAGACGTGGCGGCGTTTAAAGCGGGCAGCACCCAAGCGTAACGGCGGTTGGGCCTATATAGAACTGTTGCGTCCGGTGTTGGGGCGATGCTTGGAATATACGATAATGTCAAAAAAATTGTTGGCAACTATTCGCAGGCATTTCCCTGACAGCGACCCATCTAGAATCCTGGGCACCCTGGAGAGGGGCGGCAAATCGCGGACATTTGCTCGCGATGTACGAGATTTTCTCACGATGCTCCATGTCGCGAATGGCGACGAAGCAAAACTGATTGAATTGGCAATGAATGCATCGAGTATCGATCTGGAAAACTATAGATCATGGATGTTTATAGAAGAAGGAATTCGGCGAGGGCCGCCCTACCTTCAGCATTTCGTCGGCTACATAGTACCGCTCGCTCAGATCTTCGTTCCTAATCGTTATAAGGCTGTTACCCCGCATTATTCACCACGCGGTTTTTCAAGGTGCTGCGGGCGGCTGGGATTGCTGGTTGGGGATTGGCGAGTTGAATGAGCGCAGACCGCCCCCTTTCCCCCAGGGGCAGCGGTTGGTGATGGGAAGAGTTGGTGTGGTGTCAGTCGCGAGGAACGTACGCTAGGTGCGCGTGCGGAGGTGGGGGAACCCATTCGCGATGACGAGCACCGCGCGGCGCTTGCCAGTTGCCAGGCAAGCGGAGTTGGCTGATCCGCGCGGCGACGATGCTCCAAAGAGCCGAAAGACCTTGCTCGATGTGGAGCCACAAGCGGCGCGAGTGCTTGACCACGCGGCCGCCTGCCCGCAGCACGGTGCGTTGAAATCGGTGCAGGTCCCAGCAGCCGCCTAACTCGTCTTCCAGTTCGTTGCGGAGCATCGTGGCCAGGTTGAAAGCCAGCAAGGCCAGCAGCAGCGTGACTTCGTTGTCGACAAATCCGCGCGACGAAAGATGTGGGCCGATCGCCTCATTGAATTCTCCCAGGCGATCTTCGAACGTGCCGCGCGGCGATAGTGGGCCAACACGTCTTCGCCGCTGCGCAGCGTGCGTGGCCAGTTGGTCACCAGGAAGAAGTAACGCGGCAGCAAGTTGAGTTGCCCGGTGCGTGAATCAGGCTGATCGACCACCACCAGAATCAACCGCTGCGAGTGCTGCCAACTTTCGGCGCGATAGCTTCCGAGTTCGATGACTTTCTCATAACCGCCGCGCGGCGGACGACCTGGGGGCCTTTGAAGATGCGGTTCGACCAAGCGATCCAGAACCGGATTCTTCCTCAAACGCCCGCAAAAACGCACTTTTTGATCGCTCAGGTCATCCAGCACCGCACCGATGGTGAAGCCAGCGTCCAACCGCAGGTCGAAGCTCCTCGCCATCTGGCGAGCATGCTCCACCACGCGTCGCATGAAACGTCGCGACCCTTGCGCGGTGTGCACCTGGCCTTGCCGCAGCGTGGCGTGGATGAAGCCGTTGCTGAGCCGATGGCCACGCATCGTGCTGTCGTAGTCTCCTTCAACGGAGAAGCTGGCCACCTGCGGATAGTACATGACCTCACGCACGTGGCCGTTGTAACCGGCGCCGTGTTGCTCGCCGTGAACTCGCACGGCAAAGCTGTCGATGTCGACCGTCGCGCGGTTGACGGCCCGACCTCTGGCACCGCGTGCTCTCCGCAGATGGCGATGAGTCCAATCGAACAGCGCGTGCCGCACCGCCTCGCGGTTTTGGGGAGCCTTGGCCAGCCAGGCGAGCAACCGCGACTGCGTCGGCTGGCTGGCTAGTCGTTCTTCGAGAACGCCTTGGCCCGGTCGGTCCCAGGCGGCCATTCGTAGAGCCGGGTCGTGGGCCAGGCGGTCCAAGTCGTCCTGGTTCTCCTCGCCCATCGCGAGTGCGTACATCCGCTCCCGCAGCAGTTCGACGGCCGTATAGCGAATCCGATTGGGATCGCGCGGATCAACCAGCTGCGAGGCCAGAGATTCCACCAGCCCAAGCTTGTGATCCAGCTCCCGCAGCAGCACCGCTCCGGCATGCGAAGTGATCCGCTGCTGCGAAGTTTCCACCTTCACCGACCGATTGAACTCCGGCTCAAACAGAGTACCCTGAGCTTCACCCATTGCGTGATCCTTCCGCGTCCAAGGGACCTTTCCATCTACCCTATGAAACCCAGGAAATCACGCAATGGTTTCAAAAATCTTCTACCGGCGCGGTGAATAATCCGGGGTTACTAGTCATGGCTCTATCGTGGTGAGAGGTCCTGAAGGCGTCGATGTGTTGTATGTAATACCCCTTCGGGACAGGGGCGCTTTTGTCACTAAATCTGGCGATGATTTGCTGCAACCAAAGTCGAAGGAGTCCCTTGACCATCGCGTGGGGAAGTACATTGATTCGCCTTCCGATATCGGAAGTGTCTTCGACGATTTCGGGTCGTAGTTGGCTGCGCGAACCACCAGAGCGGGCACGACCCTCGAGACCGTTGCTTTCGCGGTACGCAGCCGACTCGGGTTGGGATGGCGTGAGATCGAATCTTCGCCCGCGTCGATGCTGGCCAATCCTCAAGCTTCAGCCAGCAGTTGGGCCATCAACCGGTGCCCCATTTGCGCAATCGTGTCCCGATTCACGAACGTCTTCTCCGGATGCGTTCCAGGAAACCGCGAACGGCTACGTTCGGTATTTGGCCGCCCAAGTCGATTCCCAACAATTCCTTCCAGACGTGGAACCGTAGGAAGCTGGCGTTTATCATAACCCCACCGCTTGCCACGGGGGGCCATGACCGACACTGGTCGTTGGTGATGAGGCCCATTCGTCCGGCATGTTAACCCCCAACCGAGGAGGTGGCCGTTGGCTGACCGCAAGAAACGCCTACTGGCGATCATCGGTCCTGGAATTCTCGTGGCCGCCACCGGAGTTGGAGCGGGAGATCTCGCGACGGCAACCTTTACCGGCACCAAACTCGGCACGGCCGTGCTGTGGGCGGTCGTGGTCGGGGCGGCGCTCAAGTACCTCCTCAACGAAGGACTCACTCGCTGGCAACTTGCAACCGAAACCACGCTGCTCGAAGGCTGCGTGTCTCACCTGGGCAGGTGGGTACAATGGGTGTTTGTTGCCTATCTGATTGTTTGGAGCTATCTGGTCAGCATCGCGCTCATGAGTGCCTGCGGCGTGGCGGCCCAGTCCATGTTTCCCGTATTTGAGAATCCCGTAACTGGCAAGATCGTGTTCGGCATTGTTCAGAGCGCCATCGCCGTCGCGCTGGTCCGTCTCGGTGGCTATTCGCTGTTCGAGAAGGTGATGAGCGTCTGCATCGGCGTGATGTTTGCCGTGGTTGTCGTCACGGCAATCGCGTTGCGTCCCCCTTGGGGGGAAGTGTTGGCCGGCCTCGCGATACCGCGCATCCCCGATTTACAAGGCGAAGGGCTTCCGTGGACCATCGCACTGCTGGGGGGCGTCGGCGGAACATTGACTGTCCTGTGTTATGGCTACTGGATCCGTGAAGAAGGACGTACCCGGATCGAAGACCTGAATACGTGTCGCATTGACCTGGCTGTCGGATACGGAATGACGGCGGCTTTTGGTATCGCCATGGTGATCATCGGTAGTCAACTCGGGGCGCTCGAAGGCAAAGGGGCCGGACTGATTGTCACCATCGCTGATACGCTGGAAAAAACATTTGGCCAGGTCGGGCAACTGGCCAGGTGGGCGTTTCTGATCGGTGCCTGGGGGGCGTTCTTCAGCAGTTTGCTAGGCGTCTGGCAGAGCATCCCCTACTTGTTCACTGACTTCTGGGGGCTGATGTCTTCCAGCCGTTCAGCGAACCCCGCGCGTGCCGTCGATACCAACTCGCGCTCTACCGAGGTTACCTGTTCGCGATCGCCGTGGTCCCTATCAGTGGATTGATCTTGCTCGATTTTCGGTCAGCGGTGAAAGTCTACGCGCTGGTCGGGGCAATCTTCATCCCCATGCTGGCCGCCGTCTTGCTCGTGCTCAATGGCAACGCCAAACACGTTGGCCCTGAGAACCGCAACTCCCGGTTCACCATGGTGCTGCTGGTCGTCACACTGCTGGTGTTCTTATTCGCCGGCGGGATGGAAGGGTATCGGCGTTTGTTCTGAACCACTGGTTGAGTGGATGGGTGGGCATAAGAATCGCAATGCCCGCTCGCGTTGGCTGCTGCCTGTTGACCCTAGCTCCAATGGGTTCGAGCCCCCTGCTTCGTGAGGTTTCTCAGCCATGGAAAACGTATTCGCTAAGCTGCCCAGCAGTCTGCCAGAAGAACTGGTGACGGTTCTGGCCGAGAATTCCCACATCCGCATTGAACGAATCGTTTCCACAGGGCACAGCAGTCCCGATGACTTCTGGTACGACCAGGACGAACACGAATGGGTGATGGTCTTGCGAGGCAACGCAAAACTGGTTTTTGACGATGATACGTCCATTGACATGGCCCTGGGCGACCATGTGCTGATTCCGGCTCATCGCAGGCATCGGGTGGAGTGGACGACACCCAACGAACCGACGGTTTGGCTGGCGGTGTTTTTCCACTAGTGCCGTGTCAACGCTTGAATCCGTTGAACTACCCTTTGAGTGCTTCAATTCAAGTGCGGTGCCGTAGCCATTTCAATGACGAAGTTCAAAACGGCCAGCGTTTGCCCAACGCCTTTTGTTGAATGTTGGTGAGCTGTTTGATACCTGCCTCGGCCCTGTCCAACAGCGTGTTGAGTTGATCGCGCGAGAAGGTTCCTTGTTCGCCGGTTCCTTGCACCTCGATGAACTGGCCACCTCCGGTCATGACGACGTTCATGTCCACTTCGGCATCGACGTCTTCGCTATAGTCCAGATCGAGCAGCGCAGCACCTTTCACGATGCCAACGCTCACAGCGGCAATGCTTTCTACCAAAGGACTGGCCTGCTTGAGCGCAACGGTAGATTGCAGCGCGTCCACCAAAGCAATGAAGGCTCCGGTGATGCTCAACGTGCGGGTGCCGCCATCGGCTTCGAGTACGTCGCAGTCAATTGTGACCGTCCGCTCCCCTAACTTGTTGAAGTCCAACGAGGCCCTCAGGCTGCGGCCGATCAGACGCTGGATCTCGGTCGTGCGGCCATCTACCTTGTTCCGGTCGCGAGCCTTACGGGGCGAGGTACTGCCAGGCAGCATGTTGTACTCGGCCGTTAGCCAGCCGGTTCCCCTGCCTGTCATCCAAGGCGGAACGTTCTCGGCAACGCTGGCTGTGCAAAGGACCGAAGTTCCACCGGCTGAAATCAACACGCTACCGGGCGCGGTACGTGTGAACTTGCGTTTCACCTTGATGGGTCGCAGTGCATCCACACGGCGACCATCAGCACGATTGGCCAAGATAGACTCCTGAAGAGAATTTTTTGTTCAAAGCTTGGGGAAAACGTCTCCGTACGACCGACAGCAGCGGCCATCTTACGCCATCCCCTTTAATTCTCAAGGAACCTCTGCTTGAGTTCAGGGGTCGGCACGCGACAGCTTTCCGTTGAACCGAACATCCGGTAGCGGTAGCGGGCAATCAAACGGTAGCCCAGGTTGCGTAGCGGAGCGGGAATGACGATCAGCCCATACGCCAGCGGCCAGGGCCATTTCAAGTACCGGAGGGCTCGCAGTACGGCCGTGCTGCGAAGGTAAGCCTGGCCATTCTCAATCAGCACCACCGTCTTGAGGGATGTATGATCCAAACCGTGCGTCTTGAGCAAACGCTGCCCAGCCGGGCTTTGCAGCGAGGCAAACCGTAGGTGCTGCTGCGGATCCCGATCAATGAGAAAATTGATCGTGTGGTTGCACAAATTGCAGACACCGTCAAACAGCATGACTGGAGACGCAGGGTCCGGTTGTACCGCCTCGGATTCGGCTGGTGCAGTGGCCATGTTCGGTCCATCGTTTGGTGTCGAGTTCATTGCGATATCTCTCACGCTCAGGAATCCTGGGGCTGTGCTTGAACGGCGCTGCGGTAGACAGCCGCGTATTCACGTTGTGCCCGAGACCAGGAAAACTCTTGAGACTTTTCGAACAAATTGGTCAACATTCGCCCATACGCGGATGGCCGCCAACGATAAAGATCGATGGCCTCGATCAACGTGGCGGCCAGTGTGGAGACCATGCTTCCATACAAGGGGACCGTCATGCGAGCCTCGGGCGTGCCGAACGACAGCATCTCACGCCAATGGCTGCCGGTGGGCGGCAGCGGCGGGTCTTCTCGAAATAACAGGCCGGTTGCCTGCTCCGGATGCTGATGATAGTCGTTGACCTGCTGACGCAATCCCCCCGTGGCTCGGGCTACGACCGGCGTCCCTTGCAGGTAGGGTTCGGTGGTTCCGCCAAATGGTTCGTACAAAGATGGCATCACCGCGTACGTGGCACCTGCCATGGTTTCCATATAGCCCTGCTGCATGCGGAACGGGTACACCACTACTTCCCCTGATCTTCGCTCGGCCAGGCGAGCCAAATCTGCGCGGAACGGTTCGGCAACGCCGCTCACGACGGGCGTCAACACAAATCTCGCCAAGCCGCGCGGCAACGCCTCGATCGCCCGAGTGAGCACATCGAAACCTTTCTGACCTGGGTCCAACCGTCCAAACATCATCATCACCGGAATTTCGTCAGGCAGCGTTTCCAAGGGTTTGCCTGGTTCCCCTTCTAAGAAACCGTAAACCCCGGGCGGTTGATAACCGCCGAGCGCCTCAAGCATCATTTGCCGGAGGACTTGCTTCTCACTCAAGATCTCTTTTGGGTTGTCCGCTCGGGCCTGCCTCACGGCGCTGGCCGAATAGGTTGGGGACGATTCCAAAAACGGCCCATTGTCCACTCCCATCAGGCCGTGGCGATGGAGTACCCCTTGCAAATGTGGGGCGAAATGTTGGTTCTGCAGGGGATCCGAAAACAACTCTTCGGCAAACGTCCGGCTCACGGTCGTGATGGGCGCGTCCGAAAGTGGCAACATGTACTCCAGCACGGTATTTGCCGACACCCGTGCAGGTCGGTTGGTTACCATCTGCAACTCATGTGCCAGAATGGGGTGGTCGTAGGCGTTGTGCAACGTCTGCGCCACCGCGGCTGTCTCCAGCACACCGGTCAGCACCGCTTGTTTGACCGTCAAAGCGGCCGTGGCCAACTGCCAGTCTTGCAAATGCAGGAGCAGATTACGCTGCAAACCTACGGCGGCCAAAGCATGAGGCATTGCTGCCGCGAGGAACAAACTATCGATCAGCAACGTGCGCGGCTCGGCATGGGTGTACAGGTCTTTGCCGTTGCCCCCTCCCAAAAAGAAATCGCTGGACTCAATCAGTAGCCAACGAACATCGCCCCGGCGGTGCTGACGCACTTTGGCAGGCAAACGGTGGTGGCCGAAGGGAACCTCGAACTCGGCCAGCACTTCGGTTTGCTGCTCCCAATCATCGGGAACCAAGCGCGCATGCAGCGGCGAAATCGCCACCACATCTCGCCCTGATTGCTGAACCGCTCGCGTGTAGAGGTCTGCCACGGCAAAGATCCCACCCCCTTTGGCGAAGGGGTTCTCGTACACGCCGTAGACCAAGGTGCTGGCCTCCGCACTGACCTGTTCGCGGGCCCAAGTCAGATGGGTTATTTCAGCTTCTCCAAAGAAACTCCCCAGCGCGTCCCTTCTTCGCCACCAGGCAGATTGATCCGAAGGAGCTTCTGGAAGGTCGCCAGCCGTGGGATTCATGGAATGTTCGCCGAACGGGTTTTTAGGTCGATGGGCCGGTTGTGTCGGTTTTGCCGCTTCGCGGACCGCTGCCTGCTCGCAGCGTAGGGTGCTCCCTATCTATACCCCGCCATTGCATGGTATCGGGCCACGATTGCCCATGCGTCCTCAAAAGTACCCTTCGAAGCAAGTTCGCCGCGTGACGTTGACACGATGTTGACGGCCGGTGGCCCCCCAAGGCTGGTCTCGCTCCGAGGACCCACGGCACCAGGGTCAGGACCAGGGCCGTTTGCCTCCTGGCTGGGGCCTTGCTACGATGCAATGGTGTTGGTGGAAGCCGAACGGTTTGCCAGCATTCAAGAAAGATTGTTCGAACAGACGCCTCTGCCATGTTCGTGCTGTCGATGCAGAAATTTCGGTGAGCCGATACGAAAGCCCAACGGGCACCTTCTTGTCCGGCCGCGTGTATAGCCTCCGCTCTCGGACTATGTCTGGGAACCCGGTAGGATCACACAACCCGGGCCTGGAGTCGCCCACTTTTTTGATTGCGGGCTCTTCGAAATCCCATCGCCACGGCATTACGGTGGAGGTTCTGTCCTACGCGGGGGGTTACAGTCGCACCCAACCAGGGAGTCTGTAGCCCCCCGATTTTTTGTCGATCTCAAAACGGTTTGTCCCAAACCCTGTATTCTTCCCTACTTCCTCGATGGTTCGCCCATGGACCAGTTGTCTCCTGCCTTGGCTGCCAAGCGTGATCAGTTGCTGGACTTGATCACGAGTTTCGAGACTTGCGCCGTGGCGTTCTCAGGAGGGGTAGACAGTTGCGTGGTGGCTCAAGCGGCCCACCTGGCACTGGGGGACAAAGCGGTGGCCATTACGGCGGTCAGCCCTAGCGTTGCTGCGTCCGAGTTGGAAACAGCCCGGGAAATTGCCAAGCTGATTGGGATGACGCATCGCGAGATTGCTACGGACGAGTTTGCCAGCGAAGCGTATTTGCAGAACGCGCCAGATCGTTGCTTCCACTGCAAGACAGAACTGTATAGCAAGTTGGAATCGCTCGCACCGCAACTTGGGTTGAAGGTCCTGCTCAACGGGGCGAATCTGGATGATCAGGGAGACTACCGGCCTGGCATGCAAGCAGCCCGCGAACATCAAGTTCGCAGCCCACTGTTAGAATGCCAACTGTCCAAGGCGGAGGTTCGCCAACTCGCAGCGCATTGGAATCTGCCTGTCTGGAACAAACCGGCGAGTCCTTGCTTGAGCAGTCGAATTGCCTACGGCGAAGCCGTCACGCCCGAGCGGGTTTCTATGATTGAACAGGCCGAGCAATATTTGCACCGTCTCAATCTGCCGGAGGTCCGGGTGCGGTACCATCGGGGAGACATGGCCAGGGTTGAAGTCCCCGTCACCGATCTTGCCCGACTGGCAGAGCCCGAGTTGGCAGCGCAGTTGGTATCTCATTTCAAATCGCTCGGTTTTCGCTTCGTGACGCTCGACCTCGAAGGTTTTCGTTCAGGCAGTCTGAACCAGATGCTTCCGGTGGAGAGTCTTCGAATGGTCGCCCGTCATGGCAATGGATGACGAACTGCTCACCCGATTCGCGCAGCATGACCGTCGCGCTCTGGCCCGGTTGTTGACCTTGGCCGAGTCTGGCTCGGCCCCCCTTTTGCCGCAACAGACCCGACGCGCGTTGACGGTCGGGATTACCGGAAGTGGCGGTGCTGGCAAAAGTACGCTGATTGCCGCATTGGTTGGCATGCTACGCCAACGCGATTTGTCCGTGGCCGTGATTGCCTGCGACCCGCAAAGCCCAAGATCCGGAGGAGCTTTGCTAGGAGACCGGATCCGCCTGAAGTCCGATCCGGCCGACGAGGGGGTATTCTTCCGCAGCCTATCGACGCGAGGTGGGCAAGGAGGCATTTCTCCCCACACATCCAACGTCATCGCCTGGCTGTCGGCGTTTGGTTTCGATTTCGTTCTGGTCGAAACCGTAGGGGCAGGACAAGATCACTGCGCCGTACGAGACGTGGTCGATCGGTTGTTGCTGCTGGTCACGCCTCACAGTGGTGATGAGGTTCAATGGGAGAAGGCCGGAGTGCTCGAACTTGCCGACGTGGTGGCCGTGAACAAAGCGGACCTGCCAGACGCAGCCCGGGTTTGCCAACAGTTGCGGCACGCCTTGTCACTTTCGCATCACACGCTCGATGTTCCCGTGCTCGAGATCATTGCCAGTCAGCAGCAACGTTTGGAAGAACTCTGGACGGCAATTTCTGAGGGTTTATAGAACAGTTGTCTCAACTGTTCAGGGACCAACGCAAGACCAAATGAACAAATGGGACGATTGTTCTACGATGCCAACGTTCGCAAAGGCAAAAGTGTAGAACAGTTGTCTCAACTGTTCAGGGATCAACGCAAGACCAAAGGAACAATTGGGACAATTGTTCTACAATGCAATGGCGAAATGATGCTTGACGAAACATCACCTGGATTCCGCAGTTTTGATCCGCTGGCGGAAACGAAGATCACGGAGCGAAACCTTCCGCATTGGTTCCAAGCTGGTGCCGCAACCTTCATCACGTTTCGAACGGCGGACTCCTTACCGAAAAAGGTCGTGCTGCGTTGGCAGAGCGAACTCAAACAATGGCTGACGACGAACAAGCTGCCACTGGCTCTCGCTGAATCGACAGCCATCCGGAAGTCGATGCAACACGATGCCATGCTGGAATCTCTCAGCCCTTTGCACCGTCACGAGTTCAAAAAACTTTCCGATCGCATCATTCATCAGTCGCTGGACGAATGCCATGGCAAGTGCTTGCTGAAACGCCCTGCGATTGCCAAGATTGTCAGCGACGCACTGCACTTTTACGACCATGACAAATACGACCTCGAGCGGTTCGTCGTGATGCCGAATCATGTTCACGCGATCCTTCAGTTTCGGGCAGATGCCACTCCGAAGGTGGTGAGCCAAAGTTGGATGCGATACACGGCACGTCAGATCAATGCCGGCACAGGCGAAACCGGAGGGTTCTGGCAACCTGAACCGTTCGATCACATCATTCGCAGCCCTGAGCAATTCGAGTACTTGCAGCAATACATTTTCGACAACCCTACGAAAGCCAACTTGCACCAGAGCGAGTACCTGTATTGGCAACGCCCTGTGTAGAACAGTTGTCTCAACTGTTCATGAACCAACTCGAGACCAAATGAACAATTGGGACAATTGTTCTACAAACTCCTTCAACTCAAGGCCCTCGATGAAAACTTCTGTCGCATCCGCCCTGCTTATGTGCGTGATGCCATTGGCATTGGTCAGTTGCAAGAAAATGGACTTGGGTGACGATTCTACCGGACCGGTGACGGTTTCGGTGAGTCGCCCGGTCCAAAAGGACGTGACCCCGTACGCGCAGTTCATTGGACGCACCGAAGCGGTCAACGCCGTCGAGATCAAGTCGCGTGTCACCGGCTACCTGGTCCAAACGCCGGTCAAAGAGGGAACGCTGGTCAAGGCAGGAGATCTGATCTGCCAGATTGACCCTCGCACCTATCAGGCTCAGTACGATGCCGCCGATGGGCAACTTCAGGCGACGCAAGCCAGGTACAAACTGGCCAAAGATGAGAACGCCAGGGCTCAGGACCTGTACAAGCAAAACGCTCAGGCGATCAGCCTCAAGGCTTTGGATCAGCACCAAGCCGCCGAAGATGCCGCCGCGGCCGATGTGATTGAAGCCAAGAGCAGCCTCGAAGCCTACAAGCTGAACCTGGACTTCACCAACGTCACCTCGCCGATTGATGGACGGATGGGCCGGTACCAGGTAACGCTGGGCAACCTGGTCACGGAGAATGCCACGACGGTGACTTCGGTGGTGACGCAGGATCCGGTCTACGTTTATTTCAACATTGACGAACAGACCATGCTCCGGCTGGTTCGGCAACTGTTCGATGGTGCCATGCCGCCGCTGGCTTCACGCAAGATTCAGGTGCAAATGGGGCTACAAGATGAGACCGGTTTCCCTCATACGGGAACTGCCGACTTTGCCGACAACCAGGTGGACCCCACCACCGGCACGTTGACGATTCGGGCGGCGTTCCCCAACCCGCCAAGTCCCCAATCGCCCAATCTGCGTTTGCTGCTGCCGGGCATGTTCGTGCGGGTGCATCTGCCTTTGAGCTTGCCGCGCAGCGCCCTGTTGATTGCGGACGAAGCAATCGCCACGGACCAAAGTCAGAAATACGTCTACGTGGTGGACGACTCGGACACTGTGCAGTATCGCCGCGTTGAGCTAGGCATCTTGGAGAACGATGGACTGCGGGTGATCACCGATGGCATCAAGCCTGAGGATCAGGTGATTGTCAACGGGCTTCAGCTGGTGAGTCCTCGGATCAAGGTCAAGACGGAGGTGGTCAAGATGCCGACCTACCCCAGTGATCCGAGCAGCAACGCCACGGGAGAGTCTTCAACACCGGCCCCTTCAACATCGGGCGAATCCTCGGATTCCTGAACTCGAGAAGGTGAGTCGTTGTGATTTCGAGGTTCTTCATTGACCGCCCGATCTTCGCGTCGGTGATTTCGATTATCGTCACGCTGGCCGGTGGCATTGCCGTGTTCTCGCTGCCCATTGCGCAGTATCCGGAGATCACGCCCCCTACGGTGCAGGTCAGTTGCGCGTATCCCGGCGCCAACGCAGAAGTGATTGCCGGCACCGTGGCCGCTCCCATCGAGCAGCAGGTGAACGGGGTCGAAGACATGCTCTACATGCAGTCCAACTCCGGCAACGATGGCTCGTACGTGCTGACCGTGACGTTTGCCTTGGGGACCGATCTGGATACCGCCATGGTCGCCGTGCAGAACCGGGTTTCGCTCGCCGTTCCGCAACTGCCTGAGATCGTGCAGGCGCTGGGAATCGACGTCAAGAAACGTTCGACCAACATGCTACTGGCCATCAATCTGATTTCGCCAGATGGGCAGTACAACACGGACTACATGAGCAACTACGCCACGATCAACATTAAAGACGAACTCTCCCGTCTCGACGGCGTGGGCGACATCCAGTTCTTGGGTGAGCGAGACTACAGCATGCGGATCTGGTTGAACCCTGACCAGATGGCGTCTCGTAGCATTGCCGCCACAGATGTGATCAACGCCGTCAAAGCACAGAACGCGCAGGTGGTTGCTGGCCAGGTAGGCATGCCTCCGGCGGGGAATCAGGTGGGATTTCAATGGACCATCTCCGCCCTGGGCAGACTGTCCACTCCGGAAGAGTTTGAGAACATCGCCATCAAGACCGAAGTCGCTGCGGGGGACACCGCGCCGCGCAGGGTCTTGTTAAAAGATGTTGCCCGAGTGGAACTGGCGGCGCAAAGTTATTCGCAGTCGTGCACGTTGGACAACAAACCATCGGTCGCCATGGGCATTTATCAATCGCCTGGCGCGAATGCTATCCAGGCGGGCCAGAATGTTCTCAATAAGATTGCGGAGCTTGCCGAGCGATTTCCGGCAGATTTGCAGTACAAAATCGTCTTCGACACCACGCCGTTCATTGCGGAGTCTATTCGCCAGGTGTTCGGCGGTTTGCGAGATGCCATCATCTTGGTGAGCCTGGTGGTGTTGCTGTTTTTGCAGAACTGGCGTGCCGCGCTGATTCCCTTAATCGCCGTGCCGGTGGCCATCATCGGAACGTTCGCGGCGATGATTGCTATTGGATTCAGCATCAATACGCTCTCGCTGTTTGGATTGGTGCTGGCGATTGGCATTGTGGTGGACGATGCCATCGTGGTGGTAGAGAACGTGCAGCGGCTGATTGACGAGGGGCACCCTCCCAAAGCGGCGGCGCGGATGGCCATGGACGAAGTGACCGGCCCGGTCGTGGCGGTGGCGTTGGTGCTGTCTGCCGTGTTCGTGCCGTGCGCGTTCATTTCTGGCATCACCGGTGAGTTCTTTCGCCAGTTTGCCGTGACGGTCTCGGTCTCCATGTTGCTATCGGCGATCAACTCGCTGACGTTGAGCCCTGCCTTGGCGGCCATCTTGCTGAAACCGCGTGATGCCCAACCAGACTTGCTGACTAGGTTGGTGGACTTTGCCCTGTCCTGGCTGTTTCGCATATTCAATCGAGCGTTTGCGGCCTCGACGAATTTTTACTTGAACTGCATCCGCGGCATGGTGCGGGCAAGCCTTTTGGTGCTGCTGCTGTACGGTGGGCTGCTGTACCTTACCTACTGGACATTCACCAACGCGCCGCAGGGATTTATTCCGCTGCAGGACAAGGGTTGGCTGTTGGTCAACGTAGAACTGCCAGACTCAGCCTCGGTGCAGCGGACTCAGGAGGTGATGGAGCAAGTTGCGGACATTGCGCACAAGACGCCGGGGGTTGCCCATACGTTGTCGGTGTCAGGACTGTCAATTCTGGTCAATGCCAGCGCGTCGAACTATGGATCCATGTTTATCATTCTGGACCCGTTCGAAGATCGAAAAAGTTTCGACCTCAATGGGCTGGTGATCTTCTTGCACCTTCGCAAACTGTATCCGGAGTTGATTCAATCTGCGGACGTAAGCGTCTTCCCGCCGCCGCCTGTCAATGGGCTGGGAGCCACTGGTGGGTTCAATCTGATGGTCGAAGACCGAGCAAACCAGGGCCCTGACCTGCTTCAGCAGCAGACCAATCATCTGGTTGCCGAGGCGAACGCGAACCCCAAGCTGGCAGGCGTGATGACCTTGTACCGCCCGCATACGCCTGAGGTGCGGATTGATATTGATCGCGCGAAAGCTCGCTCGATGGGGGTCTTGATTGATGACGTCTCGCAGACGCTGCAAATCTTTCTCGGTTCGGTCTTCGTCAATAACTTCAACGAGTTTGGACGCTCCTGGCAGGTGAACGCTCAGGCAGATGCCGAGTATCGCAGCCGCGTGCAGGACGTAGGACGTTTGCAGGTCCGTAATAACCGTGGCCAGATGGTGCCGCTGAGTTCGGTGGTGAGTGTGAGGGATACCACCGGCCCTGCGATTGTGACTCGGTACAACATGTACCCCGCCGCGCCGATCAATGGCCGGACGCAAATGGGGGTAAGTTCTGGCGAGGCGATCACCATCATGACCGATGCCGTGGCCAACGCCGGGGCGGGCGCCATGAAGACCGAGTGGACCGCGCTCAGCTACATGCAGATTGCCGCCGGCAACACCGCGGTTTACGTGTTTGCCCTGGCGGTCGTTTTTGTGTTCCTTGTGCTGGCAGGCTTGTACGAAAGTTGGTCGCTGCCGCTGGTCATTATCATGGCCGTGCCGGTGGGGCTGTTGTTCTCAGTGGCCGCGGTTTGGGCTGTGCCGTTTATGGACGTGGGAATCTTTACGCAAATTGGCGTGGTGGTGTTGGTCGGCCTGGCCTGCAAGAACGCGATTCTCATTGTCGAGTTCGCCGAGCAGCGAATGCGCGAAGGGCGCAACTTGCACGAAGCCACCATGGACGCCTGCCACCTGCGGCTACGGCCGATTGTGATGACCTCTTGCGCGTTCATCTTTGGCGTGGTTCCGCTGATTATCGAAGGAGGGGCCGGGGCCGAAATGCGCCGGTCGTTGGGCATTGCAGTCTTTAGCGGCATGATTGGGGTCACTATTGTGGGCAGTTTCTTGACCCCGGTTTTCTACTACATGATTCGCGGTATCGCGACGCGGGGCGAGGCACAGCGCGCCCAGCCACCGCTCCGCGCGACGCACCTGATTGCCACCGCCTGCTTCTCTCTAGCTGCTGGCACAGGCCTGGGCTTGCTACTCTGCCGAGTTACCAACCTACCCACCCTATGGGTCATGGTCGGCAGCATCTCGGTCGGACTCGCAGCGGGTGCGTTGGTCGAAGGGATGCGACAAATCCGGGGGCGTACGAACCAACGCAGCACATCAACCAGCAACTAACGAGGTAGAACCTCGAACCGATTTGAGCTTCCGCTCACATGCAAGAACTTGACTTAGGATGAACGAAACGCTCTCAACGGTTTTTAACTTAGCGCCAAGGAATATGCCGAAGTGATTTCCCGATTCTGTATCGATCGGCCTATTTTTGCGGCCGTGATGTCGATCATCATCACGCTGGCCGGCGCGGCGGCTGTGATCACGCTGCCCGTGGCTCAGTATCCGGATATCACGCCACCGACCGTGGTGGTTTCGGCCCAGTATCCGGGTGCCAACTCGGAGATTGTTCGTGACACGGTTGCGGCCCCCATCGAGCAGCAGGTCAATGGCGTGCAGGACATGCTCTACATGTCTTCGGAGTGCGGCAACGACGGAAGTTACACGTTGACCGTCACGTTCAAGATTGGCACCGATCTGAAAATGGCCCAGGTGTTGGTGCAGAACCGTGTGTCGCTGGGCGCTTCCCACCATCCCCGTGCTGGTGCAGAAGCAAGGTGTCTCCGTCAAGAAGATGTCCCCCAACACCCTGATGATTGTCAACTTGGTTTCGGACGCGGATCCCGAAACCGGCGAACCGATGTTCGACAATCTGTTCTTGAGCAACTACGCCACCATCCAAATACGCGACGAACTCACGCGACTGTCAACCGTGGCAGATGTGACCTACATGGGCCAGCGCGATTACAGCATGCGAATCTGGCTGGACCCCAACAAGCTTGCCTCGTTGAACCTGACTGCCAATGACATTATCAACGCCATCAGTGATCAGAACGCTCAGGTTGCGGCAGGCCAGATTGGACAACAACCGTCTCCGCCTGGCCAGCAGTTCCAACTGACGTTGAGCACGCTGGGTCGCCTGGTCGATGTTGAGCAGTTCGGGGACATCATTGTCAAAGTCCGGCAAGAAGGAGAGACAACGTCTGCCAGTCTGGTGCGTCTGCGAGAGGTTGCCCGGTTGGAACTGGGCGCTCAGCAGTATGGCGAATCGTGCACGCTGGATGGACGCCCTTCGGTGGCGCTGTCGGTGTATCAACTCCCCGGCTCCAACGCGATTCAAACTGCCAAGAGCGTGTACGCCAAGATGGAAGAGCTATCCCAGCGATTCCCCGAAGGTTTGCAATACCGGATTGTGTACGACACGACGCCGTTCATTCACGAATCCATTGTCGAGGTGTTCTACACGTTTCGAGACGCCTTGATTCTGGTGGCGCTGGTGATATTGATCTTCTTGCAGAACTGGAGGGCTGCCCTGATCCCGCTGGTGGCTGTGCCGGTGGCGATCATCGGCACGTTCGCGGTGATGGCAGCGGTGGGATTCAGCTTGAATACGCTCTCGCTGTTCGGCCTGGTGTTGGCAATTGGCATTGTGGTGGACGATGCCATCGTGGTGGTTGAGAACGTGGAGCGGTGTCTCGAGCAAGGCATGACGCCCAAGGATGCCGCGCGTCAGGCGATGGACGAAGTCTCGGCACCCATTGTGGCCGTGGCCTTGGTGCTGGTGGCCGTGTTTGTCCCCTGCGCGTTTATCTCCGGCATCACGGGGCAGTTCTTCCGGCAGTTTGCTATTACGATTGCGGTCTCTACCGTGATCTCGGCCTTCAACTCATTGACGCTGAGCCCCGCTCTGGCGGCTCTGTTGCTCAAACCCCATGGCACCCGTCGCGACCCGCTGGCCTGGCTACTCAACGTAACGTTGGGTTGGTTCTTCAAGCTGTTCAACGTGAGCTTCGACTGGGCTACCAAAGCCTACACGGCGAGTGTTGGCGTGCTGCTGCGTGGAAGTTTGATGGTGCTAATCATCTACTGCGGGCTTTTGTACCTGACCTATTGGTCCTTCGTTCGCGTGCCGACTGGATTCGTCCCGCAGCAGGACAAAGGATACCTGTTGGTCAACGTTCAGCTTCCCGACGCCGCTTCGCTCCAGCGGACACAACGTGTGATGGGTCAGTTGGAAGAGATCGCGCGAAAGATCCCTGGTGTGGCGCACACCGTTGGCATTGCTGGCCAATCGATCCTATTGAATGCCAACGCTCCGAGTTACGGCTCCATGTACGTCATGCTCGAGGGCTTTGATCAGCGCGAAACACCGGAGCTCTCGGCGGATGGAATCGCCCAAACGCTGCGGCGGCAATGTCGTGAAGAGATTCGCGATGCCGCCATCGGCATCTTTGGGGCTCCCCCGATTGATGGACTTGGGGTCACTGCCGGATACAAGATCATCATCGAAGACCGGGGGAATCTCGGCACCCCTGCGCTCCAAAAGGTTGCCGACACGCTGGTCAACACGGCCAACGCCACGCCTGGCCTGACCGGCGTCTTCTGCGGATTGAGCAATGATGCCCCTTGGATTTATCTGGACATCAATCGATCGAAGTGTGAGGCCTTGGGGATCCCGCTGAATGACGTGGTGCAAACGCTGCAAGTCAACTTGGGCTCGTACTACGTCAACAACTTCAACGAGTTTGGCCGTTCGTGGCAGGTCAACGCCATGGCCGACACGCAGTTCCGGGGTCGGGTCGATGACATTGGCCGACTGCAAGTCCGCAACCAGCGAGGGGAGATGGTTGCCCTGTCAACGGTGCTGGATGTTCGCGAGATCAATGGTCCCGTGGTGATTAGTCGGTACAACATGTACGCCTCGGCCGCTGTCAGTGGACAGGCAGCCGTTGGTACAAGTTCAGGCCAGGCAACACAACTCACCGAGGCCCTGGCTGATAAAGTCTTGCCCCGTTCGATGGAATACGAATGGACCGAACTGGCTTACATGCAGCAGGCTGCCGGCAATACGGCGATCATGGTCTTCGGTCTGGCGGTACTGTTCGTGTTTCTCGTTTTGGCCGCCTTGTACGAAAGCTGGCTGCTGCCATTGGCCGTGATCCTGGTGGTGCCGATGTGCCTGCTGTGCTCGATAGCCGGAGTCGAGGCGGACTCGCTAGACGTCAACATCTTCACGCAGGTAGGCTTCATTGTGTTAGTCGGGCTGGCCAGCAAGAACGCCATCTTGATTGTGGAGTTCGCCAGTCAGCAGCAGAGCCAAGGAAGTTCGCGGCGCGAGGCCACGCTCGAAGCCTGTCGTCTGCGGCTCCGCCCCATCTTGATGACCTCGCTGGCGTTCATCTTAGGGGTGGTGCCGTTGATGATTGCCTCGGGCGCCGGCGCGGAGATGCGGCAAACCTTGGGCACCGCGGTCTTTGCCGGCATGCTCGGCGTGACCCTCTTCGGCATCTTTCTCACACCGGTGCTGTACTACGTGGTCACCATGCGAAGCAAACAGAAACCGGCGAAAGAGGCACAAACCGAATGAGTACGCCCGCGGTTGGGCAACCAGTCGTTCGGATCAATGATCACGCAAGCGAGAGTATGGCACCCGGTGACGTAGTCGCGATCATCTACTTGCCAGGTCGGAACAAATTACCCCAGGGGCAGCAGATGGTCGGCACCGGTTTAGGGCAGTAGTCGTCGCAGGTGAATCGATTTTCTACCACAGTACACGGAAGGCATTTGAGGCAGTAATCATCGCAGGTGAATCCGCCCACCGGCGGGACACACGGAGCTGGCTTCGAGCAGTAGTTGTCGCAGGTGGTGGGACCAACGCAGCGTGGCCAGCCATGGCAGCGGATCAGATCCCAGATTTCGCCCCCACGCACCAAATTCGAACTTCCGCCGAACAGCAGCACCGCCATCATCAGGCATTTCGACAGTCGTCTCATGGCACAGGCTCCTGGTTGTCACCCGCTGGCCGCAAGGCTGGCAGGTCAGCTTGGGCTGGTTGGGGCTGAGGGGGGACTGGTTGAGGAGCAGCTAGTGGTTTAGGAGCAGGATCGCCTGGCGGGACCGGAGCATCGTTGGTCTTGGGGGCTTGCACTTGCTCAGTCGTTGGCAGTAGTTCTGGCCCTGCAACAATTCCTAACTCTGGCTCGCAGCGGATTTGCCAACCGCCGCCGAGCGCCTTGTAGACGGCGATCAGGCACAGGGCGACATTGCCTTGAGCCTCGGCCAGCGCGTCTTGTTCTTGAACCAGGTACGCTTGCAGCGTGAAGATCTCGTTGAAGTTGGTTTCGCCGGCCGTGTACTGATCCGTAGCAATCTTCAGCGCCGCTTTATTGGCGGCAACGGCCTCGCTCAGGTAGGCCACGCGTTGCTGGCCTTTGAGGAAGGAAACCACAGCCCGTTCGACATCAGCGTTGGCTTGCAGCACTGTCTCGCGATAACGGAGCACCCGTTCTTGAAACCGAGTGTCTTGCAGAATCACGTTGTTAGCCAACCGCCCATAGTTGAGCAGGTTCCAGGTGAAACCGGGGGCCAGCACGCCAGCCAGACTGCTGTTGTTGAACAGGTCACCAAACTTTTGGGCACTGTAGTTGATGGTTCCTTTAATGGAGAACTGCGGAAGCAGATCGGCGGCAGCCACGCCAATCATGGCGCACTGTGCGGCCACTTCACGTTCTGCCTTTCGCACATCGGGACGGCGACGCAGCAGGTCGGCAGGGACGCCGAGTTCTAACAGCGGCGGCACGGCAGGAATCGGCCCTCGACCCAACTCCGGCGTCAGATCACGCGGAGGCATGCCCAACAACACGCACAGGCGAATCTGCGCCTTACGCTCCTGTTCTTCGAAGCTAGGAATCTGTGCTTGGGTGTTCTTGAGATTCGTCCTGGCTTGATACGCGTCCAGTTCGTCCGTCTCGCCAGACTTGAACCGTGCCTCGGCAATGCCGAGCGTGCCTTGTTGGGCAACCACGTTCTCTTGGGCCAACCGCAGGCGGGTTTGAGCCGTGCGCATTTCTACATAGGTGGCCGCCGTTTCGGCCAGGAGCGTGACGAGGATGTCGTCATACCCTTCGATGTTGGCGTCCAGGCTGGCATCTGCCGCTTCGATATTCCGGCGGAATTTGCCCCACACGTCCAGTTCCCAAGCCGCGTCGAATCCCACGGACCAGCGGTCGAAGGCACGCGGCACGCGTGAGGCAATCAACGGACGATTGTCGATCGAGGTCTTGCTGATCTGCGTGCGGCGGTAATCGCCAAAGGCTTCTTGCTGTTGCGGGAAGAACGACCCCACGGCAATGCCTAGCTGTGCCCTGGACTCAAGCACGCGAAGTCCGGCTTCTTGCAGTGGCAGATTCCCACGGTAGGCATCGCTGACCAGCAGGGTGAGTTGCGGATCGTGGAATGACTCCCACCACTGGTTGTAGCGAGGAAGTTGTTCCAGCACTTGCTCGTCGTAGGCATCAATCCATTGTTCTTCGACCTCAGCCAAAGGCTTGTGATACTCGGGTCCTACCATCAACCCATTGCGAAGGTAGTTGTGGAAGTCACCCGTGTAGGCACATCCGCTGGCAAGCCACAGCAGCCCTAGCGCGCAGGCCCACATGGCGCATCGAGTGTGCGCGCCAGCAGGGCTCCAGCTATCAGTGCCATCCATAGTGTTCAACTGGGGGCCAGGGTGAAGAACCAATTGTCCGCCAAGTGCGCGGCCTCGTTGGTAACTTCGGGCCGTAGCCGTGTCAAACTGCATGGATTATGCCGGTTTTTCTGCCTATGTAGAACCGTTGGGACAATCGTTCAGAAACCAAGCAACGTTTCGGGGGCATCTGCAGGCGATCGTTGGGACGACTGTTCTGCAGAACGAAAATGCCGCCTGTGCACGGTTGCCCAAGAGGTGCTGCTGCGGGACAATTCAGGGTAGGCATCGGATTTGCATATACCGGTCTCCCTATCGAGCGACCTCTCCCCTTTCACCACGCACAGGCAACCATGGATATGTTTCGCAACTTCCCCTCCGTGACCGAACTGCTCGAGAAGCCTGAACTCAAGCGATTGGTCGAACGCATGAATCCTCAGGCGGTGGTCAGCAATGTGCGTTCGTTCTTGGACGAAGTCCGCCGAGATGTGAAGAACGCGGCTGGCGACGTCAAAGTGCCAAGCGTCTCGGAACTTGCGGATCGTTTGGCCTCTTGGATTTTGCGGCAACAACGAAGCGGTGCGCAGCCAGTCATCAACGCCTCGGGGGACATGCTGCCAGACCTTTTGGGCCGTGCTCCGTTGGCTGATCCTGCCATCAATGGGCTGCTCTCCACCGCCCACGATTACTCCAGCGCTCAGCTGAACCTGGAGACCGGGGAGGCCCAAGATCCCACCGCCGGGGTCCACGGCATGCTGCGCGAACTGAGCGGAGCCGAAGCAGCCTTGGTGGTGAACAACCATGCCGGGGGCAGCCTGCTCGCTTTGTCCACCCTGGCCAGCGGGGCTCCGGTAATCATTTCACGAGGCGAGCTGGTCGACTTTGATGGCAGCTATCGGATTACAGAGTTTGTGGAAGCGGCCGGAGCGCAACTTCGCGAGGTTGGAGCGACCAACCGCACCACGCTGGCTGACTACCAAGCAGCCTTGGAACAAGGAGCCCGCGTGGTTCTCCGGATCTCTTTGCCTTCGGCCGCCCATTCAGAACGCCCCAGTTTGGCAGAGCTTGCTGACTTAGCCCACCAGCACGAAGCGGTGTTGATCGAAAGTTTCGGAGCGGCCGGTCTGACCGATTTTGCCGTAGCTGGGGTTTCGCGTCCCGATTCGGCAGCGGCCAGTCTGAAGGATGGGGCAGATCTGGTACTTTTGGGAGGAGACAAACTCCTCGGTGGGCCTCCCTGTGGGCTGATGTTAGGAACGCGCAACCTGGTGGATCGGCTGGCCAAAGCCCCGCTTGCCAGGGCACTGCGACTGGACAAACTTCGTCTGGCGGCGCTGGATGCCACCTTGCAACTGCACCGGGATCCGGCCACGTTGGCCACCAAGCTTCCTCTCTGGCAGCTGGCTTCGACCAATGTCGAGAATCTCCGGAATCGGGCTGAGCGGATGGCGCCGCAGTTGACCTCGTCGTCGCTGCTCGCCTCGGCCACTGCCGTATCTACGGCAGGCGTCTGGGGATCGGCATTTCCTGGTGAGCAGCCTGGCTCCTGGTCGGTTGCCCTGGAACCCGCCTCCGGCAGTGTCCAGCAACTGGCCGTCGCACTTCGCAAGGCGACGCCATCGGTCGTTGGTCGGGTGCATGGAGACCGGTTGTTGCTCGACCTGCGGACCGTCTTTCCGCGGCAAGATCAGTCGTTGGTCGAAGCCGTGCTGGGCATCAGCCCCGGCAAGCCGGAGGGGGGGTCTCAAGATCCTGCCCAAAGCGAAGTTCAAGTTCCTCAAGAACCCACCCCGTAGTGTCCCGGCGATGCCGCTTTCCACAGCCGGGGCTCTCTCAGACCGGCCCCTGTTGGCTGAGAGTGCAATCGCGTAGAATCGATCGCAAGCATGCCATGCGTGTCAACACGGTCGAGCGTGATGACGACCAAACGCTTTGTTCTGAACTGGCCTGCCTGGGGACCTTGGTGGCCGGGGTTCCCTGGCGGCTTCCAACCTTCTCAACGTTCGAAGAATGCCTGACACCAATCGCTGGGAACGTGTTGCGATTGTCGGGGTGGGGCTTATTGGAGGCTCCATCGGCCTTGCCATGCGCCAACGGCAATTGGCAAACCGTGTGATTGGCATTGGTCGCAACCCCGATCGGCTTCAGGCTGCCTTGCAACTGGGTGCCGTTACGGAGTGTACGCTGGACCTGAGCCAGGGAGTTCGAGACGCTGATGTGGTGATTGTCTGCACGCCTGTGGATCAGATTGTGCCGCACGTGCTTCAAGCCGCCCGCAGTTGCCGCAGCGATACGTTGCTCACCGACGCGGCCAGCACCAAGGAAAGTATTGTCCGCCAGTTGGAAGACCAGCTTCCGCCCGGTTCGCACTTTATCGGAAGCCATCCCATGGCAGGGAGCGAAAAGAGCGGTGCTGCCCAGGGGAGTGCCGACTTGTTCGTCAACCGCACGGTGGTTTTGACTCCCACCGGCCGTACTCCTTCTGCGGTGGTTGCGGCCGGCAAGGAGTTGTGGCAAAGTCTGGGGGCACGCGTGCAGCAGATGCCACCGGGCGAACATGATCAGGCCGTGGCCCGGATCAGCCACTTGCCGCATGTGGTCGCCGCGGCTCTGGCTCAAGTGCTGTTGCCGCAAGACCAGACGCTGGCTGCCACCGGCTTTCGAGACACCACACGGATTGCGGCAGGCAGCCCGACACTTTGGCAACAGATCCTTCTGGACAACGCGCCGGCCGTTCTTCAAGCTCTCGAGCCGTTCGAAGCGGCCCTGGCCGAACTGCGGCAAGCCATCGAAACCCAAGATGCCCCACAACTCAACCGCCTCCTCACCCGGGCGCAACGGAATCGCCATGCTTTGGGAAATTGACATTTATCCGGTATCGGCCGACGCAGATCGCACTGGCCTCGAACTTGCGCACGCGGCGGCCCACTTGGGGCTGGCCGGTAACTTGCAGGTACATTCGGCTCGAGGGTATTTGCTCGAAGGGCTGGCCGACGAAGACCAGGCCAACTCCCTGGCTCAGCGTCTGCTGGCTGACCCGGTCACAGATCGCGTGGTGATCGGTCTGATCCGCAGCCCTCATTTGAACGAATCGCCCGGTGCCGAGACACCCCTGCTGGTGCATGTCCTCCCCAAGCCAGCGGTGATGGATCCGGTGGCGCTGAGCGTGATTCAGGCCGCACGCGAGCTTGGCTTCCCGCTTCAGGCGGTGCGAACCTTCAAAAAGTACTGGCTCAGTCCACTTGCCGACGGTGAGCTCAACCTGATTTGCAAGAAATTGCTGGCTAACGAAGCGATCGAAGAATGGAAGATCGGTCCGCTGGAGTTGGACCGTCTGGAACTTGGTGGCACCTACCAGTTCGAACTGCTCACCGAATCGTTGGAGGATTTGCACGACCCGCGGTTTGGGCACCTGAGTCTTTCGCAGCCTGAGCTCGAGACCATTCAGGCACACTTCCACCAACAGAGCCGCAATCCGACAGATGCCGAACTGGAAACCATCGCCCAAACCTGGAGCGAGCATTGCAGCCACAAAACGCTGGCTGGCCGCATTGCCTACCGGGATCCCCAGCGCGAGTTGATCTTTGACAACATGCTCCGCGAGACCATCTTTGATGCCACGTGCCAAATCCGCGAGGCACTTGGCGAGGATAAAGGCGATCGCCTTCGAACCGCGCGTATCGGACGCCCCCGCCGCGCGGATCATCTCTTGACCACCGCCTGCGGCCCTGCGTGCCCGGAAACGGGCCTCCCGCCAGCCCGCGCTTCAGGTCGCGCGCATGCGCCGGCCCGAGCCCGGGCCGCGAGAGGCGGATGTCGCGGGCCTTCATGCGCGCCGTCGAAATCCACGATCGCCCAGTCCTCTCCCATCACCGCGTCCAGCGCGGAGACATGCGGTTTCGCCGCCCTGCCCCGCTCCAGAAGTCCCGCGACACGGCTCGCTCATTCCCCGGCCGCCAGGGCCAGCCGCGCCAGACCGTCCTCGCGCCGCGCGGCCAGATCGAGGATCGCCTGAGTCCCCGCCTGCGCCGCCGCAAGCTCCCGCCCCAGCGCCGCGCGCGCCTCCATGAAGGCGCGGAAGTCCGGCCCTCCGGCCTCCTCCCCGGCCTTCGCGATCCGGTTGATGTCGCGCGCCACCTCCACGAGCCGTCGCGCCACGTCCCGCAAAGCCACGATCTGCGCCGCGTCCGGCTCCACGAACCCGCCGATCCGGCGCGCCGCGATCCTCAGGGCGCGGTTCCGCTTCAGGCCCAGACGCGCGATCTGCTCGTCGAACTCCGCCAGTTCCGCCTCCGTCACCCGCACCGTGACCACCCGGTCGGCGCGCGCCGCCGCCGGCCGGTCGTCAGGATCGACCCAGTCCCCGCCCGCATCACGCGGGTCTTCCAGCCGGGGCCGTGTCGTCGTCCGTCGGCATCGCGCGTCCTCGGGTGGCTCTCTCGCTGGTCTGGCTGGCCTTCTAATCCAAAATGTACTACATTTGGATATATCCTGCCACATCTCAAAATTCATCCTCTCCTCATAGGTGTCGGACGTCAAGGGCTTCAACCGGGCGCTACGCCAGGTCTCCGATGGCGGCACCGGGAGAGTTCAGGACCGAGCGGCGGCGAATACGGGCCGCCCATAGCCCGGGCGTCGGTCCCGGTGCCTGATGAAGCGGCGGCCGCCGTACTCTGATGGAGTGACCGGGCTGCGGGGGGCCCTGCGGAAAGTACGTGGCGTGCGGAAAATGCGGACCGTGCTGACGCAGTAATCTCCTGACTTGACCAACTGACTGACCACGCGTGGCGGACATGGCCTTCCGACTGGCGGCAATTGTCCACACCGGCGAGTTCGGTCGGTGCACGGATCTGACTGACGGGAGGATCGAACTGGAGGCATCCGCAGAGGCCTGCCGCCAGCGGATCGGGAGACTCCACATTCTCCGCGCCGGGCTATTTCCGAATAAGCCGACGGCGAAAGGCGCCTGGATGAAGACGATCAGCTTCGTTTCCTTCGAGGGCTAGCCGGCAAGACAACCTCGCGGAGGCTGCTCGCTTCCGTTCTCAACGGACGCGAGCGCCGCGTCGGTCTGTTCGACGCCGACGAGAACCGCCCCCTCGCCGCTTGGGAGACCTATGCGACCGGGCTGGGAACACAGGACGTGAAGGACCACGTCTATGGAGCTCCGACGAAGGCCAGATGGAAACCGCCATCGAAGCCCATGACCGGGGACAGCATGAAGTACGCGCCATCGTCGATACCCATGGGAGCGACTCGGATTCTCAACCAGCTGATCCTGCTCAACTCGGACCTGATCATCATTCCGGCGGATCTTTGCGTGGTCGAACTCGAGGAGGCTCTGAAGACCGATGGAGTATGTTCTCAGGCTGCTCAAGCTGACGGGATCGACATCCCGACCGGTTTCCTGCCGAGCCGCACACCGGTCGATGACCGGAAGCTGGCGACGGCGGAACGCGAGAGGATCGAGGAAAGCTTCTCGGAGGCCTTCCGGTGTTCGACGTCCGTCTCCAGATCCAGGAACTGCAGGACATCGAGAAGTCCCCCTTGCTGGGGACCGCTCAACCTCTATCATGCCCGGCTCAAAGCCGACCCGACGATCCGGTTCCGCTCCGGTGGCACATCACCGGTGGCTCTCGGGCATGCGGAAGCGTTCACGGACGAGATCCTGCGGAACGTCAGAACGCCGGAGCTCGCGTGATGGCCCTCAGGAGGCTGCCTACCACGATCGACTACCGGGCTCTGCGCGAGCTTCACCCACCCAAAAGCCGGGAGCGCGGGAAGGCCGATGCGGCGGAGGCCGCAGGACCGCCGACCGCGACCCGTCAGCCGGAGGAACCCGCCGAAGGCGCCACCCCCGAAGCCGAGCCACGGGCCGTGCGATCCGACGGTCCGACGCATGCTCCGGCACCGGAAAACGCGCTGACCCGTGACGATCAGCCGTCAGCGCCGTCGACCACGATGGCCGCGACCCGGGTCGAGGGCAGACCCGCGCGCGGCGAAGGAGGAGGCCCGGCCTGCCGTAAGGGTTCACGGATACATCAAGGCCCCTGCTCGGGGACGTTCAGGAGCTATGACGATCTGGTCGCCATCTATGGGGCGAAGGACGCGCCGGGTCTCGCATTGTCTGCCGGACTGGACGAGTACATGGAGACGCTCGCAACCCGGCGAAATGTCGCCCTTCCCCGCGGATTCCCGAGTGCGGGAAAGCGGATCGACACGCTCCGGACGATGCCGGCCCGATCGTTCGATCTCGCCGTCGAGCACCTTGATCCGCGCGGGATTTTGGGTCCGTTCCAGCTGGGGACCCGGATCTTCAACGCGGCGCTCGAGCGATATCTGGTGAAGGAATGACTTGGTTGATCGGCCTCGTCGACGATCGTGACGGGAAACCGCCGGTGTCGGCCCGACGCCAACCCCTTACCGAAAATGTTGAGCGGAGAGCTTCGACGGGGGCCGCGCCGCCGGCCGCTCTTTTCGGATATACAGGAGCTTGAGTGAGTGGCCGCCAGAGCGCCGGCTCGAAGATTTCCGCGAGCGTTCGCCTCCCCGCTTGAGGGACTGCCGCGGACAACGGGACCCGTGGTGGTCTGATGGACTACCGAAGTCGGAGGAGCGCCGGATGACCGCCCGCAAGCAGACCGTGAGTTTTACCGAGCCGGCTTTCGATTATGCCCAGGCTCTCGTCGATGCCGGCGAGTACCCCAGCATCAGCGCCGCCGTGTCGGGCGAGATGGTTCGCGCCAAGGCCGCAAGAGACGCGCAGTCGGCGTTGCTCGCCGCCGAGGTCGAGCGTCGGCCCGCCCTGCCGAGCGACCAGTGGGAGCCGGTGGGAGAACTTTCCGAAGTCACCGGGGAGGCCCGGGCGCGCCTCGCCGAACTTCGCCAGACGCCATCGAGCGGACACGGGTGACCATGCGCCAAATTCGCCATCCGCTCGTCCGGAGCGACGTGATGGGAATATTCGACCATGTCCTGGAGACCGCCCGAAGGCAATCTCACGGCGGCCGAACGGCGTCTCGACGAAATCGACGAGCTGCTCCGGGCGATCGCCGACAATCCCGCTTCGGGCGTTCGGCTCGACGGGCCTCTCGCGGGATGGCTCGTCAGACACGGAGGCGGCGGGAGGATGATCACGGTGGTGTTCCGGCCCGATCTCGAGGCGCGACTCGTCCATATCGCCCTCATTTCCTTCGGCGGGCGAAACTGGCTTCACGAGGCCACAGGCCGGCGCAGCTTTCCGGACTGACGGCAGCCGCCACGACATCGACATTCAGGGCAAGGGGCTGGGGCCTGTCGCGTTGTTCCTTTTCGCGCGTCCCGCCGGGTGTCCGCCTGTACGTGACGCGGAGATCATCGTTCTCGGGCGGACCAGACTGAATTTTTTCAGGAAAGCTTCTCCCACTCGCGAACCTCCCGATTCGGAAGACGCGACGCGGGCGCCATTCGCAAAGCGGCGTGACGGGGAGGCCACTGGACAGATGCCCCTAAATACATACACTTATATATACGAAAGGACGGGTCTCATGATCACGAAAATCCGGAAAGTGGGAAACTCGGCGGTGATAACCATGACCGCGGAGATGCTGTCGATCCTCGACGTCAAGGAGGGCGATACGCTCTTCGTGGTCCGGGGCGACGACGGCTCGCTGCGCCTTCTGGCGCATGATCCCGAAACCGCCGCCGCTCTCGAAGCCGCCGAGACGGTGATGGATGAGAACCGTGACCTTCTCGCGGCCTTGGCATGACGCCACCCGTCTGGGTGCCGCTCGCCGCGATCGTGATCATTCACGATCGCCAGATATCGCGCCACGGCGGCGCGCCCGGCATGCGCGATGCGGCGCTGCTGTAAATGGGGTGCGCGCGGGCGATGAATCTCTTCGCCGATGGAGACCCCTCCCTTGCGGAGATCGCGGCGGCATATGCTTTCGGCATCGCGAAGGCGCATGCGTTCATCGATGGAAACAAACGGACGGCCTTTGTCACGGCGGCGACTTTTCTGCGCCTGAACGGCCACGCGTTTCGACCGGGCCCGATGGAAGGCGTCCGCATGATGGAGGATCTGGAGACCGGCAAGGTCTCCGAACGAGAATTCGCTGACTGGCTGTCGCGCGGGATGAACGATATCGAATGACCGTCTCCTCATCCGGCTGGCTGGTGTCACGTGTCCGATGACAGGGAATGCGTTTTAGGCGCGACCGGATCACTCCCTCGCATGTCGATCGCGAGCATCGACGAAGTGGACCGGCACACGATTCCGCGGATCGATACGATCCGCGACGCCACCCTCCAGCGCGCGGGCGGACCGGGCCTCGACAAATCACGTCGCGGCGAGACCAAATGGCCCGGCCTGACTGAACACCCGGACGCCAATCCACTTCCGGGATAATCGTACCGGCAAAGAACTGTCCGTCCGGGCCGCCACTCGCCGCATCCACCTCCGGAACCTGGCTCACCGGATCACCGGGCGCCGCCAGCGCGACGGAACGATATGCCGGCCGCGCCGCATGGCCGGAGAGCGGGGCCGGATCCAGGCGGACGAGATCCGCATGGAGCGGTCACCCGAAATGATGGCGCGCTCAGCCCAAGCTCGATGCCTTTGCACGGGAACTCAACGAGCGCCCCAGAAAGACGTTGAACTACTTCTCACCAGGGGAGAAGTTCGAAGAGTGTGTTGCGGCGATCGGGTGAATCGGCACCGGATACTGCAGGGCTGGATACTCGGAGGTTTCCACACGATCCGCTTCCTGTCCACCCGGGCTCGAGCGGGCAGGCTCCGGCGCGCGGATACGGCGCCTCCAGGAAGCCGCTTAACGTGTCTCGTCGTAATGCACACCGGCGGCGTCGCCGAAATACAGGATGTACCGGTCCAGAACGGTCCGGAACGCTCCACGCGCGCGGGACGATTCGTCATTGAGGCAGTTGAGGTAGGCTTCAGTGCCTCGGATGTAGTCCTGATACTGCCCGTCGATCAACGCGCGCAGTTCGGGATCGTCTTTCGGGGGCTCATAGATGAAAGGCTCCTCCGGGGGCAGGCACCCGACCTGACCGAAAGCCGAGGTCGGCGCCATCGCCACCGCCAATCGGATCACGCCCGCGCGGGTCAATCCGCATATCGGATGATGTTGCCCCGGTCGCCGCCGATGTCGGCGTTGAACCTTTGCCAGCCACGCGACCAAGCGACCGGCGTACCGGGCTCGACGGTCAGATTGACCTGGAAGTCCATCCGCTCCGGCCGCGTCCTGTTCAGATGGAACGTCTGGTCCCCATAGCCCTCGGAGGTCCAGGAACGTCGCGTGTGGGAGGTGTCGTAGCAGAAAGCGGTGACCGTCAGCCGCAACCCTTCGGCGTCGTCGCCCCGCACGCCGTGATGAAGCGGTTTTCCCGGCGAGCATCGCCAGCCATCCCGCGACGACGCGGGTATCGCCGCATAGTCGATGTCGTACCCGTCATATTCCGATCCGTCGCCGAGCGCGCAGAAGCCGATCGGCGACTTGCCGACGCGCAGGCGGTCGAGCATGTGATCGAAGGCGTCGCCGCACCCGGACGGGAATCCCGCCGGCATGCACAGTATCAGCTTGCAATCCACGTCGTAGTCTTGGGCCGGTGCGGCGGTCGGCGTGAAGCCGGCGATCGCGGCCACGATCGCGAGGCCGCCCATCACGATCGGGGACGCACGGGTCTGAGCTTGTCTGGTCACGCTGTTCTCCGGAACCGGGACGGGAGGGATCATTCTACCCTATCACGGTGAACCGCATGATGAATCCTCAAACGGGCCTCCGCGCGCGACAGGCGGAAATTCACCGGGCCGAGGAACCGGGTCCGCGTCGCGACACCTCCGCCCGGCCGGTCCCTTGGCCTTGGATATCCTGCAGACCGGCATCGTCTCCAAGCCGGGCCGTCGCGGCGCGTCTGCCGATCGTGGAAGCGTGAGAGGCTCACGTCCGGCTTGCACGCGGCGCTTCATGTGCTGTTTTCCGGCGTAAACCGCCGCGTCCTGCGGCACCTCTCCATATCCAATAAGCTTGCCTTATCGGCCGTCCATTTGTCGGTGACTGACATGATCGCCAAAATCATGCCCTCGGCGTCGCGCGGAGCGATGTCTTGGGGCGCAGCGCGCTCGGGGCGAATACCTGCCCTTCCTCAACCCCCAGACGCTTGTGCCGCGCGCGCATGCGCGCGGCGGCCGGAAATAGTTTTGTCCCGCCGCACGGAGAGGTGGCCGAGTGGTCGAAGGCGCACGCCTGGAAAGTGTGTAGGCGGGGAACCGTCTCCAGGGTTCGAATCCCTGTCTCTCCGCCATCCGCCGAAGATCCCGACCCGGCATCTTCGGCGCGGATTGCACGGGCCCGGGGAAAACCGTACATCAGGCGTCGCCAAGGCGGCCGTCGCGCCCGTCCGGCAGGCATGAGGACCGCATGACGATCACCTGTCCTATCTGCGACCGCGAGATTTCGCGCCGCATCGCGCCTACAGACACCCGCGCTGCACCAAGTGCGGCAGCCTCCCGCGCAACCGCTCGGCGCTTCTGCTTCTGCACAACGCCACGCTCGAGGCAACCGATATACCGCCTGAAACCTGGACGCCTGAAGGATCGCCGGTGTTCATAGTCAGAAAAGCCGCCTGAGGGTCGGCATCAGCCGCCCTGGCACCCGCCGGGATACGGCCCGTCCGGGCGCCTCGCCCATCACACCCCCGCCATCAGGACATCGACCGCGCGGGTGATCTCGTCGCCCTGCCCCGCCGCGCTTCCGACGCGGCGCAGGCCCGGCGCGCCGCACGGCCGCGATCAGCCGCGTCGCCAGGACCATCTCGCGACCCTCGTGGAGGATCACGGGGTTCAGATGACGGATCGCGGGATATCCGGACAGGAGCGGGATGACGACGATCGCCGGATCGGGCGGAAGAAGGTCGCTTTCGACGACCACCATGGCGACGTCGCCATGCGCCGCGATGTCGAAGCGGCTCAGTCTTTCCATGTCGCGCCGGCCGGACCCGCCAGGATGTCGGCGAGTGGATGGCCGTGCAGTTCGTGCTACGCCGCCTGGGCCTCGAAGGAGGCCGCGTTCTCCTCGAGCCAGCGCCGCCGGCGCTCGTCGGCGACGGCGCGCCGGAGCGCGGCGTCGGCCACCGCCGAGACGTTGATCCCCAGATCGCGCGCGGCGTCCAGCGTGTCCGTGTCGAGGGTCAGGGACGTCTTGCGCTTCGCGGGGAGCTCATCGGACACCTGCCGGACATTTCATACCGTGAAAATATACCGCAGATGAAGGCGCATCAAGCTCCGTCGCCTGTCGGGTCCCGCAAGCCCCGGCCCCGCGAGGGGGCCGGGGCCGTCGTCCGCGCCGTCCTGATCCGGGGGGGACCGATCAGAAACGGACGCCCTGGCGGTCGGAGAACGACCGGTCGCGGTTGTATTTCACGGCGACGATCTCGTTGAGCGTCAGGCCCTTCGCCTCTTCCGGCGTCAGGCCGGCGCTCGCGATCAGCTGGGCGTGGTCGGCCACGTCGATCATCGACCGGCTCGACGCGGTCACGCCCGAGGCGCCCGGAAGCGGCTGGCGGTCGTTGAAGCTCTTGCCGGCGTTGTAGGCCGCGATGACCTCGGCCGTGTCGCCCGACGGCGTCACGGTGACGGCCTGGCGGTCGGAGAACGACCGGTCGCGGTTGTACTTGGCCGCGACGATCTGGTTGAGCGTCAGGCCCTCGGCCTGCGCCGCGGTCAGGCCGGCGCTGGCGATCAGCTGGTCGTTGGCGAAGGACGGCGCGGCGGCGGTGAAGGCGGCGGCGACGATGGCGGCGAATGCGAAGGTGCGTGTCATGGTTTCATTCCCTCAGGTCTGTCGTTTCATGAACCGTCCGGGAGGGGTTTCTCATGTCCCGGCGGCGGAGCCTGCGCGGCTCTCGGGATACAGTTAGGGGAATGAGGGGTGATTGTTTCCAAAAATCACGCACCGGTGTTCAGGCATCACGGCTTCGGGAGGCCGTGAAACCATTGGGCCGCCGGCACCGTATTGGCCCGCCTTCCGATCGTGAAACTCCGGCGCGTCAGCTCTTCAAGTCAACGATAACAACCCTCTGAGCCCGGCCTCATGGGGAATGTCAGATTCCAGCCGCTCCGCCACCAGATCGGCGAGCGCCAGACACGCCGTCAGACCCGGAGATTCGATGCCGAACAGGTCATGGCCAGGTTTCGCGCATAACAACCCTGCGGATATTGCTACGAAAGTAATTCCCGGTGGTATGAAGTGAGACCACCTTGTTGGTCATCTTATATGACATTACCGATCGTCCCTGATTTGTTCCTCCCTCGCCGGGTTATCGCGGGTTATAAGGTTCCTCTTGTCACTGTGGTGACTAATCTCAGGATACATGATGATATAAACAATCAATCGGTTTCGAAAGATATACTGTATTTGCAACCAAACGCTATTTACTCGATTAAAATCCCATTTAGCCAAAGGGGACCGTTGAAAGTCATGCGCAGACAGACAGACATATCGCTAACGCTATCGCTAATAGATCGGAGGGAAACGTAGAAATATCTCTCACTAATTTTAGTCACCACTTTTACGACGCTCGATTTACTTTATTCACCGTCTTACCAGCGATGGTCCTCCACGGCCGACATGGCGGCCGACGGCCATTAACTGTTTCGCCGCGTTTCTCGCATTGATGGCGATGTGGCGGCGCATCATCAAATTCTCCTCACATGTGGCGCCGTTTATGCACTGCATATTTCTCTCCTCCTTCTTCATCAGAATTGGACGAGGTTGGCTGGTTCTGCGATGGAAATGATTCGTTTCTTTCGAAGAGGCTCCTCCCTTGGCGGAGTTTCCAGCGGCGCCGTCGATTCAATCGCAACCAGCTCTTCGTTCTACCGCAGAGCCTCGAATGAAGAGTCTTCCGCCTCTTCCAGTACCAAGAAATCTCTATAAGCACAACAACTTGCGTGAAATGTACGAGAGACTAAGTCGGAGATTTCTTCGCGAGACGTGTCGAGATCGAAGGTGATGGAAACAAGACGGCGGTGATGGTATCCTTCGACCCCGGCGAGAGGGTCAAGGACAAATGCTGTTTAATCGTCTTCTATGAGGGACAAAGCATCAAGCCAGCATGTTATTGAAGCTAGGTCTTTTTCTTTTTCGCCTGATTTCATGCAGCAATTAGTCCCCGTCCTTTCCGAGGACGAAATACACAAGCTCGAGTTTCCCAACATCATCACTTCGATCCTCCGGTTTCCACTTTCTTGGTCAGGCCTGAATCTAGTTCAAGCTATTTCCAACAACATCATTGATCAACAAGCTGGTCTGGAGGCTCTAGATGCTCCGCAATGTGCCTGGCAGACATCGGCATTAACCATGGCGCAGATCACACTGTTATCGTCAG
>CALOEH010000060.1:0-11155 GCA_942492195.1 uncultured Planctomycetia bacterium | reverse complement strand
CTATTGGCACAACAACTGGTTTGACACTCGCCGGATCCATAACCGGTTGCAGCAACTCAAGAAGCAAACGCTCGATGCGAGGGTGGACAGTGCAGGTGATCTACGCAGCCTCCTGGCGGCCATTGATCAGTTGGAAGTGGACGTTGGTCGGACGTTGCTGAAAGTCCATGCGGTAACGGCGGTACTCGAAGAGAAGGGACTGCTGACCGCCGACGAGTTGCGTGCCAAGGCAGATGAGCTTGACACGTTAGATGGCGAGTCGGACGGAATCCTTCACCCCTCGTTGTTCCGCACCGAAGAAGAGCAGCAGCGTACGCCTTCACCCCGGGCTTTCTTGATTGCGCTCGAGAAGCAAACGCTCAACCCGAAGGAGTTCTTGGCGCAGTTGGAAGAGCAGGAGGACTCTGACTGAAAACTCGCTGTTTGCCAAAAAACGGCACACCCAGTGACGACGTAACCTTTGTATTTCAAATAGGTTGTGCCATGTGAACGGCGTTCATCGGCGATTTCCTGAGGTTTTTTTGTCACAATTCTCCCCCCAAACCGTATGTGCTTTCGGTTACAGGAAATTCAATCCACCGAAAGATCGCTCGTCGGGAGTATGGGGAAAATGATTAGAACAGTCGCGAGTTGGATCTTTGCGTTGACCGCGGTCGCCTTGGCAAGTTCGCGAGTCAACGCTGACGATTACTGGAGAAGAGCCGAGTATGCGTACACGCACGCCTACGCCACGGTCGCTCCGATCTACCGCCCCAACCCCTACGCTGACTATCTTAGGGCTGTTGGCGAACTTCAACTCAACGAAGCCAAAGCCGCCGAGCATATTGAGAACGCTCGCTCCCACGCTCTCGACAACGATGTGAAAGAGGTTGAGAGCTACTATCAGGCAAGGCTCAAGAATCGCCACTACCGCCGGATTCTCAACCCGTCGCAATCGGTGCGGCAGATGCGGCAGAAGATGCTGATGCAATATCGGGTGACTCAGCTGACCCAAGCGGTACTCTCGCAGGATCAGCTGGCCGAAGAAATGAACTGGATGGCTGGTGAAGTGTATCGGCTCCGGCTGACGAACCAGGAAGCTGGACGCCTGGTCGTTCTTGGTGAAGCCCCGGTTGGCCTGTTGCAGCCGACTCAGCTCAATCATCTCCGTCTGACCGACCAACCGGGTCGTGGGCGCGAGGGGCTCATCTGGCGAGCGAACGACCCGCTGCTGCTGAATGTTCGTTGGCCCTACTTGTTCCAAAAGCCTGAATTCGAGCAAGCCCGGCGAGAGTTCGAAACTCAGCGTGCCGTGGCCTTGGATGACATCAACAAAACCGGCGGGGTTCTATTCCCCCAGCAGTTCGCTCTGCGAATGTCGGTTGATTACCTGGATTCGATGTTCACCGAACACTACACACGCCGCCTGCACATTCCCTACGCGGTCAACGAAGATGAGTTCCAGCGTGGGCAAGAGTTTGTGCGAGATCTAAAGCGACAATCGGCAAGATTGTTGCACACCGAGGACGCCCAGGTGTTTGACGGTCGGTACGTGTTCGAAGGCGAAACCACGAGCGAGCTGGTTGACCACCTCGGCCAGCACGGTCTCGGTTTTGCTGAGGCCTTGGATGGCGACGAAGGCACCTACCGCTATGTCTTCCAGCAATTGCTCAACCTGTATCAACAGTACCAACATCATAACGGTCCGAATCAGATCATCGATCCGACCGCTCCAGCTCAACCGCACATCCAGCATGTTGCCCGACATTCAAGTTGAGTGCGGTTCTGCCGACCAAGGGGAGTGGGGTGTCAGGCTCACCGGTGGACATTGGGAGGGGGATGAGTGCCATGTTCTTGCGCAAGCGAGACATGGCACTTTGCTTAGGCTCCTGATAGCAGAGAACTCGTTTCGAGGGCCTACGTCCTGGCACTTTTTACGGCAGAACGTGGCGTTGTTTGGTCCATTCTTGGTATCTTATCTGTAGGAAGCACTGTCGAATGAGCGTTGCTGCACCACTTCTTGCACAGGCTCGTCCGCAATCCTCACACGCGGATACTCGGACCAAGATGGCTATCGAACTGATCATTCTTTCTGGAGCTCGCCAAGGCGAGACGCACCGGTTCACCGGGCGTAGCATCGCATTTGGTGCCGATCCCGAATGCGATCTCTATTTCGATCCGGCCCTCGATCCCGCGGCCAACGACTCGCTGGCGGTGTTGCAGAAGGGGCGGCACGGTTGGCAACTTCACAACTATGGCCCTGAGAAGCTGATCATCAATGATCGTCGCTTTGCGGGAGCCGCGATGATTCGCTCTGGCGATTTGATTCGCCTCTCGCCGCTCGGCCCTGATCTGCATTTCGTCTTGGCCGGAGCCGCCGGTGACAATGACTCGGTCGTGATCAATGCCGCCGGTACGATTGTTGACGAAGCGAAAACACAGCCTGCCACACCAGCGGTCCGTGTGGCTCCGCCATCACGTCGTCGACGGCATCCCGTATTGGTAATCACCACAATCCTGGCCGCCTGTTGCGTCATTGGCTGGGTGTGGCGTACCGAAGCGGTGCAGCTTGCCCAACGGATTTCGGCGGAACTCACGGCAGGCAGCGGCGGCGGCCGGACTTCGGAAGTTGCCAAAATCGAAGACCTGCCGTCAGAAGACACCGCGGCAAGCAATGTCGGTGGCAAAGTAGACGGTACGAGCAACAGCACGACAGAAGAGAACGCTGACATTGACAGCGCCAATGACGGCAGCACCACAGTACAAAACAGCACAGTACAAAACAGCACAGTACAAAACAGCACAGTACAAAACAGCACAGTACAAAACAGCACAGTACAAAACAGCACAGAACAAAGCAGCACTCAAGACAGCAATACTAAAGAAAGCAACGATGCAGACGTTCCTGTCAGCGAAGACCATGGCTTGCTGTTGGAGAGAAAGTTAATCTCCCCAAAACCCCCCTTGGCGCAGGTTGACATTCACCCTGCTCCCAAGCCCGATGCCGCAGAACGCATGGCCGCAGACCTGGAACTCACCGCCCTCACCGCCATGCGTAGCGAGGCCGACTCTTTGAAGCCGAAATTTGTCGAGACAGCCCTAGCTAAGTCAGATCCCCAGGAGCGTTTGCCAAGACCCGATGTTGCTGAGTCGATGCTGCCCAAACGCAATCTTTCGGGACCACCATTGCCGGAACTGGATTCCCCCGAACCCCTAGGGGTGCCTCATGAGGTATTGGAGGCCAGCAAGGGGTTGGTGGTGATCTGTATGCGACCGATCGTCACCAACGGAGCCGACGCAGAACGTTCACTGAGTCCGTTTGCCTTGGGAACGGTGATCCGCATCGATGGCAAGCCATGGGTGGTGACCACGGGGCGGTTGGTCATGGAAATTTCCAAGCCTGGACCGCTGGAGTTTTTCGTCATTCCCGTGCATGGTTCATCTGGGCAACGCCCTCTGGTGCCGCTCGATCCGACGCGCACGAGCGTGCTTGACTTCTACGTTCGAGCCCTTGAGATCAACCAGCCTCGACTCGGGGTGGGCTCTGACTTGGGAATCGTGGGAATGCGTGGCGAGCTTGACGGGGTAGCAGGCGTGGAGGTCGCTAAGAAAGAGGACACCGAGTGGACAGGCATGGAAACCCCTAAGTTGCATGCTTTGAAAATTGCGGAATTGCCCGGTAGACTCACTTCCCGCGGTGCGGTGGTGAACAAGAAACCGATTGACTTGACCATTGAGCGGATGACGTTTGGCGTCTCGGAAATTCGAGATATCTTAACACTCCATGCCAACGACGCGCTGAGGGAAGGAACCCCGCTGCTGAACGATCAAGGGCAGCTTGTCGGGGTCTGCACGTTGACCACCGACTCGGATCAGTGGCGACCTTCGGTGGAGCAACTGGTGTCGCATGTTGACCGGGAATCATTCAACGAGCTTGATGAGAATGGGCGAGGTCGAAAGTGGCAGCAAATCGGTACCGCGCCCTGATGATGCCTATGGATCGGCCCACGATCAGCTCGCGAATTCTGGGTGAATAGATTGCCTTCGAGATCGGAATCGTGGGAGAACCAATGTAGAACAGTTGTCTCAAGTGTTCACGAACCACGGAGGATTTTTCTATCTCTGCAGGTGAGCAGCAGGGATTATTGATATCGATAGCCGAATTGCTGGTTGATTGTCCGCTTGCTCCAGCGTAGCCGACGCAAGCAAGGGCATAGCACCCATACTAAAACTTGACTCAAGTTGAATGAGTTCCCTCCTATAAGCTGTCTAATTGCTTCTTGGCCGACACCGCATGAAAAGAACCAAAGCAATACCACCGGTCGGGATCGACTTAGGGACAACATTCTCGGTGCTGGCGGTCGTGGATGCTTCGGGGCGTCCGACTTCACTCCAAACCAATACGGGCGAAGTCCTTCTGCCCAGTGCGGTGTATGTAGACGACGATGATCTGGTGGTTGGCCGTGAGGCGCTGAAGTCCGGCGTCTACGCGCCAGGCAACTTTGCCGAGTGTTTCAAACGAGACATGGGCAGCATCTCCTACCGCCGGCCACTGCGCGATCAGCAGATCCCGCCGGAAGTTCTCAGTGCGCTGGTGTTGCGGCGTTTGAAGCAAGACGCGGTTCGCCACTTGGGCCATGCTGACAAGGCTGTGATTACGGTGCCGGCGTACTTTGACGAACTGCGCCGCAAAGCCACACAAGATGCCGCTCGGCTGGCTGGCTGGAACGTTCTGGACATCATCAACGAACCGACGGCCGCGGCCTTGGCCTATGGCTACGAACAAGGCAAGTTCGGCGTTGGAGAAGCCAATGCGCTGGCAGAACTGGACGAACACGTCCTGGTTTACGATCTCGGGGGAGGTACGTTCGACGTCAGCCTGCTCCATTTGGAAGGTTCGCGTTTCCGGACGTTGGCCATTGATGGGGACGTGACGCTCGGAGGGCGGGATTTCGACGAACGGCTGGTTCAGTACCTTGCGGCCGAGTTCGAACAGGCCCACGGTGCCGATCCTCGCAGTGATCCGCGCGACGCCGCGCAGTTGTGGCGAGAAGCGGAAGAAGCCAAACGCTCGCTCAGCGAACGCACCAAGACGGTGGTCGTTTGTTCGCATGCAGGCGTACGAATGCGGATTGAAGTCACTCGCCAACTATTCGAAGAATTGACGGCTGACCTGCTCGAACGCACTCGAGATACTGTCGAACTGCTGGTCCGCCGCAGCGGCTTCGAGTGGCCGCAGATTGATTGCGTGTTGCTGATGGGCGGGGCCTCGCGCATGCCGATGATCGGGGAGATGCTGCGCTCTATCACACGTCAAGAACCTCGGCTTTCGACCGCTCCGGACGAAGCCGTCGCGCAGGGGGCCGCCATCTATGCGGCACTCCTGCAAGATCGCAACCTGGCCGGTCCCATGCGCACCTGCGAGTTGATCAATGTGAACGCCCATAGCCTGGGCCTGGTCGGTATCCATCGGACCTCGCAGCGGCGCGTGACGGGCGTGATGATCCCCCGCAACACTCCCATTCCTACGGAAGTGGTGCGGACGTTTCGCACTTTGAAGGATGGGCAGCGGAACGTCTCGGTGCCGGTCGTTGAAGGGGAATGCGAACATCCTGACTACAACGTGCGATTGGGCCAGTGCGTGGTTCGCGACCTTCCTCCTGATTTGCCGCAGGGGACGCCGGTCGAAGTCCGCTACCATTACGGCGCGAATGGCAGACTCTTTGTCTCCGCACGAATTCCGACCATCGGGCAGTTGGCCAGCGTGGAAATCGAACGGGGTGCCCACCTGCCAGAGATTGATCTGGATGAGTGGGAGTTGATCTTGCGTGGAAAGCGATCTCTTCCGGACGCCGAACCTGCCCTCGAGTCGCCCGATGATCCATCGATTTCCGGCGAGATGAAGATCGAACCTCATCAGCCGACTGAGGCCGAGGCGTCCTCGTCGGGTGATTCGCCCGAGCAAGCCGCCGATGACTCTCAACCGGTCCGCGAGAGCGATGTCTCGACGGCGATTCGCCGTTTAGACGACCTGTATCTCCGAATCGGGCAACAGGCATTGCTGATGCAGTTGCCAGAGCCGCTCGTGCGTAGCCAACGTGCCGCTTTGCTGGCGGCGGATACTTTGGAAACCGCGCAGTCCACGCTGACGACCGTAGAGCGCGAACAAACCCGGCGCACGCAGTCGCTGGCATCCATTCACGAGAACGCCCAGATTGCGCAGGCTCGGCTGGCCGTTCAACAGGCCCGCGTTCGCTCGCACTTCAGCCAGATTGTGCTCGGCCGAGAGTGCGTCAACCAAGGATTTGCCGTCGATTCTTGTCAGATCGAGATCGAAGAAGCCCACCGTTTGCGGCGCGAATTGGTGTAGCCGTTCGCAACCATTTGCCAACCAGAGATGCACGCTGCAAATCTCGGCGCTCTCTGCGGTGAGCTTTGTTTTTTTCAGCTCAAGCCCGAAGTTATTTTTCGTGCGTTTCTACGCAGTGGCTTGCGGGGAAGGGATCAGGACCAATTGCCGAAGTGCATCGAGAACGGCCACCGTGTCTTCCTGCGAGATGTCGGTCCACTGCGCCATCTTATGCCGCACGATGGACAGCTTGAAGGACTCGAAGGCTTCCGCCATATCCTCGGGAAGTTCCGGCAATTGCTCAAACGGGCGAACCGTTGCCCCGGCTTCGCCATCGACGGTAGCTAGCGCCCCGTCGACATGAATCGCCTCGCTGCCAGGGAACTCGGTCGCCTGAGTTGGTTCGGTCCCAAAATCCGGACCCTCGTTCAGGTTGGGGCCGGTGGGGCTGTCACCATCGAACGGAGCATCACTTTCCCGGGCGGTCGACTTGCTATCGAGCCGCGTCGGCAGTGCGTCTTCGTCCATCTGCCCGACGAGAATGTCCGTGTCTTTGGGTTTCTGGTCGGCCGGTGCCCCTTGGGCTTGCCAGCGGGCATTTCGCATCTGTGAAACCGACCAACCGCTCTGCACGGCCCCTTCGAGCCACATCTCCGGATCATCCCAATCCAGGCCGGCATTGAAATGGCTCCAGTACAAACCGGGATAGGTTTCTCGCACCTGGTTGAACCGCTCGTACACGCGGCGCAGACGGCCCACGTGCTGTGGGCTGACATTGCCCACTTCGCGACTCCAAGTCTCATCCGAAGACTGCGAAGCCGTGGCACCGGCCGCAATCAATTCCTCGCGCCAGCGGATGATGATCCGCCCCTTCTCCCAGTTGGTGGTGCTCACCAAACCGTTCCACTGCACCAGGTAGCGATCGGTAGCCACCTGCGACTCAGGCGAGAGTGCGGCATCTGCATCAACGGTGCCCTCTTCGCCGGCGGGGCTCTCATGCCAACGGGGGTGCGTCGGAGAGAACTCTTCGGCAGACAGAGACGAGGTTTCTGGTTTCGGGAACGGTCGTGAGAATCGCGATCTATCATCAAACTTCCTGCTGGCTCGTGCGAATAACCAAGAGAGGGAACTAGGGGGGATTTGCGGGCTTTTGCAGCCTGCGCGCTGGACAAAACTTCATGCTCGTATGTCTTGCGAGGGAGCGAATTCTAGGCGATCACCTACCGTCCGGCTACCAATCTTCACCAGGTTTCACCGCTGGTCAGGCAACACCGATGCGCAAAGAAAGATGAGACCACAACTTGGCCGACTTCGAGACCTCGAAACTGGCCGCTGCGAATTGTGGAAAACCTGAAGATTCGATGTCGACACACCCTCGGCCGCCAGGAATCGTCAAAGTTTGCCCACCTCGCGCAAAGCTGCCGTTCAATTCGACCGGGAGGACGCATAAGATGCAGGGACCAAGAAATCCAGCCAGCCATTCCCTTTAGGCAGTATCCAGACGCAGGCAAGAAGGCATGAACGATGACTCCGCGGACTCCCGTCCTGCCGCTCAGGCGACTGTCGTGCAGCTGCAGGAGGTATCGCTTCAGGTGGGTGGCAAAGTCCTGCTCCGCTCGGGATCAGCCACGTTCCCAGCCGGCCAGGTGTCGTTGATTGTGGGGCCCAGCGGTGCCGGCAAGAGTTTGCTCCTCAGGGCCATCGCCGGACTGTTGCAGCACGATCAGGGCGAAGTCGAACTGGACGGCGAAATTCGTTTCACTTCGCCATTGGGCAAACCACGCCAGGCCAGCGTGGGCGTGGTGTTTCAATCGTTTGCTCTGTTTGACGAACTCTCTCCCTTGCAGAACGTACGCTTTGCCGCAGCGCACGGAGGTGCGAAACGGGGCACCCAGCCGGTCGAACTGCTACGTGAACTGGGGGTGCCGGCGCACACGCGAACCAGTGCCTTGAGCGGAGGGCAGCGGCAACGGTTGGCCATTGCCAGGACGCTGGCCTACGATCCTGACGTGATTCTGTACGACGAACCTACCTCGGGGCTCGACTCGGCCAGTGCCTCGCAGGTTGCCAGACTGATCGAACAAACCCACGCCCAGCATCCGCAAACATCGGTGGTTGTGACGCACGACGTTCAGGCGTTGGCTCCAATCGCCGACAAGATCTTTCTGATTGATCCGGTTTCGCAGTCTCTCAGCGAAGTTCCCCGTGACCGATGGCCGCAGTTGGAACAACGGTTCCAACCATTGACCAATCCTGAACCTTTGGCAGCCGAGCGAGTTGCTCAAAGCAGTGATTTGCCCAACCAGCCGCAGCGTACCCAAGCGGCGGCGGTGCCGACTCGCCCGAGTTGGGGGAGTTGGACCATGGCCCGATTGGGCGCAGTCATGGAAGGCACGAGCCGAGTCTTTGAAGCGGCGGTGACACTTCCTTGGTTCTTGATTCCGCGGTTTCGAAGCTGGCCGTGGGGATTGCGAATGTCCGCTCACTTGTTGCGACTGGTCGCAGGACTCTCTGCCTGGCTGTATCTGGCCGTGGCAGGTGCCATCGCCGGCTATGTGGCCACGTACTTCACGTTTCGTTTCTTGCCGTTTCGGACCTATACCGAACCGCTGCTGATTGAGAACCTGCTGTCCGCGCTGGGCTTTGCCTTGTATCGGATCCTGGTGCCGATCCTGGTGACCGTATTGATCGCCGCCCGTTGCGGTGCGGCCGTCACGGCAGACATCAGCGGCAAGGTCTACGGCCAGCAGTTTGATGCCCTGCGAACGCTGGGAGTGAAGCCTGCCCGGTACTTGCTGACTGGCACGCTTTACTCCTTCTTGATTGCCACGCCGCTGCTGACGGTTTGGGCGTTTGTGGTCGCTCGCTGGGTCAGCCTGGTGGTCTTCACCGCCACACACGCAGGCCGAGGGCCCGACTTCTGGCAATTGCATTTCCACCAGCGTTTCGCCAGCGAAGGGTGGTTGCCACTGGGGTTCGAGTGGCTCTTGGCCAAGACCCTGTGCTGCGCGGCAGGAATTGCTGCCGTCAGTTATTACCAGGCGGCGAAACCCAAGTTCTCCCCCAACCACGTCAGCGGGGCCGTCACCTCGGCCATACTTTGGGCAACGCTCTGGGTACTGGCCACGCATTTCGTGTTTGCGTTCATCGAGTTCGATTGAGCCGGGGGTCGGAAGATTGGTCTCGATTGGACGCGAATTCGCGTGCCGCAACACTTTCAGGCACTGGTTATGGCAGCGGAAACGTGAGACGATATGCGGGATGAGGCGTTCGTGACAATCCCACGTATTGCGAGCAAAACCGGGGTAGTGTGATGAACTGGGGACAACTGCTGAATAGGAACCGTCCGCGACTTTCGCTCCTTTGCCAGTTACCGCATACGCATCCTCTTCTACTGCGGAAAACTTGACCTGATGCCGAGCCAGGCCAGCCACTATTTTCCCTGAAGAACCACTTTACTGGGCCACCCCGCTGAACGCTCAATTTGGCCAAGGGAACAAATTACTAGGAATGTACAGCTTTTCCAGTACGGCTCCCAAAATCCTGACTTTCAATTCCAGGTCATGAACAACATCTGTGTAGGTTGGCTTTCCAAGTTCCCGAGATATTGGATACCACCTCGCTCCCTGAAAACCAAAATAGGCAAAGCGGACTCGGGCTCCCTCATACGACACGTAGAGCCTACAATCATCGGTAAGCTGATAGACTTCCCGCTCCGAAGGCTCTTTGTTATTAGCCTTCAAAGTATTGGCACTTTTTCCATAGAGTGACTCTACCTTCGACCGAGGTGCACCTTTTGGCGGGAGCAATGTGTGCTTCAATGCCTGGAGTTCGTGGTATAGTTCGAGCTTCTCTCCGAGCCGAATTGCGGCCTCACCAACAATAAGATCCTGCCATCTTTTCTTCACTTCACCCGCTTTCTCGACGACGTCCTGGGCGGACGCATTCGTTGCCACTACAGCCACTGCTATAGCTATTATCACGAGATTCCGACATCTCATTGCACTGCACCTCATCATTAGAAATCGCTCACACATGTTTCAAAACAGCATCGGCCTAAGAAGCATTGACAGAGCCAGTGGCACCCAAAAACACATCCATTCGTCAGTGCCACCGTGCCACCCCACTGATTGCCGTTAGGGCAACCTCAATCATGCCACACCGTCGTGGTGAATAACCTGGACTTACTAACCTGCTTTGCCTGCTGGAGCCTGCGCATCCTGTTTCACATCCTCAAATAACCCATTCTTTAGTATGACCAATCGCCCGCACTTGTATTTTGCAATCGGATCATGATTGCTATCTTCTCCGACCCAAATAAACTCATCGTTGCCACACAAACCGCAAGGACATTTCAACGGAGACTTGCTGCGAAGTCTTTGCTCAAGTATTGCGGCCAAGTGAAGCCCACCGACGCATGAGGCGATCGTAATCACAAAAGAAACGATGCCAATCAAGGCTCCTCCACATGAAAATCCATATATGCCCGCGAACGCGCCAAGTACTAGTATACCGCCAACGAATATCAGTTCGAGTAATGTCATTTGTCAGTCTCGCTGTTAGGTTCGACCTGCGACCACCATTTCCAAAGCAGGTATCCGCAACTCCCGCTCTCGGCAAAAACCATCGGGTAAGCGGTGTTGGACCAGTTCCGAATGTCTTTCCGATTCCGAGCCACCATCCACTCCCATCTGGCAATACGGCTCTAATAAATCCGTCTCGCGACCATGGCTCTACCAAGTGCGACATGTTCAAGAGCGGGTAATGTCAAATATTTCGGCGGGGTGGCACACGGCACCCAAAAACACATCAATTCGTCAGTGCCAC
>CALOEH010000059.1:0-11696 GCA_942492195.1 uncultured Planctomycetia bacterium | reverse complement strand
GACCAAATACATCGAACCGTACCGAGACTGGCTGGCCAAGGAGTTCAACGCCAACCGGGGTTGGGACCACATGGTATGGAGCCAGATCACGGCCGCCGGCAGGGTTTCGGAACACCCCGAAGCGTTCTACATGTTGACCAGCATGCAGATGGGGCAGACGGACGCCAGCAAGATTGCCGCCTCGACGTCGCGGATGTTCTTAGGCGTTGATATCCAGTGTGCCCAGTGCCACGATCACTACTTCGTTGACGAATGGAAGCAGGAAGACTTCTGGCGCCTGGCGGCATTTTTCAGCCATGTGCGAGACGAAGGAAACGTAGGCACCGCAGGGCAAACCTCGAGCGTGGCTGTGGTGTATGAGGGAGATGGCGTTCCGCCTGGGAAGAACAACGACCGCGTGGCGTATTACACCCCGCCGCAGGGAGCGAAGATCGAAATCCCGGACCCCACCAACCCCGAACAAATCTTGGGGGAAGTCACGGCCAAGTTCCTGGATGGTCCGCAGCCTGACTTGGGCGAAGCCCGACCGTTTCGCCCCCATCTGGCACGGTGGATGGTCGATCCACAAAACCCGCTGTTCGGTAAGGCTGCGGTCAACCGAATCTGGAGTCACTTCTTCGCCCGAGGGCTGGTGAATCCGGTGGACGACATGAGTTCGATCAATGAGCCGACGCATCCCGAGATTCTCACTCAGTTGACGGCGGAGTTTATCGCTTCGGGCACGGACATCAAGCATTTGATCCGCTGTCTGTGCAACAGCGAGACGTATCAACGATCCAGCCGTCCGTCGGCCGAAAACGCTCAGGACGAAACTTTCTATAGCCGTATGGCGGTCAAAGTGCTCACCCCTGACATGTTGGCGGATTCGCGCGAATTGCTAGGGAGCCGGATGGGGGGACGTGACGCCCGGCGGTATGGAGAGTTGTTCATCAATGACGAACTCCCGACGCAGCTTGGCTATGGCATCCCGCATTATTTGCGGCTCATGATCCTCGGAGCACGGAGTCAGGCAGTTCCGAGGACCTTGGACGATGTTTACCTGACCGTGCTGGCTCGGTATCCCAGCGAAGAAGAGCGCAAACTCCTGGCAGAGGAAGACCTGCCGGACGTTTTCGTGGCGCTCCTAAACAGCGCGGAATTCATTCACAACCACTAGACACCTTGTAGATATGAACTCGTTCCATCGTCTAGCGAAAAGTAATCATCACGCTCCGCCGTGATGACAGCCGTGGCGAGCTGTCGTGCTTCCTCGCTGACGCTTCAGGTTAAGATCCCAACGGTTCACCTGGAGTCGTCGAAACGTTTTCTTGGTTCCTGAACCGTTGGGACAACTGTTCTACATAGCCGACGATCAGCTACATTTCTTGCTGGAGATATTCGCATGCGTCCGCAATCAGCCCGTGATCTGCTCTCTCGCCGGGAGTTACTCAAATGGTCGGCGGCCGGATTGACGGCAACGTCCACGTGTGGGTGGTTTGAACAGTTGGCCGCTCAGGGAGCCGAGGCCACCAAACGGGGCGTGAAACACAAGTCATGTATCCTGCTCTGGATGGATGGTGGGCCGGGGCAGATCTTCACATTCGATCCTCGCCCCACTGGCTACAAGGCCATTTCGACCAGCGTGCCTGGCATCCAGATTGCTGAGTCGCTGCCAAAAGTCGCGCAGCAGATGGAGCATCTGGCGCTGTTGCGAAGCATGACCACCACCGAGTTCGATCACGGTCGGGCTCACTACGAAATGCATACCGGGTTCCGTGCCGGTGCCGGGATTTCGTTTCCCAGCATCGGCTCGATTGTCTGCTCGGAGATTGCCAATCCCGAGTTTGATTTACCCAACTACGTCACCAGCGGTTTCCGACCGACGCGAATCCCAGGGCCAGGGCATCTGGGGCCGCAATGGATTCCCACCACGGTAGACGAACCTGCCGATGGCCTCGAAGATCTGATTGCCGCTCGCGAACTCCCGGTCGAAAAGCGGGTGAAGATCATTCAGCAACTCGATGAGCGATTTCAGAAGGACTATCGCCTGGCTTCGGCCGAAGCGCATCGGCGTGGCTACGAAGGCATTGTCCGGTTGATGCGTTCGCCAAAAGCGGCGGCCTTCAATCTGGATGAAGAACCCGCCGAGAGCAGGGCCCGCTACGGCGAGGGGGTGTTTGCCGATCGCTGCCTGATGGCGCGACGTCTGGTTGAGCAAGGGGTGCCGTTTGTGGAGGTGGTGCTGCCGAACTGGGACACGCATTCCCAGGCTGCGGTGGGTCACAAGAATCTCACGGCGCAACTCGATCAGCCGATGGCAGCCCTGGTTGCCGACCTGCACGAGCGGGGGCTGCTGGACGAAACCCTGCTGATTTGGATGGGAGAATTCGGAAGAGATCCACGCAGCGGCGGGGGGCATTATCCTACCGCCTGGACATCTGTGATGGGCGGGGCCGGTTTGCACACCGGCCAGGTGATTGGACGCTGCAATGAGAAGGGAACCCAGGTTGCCGATCGCCCCATCAAGGCGGGTGACTTTGTCGCGACCATCATGCACGCCTTGGGAATCGACTATCACAAGAACTACAGCCAGCCAGGCGAACGGCCTGTGACCATGGTGGCTGAGCATTCGCACCACGTCGAAGAACTGTTTGGCTAAGGAGCGTGCGGTCCCTAACGGTCGCACTCCAGCATGCTAACGAGGTAGGACCTCGAATCAGCGTAGAACCGTTGTCTCAACGGTTCACCTGTGTTGCCCTGGCGAGCCGGTTTCTTTACATTGCTGGCGTGTCGACGAGATGGCATCCGTGCGGCTTCGATTGGGTAGTAAAAAGCAAATCGAAGTGCGCGCTTCGATGCGTTCGAACCGATGCCCCCGGTTACGAATTCACCGTGTTCTACAAGTCAGGCCCGTTTGCAATGTCGATCAGCCAGTTCATGGAGAAGCAGTTTCGTCACTTCAATGGTCGAGAAACTTTGGCGGCCGCCAAAGCGTGGCGAGACCTGCTGGAACAAGACAAGAAGATGTTTCTCTGCCTGGGGGGCGCCATGAGTACGGCGGAACTCGGCATCTCGCTCGCTCCGATGATCCGCCAAGGCAAGGTGCATGCCATCTGCTGCACCGGTGCCAACCTGGAAGAAGATATTTTCAACGTCGTGGCTCACAATGACTACCACGTGGTTCCTACCTATCGCGATTTGGCCCCGGACGACGAAGTCCAGCTTCGCGAAGCAGGCTTCAATCGGGTCACTGATACCTGTATCCCTGAGACGGTGCTACGGGACATCGAGGAGCCGCTCACCAACTACTGGAGCGAGGCTGCCGAGAAGGGAGAAAGCTATTTCCCGTGCGAGTACTTCTTCCGCCTGATTGAAGAAGGCTTTGTGGAGAAGCACGCTCAGGTCCCACTCGAAGAGTCCTGGCTCATCGCGGCCTACGAAATGGGAATCCCGGTGTATACCCCAGGCTGGGAAGATTCCACGCTCGGCAACATCTTCACCGCCCGCTGCATCGAAGGCAAAGTCAGTAGCCACAGCTGCATCAAGACCGGCACCATGCAGATGCAGAACCTGGTGGAGTGGTACCTGGAGCATGAGAAGCGGGGAATTGGCTTCTTCCAGATCGGCGGCGGGATCGCAGGCGACTTCCCCATTTGCGCCGTGCCGCTGATCATTCAAGATCTCAAGAAGCAGGTCAACTTTTGGGCCTACTTCGGGCAAATCTCCGACTCGACCACCAGCTACGGATCTTACTCGGGAGCTGTACCCAATGAGAAAATCACCTGGTACAAACTCGACCCAGACAGTCCGAAATTCATGATCAACTCAGACGCTTCGGTGATAGCGCCGTTGATCTTTGCCTACGTGCTGGGGCAGTAGCTGGTAAGCCGGAGATTCACCCTGCTTGTAACACCGCCTGGCGTTAGATGCCTGGTTTGACGGTGAACGTGCCTTGGGGACCGGAAAGCTTGACGACTTCGAACCCGGCCGCTTCGACCGCTTCCCACATCTTTTGAGGCGACGGGGCTTGCCGTTGGCTGGGGGTGACGCGCGCCATGTGGGATTTGACACTCGTGGCCACTTGCGAAACGCCTGGCACGGTGTACAGCTTCCGAGCAATCTTCGAAGCACAGTTTGCGCAGTGGATGTTTTTGACGTAGATCGTTGTTGGGGAAAGCCCGGCTGCTTGCGCCTCAGGCACTCCTGCCAACACGACACCTGCGGTGAGCGCCAACATACTGCGTCGCGAAATCTTCATCGAAAGCTCCTTCTTCCGTTCGCCGGTTCCATGGAACCAGCAGATGGATTGCATTGGGCTCGGTGGCCCAGACTAAACTTACTTGCGAATGTAAAGGGCTCTGGCCGACACCACGGGATAGCCCAAGTCATGCCACTTGGCTTGACCGCGTACGACCACCAGTTGGTTCTTCTCGACGGCCAGCAGACTTTTGGCATCGTACGGCAGGATGTTACCGGACTCGTCGACCAATTGCACCAACGCCTTGCCGAGGGTTGGATCGTGGTTCTTCTTGCAGTGAGGGCAACCGCAGTCTTCCTCACATTCGTTACCGTCTTCGTCAAAGACCAGCATCGACGGGTCAGCGATCATGAACGAGGCCTTGCCGGCGGTCCAGGGATCTGCAGCACCGCCAATCTGCCCTACCACGGTGATCTCGTCCACCGGCCCCTGCTCCATGGCGTCCCGCAGGTCCAGCACGCCGAGCACTTCTTGAGGTTCCTCGGTTAGCAAGATCCGAGACCGCTGCTCTGCCAACTTAGCCTGCAGCGCCGGATCCGTTGCGGCGGCCGATGTGCCACACCCCGCGCAGACCAACAAGGCCAAGACCAACCCAAGGCCGGAAAAAACAGAACGGTTCATTGAGCCCTTCATTTCGTTCAATGTGGGGTAGAGAGTGTGTCGCACCAGCTTCAGTTTTGCTAACAGTTTTTCCTGGAGAGCACCAGATGAGGCACCCTGCGTTGTTTTCAACCGAACCTGTTTCGTCAGTCCGCTGGTAAGCATCCGCCCCTGCTAGCAGACGCGTGGCTAGCGATTACGACGGTCCTACTGATCGAATCGGCCGTTGAACCACGCCACTTGAATCTTGTGGGCCAGCTCGGCAACAAACGTGGCTAGCTGTTGGCAGGGCTAGCATCATGCTAGCTTGTTGGCTGCGTGCACTTCCTCAACCATCTTCGCGACGGGACTCGAAGTACGCCCGAATGGCCGCATGCAGTTCCGGCTTGGGTGAATTCCACTCCCAAGGGCCATCCGGAGCCATGCGGAGATCCCGTGCCGGATCAAAATCGTGTGCTGGAAGAATCCAGCGTCGCTCTTGCGATTGGCGGCTGGAGATCTTCCCATGCCAAAGGTGATAGGCCGGATCCGGCAAGTAGCCTACTTGTTGCTCTACGGCGTCGTAGTACCTTGTGGCCCAGTTGAGGTAGTGCGCGGCGGCCCGAGGCGTCATCTGCAATCGATCCACCGCCTGTTCGAAATTCCCCAGAGCACCCATCGAGAGCGCTCGATCTCCGATACCGATGATGCATGCGTCGTACAGTTTGCAGGTCCGCAAAATGTCAGCCTTGGCGGCCCAGGCAAACCCGTTCAAGATGCGCGCGTCACGTCCTGACAAGTGCGCCAATTCAGGGGAAAGCACCCGCTCAAAACCATCTTCTTCGACTGCTCGGATGATGGATCGCCCTGTGAACTCTGCCGATTCGAAGTCTTCGCGAAGAGATTCCTCAGGGCCTGGCGAACGAATTTCGGAGAAGAGTTGCACGACGTGCTTCTCCTTCAGCATCTCGAGAGCTTGCTGAGGCCAGTTCGGATTCGAAAAAATCACATCCACATCAAGCCAGGCAATTGCCTCGCAATCACCCGGCACGTTCTCGATTGCCACATTGAGCAAACGTTCCTTCTGCCACATAACATCGCGACCGCGGATCTGCACGAGGATGTCAGCATCGCCCGGCTGAAGTTCGAAACTCGGACCGAACGCCAACTCGACCGTCACCAGAGGAACGGCCAGATGCTTGCGGAACTGCCGGTAGTTGCCCAACCGGCGTCGGTAACCGACCGGATTGAAATAGCTGGCTACCGCCCAGAGCTTGCCCGAGGTTTCCATGAGATTCAACACATGTTGTGGAGGCCTAGCATTGGATACCGGTCAAGATAGGGTACTCGCTAGTTGATTCCTAGTCCTCGCATCTGCCGGGTGCCGCTCACGTAGGGGTTGCCGCGGATGCAGTAGCGGAGCGGGAGTTCGAAGGCGCTGGTCACGCCAATGCGGGGAGTGATGTGAATCTCGCAGGGAGCTTGCTTTTTCCGGCTGCTGGCAATCCACAACTGTTCACCGGCGGTCAGATCCCAACCATCCCAGGCTTTGTCCAACGCCAGCGCTTCGCACAAACGGCCTGGCCCACGAGCGAGTTCGAGCAGCTTCTCCCGCCCTCGCCTGGCTTGCATTTGAGGAACACCAGCGATTGGTTCGACGGCACGGATCAACACGGCACTCGGCGTGCCGGCGGGCTGCGTCACCACGTTCAAGCACCAGCTAGAATGAATGGCGTACACATAGGCATGCCCCCCTTGACCGAACATGCTGGCGTTGCGTGGAGTTGGACCGCGAGCGGCATGGCAAGCAGGGTCATCTTCAGCGAGGTAGGCTTCGACCTCGACAATTCTTCCACATAGCCTGAGACCGTCTACCTCGTGAACGCCGCCCCCCCCCCCGGGCGCCCCCTCTCGGGGCGTAATAGAACGCGGCAAGGCCATCGCCCCCCCCCCCCCCACTCGGGGCGTGATAGAATCGGCGAGCAAGCCATCATCTCTCCCCAACCCCCCCCCCGCACCCCGGGGGTCCTGTCCTGAGTTAGCAAAAAAAAACGCGCCTTGGCTTACTTGCCCCCCCCCCCCCCCTTCCCCCCCCCCTTCACTTTCACATCGGCTTGTGGACCGCCGATGGAGAACAGATGGGTTCTGTTCGAACAATAGATCTTGCCGTTGGCAACGACCAGCGTGCTATAGACCGAGTTGCCCATGTTGATCTCAACAATCGGCTCACCGTCCGGCATGGCAACTTCTGGATCAGCCGAGAGGTTGAAGATGGCAACATCGCCGTCTTCGTCCCCAATGTAGACATGCCCATCCGCAATCAGAGCCGAACCCCAAGCGGCGGCCAGCATGTCGTAGGTCCAGTGCGGTTTGCCGGTTTTGGCGTCCAGGCAGTGGAACAAACCGGAGAAGTCTGCAATGAACAGCAGATCGTCCTTGATGGCCACGGTACCGCAGGTGCGGTGCATGGTTTCTTCGAAGTCGATCTCGTCATCGCTGTTGCCATCGTACGTGCTGTAATGCCAGATGGCGGCCGAGTTGGGATTGTCACGCACTACTTCCGATGCGTTCTCTGGGTCGTGGGCTTGAATTCGCCGCTTTTCGACCGGCTTGTTCGTGTCCACATTGATCACCTGCGAAGGACTGACGTCGCCCCGTTTGGTGGGATCGATACACCACAGGTGCCCAACGCCTTCACCATGTTCAGGGTCTTGTCCCACGGCCACGTAGACCAGATCATTGTAAATCACACAGGTACCGATCACGTTGTTGCGGGTACCGCGCCCACCAAGGATCCACTTGGAATCCTTCGGGTTGCAGTCAAATTCCCACAGCTTGTTGCCGTCCAGGTCAAAGCTGTACAGCCAGCCATCTCCACCCGGGAAGATCACTTGGTCCTGGCCACCCAACTTGGCAAAGGTGGGACTGGACCACTGCCCGTGCAAAATGTTGATGCCGGGGGAACCATCTTTCCAGAGGAGTTTACCGGTGTTCTTGTCCAAGCAAATGAAGCTGGCAGCATTGGGCGAGGGCAAGTTCAAGTGCGATTCGTCCACGCCATTGGAGGTGTTGACGAACAACTTGTCACCGACCGCCGTGACGGAGCAACTGCACATGTTGTGCTGCGAGGTGCCGAGATCAGACATCATGTCGTACACCCAAATCACGTCGGCTTCCTTCTTGCCTTCGATGCCTTCTTCCTTGAAGGGACCATCGTTCTCGTCGTCGTAGAAACCTTCGGTGTCCAGACAGGCGAACTTCGCCACGGCTCGTGACAAACCACAGTCGCTTGCCCTCGACCAACGGAGCACAGCAGATGCCTTGCAGCGGCCAGTCGTGAACGCGACCGGTGGAAAGTTTTTCGCTGGAATGTTGCCAGAGGAACTCACCGGTGTCTTCTTTGAAACAGATCAGGCAGCCCAAGTCCACGTCAGCCGGATACCGATCAATCCAGCCAGCACCGTTGTTGGTGCCGACGTAAACCTGACCGTTGGCCACGACCGGGTTGCCGTAGGTTTGCGAACCGAGTCGCGAAACCCAGTTGATGTTCTCGCCCGAACCCTTGACCCACTCGCCGGTCTCGTTGTCGAACTCCCCGATATCCCAGCTGGTCACAATACCCTTGGCTTCGGGCGTATTATTACGCTGGGGAGTTCCACCCCACTGAGCCCAATCTTGAGGGCCCACTTGTACGGTGGTGTTGACGTCCACCGCCGGAGCTTGAGCCAATTGGTCAGGAACCTCCTTGGCAACAGGCTTTTCTACCGTCGCGGTTTGGGCGGGAGCGTCGGTTGTTGGAGCTGCGAATTCCGGCTCGGGAACGAGTTCGTTCACGGCAGCAACCGGCTTGACACTGGGCACCGTTGCCGAAGCGACGGTGTGCTGCCTGGTGCTGCCGCATTGCCTGCCGGCGTACAAGCCATGCCGCTTACCCCGGCGGCAGCCAGCAATGCCAGGGTGAGTTGTTTGAGCTGAATAGTCATGGACCAAGTTTCTCCATTCGATAAAGCGTTTGCAGTCATTGGCCATCGCCACGGCTGCCTGGTTGCAGTTGTCAGTGAATTTCCCCCTCGCTGATTCGCGCTGCACCAGGACACCGCGGGGAGAAAAAACCAGGGTATTTTCAATCATGATGGGGGTGGCACCAACTTCAAGTGCTTAGGGCACCTGCGGTTGCGCCAACCCCAAAGCCCTCCGCCTACTCGGCGGAGTTCTTCGTCACGCGTACATTATCAATATAATACTCCGCATCGCGAGCGTTTCCGTAGAAACCAGGGCTTCCCTGACGGACCGGGTTGGGGTCAACCACCTCGATCGTCCACTCGCTCGGTTCCTCCGAATCACGTGGCCAAACCTTGCCTTGCAGGACCACCTGGTCGGGCTGGTTGGAAGCCCGGAACTTGATGGTGTACCAAACGTCCGGTTTCCAGGCAAAGTCGATCTTCACCTTGTCCCCTTGACCTTCTACGAGCCCTAGACGCTCTTGGGTCACCCAGGCTTTGACTTGCAGTTTCTGAAACGCTCCCTGCAAGTCGATGGTGTAGCCTTGGGCAATGAGTCCCATATCGGGCAGTTTGCCGTTGAGTTCGGTCGCTTTGAAGTCCGCCTGGATGGTGTAGTCGGACATGTCAGTATGTCCCATCCAACCACGGCTACGGGTGCCGAGTTTGGTAATCCCACGTGGGACGGGAATCCGCTCGACCTTGGTCATCACGCCATTGTCCACAATGTGTTCTCGCTCACCCCGTTTGACGGTCAGGCGAACCGGTTCTTTGTCGTCGGAGGACCAACTCCAAGCACCGATCACCCCCGCTTCGTTCAGCAGTTTCAAGGCGGGATCGAAGAACTCCTTGGCATCATCCACGTTGTTGATCTGGCCGCTGCGGTCCAGGTAGGTCAACAAGGCCGACCAACCTTTGTAGAAGGTGCTGTTGTCAATGGTCAGCGCCGGAGCGCCTGTTTCCATGAAACGGGTCATCAGGTACACGTACAGCTGATGAGCGAGCCGATCTTCTTGGCGAAACTTGTCCAGCAGGGATTCATCTAACACGATCTGGCGGAATCGCATCCCAACCCAGGGGAGCGGGACCAAGCCATTCTCAAAGTCAAAGGTGTAAGGCAGATTGCGAGGGACAATGCGAACCCTGGCTTCTCCCTTCACGCCATCGACGGATGCCTGAACAATGGCCGCCTGGTGGCGGTCCTCATCGTCAGCGGTGAATTTACCTTCGCTCGAAATCTCACCTCCGGCGTTGACCGAGAACTCCGCTTCGGATTCGCGCAGGAACTGGCCCATCTCGTTGTAGAGCTTGACTCGGTACTGTTGCGACTCACCGGGGGCAAGCAACACTTCGTTGGGAACCACCTGCGCCCAGGCGGGCTTATCAGAACCCTTCTTCTCCGTGGGAAGTTCGGGAGCCTTGCTCATGGCAGGTTTTTGGTCTGGCTTGCCAGCGCAGATGATCGCTTCGCTGGTGGTCACATACAGCCGTCCGTGTGAGACAAACGGGGAGCCAAATCCTTCGCCGGGCAGACGGAGCCAGTCGCTCCGCTTGGGCATTTCGACCCCATCAGCCGTGGGCTTGAGTACCATGAAGATGCCACTGTTGCTGAGCGAGTAGATCTTGCCGTCCGCGTAGAACAGGCTGCTTCGCATGACGCGTCCGAGTTTCTCGTTGGCGCGTCCTTTGTTCCCGCCGACCTGTTGGCCTGTCTTGGCATCAAAGATCCACAGTCCGGCGCGATCATCCACGTAGTAAGCGCGGCCGCCCACGATCAGGGGAGAACTCTTGCCGGCCATGGATTCGTAGTGTTTCCAAATCTCTCCGGTCTTGGTGATGTCACCGGTGAGATCACCCTTGAGGGCCACGACCGAACCCATCTTATTGTTGCCAGCATCGGCGTTCTCTTCGCTGTGGCCAATGTAGACGATGCCGTCATGTACGGCGGGCGTGACATTGACGCCTCGGCGGGAGAACTCGTAATTCCAGATTGGCTTGCCGGTGCGAGGTTGCATGGCCCAGACGCCACCATCGCCGGAGCCAAACACCATGGCCCGTTGTCCGTTCAAGACGGTGACAACGGGGGTGCTGTAGGTGGTGTCGTACGGCAGCGGACGAGTTCCGTTGAACCACTGAACTTCGCCGGTTTTCTTATCGAAGGCGATGAACCGATGCGCGGGGCGTGCCATGTCTCCCCAACCGATGACCACCGCACTGGTGATCACCAGATCTTCGAACACCACAGGTACGTTGGTACGTCCACCGTAGGTGCTGAGCGAACCAAACGCTTCGTGCAGCGGATAAGACCATTTGATGTCGCCCGTGGCACCATCCAGGCAGAAGAACAGACCACAAACGCCATTGGCATAAACGTTGCCGGTTTCGGGATCGCCAGTGACGCACGACCAACCGACGCGTGTGTCAGGCACGTCCGAGAGATAGACGGGGAAGATGTTTTCCCAGACGGTCTCGCCGGTCGCGGCGTCCAGGCAAATCACCCGCTCTCCTTCGTTGGCGGTGCCGGGAAAAGCCCTGGCCATGGTATAGAGCTTGCCGTTCATGACAATCGGACTGCTGCGCGTTCCGAGGTCATCCCGTTGCCAGAGGATGTTTTCTTTGGTCTCGGGATCAAACGAATCGACAATCCCGGTTTCGCGCGAGATGCCGTTCTGTTCTGGACCTCGCCAGGTAGGCCAATCATAGGGGTCGTCCGCTTGAGCCACCGTCATCAGTGTGACGACGATTCCCAAGGCCAGCAAAATCGAAGGGTGGATGCACTTCATGGTCAGGCAGGTGGGTTCCGAGGATACGGGTTAGGGAGGGCGGGAAATCTCTTACAGAATACGTTGAGAGCGTATCTGGAGCAAGCAGGTTTACGG
>CALOEH010000058.1:0-30854 GCA_942492195.1 uncultured Planctomycetia bacterium | reverse complement strand
GCCGAGAACGTACTGCGCCTTGGTGGCCGCGCGGCTTCCACCGAGCCACAGCCCCCATAGCGTCAACGCCAAGAGCAACGCGGCTTTCAATAGCTTCCACCGAGTCCCATCCACCAGCGTGGCGTCCAGGCGAGGTTGGGCGCCGAGACTGGTGAAGATGGTACCAGGGCCCGCCTCTTGAATATCAATCTTCAGGCTACTGATACCTTCCAAAGACCAGCGAGCCTCTTTGCCAGACGGTTGAGACCCGGGCTGTTCTCCACTGCCGGCCTGGCCTGCAATTTGTTCGGACTCATCTCGCTTGCTGCCGCGAATGTCATCCAAACGTTCGGTGGTGATTCTTGCATCTTCTCCTAACGGGGTCGTTTCTTCTTGAACGATGATGGGTCCACTCTCAGGCGTCTCTGCTGGGCGATCCATAGGTTTTGGCGCTGCAGGCGGAGCCATCGGTTCGGCCGCCGTCCTGGTTTGCGGCATGCGAACTTCGTCTGACTCTCCGTCTGACTCTTCCACGGCGCTCGACGGCTTCGTGAGCTCCAGATCAGCCGAGAAATAGTCGTCGGTCATGCCTGATTCGAAACCTTCTCTGGCCCGGTTGCCGACCGACTTCGATTGACTGGCGACGGAATAATCTCTCGTCCCGAACAGGTCAAACGGCATGCCAACTCTGCCACCGATCACGTACAGCGCTCCGCCGAGTTTCGCCAAGGGAAGCGAGTCCTCTGGCTTGCGGTCGGTAAAGACCGTGCCGCTGGTGCTGGTCATCAAGTAGCCGCTCGGGAAATGAACGTGCCACACCAGGTCTGCCAACGGGACCACCGTACTCTCGGTTTCCCCTTCGCTCCGCACTCCCAGTTGTGGACCCACCAGGTCCAGTTTGCCCCAGAAGCCGATTGGGCTGAGCGGCGTTTCGTACACCACTTGCAGATCGCGAACCTGACTGGACTCCGTGGCAGGTAGACCAATCAAGAGCCGGTCACCATCGCGCTGCGGCTTGGTCGATTGTCCATCCAGCACCGCTCCCCAGAGTGTGGAGCCTGGCGGGAGGGCGACCTCCAGAAAACTCGCCTTCGTGCGGAGATGAAACCGCGCGGCAGATTGGCTCCTGCCGCTGGTTGCTACCAGCGTGGTCAGTTCTGCCCGCTGAACAATGGTCGGAGGTAGCGGATACGCGTCGTGGCGGACCACATCCACACTAACCTGAGCACTCGTACCCACGTAGCCAAACGCTCCCAGCAGCCGCCGGCCAGGCAGATACTCGGCATCTGCCAGATCCCCAACATCAATCTTGCGGGCGTTGCTTTTGACCCGGACCTCGAGGTCCGCGTTTCCTTCTACCGAGGCCATGCCAGATTGGTACACCACCTGCTCTGCCTCGATCAGCGGAAGTTCGTACCCTTCGATCTTTCCGTCCGGAAGCGATTGTTGGAAATCAACGGCCAGACGGACCACCCCTTGGTGTCGCTGAGCCAGGGTGATGAACCAGGTCCGGCGGCCGGTCAAGTTGTCATCGTTCTCGTCGTCTTCATCGGGACTGTAGAAAGATTTGAGAACCGTGCCATCGAGTCCGCGAATCGAAAGCGCAGCAGGCGTGCTGCGCGGGAGAGACAGGGCCAACTGCTGCGAGCTTGCCCGATCTACCGCGTAGGACAACTCGTAGTGAGCTTCCAAACCTTCTGGCTGCAATCGGAAGAACGAGTAGGTGCGGGCTGTAATCCACGGTTGCACGCGACGGACCAACAGTTCGGCCTTGTAGGGGAGCGCTTCGTAGCGATAGGCCAGGTTCGTGGCAACGCCCTGCAAGGCATACTCGGCCTTCTCGTTCTCGTTCAGCGGAGCCAGTTCTTCCAGGGTTTCGGGACGCACGGTGAGATCGTCATTGCACCAGACGGCCACCGCGCCGACATCGCGCGTGGTCCCCAGCACATGACAAACCGGGAACGGCGTCTTGTACTCGTTCCAGTTGGCCAGCCAGCCGTCTGGAGTTTGCACCGCTTCGAAGAAGATACTGAAGGTTTGGCCAGGCTGTGCCAATTGTGGCAACTGGACGTGGACTTCTGCCCGATTGTCCTTCACGACGCGATCGTATGGCAGCGTGGTTCCCTCTTGACTCGATACGCTGGTAAGGTGCCATTCGGCAGGCAAGGTGAATCGCAACTCGCCGACCGGTTCGACTTCTGGCAACAGGGCGAACCCACCTTTGAGCCGCTGCTGCGTTTCGGACAACGTGAGCAGCAGATTCGTGGTGACTTTGAGCCGAGGCTGCGGTTGACGGAAGGAAGCTTCGAGTTCGAACGTTTGCTGTGGAGCGTAGTAGGCAAAGACCGGCCGAATCGCCGCAGTGCCTGGTGCCGCCTTCAAGACGGATTCTGGCAAAGCTGCCGCAAGCACCGAGGTATCAATCGGGATCAGCGAATCCGAGTGGAGCGAGGTTGGCTCGAGTTGTTCGTCCAACAACACCCCCACCACCGCCACATGGCCGGCCGTTTCCAGCGGACGCAGTTGCGGCATCTGCCAATCTTCCAGTCGGGCGGGAACTCGCTGCGCGGAAATGTTGACCACCACGGTGCTGGTCGCAGCCTCGCGGAGTCGCACATCTAGCACCGCCAAACCTCCTTCTTTCTCGGGCGGATCAATCTGCCATTGAGCCAGTTCCGGCGTGGTGACGTCGGTGATCTCAAAGCCTTGGGGAACTTCGAACTGGAATCGTTCGACGGCTCCGTGCAAGATGCCGAGCGAAACGGTCGTGTGCAATCGCTCGAAGGCGGTCGTGATTTCGTCCACCACCACGCTCCGCGCCACCACCACGCGTTGGGTTTGACGCAGCCGATTGTTGAGCGAGAGGACCAGGGTTGTTTGGTCGCGCGGCACGGCAAACTCAAAGTGAGTGACCGGCGTCTCATCCACGCTACGGCTCACAGCGCTGGCTCCGCTGCGAACTTCCACATTGCCAGGCACTGCCAACTTGAGCGTGCCAGATGCGGCCGACGGAAGTTGGAAGTTCAGCATCTGCTGCGCGGCAGTGGTTCCCAACGGGAGCGTCATGTCCAGCACCAGCGTATGTTCGCCTTGGCCGCTGATGAACAGAACCGGCCGAATCCCTTCTCGCCCCAGAGGGGCAGACTGGCCATCGAGCGTGGCGGACCGGAGTCCCACGCCTGAGAGTGCCAACGGCAGGGCGTGGAGCCCTGTACCCAGCACGTCAATCTTGATGGTTCCTTGGATCTCGGCGCGGCCGTCGAAGATGGTTCCATCATAATTGGCCGAGACAATGGCCCAATTGCGCGGGACCGATTGCGGCGGTGCCTGTTTGGCTTCGCGCTGGAGTTCTTCGTAGCCAGATCGGGTTAAGAACACCCGTCGCGGCTGATTCTCGAGCAAGACATTGAGGTCATCGAACGGGACAAGAATCTCGCGAATCGGTTGTTCGGCAGGTTCGACAGACCTGGCATCTGCCGGAATCGGGGGTTGTGGTGTGGAAACCACCGTGCGTGTCGGCTCGGCACCCCAGCCGTACGAGGCGACATCGGTCGCCAGGACCAGCAGCATCAGGAGGGCAACCAACGTACCAATGATCAACATGATTGCGGAGTGATGCACGTGCCATCGGGTAGGAGAGTGCGGTCTAGCCATGGTTCTCACCTCCCGCTTGATCCGCGTCCTGCTCGGCTTGCTTCTTCTTCGCTTTGGCCTCGGCGGCATGCTTGGCCGCTTCGCCATATCCGGCTGCCAGCGAACTCATGACCGCCGGTTTTGCCGCGGCCCTGCTAGTCGTAGTGGACTGGCTGGACGTGGCCGTTGCGGCAGCGAAAGGAGTTGCTGCACTCGGCCGAGTGGGCAGCTTCCAGTTGCCTGGCCGCAACCGAGCGAAGAACATCGCCACCCAAACCAGCAGGACCAGGCCAACTGCCAGGAGTACTCCGCCGTTAAGAACATGCAGTGTGAAGGTGGGCCAAAACACACCGATGACCAGCAGCACCAGAATGGCAAAGGCCACCACGGCCAAACGCTGTGGCAAGGGTCTCGCCACCAAAGCCAGTCCAAGGCCGAGCATGGAGAAGAAGATCACCCCATGCAGCCAATTCTGGTTCATGGTGGTCAGATGGAGAGAGCCCCCTGGTGGAGGATCTGGCCGCAGCGTCGAATACTCAAAGACCTTGCCGTCGGTGGGGAAACTGCCGAGCGGATCACCCACCACGGAGATCCCTGCACGCACCCAGTTGATCTGCTGCTGTTCGCTGTGATTGGGACGCGAGACCTTATCGCCTGAGGCGTTCCAACTCCATCGGACTTCGTCGGTCCAGGGCCCTTGATACCCGAGCAGAGCGAGTTCTTCCGGGATGTAGGCGAAGAGGTAGACTTTCTGCACCGCAGGTTCTTCAGGAAAATGCGGGAGTTGCAGATCACCCGGTCCGCCAGGGAGCGTGTAGCGCAGTTCGACCAGCACAGGAGTATCGATGTCGAAGCCGACCAACGGGATGAAGAAATCGTCCGCTTCGCCCCGTTCCAACGGCACACCTTGCCCATTGATGCGGAGCGGTTCGGTATCGAACTGCCGGTCCTGTCCGCCGGGAAGTTGCACGCGCACCGCTGTCTGGCACTCCGCACTCGATACAAAGCCTGAACGGCCAGCTGATCGCTACGTGTTGCCACCATGCGGATGACGGCTTTCTCGATGCTCGTGACCTTGAGCGACTCGAGTTGGTAGCGGGTGGCCTGGAGGACCAGCGCCCAGTCATCGGTATGGAATTCGAATCCCCGCGCGGCGCCTGCGACGCTGGCACCTGGCATCAGATCGCGCTGGGGATCCATGCCGGTCAGTCCGGTGGTTGCCGACTCTGGATGAACGTCGATGGTCTCCGTTTTCTTTAGAACAATTTGTCCCCAAGCACGATCGACGTTCTGCGGCACGAGTTTCGGCACGTGCAAGTTGACGCTCGAACCAACATCCAGCTTCTCAATCTTCTCTTCCCATGAGAATTGCAGGATGACGTCCCCGAGTAGCTCACGTTCGCCGCTTAGAGTCCAGGCGGCGTAATCTTTGGCCAGGTCAGCGGGTGCGGGATCCACCAGCTTCTCGACAATCCCGTTGGTATCATTGTGAATCTTGCCGAGCAGCCCTGTCGGTAAGTCGATGCGAAGGCTCTTCACTCCGCTGTAACGAATGTTGTAAAAGAACGTGGCATGGTAGCGAGCAACTCCACTCTCGATTTCCACCGTGAGTAGCTGCGCGGCACTGATCTGGGGGCGACGCCGCTCGGCGGCGAGTTCCAACTCCACCGCTTGACCCGCAAACGCGAATGCCGAAGTGGGCCGGGTTTGGTTGAACCGGTTCCCCTTGTTCGTTGGCACAAGTTTCCAGGCGTCGGTAAACGAGACGCTCTGCAGCCCTTCTTGTTTGGCCGTGGTAATTCGCAAACTGTCTGGAGCGTAGACAATCACATGACCACTGGCCCTTTCGATCTTGTCCGCCGTCACGCGCGGTACAGGGACCTCAAGAGTGGCGGCGGTGCCGGTGGGGGTGAGCAGGTTGGCGTCATCAATTGCCTTCTCCAGCACCACGAGCAAACCAACACGTCCGGTCGCCTTGCGGGCCAGATTGACATGGAGGGTCGTTTCGTTCTCTCCTTCGCGATAGAACGAATCCACATCGGCCGCTGCCACATTGTCCATGGCACGACCTTTGACGCTGCGCACTTCAAAGCCTGAGGGGACCTGCAAATCCAGTTGGAAAACGCCCGCCCTTTGGATGTCGTACAGGGCCGAGAGTTCCAAGGTCAGCCGCTCGGGCAACAGGTAAGCTTCGACCAACTGATCGACCTGAATCCGAGGTTCCACCGGATCAATATCCAGAGCCAGTTCGAAGGGGACCGAAGCGTATCGGTAGGCAAAGTTCCAGCTGCCGCGGGCCAAGGCGCCGGGAAGCTCTGCCTTATCTACTTGAAGCAAACCAGTTCGGTCCGTCGGCTCTCCCCGCAGTCCGGCACCCAGGCGAACCACGAGTACGCCGAACTGGCGCCCCACGTCCAGTGCTTTGACCACCGGCACCTGGAGCGGTTCGGCATGCAGATCATCACTGAATTTTTCCAATTCCACGACCAGCGTCTGCCGCCCTTGGGCAGGCTGGAAGAGTTGCACCCGAATCTGTTGGGCTTCGTCCACGGTCTCCACGTTCCATTGACGCACGTTGGCATCGTAGACGTTGACTACTTTATGATCGGCAGGGACCTGCACGTTGAGTTCGGCCAGTTGGGCGCGGCTGATCTCGTAGGAGAGCAAGGTTCGGGTACGAACCACCCCTTCGTCCACGGTGACTTGTTGTTGGGCTTCGACACTCGCCAAAGCGGCCAAACCGCTGGCCCCTTCGCTCTTGGGAGTCCAGTCGATGGTGACGGTCGGCGCCGCCCCGACAAACGCCAGCACCGCCAACTCAGGGTCTTTGTCCTTGGCGTCCGCTGCACCCGCGGCAGCAGGCTCTTCTTCTTCGTCGTCGTCGGCATCACCGCCGGCAGCGGGTGCCGCGGCACTTCCACCTTCGGCCCCGTTACCACCTCCATCACCATTGTTCACGGGAGGGTCTGTGGTACGGCCTGGGGCGAAGAAATCTCGGGCGTCAATCTCAGCCAGGCGATGCACCGGAACTTCGCTGGCGGCAATCAACGGGTGGACGTGAACTTTGACGCCGGGGGTTCCAACACGAATCTGCCAACGGTTCACCGGTGCTTGAGGAGCTTGAAATGTCACCCGATTCTCGCCAGGCGCTTTCTCGTACGCCTTGGCATAGCGGAGCTTGAGCTCCAGGGTCTTGGCGTCTTTGGTGTCATTGCGAACCAAGAGCGTGTAGCCTTGCCGAGGGCTGAAGACCACGCGAGCCGGCTGGCCATCAATTTCCGCCCTCATCAATGCGGCGTCGGAGAGACGTAGCGGCACTTCGTTCCAACCTGGGGCCAAGACCTCAATCTTGAGGGTTGCATCCACCTGCACCACGTCTTCGATCACCGTGGCACGGTTTTCTGCTTCGGCGATCACGGTCGGCAGTGGAGGGCGAACATCTCGCGGTTTGGGTTCCGCGTTTCGGGCCGCTTTCCACAAAGCCAGGAACTTCTCGTAGGGAAGAAAGACCCCACGTCCTTCCTTTTCGAACACCTCACGCAGCTTCTGGTAGGGAATGTAGATGGTCTGCTCGCGGAGCGGATCCTTCTCTGAGGACTCCTCGCCCAATTGCGGAGCCACGGGCACGGCATCTTGTCCCCAGGCCATGGAGCTGTAGTTCCACCCGCTGACGTTCGTTAGAATTCCCCAAGACCATACTGCAAAAAGGCTTGAGGCAATTACGGCAACCCGCAACGCTCGCATGATAAGGTTCCTTGCTCTGTTCTAGCTGCACTTCAGAAGCTCCAAAGTGCTTTGTTCGAAGCCAGCGTGACGGCTAGCCGTGGAAATGCTCGACGTGCAACTTATGACGAACGTTGGAGTTAGATGTCCTGCGACAGGGACAGCTGGCACCCAAGATTGGTTGGCTTCCATAAGATACCTTCCCTGGCGGCAACATGGCGGACTTGACCTGGCGGTTTGTAGGGATGCCACGAATCCGGCAACCTACCGCGAGTTAGACGTCTGGCCAAGCAATTTGGTTTCATTCAATTCTGCAGATCCTAATGATATTTGGCAATTCGCATTGATAGAATGATCTGGAGAAGGGCAGGTAGGATGCTGAAAGCCTGGCGTCAATGATCCATTTACCAATTTTGGCCGCAATGGCTGGCGGAATCGGATCTAGTGTAGAACAGTTGTCTCAACTGTTCAGGAACCACGAAGAACGTTTCGAGTGCAGCAGGTGAACCGTTGAAACAACTGTTCCCACAAAGCCGTCGCTAGAACGTGACTCAAATTGAACGATCCCTGGGTGCTCGCTGAGCGCTGAATCAACGGGCACGTCTTGAACTTTTGGAATTCGGTTTTGGTAAGGACTCTACCCATGCGCACTCCATTCACGCAACGAATCTTTGGCTTCGCGATCGTAGGGCTATGTTGGGCGACCTGGCAGGATGCCCGTGCCGACGCTCAACAGGCACCGGCGACTCCGGTCGAGCAGATCCAAGAGCGCTACTCCAACGGGCAGATCAGTGTCGAACGACATGTCACCCGTGATGCCAATGACAACTTTATCAATCATGGGCTGTGGACAGCGTATCGTCCTGACGGAAATAAGATAGGTAGCGGCGAATATGGCTTCGGTAAACGGCAAGGGGTTTGGAGCCGATGGTTCGCTCCTGGCGAATCCCCGTTGCTCGCAGGGCCTGCCTACGAAGGGCACCAAGGCCCTTATTTCTCCGAAGGAACGTATGTCGATAGCGAGTTGCACGGACCTTGGATTTTCTACGATGCCAACAAACAGAAAATGAGCCACTGGGAGTTTGACCAAGGCCAACAGCATGGTGTCTGGACCTGGTGGTATCCCAACGGACAGAAACAGCGCGAGATGTTCTTCGATCACGCCACACCAATTGGCGACGTCACCCACTGGTCGCCTGACGGCAAGGTGGTTGAGCAGTTTTCCTATGTCGCCGGTCGGCGCAAAGTCTGGAAAGAGGCCGCTCACTACAATGGCCAGAAACACTGGGGTGGCTGGTATCTGGAGCCTGAGGAAGTCACCAAGAGCGTCTACGACTGGTGGCAAGGGAGCGCCAGCACCGAGGTGGTACGTGTCCTTGGCGAGCGGCAGCGACATGGCGAATGGACCTGGTGGCATCCCAATGGCCAAACGCATACCAAGGGACGTTATGCTTTCGGCCAGTTCGAAGGCCCTTGGATTTGGTGGCATCCCAACGGACAGAAGTGGGTCGAAGGTCTCTACGTTCAGGGTGAAAAAGCCGGAGCTTGGATCACCTGGGATCCGGTCGGCACGGTGATCAATCGGCAGCAGTTTGCCGCAGTTGATGTCGTGGAACCAGCCCAGCCAGCCCGACCAGCCACGCCTGAGGTCGTATCCCCAGCCACGCCTGCTCCCTCTGCTCCAGCCATCCCCACCCCGTCAGTCGCCGGTTCGACATTAACGCCGGAACAAGTCAAGATCATCAAGCCGCGCCCCAATCGGCCCACATTCACACCAACGCCAAGTCCGGCCATCGGTGGTGGTGGCATTTCTCCATAATTTCCGTAAGCTGTGGGGACCAACCACTGGGAACTTGAGTTGTCAAAGCTTTACGAGACCACCGCATGTTCTGCATCAACGTTTGGTTGACCGTCCAGGACGAAGCCGACATCCCGTCGATTGGCGAATTGCTCGGTCAGGCAGCGCAGCTTTCGCGTCAAGAGCCAGGCTGCCTGAGGTTTGAGGTTTACCATTCTCAGGCCGAGCCCACCAAGTACCTGTTGTGCGAACGGTGGGAATCGGAACAAGCCTGGGCCGACCATAAGACGAGGAAGGCGGTGACCGAGATCTACCTTCCTAAGGTCCTTCCGAAAGTCGATCGCCAACCGCACATCTCAACGTTGGTCGACGGTTAAACAAGAGTCGGCATCACGCGCAGGATAGTCATCACGCTCCACCGTGATGACAATCTTGTTTTTTCGCGCAATGCAGGTTCTTGCCCTGTGAGTCGAAGCTACCAAGCAGAACCCTGCGGATGCTTCCTCAGGCGAGCGAATGGGACAACTGTTCTACACACGGAGAGTCGGCAGTGGAGCAACGGTTGATTGATTTGGAGATGCGGTTCCTGCATCTCGAACGAACGGTAGCGGCGCTTGACGAAGTGGTGATCGAGCAGCGGCAGTTGCTGGACCGATTGGAGTCCAAACTGGATCAAGCCACGGCCGCCGTGCGGTTGCTTACCTCACAAATTTCGGAACTTGGCGCAGAGGACAACTCAAGCGACCTTTAATTACCAGGCTTCCAGAACACATCTTCTTGACCCAACAGCTGATTGGCCGCCCGAGCCAGGACGAAGAGCAGATCGCTCAGCCGATTGAGATAGACGATCGCTTCAGAGGTCACCGGTTCGGTGTTGGCCAAAGTCACCGCGCGACGTTCCGCTCGGCGGCATACCGTTCTGGCAACGTGCAGCTGAGCCGCTAGCGTGGTTCCCCCTGGCAAAATGAATTGCCGCAGTTGCGGCAGCGTGGCCTCGTAGCGGTCGATGGCTTGTTCCAACCCTTGAATGATGGGGGCAGTGACCTGGGCCAACGAGTCCTTGTCCGACTTGGGGGAAGCGAGTTGGGCCCCCAGATCGAACAGCTGGTTTTGAATCGCCGCCAGCAAGGTATCTAGCTCGGCTCCGTTTGCCGCTTCTTCTGACGCTGCAAACAGTTGTGACAATGCCGAGCGTGCCAGGCCGAGTTGGGCATTGAGTTCATCAATGGTGCCGTAGGCTTCAATCCGCACGGCATCTTTGCTGACACGCACCCCACCCAAGAGGCCCGTCTGCCCAAGATCACCGGTCTTTGTATAGATTTTCATCAGGATTCCTTACGGTTCGTCAGGATTTGCGGGCCGATGCGGTCAAAACGTCCCCAATCGGCCATTCGCCTCAGCCGTTTGCAGGCCGTATACTAGGAAGAGTTGGTAGCCAAACGTCCGTTCCCAAGAGAACTTGGGTTCTTTGAAACTGAAATGGAAGGCCATGTCGGGTCGAAGTGACGCTACCCTGATTGGCTCCTGAAATCTGCATTCCGAATCCCTGCATCTTCCCAATAAAGGTTCAATCCATGCACCAAGACCGTTTCGCGAACCTCGGGCTCTGCCTCTTGGCCGCAGCCATTTTGTCGATTGGCTTCAACACGAACAGCGCTCGAGCAGAACAGCCTGCGACGGCCAAAGCCACCGCTACGGTCAAAGTCGGCGGCAAGTCCATCGAAGGCAAGTTCCTCGCCAACATCCGCCAGGTCACTTCGGGAATGACCAAAGCCGGCGAAGGATATTTCTCGCCGGATGGCAAGCAAATCATCTATCAGGCAATCACCAAGGACTATCCCTTCTATCAGATCTACACGCAACCGCTCGAAGGTGGAAAGCCGCGGTTGGTCAGCACCGGGCGGGGACGTACCACTTGCAGTTATTTCTCACCAGACGGCAAGAAGATCCTCTTTGCCTCAGGGCACGATCATCCCAAGCTCAAGGCCGAAGAGGACGAAGAGATTCGCAAACAGGAAGAAGATCGCAAGTCGGGCCGGCGTCGGCGGTACGAGTGGGTATTCGATCCGCACATTGATATTTACGAAGCCAATCTCGATGGCAGCCATCTGCATCGCCTGACCGAAGCCGAAGGCTACGATGCCGAAGGTGCCTACTCGGCAGACGGCAAGTTGATTGCTTTTTGCAGCACACGAGATGGAGACCCGGACCTGTTCGTCATGAACTCCGATGGCTCGAATGTGCGCAAGATTGTAGATTCTCCGGCCTACGACGGCGGCCCGTTCATCTCGCCGGACGGCCGCTTTGTGATTTTCCGCAGCGACCGCAAGAAGGCTGAGTACCTGCAGATCCACGTGGTGGACATCGACGGCAAGCATGACATTGCCCTGACCGATACCACCGGCGTGAACTGGGGCCCCTATTGGCATCCGACCAAACCCTATATCATTTGGTCGGGTGCGGATCACTCGGATCCCACGGCTCGGCCCAATTACGATCTATGGCTGATGAAGTACTCGGTAGAGGATGGGCGGTTCACCCCAGGCAAGACTTGGCGCGTGACCGATTCCATGGCAGCGGATGTGTTGCCGGTTTTCTCTCCGGACGGAAAGCAGCTGATGTGGACCAGCACGCGCACCGACGACCACTCCAGCCAACTATGGATTGCGGACTTTCAGTTGCCGAAAGAAGGCAAGTGAACGCCGTGAAAACGTAGCGGGTTGGGCGGCATCGGTCTGCACGAATCAACCCCTACGTTTCGCAATTTGGAGTAAGTATGACGCCTGCCGCACGTGGCTTTGCAGCGGCCGTTTCGACCGCGTCGGATACCTCGGCAGCTGCTCAAGAAGTGGCACAACAGGTGGCTGAGCAATTGGGCGAAGCCGGTGACCTGGTGGTGTTGCTGGCCTCGCCCCACCATCGGGACACGCTGGAGCAGGCATGTCAGCAGGTGCGGGCCGCCCTCAAGCCAACTTGCCTGATTGGTTGTATTGGCGAGAACATTCTGGCAGGTTCGCAAGAGTACGAACAGCAGCCTGCGCTGGCCGTTTGGGGAGCGCGGCTGCCAGGAGTCGCCCTCACTCCGGTGCATTTGAAATTCGTCCGTACGGCCGAAGGAGGTTCGATCCTCGGTTGGCCGGAAAGTTTGCAAGAGCCCTGGGGCGACAACGCCTCGCTGCTGCTGATGGGTGAACCATTCAGTTTCCCGGCAGACTTGCTCTTGGATCAGGTCAACACCGAGCAGCCCGGTGCGCAGATCCTGGGAGGTATGGCCAGCGGATTCTATGGCCCCGGCGAGAACCGAATTGTACTCGGGGACGAAGTCCTGTCCGAAGGAGCCGCCGGGATTCTGATCCAAGGGGACTTGTCCGTCCGCAGCATCGTTTCCCAAGGTTGCCAGCCGATTGGCGATTCCATGGTCATTACCAAAGCCGAACGCAACGAGATCCACGAACTCGGAGGCATGCCTGCTCTCGACCGCCTGCAGGCGGTTTTCGCTTCGCTCAATCCCGAACAGCGCGAACTCATCCAACAGGGACTGCACCTAGGACGTGTGATCAACGAGTACCAAGACAGTTTCGGCCCTGGCGATTTTCTCGTTCGCAACGTCATCGGGATCGATACCGAGAACAAGAGCATTTCGCTCACGGACTACATACGCGTGGGGCAGACCGTGCAGTTCCATCTCCGTGACGAACACAGCGCGGACGAAGATCTCAACACGTTGCTCGCGCAGGTGGCACCGCAGCCTGAGGCCGCCCTGGTGTTTACCTGCAACGGCCGAGGTACACGACTCTTCTCCGAGCCTCATCACGACGCCAGCAGTCTCCGCGCTGCCTGGGGAGAGATTCCCGTGATCGGCTTCTTTGCCCAAGGGGAAATCGGGCCGCTCGGAGGGCAGAATTTCATGCACGGATTCACGGCCGCCGTGGCACTGTTTGGTGCCCGCGACGGCGATTCCTAGTGGTGCCAGTCGGCGTAGTGCTTTGTCACGGCAAAGTTTTCGGGTGCCCTGCCCTCGCAAGCGAGGGCAGGGCACCCAACCTGAAATTTAAGCGTTGACGCAGCACGGGTGCCAAAACCGCTCAGATAAAGGTGAGCGGCGAGTGCCTAAGAACGCCGGTGGCTTGATTACTCCGCTGCATCCTTGGTACCAGCGGCCCCCTTGGCCTCGTCGTTGGGAATCGGGGCGGAGTTGTCTCCAGACGTTTCAGTGTCTTCCGTTGCACCATCAATCGACGGGGGAGGAGCTGGAGCCTGGGGCGGAGCGGGGGCGGCACCTTCTTCATTGGGAGTCACCGTGATTTGCTCGGGCGCTGGTGGCTTCTCTTCGTTTGTCACCGCGACAGCCGAGGCCGGTTTCTCGTCCTCTTCGTATTTGTACCGGGTTGGCCCAAAGCGGCGGAGCCGGTAGATCTGCAGTCCATGCACCGCGTGGTACAACGCGCCGCATTCCACCGTCATATCTTGCGTGAGGGTCAACAGCGAACAGAGTTGATCGCACGCTTTCACCATCCAGGGCTGCTTGAGTTGTTCATCCGTCATGGCGATCGAAAGGAACTCAAACGTGTGTCCGCTGGTGTTGATCTTGAGTGCCACGTCAGGGCTGGACGCAGGTCGGGCAAAGTAGTTGGTCGAAAAGCTGCCGTCCGGCTGCTGGTGCTTCTGCGCCATCTCGATGCCGTACTTGATCTTCTTATCAGCTTCGAGCCAGGCACCTTCGAGTTTGCCCCCCTTCTTCAAGTGGCGGTTGAGCGTCATGGTCATCCCAATCAGCCGATGGCTTCCGCCGCAGGCGCTGCCGTTGAGATCCTGGGCTGCTTCCATGCCAATCATGCGTTCGAAATTCCAGTGGCCATCTCTCGATTCCCACTCCGCGTCGAGCGGCAAGTAAGCGCCGAGACCAATCAGAGACCAACTCGCTTCTTTCCCTTCGTACATGTCCCATTGAGCCTGAGTGACCAGGTCTCCAAACTTGTATTCGTTGCCGTCCCAAACGAGCTTGCGATCCAGCGGCACGTGGCACTGTGCCAGGACGGCCAGCCATTGGTCGGCGTGCCCTTGACCGGTCTTGCTGCCGACTTCGAGAATCGCCACCAGGCCTTTTTCGCCTGGGACGAGATTCCACCCCTTCATCTGCCCGCCGTCGAGCAGCCAATCGACCGCTTGAACAATCTTCCCTTGGTCGCTGATCCGCAGGTCCTGCCCATAGGCAAGCACACCATGCATGATTTGCCAGGCAGCATGATCTTCGGAATCAAGAATCCGCCGCTCGGTGAACTCGATCACCTCGTCCAGGTTGTTCTTGAGTTCCTCATCACTGGGGAGGCCACTGGATGCAGTTCCGGTTCCCTGGGATGTGATGTCTTGATTCGAACCGGTACAGCCAGCGATCAGCAGCAGCCCGGTGAAGAAACAAGGCAAACACCAACGCACAACATTTTGGAGCATGTGAAAAACTCGCTGCGATCAAGTCGCAATAAATGCATCCTTGTAGTGCGAGAACGGAAGGCCCTTCCTGAATGCCTTCCGGCGTGGCATGACGCGAATACGACGAAACCCCTGGCGTTCTGCCGGCAAGATTTCAGCCGCCAACGCTATTCGGAGCATACCACTGGAACGATTGCCAAACTAGAGCCTGCGAAAACCTGGTGCATTGCGTAACCCTGTAGGATTAGGCAAACCCTGCTGGCTCTCTAGCTCTGTTTCGGTCCGTTGGACCTGAGAGGTTAGCTAATTCTGGCGCTGGAATGCCTCCGCAATCACGCGGTCTGTGCCGACTTTGCCACTCCTAGGGCTGCCGACTAGCCAAGATGAACAAAAAGCTCTGATTAGCGGAAATAGGTCGAGTTGCAGACAGCAGTCGGGTCGATCCTCTTAAGGCATGGACGGCTGCGCAGCTGCACACAAGCTCAAGCGGCTGCGGATTCTCTTCTTGCCATGATGGCAACGACCAAAGATCCGAACACACCCCGGCAGAAGGGTCCGCCATGAATCTCACACTCCGTGCTCCCGGTCAACGTACGCGTCCTGTCCGCACCCGAGTCCAGCATTTCTTGTTGGTCACTGACTTGGAGATGAGCCAGGCTCAGGTTTCGCAACTCGTTGGCAAGCTCTACGGCAGTCGGGTTCGGCTGCACGTGGCCGAGTCTGGCCTCGCCGCTTTGGAACTGATGCGTTCGCAGCGTATTGATCTGGTGGTGGTCGATTACCGTTTGAGCGACATGAGCGGTTCCGACCTGATCCGCAGCATTGCTGATCTCAGCGACGACGTTGCCGCCGTGTTGCTTGTGAACGAAGGCAGCGAAGCTCAAGCCGCCGAAGCTATTAAAGATGGTGCCCGAGATTACCTGGTACGGCAAACCCTGACTTCCGACAGTTTGAGCAGCGTGCTCGAAAACGCCTTGAGTGCCAATCGAATCGAGATTCGCAACCAGCAGCATGTTGAGCGTCTGCGCGACGAACACAACGAAATGGATCATCTGGTTCGGGCGATCTCACACGACATGACCGCCAACTTCATGTTCCTGGAGCACTCATTCAACAAGCTCAAAACTTCCTACGACAAAGCTCCCATGCAGCAGTTGACGGAGAACTTTGCTCAAGTCGAGGCCGGCCTGCGCGAAAGCCGACGGTTCTTGGATGACCTGACTCGGTTGTCTCAGACCGGCGCCATTAGTATGGAACCCGCACGTGTTGACGTGCGGCAAGTGATGGACGAAGTGCTTTTCGAACAGCGCGAACTTCTCGACGCCCGGGCGATTCGTGTCGAGGTGAGTGACCAACTCCCGGCCGTCTGGTGCAATCCGGCGCGGGTGAAACAGGTGCTCACCAACCTGATTCGCAACGCCGGAAAATACGGATGCGATCCGCAAGATCCGCTAATTCGTGTGAGTTGCCAATCCCCGGCACCCATCAGTCCGTTGGCCCAAGAGTGGTTGCGGGTGGAAGACAATGGTCCCGGCATTCCGGCAGACGCCCGAGCGACCATCTTCTTGCCTGGTAAGCGTCTGGCTGCTGACAGCGAAGGTTCCGGAATGGGACTCGCCATCGTCAAGCGGATCATCCAGTACTACGATGGGCAAGTGTTCATCGACCCAGACATGCCGCGCGGCACCGCCATGGTCTTCTCTCTGCCCGCCATGGACGCTTCGACCGACTGATTTGACGGAACAAGAGCGACCCAGGGCGATGCACTCATCGCCCTGAGTGTCGCATCTTACGAAGCGCGCACATGCCAGGGCGCGATCAGAGTCTGCCCCACTCTGTCTTCGTCCAGACGAGTTCCTCACCGCTTCCATGTGACTCAAAGCAAGCCACACTACCAACTGGGAACGCTGCAACAAACTTTTGCACGAGAACCCTAGCAGATGCAACATCGGTTACGGGGACGGCGGGGCAGCACGGATAAACCTTTTCCCCTTGCCTTACGCTTGTCGCGTGCCATTGCTGCGCTCAGTGCTGAAGTGCAATTCGAGCATGTCCTTTCGAAAACTGTTGAAGCTAGCGGTGTGCATGCGTTGACGTTTTCATGATACCAATGGGCTGTTGGGGGACTGATCTGGCCAGCAAGAATTTACTGCGGAACGCGGCAGTGGCACGCGACCAGTGCAAGGCAAGGGTAGTTTTCAAACCGTGCCACGCAGCCGAACGGCTTGTCCCCTCGCAGGGACACGCGTGGATATCAACAGTGGGAAGCGTGTTGACAAGCGCGTTATGATCCTCAATGAGCCAGGCACTGTGGAAAAGTGCTTTGGCTTCGCGAATCGCAGTTTGAGTCAGGAGAGTACGGTGCCCTACAAGTCCTACGAGCCAAGCAAGACAGTGGAAGTGATTTGTCAGAATTACAAGGAATTGGTCAAGGAGATCAAGGACTTGAAGAAAGCCAAAGGGGACAAGAAGAAAATCAAGAAGCTCGAAGAGCAGCTCAAGACGCGTGGACAGAAGATCTCGAAGTTGATCGACAAGGATTTCTCCGCCATCGAGGCCAACTTCAAGAAGCACTTCGCGCAGGTGGATACCTGGCTGGGACAAGCAGCCAAAGCCCTCAGCGAAAGCAAGAAGGCACTCGAGAACTTGCAGAACAATCCGACTTCGACCCGAGATCAAGGCTTGGCTTCGATCGCGCTGCCCCGTCTCCAGTCACTTGCAACGCAAGCGAGTCAGGACGCTGACGACTACGGCGCCAGTTGGTTCAGGTGGCGGGGCTGGAATGGCACCAAGTCTTTCAATCTCGATAAGTCGGTCGTGGAGGATGCTTACAAGTTGCGCCGCAAACTCATGTCCGAGCAGAAGCAGGTGCAGACCAAAATCAAAAAGCTCGAACTGATGGTCAAGGATGCCAAGGCCGTCAAGGACGAAGCGGAGTCCCTCGGCAGTCGCACGGCATCCAGCTTGACCAAGACCCGGACCGACCTTGCCATCCTGCGGACCGATCTGAACAACGAATACAAACGCATCCGCAACGAGGCAGGCGGTTTGGCGCTCAGTACATTCGAAAGGAACATCGAGTCCTTGCAAACGTATGCGTCCAGCCCAGACATCACGCTGGATCTGGCGAACGCGGTGAACGACGTATGGGCAAATGCCATGGCCTGCGTGCGGTTCTACATCCAGATCCACAAGTCCATGGAAACCCGATTCAAGTCCGGGCTGCGCAAAGTCGACAAGGAGCTGGCAGAAGACGCTACGGTCAAGAAGGAACTTGCCAAATGTCACGAACTCGTTGACAAAGCGCACACCGATAGGACCGTGACCGAGAACGCGCTCAAACAGGGTGCCAAGTACAACGCCACGATTCAGAAGGCAGGGCGCAAAGCAGCCAAGAAATCCAAGAAGAAGTAAACGGTAAACGGGGGGGCGTGATTTGTTCGAGACGCAGGGCCGGGCGTTGACCGAGGCACGAGTGTGCGTATTCGTCCGGTATGCAGGGCCAAATGGCTCACTCTCCCCTGTGACGCTCACGTCAGGTCGCGGTACTCGCGGCGGCTGAAGATGATCATGGCGAGTAGGAGGCCGCCGAGCGTGACGGCCCAGAGTGTGGCGTTGGCGGCGGCGACGGAGATGGATTCGAAGTACTTGGGCGCTTCGATTCCGTAGGGCGCTCCGAGTTCGTACATGGTGCTTCGTCCGTAGAAACTTACCGCCACACGTTTGATGATGCCTGGCATGTTGCCAATGAAAGACTCCATCACCAACGCATAGATCAACGCCACGATCGTGGCGTGGCGAAACATCACACTGAATAAATGAAACAGGCTGACGTAGGCCGTGATCATCAACGCCAACACCGGGGCGTACATGGCAAACGCCTTGTGTCCCACAGGCCCCGCAATCTGGCAATACCCGTAGAAGCTGCCCATCAGCAGGATCAACACCAGCGGGAGCGTGGCGCAGAATTTGGCGAATAAGATCAGCCAGCGCGGAATCGGGCGAACGAGCAGGAAGACCAGCGTCCGCTCTTCGCGTTCTCCCCCCACACTTGTTGTGGCGTAGGCCAGCGTGCAGAGCGGCAGCAGGATGGAAGCAAAGATCACCAGCACGAAGACTTCGCTGTATCGCTCGAATGCCCGGTCAAAATCGAAGGGTACACGATTCAAACGACGTTGGAAGCGAAACAAAAACAAGGCGCATCCGGCCAGCGGAAAGAACACCATCAGCGTGGTCATGCTCCAGGCCAGGCGGCGGAGCGATAGCCAGAACAAGGCCGTCGTGGCATGCAGCCAATTCATTCGAAGGCTCCTGTTCGCTCAAACGGGGGCAGCGCAACGGTCTGGTGCTCGGTCAACGGTTGGCTCCCGATTGCAAGTATTCGAACACGGCCTCAGCCCCGGCATCCAAGGTTTGCAAACGCTGCACGTCCACTTCGCCGGACGCTGCGAGCGCTCCAAGCGCCGTAAAGAACTGCCGTGGTTGCTGGATCCGAACGGTCAGCAGATCATCGCGAAATTCCACCGATCGGACTTCGCTCATGGCGACGAGCCGCTGGGCTAACTTCCGCGGATCGTGGCTCGTCAAACCCACGGCCAGCGGCTGGCTTTCGAGCAACTGGCGAATCTCTGTGACATTGCCTGAGGCAATCACCCGCCCGCGACCAATCATCAACATGTTCTCGGTCAGCTGCTCGACTTCGGCCAGCAAGTGGCTGGAGACCAAGATGGTTTTCTCTTGCGTGGCGAGGTGTTTGAGAACCTCGTTGAACTCGCGCCGCCCGGCGGGGTCGATTCCCGTCATGGGTTCGTCCAGCAGCAGAACTTCGGGGTTGTGGACGAGAGCCTGAGCCAGCTTGGTGCGTTGCCGCATGCCGTGGCTGAATCCGGCAATCCTTCGATCTGCCCGATCAGACATGCCTACAATCTGCAGCACTTCGTCGGTTCGTTGCCGGGCCTTGCTGCGGCTTTGTCCGGAGAGCCGAGCCATGGTGTAGACGAACTTCCGCCCGGTCATCTCTTCGTAGAACTGATTGATGTCAGGGCTATAGCCAAAGTTGCGTTTGGCCGCCGTGGACCAGGCGGAGTGATCTCCGATTTTCACATTGCCCAGGCTGGGGCGCAACTGACCACTGGCCAACTTGAGCAACGTGGACTTGCCGGCACCGTTGCTGCCAAACAGCGCTGTAATTCCAGGCCCGACGCGAAAGCTCACGTCATTCACGCCAATCACGGCACCGTAGAACTTCGTCACGTTTTCGAAAGACAACCACATTGCAATTCAACCAAAGGTTCCAAGCCATTGCCACTGCAGGACACGCGCCAACTACGAAACGATATCCACAGCCCTCACTCTGCGGAACAGGGCAACCAGGGCCACGCTACAGACGACGCTCAGGATCAACAGGGACCAGCGGGCAAGGTCCCGATCGTGGCCATCGGGGAACACGCCAAAGCAGTAGCGACCCACAAATCGCATGTTGCGCCAGGGATCGAGAAGTTCCCAATACGGATTGTCCGTGGTGCCGGCCAGTTGCTTCGCGAGTTGAGACAGAAGCACGAACAGGCTGGACCAGGTGATGGCGATGGGCGCCGTCTTTTGCAAGTACGCAGAGAGCGAAACGAGCAAGATGCTCAGCACGGCGCACATCACAAAGCCGTAGCCAAGAATGCCAGCCGCTACGCGCCAGTTTTCAATCCAATAGTCAAAGTTGGATGTGAACATTCCATATTCGAGGAAGAGCAGAAGTGCCGGAACCACCGTAATCAATGCAACAACCGCCGAGACGGCCAGGAGCTTGCCGGCAATGTAGTGCCGCCGATCGATGCGTCTGGCAAGATAAAACGGCAGCGCGCGGGAGCGAAAATCGGCCCCTACCAGCAAGCTTCCGGAGAACGCCAAAAGCAGCATCACCACAATGCTTTGCCGTTCCATGAACTTGACGTATCCGCTCTCTTTGTGAGGGCTGATCTCGGAGTTGAAGTCGAGCATGTTGAAGACCGCGTTTTGGGCCATCGGTCCCATCGGTTGCGTTTGCGCAAACTGTGTGAAGAAATAAATGATGGCCCAGAACAGCAAGAACTGAATCAGCCCCAGCGCGATCACAATCCAGTACATCTTGCGGCGGAAAACCTGAATCAAACCAATCCGCATGATCGCCAGGCTGCCACGCCAGGGAGAACCGAGCGAACCTTTCCATCCGTAGTATTGGGCGTTTTCGATCCCCATTCGCTTCACTCACTTTTCCGCATGTCGCACGGACAACCCTGCCGGACAGTGTGGGCCGTTATGGTTGCAGGCTGGTAGCGCCTGTGGATTGTTTGTCAGGATCACTGGTGACGCGCAGGAACAAGCCTTCGAGATCTTCCTCTTCTGCGCGAACCTGCGTCAGCACCACCTGGTGGCGCTGTGCGAGTTCGAAGAACTTGCGCGTGGTCCAGTCAGCATCCACCGTCACGCGTACGCGCTGCGGGGCCACATGCTGGGTGATGGTCGCACCCGCGACTTCCAGTGCTTGAATGAAAGGTCCATCGGCACCTGCCATCCAGGTGAGTTCGAAACGGCCGCTAGCCTGCTGCCGCAGCTTAGCCATGCTGCCAGACATCAGCACGGTTCCCTGATGCAGCACCACCACCTGTTGGCAGAGCCGCTCGACATCACCCAGCAGATGGGTGCAGAGGATGACGCTCTTTTCGGTCTCGGCAATCAGGTCCTCGAGCAAACGGAGCATGCTCAGCCGGCCTTGAGGATCAAGCCCACTGGTTGGTTCGTCCAGCAGTAGCAGTTGTGGGTCGTGCACCAGCGCGGCAGCCAGTTTCAAACGCTGGAGGTTACCCGAAGAATACTCTTCCAATCGGCGGTAGCGGAGTTCGCCCAGCCCAACGTAATTGAGCACCTCATGTGCCCGGCGGCGAGCGTCCCGGTGAGGCATGCCGTAGAGATCTCCCGAGAGCGTGACGTACTCCACCCCTTTGAGAATCGGAACGGTGGCCGCCGCCTCAGGCATGTAGCCCACGCGGCCACGCAGCTGACTGCTAGCTGACATGAGATCGCAGTCGAGAATGGTTCCGGATCCTTGATCGGGACGGAGCAGCCCGAGCAAGATCTTGAGTAGCGTGGACTTGCCAGCTCCGTTGTTCCCCACCAGACCAATAGTCCCAGGCTCAAGCGAGAGCGTAACCTGATCCAAGGCGAGAACATTGCCATATCGGCGACTGATTTTGCGGATATCCACCAGCGACATGGCAAGGTGTGCGAAGACGCAGCCTAGGAGCTAATTGATGGGAACTAGTTGATTGAAACATTCAGCAGACCGGGGGGGAACCGATTGACCACAATGTGCCTGATCCCTCGCTGCCAGCCAATCAAACCTAACCAATCACCTCCCGCCGGCAAAGGGGGCAGGCATCCCAGAGTTCCGGACATCTGAATCTTCAGCGAGCGCGTGGCACGAGTGACAGCAGTGGCACCCATCAAAGTGCAAGGCAAGGGCAAGGCTCAGCAATGCCACGAGCGCCACGCCGCCGCCAGCCGGGGTGACAGAACGCCTGGTTGCGACGAGTGCGTCATTTCGCGTTTCGGCGGGGGCCTCGTTCGGCGATTGTTGAGGTCCTGCCAGGCAACGAAGGATTGGTTTCGATCCGAACTGGTTTGAGGTCCTGCTTCGCTAGTTGTAATAGCGGCGGTCAGCGGGATCCTTCCAGGCCCCTTGCTGCAGCGCGGCGTAAACTTCCTCGACGCCTGCCGGCACCGTCCAACGAGCCTGAAACCCCAATCGCTCTTCGATCTTGGAGAAGTCCACTCGGTAGCTCCGGGGGTCGGTGTCCCGTTGGACGAACTCCAGTTCGGTGCCTGGCACCTGGCGTTGCACTTCGCGAGCCAGTTCGATTTTTTGCGTGTTGGCGCTGTTGGAGCCAGCGTTGAAGACCTCGCCGCTCACTTTGGCCGGGTCTGCCTCGAGGACCGCCATCACCGCTGCGGCAATGTCTTGCACGTGGATGAATGGGCGCCAGAATTGTTCGCCGTACACGACGACCTTGCCCTCCCGCACGGCGGCCAACGTAAAGTCGCTCACCAGCAGATCGAAGCGCATCCGGGGCGAGATTCCAAACGCCGTGCTGAATCGCATCACGGTGGGGCAGAACGTGTCACTCGCCGCGGCCAGAATCTCCAATTCGGCCGTGACCTTGGTTTCTGAATAAGTTGAAAGGGGTTGCAACGGGGCGTCTTCACGAACCAGGCCGTTGGGGTCTGAGATGCCGTAGTTGCTACATGTGCTGGAGAACACGAACCGCGCAACGCCGAACGTCCGCGCGGCTGCCAATACTTTGCGTGCGCCTTCGAGATTCGTCTCGACGGCCGCCTTGGGGTCACGGTTACAGGCTGGCTCGCCAACAATGGCCGCCAGCAGCACCACCGCGTCATGCCCTGGAACCACGGCGGCCAACGTGGCTTCGTCACGCAGATCCCCGCGCACCAGATTGAACCTAGGGTTGCCAGCGTGTGGCATCAGAGATTCTTCGCCAAAGAGCATCAGGTCCAGCACCGTGACGTGATGCCCCTGTTCCAGCAGTTGGCCCGTCAACGGCGATCCAACATATCCTGCGCCGCCAATCACAAGCACTTTCATCGTCCGAGTTTCCTTGAATTGTAGAACAGTTGTCTCAACTGTTCATGAACCTAGAAAAACGTTTCGGTTACATCTCAAGTGAACAGTTGAGACAACTGTTCTACAGAAGGTCTTATTTCGTCAATTGCGAACCGATACATTCGGTTTGCCGTTTGCAACAGGTAGGAACCGGTGCCGCTGCTCTTCGAATGTTTCCGAAGCTTTCGCATAGTCGCCTGGCCGACCGATATCCAACCAAAGGTCATCTGAGAGGAAGACTTTGACCGGCGACTGGCGCTCGATCAGCAGGTTCACCAGATTGGGGAAATCCATGTACTCCCCCGCCGGGAACAAATTCAGCACACTCTTATTGAACACATACACACCCATCGAAACATCGTAGGGCAGAGTCGGCTTTTCACGGTACGTGGTGACGTGCAGGCTTCCATCGAAGTCGATGACCCCGAGATCAATCTGGGTGTTGCAGCGATGGCATGCCACCGTGAGGTCTGCGCCCGATTGTTGATGGTAATTGAGAAGCCAGTCGTACTTCAGTGTCGTGAGTACGTCGCCGTTCATGACCACAAACGTATCTGGCAAATCATCAATGAGTGCCAAAGGTCCCACCGTGCCAAGCGGATTCTCCTCACGGGAATACTCAATCTGGATCCCCCATTTCGAACCGTCGCCGAAGTAGGCCATCAGCAACTCTGCCAAGTGACCGACGGCGAGCGTGATCCGCTGGAATCCGGCTGCCTTCAATTGACGAATCACAATTTCCAGGATTGGCATGTCACCAACGGGAACCAGCGGCTTCGGGAAGCTGATGGTGTACGGTTCGAGACGTCGTCCTTTTCCACCTGCCAAAATCACGGCGTGCATTGATGGGATACCTTCCTCGGAAAGAACTCGTTCAGGTAGATAGCGCCGCCTCTCGCAGCCAGGGCATGCCAAACAGTTGGCGGATGTCCAACGGCGAAAGGCTTCGTTGGGCTCAAAACACTGCCTGGGGCCGGCGATTGCCGGCTCGATTGAACCCCGCTACGCTGACCACTTTGATTGGAATCAAGTGATCAACTTGCGCAATTCGTCGCGCTACTAGAATTCACGCTAATTGGGCGTCGAGAGATTGTCTGCAAAAAATTGCATATCCAGCTTGTCAACAGGACACGGCGCGCGGAGTTTATCGGTATTGCAGACTGTGACGCGGAAAGCAGGTTCTACGTGAAGAAGTGAGTCTGGCGGGGGAGGCTGCTCACCTTAAGAATCTTCCGCCGTTGATGTCCACCAGGGCTCCATTGACGAACTTGCCAGCGTCACTCACCAGCATGAGTACCACGCTCGCCACTTCGTCCGCGGTGCCGTTGCGGCTGAGCGGAGTCTCTGTGCGGTACTCGGCCATTCGCTGAGGTGTGGTGAATTGTTCATGGTGGGGCGTCTCAATCACCCCTGGCATGATGGCGTTGACGCGAACCTCTGGGGCCAATTCTCTGGCCAGCGTTCGCGTCAGTACCTGCAAACCTCCTTTGGCGGCGGCGTACGGTCCTGCCCCGTTGGCTCCGCCTGTTTGCACGGCGAGTGAGAGATTGTTGACCACGGCTCCGTTGCCGCTGGCGCGAAGGTGAGGGATCGCCTGACGTGTGACGATGAACGTGCCGGTCAAGTTCACGGCCAGGACCTGGTTCCATAACTCCGGTGAACAATCTTCGATCGAGGTTCGCTCAACCGGCGTGCCGGCATTGTTGACCAAAATATCGAGCCGCCCAGCTTGCCGAACCAGTTCGTCCACCATGGCGGCCGCCGCCCCGGCATCGCCAAGATCCGCTTGCAGCAGGAATCCATCGCTGCCTGCAGCCTGCACGGCGGCCAAGGTTGCTTCGGCCCCCGCCTGAGCGTGGTTGTAATGGATGCCAACTGTCGCTCCGGCTGCGGCCAACGTGGTGGCCACGGCCTGACCGATACCAGAACTTGCTCCAGTAACCAGAGCCACCCGACCTTGAAGATCAATTTGAACAGGAGACATCAGTACTCAACGTATCAGGCGTCCAGGATATTCCCACGTCGGTCGGCAATCCCAGTAGTCTTAGAATCGCGACGCGACGTGCGAGATGGCGATCGGTCCAGGATTCTATCAGATGAAGTTGGTCGTTCTAGACGTACGTCGAATCGCTGATTCGAATTCAACTGTTGTTGTCGTCAGTTGTCGTCATCGCGGTCGTCGTCGTTATCGTCACCGTCATGGTTGGACAACTCGCTGACGCGATTGGTCTGAGGGTTCCAAACTTCTAGCTCCAACGGCGCGTTGGGCTTCTCTTCGGTTTGGTCAAACAGCACGGTTACTTGTTTGTAGTTGGTGAGCGGTTGACCGTTGATCTCGAGAATGAAATCACCGGAGATCAGGCCCATTTTGGCGGCGGGGCTGCCGGGCGTCAGGCTGGCGACGACCAGGCCGACGTACTTCCCCTGTTGGCCCATGTAGCCAGTGAATCCCAAGTGCCCCCAGTCTTGCTGCCACGGTTTGAAGAAGGTGCCAGTGCCTTGCTGGAACCCGAACTTCCAATCATCAATCGGAGCGTAGCCTGTCACGAGGTTCGCATTCGCCGAGCCAGGCATGATTCCGTTGTAGTGATGATGCACGTGGACCACAGCCGGCGATCCAGGCCAGCGATTCGCCAAGGGGGAGTTGTTGGATCCAAAGTTGTACGTGTAGCCAGGCGTGGCCGTCGGGCCGTATTGGGACCATGCCGTGCCGGCCAAAATCAGGCATGCAACCGACAGGACCAACAATGCCGGAACCACTCGTTGACGGGAAACCATAACAAGCTCCTTAGGTGAACACGGGAGACGCCAGAAGGGGTTCAGTCTACCTAGTCGACCTAGTCTTCCTAGTGTCGGTCGGCAAGTTTCATGGTGTTTCGCCGTTGCGCATCTGGCAAAATCGGACCTCGAACCAATTTTGAGCTTCCGCTCACAAGGAACAGCCCTGCTCGTTTGATCGCCAGAACTTGATTCAAAATGCTAAAGTTCTTCCCCCCTGCAGGGTATCTAAACGGTCTCACCCTCTTCACAAGGCGTGTGTAGCTGGGGCATTCGACGATCCATCCGCTTGGCGTCAGACGGGTGCCTGGACCGTTGTTCGATGCTGGGGGTAAGCGGAACCCCCCGGCTGATAAAAGTTTGCGCGTTTCGTGGTTGGATCCGGGAGCTGCCATTTCGGAACAATCTGCAGATTCCGAGGGAGCGGCAGGACCGTTACCAACACTTCTTGGCTATCCGGCAATCTTTCACTGACCGGGCGCTGACTCGGCAAGTTAGTCGGCTGGAAGTGATGTTGGCATCATCTGTCGTTCCGGCATGGGTCGATAGCACCAATAGCAAGACCAGCTACGAAGTCTCACCGCATCTTTGCGCGGACGGTTCCGCGATGTCTAGGGCACGGATAAGCCAACAGCTCCGGACGCGGCGACTTCGGCTTCCGAGGGATTGGAGGATTCATACATGCGTTTCTTTTTTCCGGCCATGGCGACCGCCTTGTTCGGCTCGTTTCTAGCGAGCACGGCGGTTGCCCAAACCCAAACACCGTTGCGTTCTGTGGACTACCGGAGCTTCCAGGACGAAGAGGGCTCGCCTAGCGATACCCCTTACAACGGTGCCCCGGTTCCCCACGCGGCACCTGCCCCGGCACCAAGCTATGCCGGCGGATGCGACACCTGCGGACCAGTTTCTGCCGGGTGTTGTCAAACGGCTTGTAATGCGTGCACAACCAACAATTGTTGTTGCGACAGCGAACCTTGGTTGCAACTCGGCGGCTGGGTGCGTCAAAGCTTCACCTGGAATCCGGACAAACCGTCGAACCGATTCAACGGACCAGTGACGTTTACTGATCGGGCCAACGAATACCAGATGAACCAGGCCTGGTTGTACTTCGGTCACGATGTCGACACCCAAGGTTTCGGCATTGATATCGGCGGTCGCGTGGACATGGTCTACGGTACCGACGCTCGCTTCACGCAAGCCCAGGGCCTGGATGACAACATCATCTCCGATGCCGATAGCCGCTTCTACAAGATGGCCATCCCGCAGATGTACGCCGAAGTGGGCGTGGGTCCGTTGTCGGTGAAGATGGGTCACTTCTTCACGATCATCGGTTACGAACAAGTGCAGGCTGTGAACAACTTCTTCGTCACGCAAGCCTACACCATGCAGTATGGCGAACCGTTCACGCACACCGGTGCCTTGGCTGACTTGGACCTCGGTTATGGCTTCTCCGTCTTGGGTGGATTCACCCGCGGCTGGGATAACTGGGAAGACAACAACGACGACCTCTCGTTCCTCGGTGGTTTGAGCTGGGCTGACGATGACCTCGGTACGTCGGTCGCTTTCGCCATCACCTCCGGTGACGAAGACGCTGCTGGCCAGAACAACCGCACCATGTTCAGCGTGGTCATCAGCCAGCAAATTGCTGACGATCTGTTGTACGTCCTCCAGCACGATCACGGCTACGAAGACGACGCTGCCACCGGTGCCATGGGTGGTGCTTACGACGCCGAATGGTACGGCATCAACCAATACCTGTTCTTGACCCTCACCGACCGACTGAGTGCCGGTGCTGGATTTGAATGGTTCCGCGATGACGACGGCGTCCGCGTGGTTACCCCCAACCAGCCCACCGGTGGCTTCGCCGGTAACTTCTACCAGACGCGAGCCGGCTTGAACTACAAGCCTTGGGAAAGCGTCATGGTCCGGACCGAAGGTCGTTGGGACTGGTACAGCGGAGCAGATCCCATGGGTCAGCGTCCGTACGATACTGGCACCGACAACAGCCAGTTCACTTGGGCCACCGACCTGCTCTTGATCTGGTAAGCCATCAGGCAGCCAGGACTAGGAACCAATCCTAGAAGTCGAACGTCTAATACTCACATGCCGCTTGCTTCCACACCGGAGGTAAGCGGCATGTTCTTTTGGTGGCAAGCAGAGCCCTGGCCGACAAGTGGATTCACAGCGAAGGCCAACCGCCCGCTGTGATGATCGCCAACGCCTAACAAACTCCGCTCGAACCACTTGCAGGCACCTCAGATGATTACGTGAACTTGGGGCTCCCTGGGAGCTTGTTGCCGGTGCGTCCGCCCGATACGATTCTAGGTAGGTCGAGGAGGGCATGTACCATTTGCTTCAATGCCACATCCAGTCTGTTGGCCGGAGGTTCCGCCTTTGGGGCGGCGGCCTACCTACTGAGGCGCAATCACCCGCGTCTCAAGTGGGGCGCAGTTGCCCTGATGGGGATTACCGCCATGCAATGGGTGGAGGGCTTTCTTTGGCTCGACGGTCCCCGCTTGCACGGAGCGCTGAATCAACTGCTGACCATCGGTCTGATTCCGCTGGCCTTGTTGGCCCAAGCATGGGGGCCGCTACTTGGTTCCACATTTGATCAACCGGTGCGGCCACGCCGGTGGTCGTTCTTTCTACTGCTGACCCTGGGTTTGACGTTTGTCGTGGTGGCCCGCCTGATCCATCACCCGACCTCTTCGCAGGTCACCCCGCAAGGGCACCTCAATTGGTGGTCATCACAAAATCCACCGGTCTTCGCCGCTTGGGCCTACGGTCTCTGGGCGGTCATCATCGGGGCACCGTTCCTGCTTTGGTGGCGACCCGTCTGGCAGGCGCTGCTGATTGTGTCGTGGGGTTGGGCTTGGGCAGTGGTGGGTTTCTGGCTCACCGATAGCGCAGCCAGCTATTGGTGCTTCTTTGTCGTGTTCTATGCGGCCTTCACCTTGATCTACGCGTTCATGGTGACCGATGACCCCGCACCAACGCCGCAGACAAACTCAGCGGCCTCGCCTGAGACGTGAGGTCCGTCGAGTACCAGACGAAGAAATACTTCTTTCGTTCCGGTTCACGCCCAGAAGTTATTCTTTGCGCAGTACCAATTGCAGCAGGCTGTCAAAGATGGCCAGTTCGTGCTCGAGCGGCAGGCCGTCGACGGTGACGCTCCGTTGACGCACGAGGCCATCGACGGCTCCCCCCTCTTCGACCAGCAACCGGATCAATTCTGCCAGGTCGGCTGTCGTTCGCTCGGCAAAGATCTCAGGCTGACCGCAACTTCGCGCCAGCATGGCGGCCAGGGCATAACCGGCCCAATTGCTGGCCCCACCTACCAACAGATGATCGGTGGCAATCCGGCAGGCGGTCTGTGTACCTGGCCCATGCCCAATGGCAACCGCTAACTCGGACCAACGGTAGTACCCCATGCCGATCTCGTTCCCACCGTCACCAATGCCCAACGTCACCACGCCAGAGGGTTCGGTGGCCAGGCGATCGAACAGCCGATGCAGTTTGCCAGCTTGAGCGTTGATGGACTGCCCCCGCATGTTGTGACAGACGTCCCATGCTTCGACTGGAACGATGCGTTGGAATTTTTCCAGCGCGTCGGCGTTGGCCGTTCCCAAAGAGGCCGCGGTATGGCTGGGGCCGGGCCGCTCAATGGCGATGACGGCAGCAAGCTTGGTCATGTCCAAAGAGTCAATCCAGGCGTCCGTCCGCTCGAATGTTCCTGACTGATTCGTTTGCCTGGCCAGTGAATCGGGGCCGCCCGACTCGAAAGGGCAAACCTCAACCGGCAACGGGAGTTTCCAATGTTGCACCCCAAGTTGCAGCAGCGGAGCTGCGACTTCGTCCGTAAGCAGTCGAACAGCAAAACCGATCCGGTGCAGGACATGGGCCAGGACCAAAGCACCTGGTGGACCATCTGTCTCGCCGACCCATCCGTCGGCGGTAGGGACCGGAAAACCCGTGGCAATCCAAATTTCGCCGGAGCTTGCCAGCAGGGATTCGGCGGCACGCTGCAAACCCTCACCAAGCGGGGCAGTTGCCCGATACAACGCTGCCACACCCCGACCTTGGGGATCGTGCAACATGATCTGTTCGGCATCTGCCCACTTGGTCATCGTGTGTATCAGGGCTAGCGGTGCATGCAGAGAAACCACTGACTTTTGCAGTCGCAGCCAAATTGACATCTGCCTGTCGAACCGTCAAGCGTCTCCCCCGCAATCAGCAAAAAGTGTATCGTGTTTACTGATTGAAACGGGTCCCGTCCCCGCCGCTGGGAAGAAAGCCAAACCAGCGCCTTGCGATCAGGTATAAAGGGGAGATAACCTAAAAGGTTGGGCGAGTTGCGATCCTCGCAAATGGGGGGGGCTTTTCAGGGGCATCGCGTTTGTTGGAACATGGCTCTTAAGTTGCCACCAACAACCGGACCTCTCTGATTAAGATACCTATAGGAGATGGAACGCTCGTTCTTTTTGAATCACGGTCACCACGAACGTCAGCACAGGCTCACATTGATTCGAGTTCCTACTTGTAAGATTGGCAAATCATTGCCTGGGGTTTCGGTCAATTCGTCGAGAATGTTGAAGTTTGACAGATTCAGTACTCATTGGGCACCTTGAAGATGCTGGCATACTTGGTCATTCGCGAAGGTTCGAAGTGGACAGACGTCTTTCGTCTAGTCCCTGGTGAAACCGTTACGATTGGCAGGGCTCCGACGAATCAGATTGTGATCAATGACGACCGGTGCAGTCGCCGGCATGCTGAGGTGTTTCACTCGCAGGGAACCTGGACGCTCCGCGATCTCGATAGTCGCAACGGTACCGGAATCGACGAGATGCGGATCGAAGGTGACCATCA
>CALOEH010000057.1:0-24512 GCA_942492195.1 uncultured Planctomycetia bacterium | reverse complement strand
TGCTTCGTTCGGACCTGCGTATTACTGGTGTCTTGTCCTCGGCACCGGTGCGCCGCCAGGCGTAGAACCGGCACAGATGGCGAAAGCCTTACGTTGCGTGTGACGCGAACGGTTGTGCCGAACACCGGCACCGCCGAACCCACCGCCGTACGAAGAGCCCGCCGAATGGATCGACAAGCCCTGCGCTCACAAACCAACCACCGGCTTCAGGAGATGTTGGGATACCTCAACCTGTCATCGGGTGCCCCCGATGCACGGTTCCGTAACCATCTCAATGAAGTCTACGCCCTGGCCACGGGGGTTTCGGACATTCCCCCCTGGATTGTGGTGCGAGATTTACTCAACGAGGCACTTGCCGAGCAGCAGGGCAGTTCCCCTGCGTTTGCCGATGTACTCCAGGCCCAGTCGGTCATTACGTTGGTGATGGACCAACTGCTACCGGCCTACCGGGCCCATCATCAAGACTTGCTGCCGCACCTGACAGAAACTGAGTTGTTCACGGCGTTCTTTCTGACTGCCTGTTTCGAGACGGTCTTGAAACAAGGAGGCCCGTGGCAGGACTTGCCACCGTTGTGCCAACGCGCGCTGGACGAATTGAATGACTTCGTCGGGTATCGACCGGTGGCGGTACTGCATGCCGACCAGGAGATGGAACCGTTCGATCATGAATGGGTACGCCCCATTCCGATCTACTTCAGGGAAGGAGGAGTGGCCTCGGGGCGGTACTTCGACCTGATTGAACAAACCTTGCAAATCCTCCGCGATGCCGATCCCGACTTGCTCGATGTCGCATGGTTTGACCTCAGCCTGCTCGACGAACTGGCCTTGGATCCCAGGGCGTACGACTTTGACCACCCGGTCAACCGTCGCCCGAGTTACCAGTACGGGCAGTGGGATCCCCATCACATGGACTCGCGCGGTCATTATCGCCGCTTCGTGTTGGTGAGTGAAACGGTCGAGGCGATGCTCCAGCGTCTCGACCAGCAGGAACTACCCCGTGCCGAGCTTCTCTATGAGGCGGGCGCCGTGCTGGCTGGCACCATGTTGATGGCGTCGGGCGTTAGCGGCTATGGCCCCGGGGCGCATGACTCGACGATTTCACTTTCGAAACTGCTTCCGCGGATCGTGCAGTACCGAGACGCCTTTTACGATCAACTGCTGCGCGGCATGACCGGTTCGCATGGTGATCGGCTTCGCCGCGAAGCGCTCGAACGCCACCAACCGTTTGCCGGTGCCCGTCAGGATCTCAACCAGCGTTTGGCCCGCATGCGTGCGCGTCAGCAGCAACACGTGCATCTGGCTCAGCTGTTTGCACGGATGGGTTATGCAGATGCGAGCCGCAAGCAGGTGGAAGTGGTCCCTGTGGCAAGCGCCAGGATGCTGTGCGACATCGAGTGCCAGATCAAGCAGGGCCATCACCAACTGGATCGAGGCCTACTGGCCGAAGCAGCCCAGGCGCTGGTGAATATCGAAGACTTGCTGCATCGGGGCATTGAGTGCGGCGCGATTGTCGATCCGCGCAACATGCTGGGATTTGGCGGCAATTTCAGCCTGTTCCCGGCCGTCGAGAATTCGATCAAAGACCACCGGATTGACGAACTGCTGGATCTGGTCGAAGGGATCTTCGATTTCGCCGGGCGGCTACAGAGCGAAGCCGCGGCTCGCGGAGCGGACACCGTTGAGCAACAAGTCAGCGAGCGGTTCAGCGGGCTCACCCAGTGGTGGGACCGTTTTGCCAGCACGGAGGTCAGCGGCATCGCCGGGGTCTCGGGCTACGAGGCTTCGCAGTCTGCCGCGCATGTGGCAACTGCCCTGCGTGCCTGGAATCAGGGGGGAGCCTCGACGGACGATCTGAGTTTTTGGCGCGAACACGTTAGCAATTTCAATTCCCCCAAGGCGTACGTGTTGGTGGTCGAAGCCTTGCTGGACAAGGCGGATCAACGCGCGGCCATGGCGCTGCTGATGCAGTGGCTAGGGCAAATGGAACAGATCCCGCTCGAGCAGGGCAAGTACTCGTTTCGCCGCCTGGCCAGTCGCTGGATCTTGCAATGCTGCCAAGAGGCAGACACCGAGAGTTCGCTCGCGCCATTGAGTGCCGAACGCTGGGGGCTGTTGGTCAAGTTCTTCGACTTCATGGAAGCCAACGCCGACGAAGCCTGGCGAGTCCCGCGATTCGAACTTGCCATGGAGTCCGCCGAATCCAAAGAACATGACGAAGAGGACACAGAAGAGGATCTCTTTAGCGCGGCCTACGAGAGCGTTACCTACCGCGATACCACACGCGACGGTTTCGATGGGGACATGGCCGAAGAAGGGGGAGACTCCACGCAGTTCGAATTGGATGTGGAAGCCCGACGCCTGCACACACGCCTGAATTTCTTGAGTACCGTGGCCTTTTGCTGGCAGGCGGCCGCCCGACCCGAAGCGCAGAACGAGATCGATGCCGCGAGTCGCTACGCAACGCTCGAACGTTGGTTGAAAGCGGCGCGCGAAGACCTGGAAGACTTGAAAACACTGCTAGACTCGGTACGTGCCCATCGGATCCCCGAGCCGACGAGCAGTTACGATTCGCTGCTGGAATACGACCGCCGGAGGATCGTCAAGGATCAACTGGTAGAGCGGATTGTGGATGCCGTTGTCGAGATGCGAGCCTCGTGCCGAACGCTCGATGCGGCCTTGCCGGAATCAGCCGCTCCGCCGGACCAGCAGCCTTGGCAAGCTGCGTTGATGCCGCTGCTCCGGGCCTTACGATATCGCCGTGCCGACGAAGTCCGGGACCTCATGCCACCGCTCCTGGACGCCTTGAGTACGTGTCCTCTGCTTTACATTCCGCTCTCCCGGCATGGCAATCCCCAGCAAATTGCCGAAGCCCAAGTGTTGCAATCCGTGTTCAAGGAGTTGTTGGTCCGCTTACCGCACATTGGACTGTTGACCGAGACAGGGCAGCTGATTGCACTTGCCCAAGAGATGGAGCGAGACATTCCGGTCGGCCCAGGGGCCGTGAGCGAGTTTGACAGGCTGTTCACCATTGGGTTTCGCGCCATGGTGGACTGTCTGGTAGTTTCGGCTTCTTCCTGGCCACACCAAGGCGCAGCGGTGCCAGATGATCCCAGCCCCGGCACATTGGTCGAAGGGCTGCAGCGACTGGTTGAAGTGATGCTGACAGCCTGGATGTCGCACAGCAAGACGCTGCGACTCTCTGTCCTCGAACGTGTCATGGACCAGCGCCGGTGGAAGTCTTTGGTCGAATTCATCCAGCAGTACGGGGCAGACCTGTTCACGCCAGACTTTTTGAACGTTGGCAACCTCAGGGCGATCGCCCATCAAGGGGTGAGCAACTATCTCCGCACGTTGCTGGAAGAGCGCCCCGCCGATCGCGATTTCAAATTGCTCGAAGACCTGGACAACAAGATTCCCATGAACCAGGCGGCCGATCAATTGCTGCTGATCGTGGATGCCATCATTGAGAATTATCCAGAGTACAAAGACTACAACAGCACCACCACGCAGTCCGATCGGGGTGAGCAACTGCATGTTTTCCTCGATGTGCTCAGACTCAAAGCCAGCTACGACCGCACCGCTTGGAACCTCAAACCAGTCTTGATCACGCACGAGATCCTGGTCAAGCACCAGCGATTGGCAGAGGCCGAGTTCTGGCGTCGGATTGTGACATCGCAAACCGGAGACGCGGCACAATCCCATGTGGAGCAACTCGCCGCGCTGAGCCAGCGATACGGGATGCAGCTTCCCACCGTGGCCGACCACATCGGCGATCGCTTCGTGCGACCGCTGTCCATTGATCGGATCCGTGCCTTGATCCAGCCAGCCATGGACGAATTCCGCGACGAGGCACCGGGACCTTCGTTTCGGATTCTTGAGGAAGAACTGCGAGACTTCACGCAAGCACCGACCGGTGCAGGGCTGGACGTTCCTGACTGGCTGCTTGCTTTGGGTAAAGAAGTGGACCTGGCCGAGTTCCGCAGTGACACAGGCCAACTCAATCCGCTCTGGCCCACGCCGGTGATGCTCTCCGTTGAAGAAGTACTCCGCCAACTCGACGCACTTGAGTAGTTTTCGCTCGTTCCAGCATGTTTCGTGCGGCTAGAATAACAACCGGCAAGCGTCTCAGACGCATTGCTGTGAGTTTGCCGGTGAACGGAAACTCAAGATGTTCAACCACCAAGATCGCCATCGCTGATACCTGCGCGAGGAGTAGAAATGCCGCCGATTCGCTGGATAGGGTCGTTGTTGTTGTGCTGGGCTCCGCTCACGTCGCTCGCCGAGGAATCGGTTATTGAACCGAATCAGGCTGTGAAAGAAGAAGTGCGAGTCGCCTTTACCGAGGGGCCGGCCTGGCATACCGATGGCAGCGTTTACTTCAGCGATATTGCCAACAATCGCATCATGCGACTCGATGCCAACGGCGAACTTCACGTCTTCCGAGAACCATCTGGCCGTACCAATGGCCTGCTCTTCGATCATCAAGGGCGGCTTGTCTGTTGCGAAGGAGGAGGGCCTCTGAGCAATCGTCGCGTGACGCGGATTGAAGCGGACGGGACACTCACGGTGCTCGCCGAACGGTTCGAAGGCCGCCGCCTCAATAGTCCCAACGATTTGACAATGGACCGAAAAGGGCGGATCTACTTCAGCGATCCACGCTACGGAGCACGAACCGGACTCGAACAACGGGACGACGCCGGACGAGAAATCGAAGGAGTCTACCGTATCGATGGACCTGGTAAGGTCACGCGAATTCTTGCCCATGAGATTGATCGCCCCAACGGCGTGGCGGTTTCTCCTGACGACCGTTACCTCTACGTGGCGGACAACGTGACCGACGGCGAGCGGGGGGTCGGCGGGAATCGTAAACTCTGGCGATTCGATCTCTCGGCCGACGGAAGTGTTGACCCGAAGAGCCAGAAGTTGATATTCGACTGGGGAACCGACCGTGGACCGGATGGCATGACCACGGATGCCCAAGGGCGGCTCTATGTTACGGCAGGCTTCAACACGCCGGCTCCTCCAGCGCAAACCGCCAAACAGCACAAGGCAGGCGTCTACGTGATTTCGCCGGCTGGCAAACTGCTCCAGTTTATCGCCGTCCCGATCGACATGATCACCAACTGCACGTTCGGTGGCATAGATCGCCAAACGCTCTACATCACAGCGGGGCACAAACTGTGGAGCATCCGCACCAAGTCGCCCGGCTTCATCCCTTGGCTCGCCCCAGAGTAATGCAGAACAGTTGTCTCAACTGTTCATGGTCCAGGAACCGGGCAAACCAAGCCAGATGACTTCGATGTAGAACAGTTGTCCCAACTGTTCATGTATTTGAAACGTTGTTCTTGGTTTCTGAACAGTTGAGACAACTGTTCTACACTAATACGGATCCGGTTCGCCGGCACCTCGGGCGTGTTTGGCCAGGGTGGTGACGTAGTGGTCGTCGAACGTAACCAGGCTGATGGCCGCCAGGGCCACCTCTTGCAACTGTTTTTCCCAGACACCAAGCGCCGAAAGTACATGCAGCTTGGCCGAGTCATTGCCGACACTCTGCAGGCGGCCAATCGCTAAAAAATCAACCTCTGGCCATTCCCCCAACAACGTCAGCAGCTTGCCGTCCTGCTTCAACCCATTAAGTGCGGTGGTCAAGGTTTTTAGATTCAGCTTGGGGCAATCGCGGCCCACTTGCGCTACCAGATCTTCGCCAGTCAGGACCCCTTCGCGAAAACGCTCGAACTTGCCGTGCTGGATGGTGTCGATATCTTCCGTGCGGAACAGGCAGTACCCATCCAGGCGGAAGTCGTCCACGTACTGCATCAGCACCCATTGGCTGCTGGCTTTGAGTACAAAGCCATCGAGCGGCGCAATGCCGTCAATATCGCGAAGAATCGTGACCAGGCTTTTCCGCCGCTGGTATTGTTCAAGACGTGATAGAAGATCGTTCTGCGGCGATGGTTGAGCCATTTGGGCGAGCAGGTTTCCTGGTTGAATTAGCGAGCGAGGAAAGACCTCGCACCAATTTTGAGCTTCCGCTCACTTACAAGAACCCGCTCCCATGGGTCAAAACAATGACTCAAAGGAAAACGGGTTCTTCTCCGGTATTCACAGCACCGCGAACCGTGTACCACATTCGGCAGTCACGGTTCGCAGTTGTGTGTGGAACAATACCAGCAGGTGGTGCACTACGGCAACAGGCCGCGGAAGAAATTTCGAACTGGTTGACCATACACATAACGCGGGGCAACCGTATAGCCAGGGTTGTAGTAAGTGACCGTGGGATTCACGGTGGCAGCGGGATAGTAAGCCGTGACCGGAGTTGCCACCACGGGGGAATAGGCAGTGACCGGTTGGTACGTCGCCACAGGTTGGTAGGCCGTGACGGGCTGGTACGTTGTCACCGGTTGATATGCCGTCACCGGCTGGTAGGCCGTGACCGCTTGATAATTGGTGACTTGTTGGTAGGCCGTGACGGGCTGAAGGGCGGGCGACGCGCAGGTGCATGCCTCGGCAGCAGGATAGGTGACAACGGGGCTATAGACTTGGACATACTGTGCCGAAGCCACGGTGGTCAACATTCCAGTCAGGACCACAGCCAGCACACTACAACGGAGCAAGTTCATCGTATCTCTCCCAGCGGTACACTCTTGGCAATCAGAAAGGACCGTGCCGTTTGCCAATCCGGCACCGTTCACCTCACCCGAAAGTATGACATCCCATTCAACGGGGAACAAGTCGCAGCGGGGTGAACTCGAAATTCTTGCCATCGACCGGAATTCTTGCCTGACGCTGTAGCCGGCAGCCAGCGAATCTCGCCAGTCCCAAGCACAGCGATCCGCCTGTTAGTTGGAGCCCTAGCAGGTTTTCGTCCAGCCAGAATGCACCTAACACGCACAGCATCATGAGACTGAGTGCCCTCGCATGACTCTGGCACTGCAGAGAAACTCGGATCAAGAACAGAGCCACGGTTGCGAACACCAGCGCATGCCAGGCAGCAGCCCCGGCGGACGAAGCGGGGATTCCGGCCATGACCAGCCACCGCATGATCCCGCAGAGCAGGCCAAGCGTTGTTACCAATGAGAGCAACTGTCCCAGTGTCCATTGGTTGGGCCGCGCAGCTGCCGCGTGGTGCTGCCGGGTGCCGAGCCACACCACGCGATATCCAGCTGCGCGAAGGACCAACAGCCACACGGCAGCGAAGATCGCTTGCAAGAAGAACAGCAAGCCGGTGTCCGCACGACCGACAACCTGACAAGCGAACACGATGGCCAACGCCACGGACAACAACACCGGCCGAGCCGGGACAAGCAGCGTACCCCCCACCAACAAGGCCAGAATCACGGTACTCGGCAATACCAGCAAAACCCAGTCGGCGAGTACCACCTGACCGTGTTGCGTACGAGCCATCGTCGCCAGCCAAAGCAGTGCCACCGTCCAGCAGAGTCCTTGCACGAGCGGAGGTAGTTCAACCGGCCGGTGTTGGTGCGCCGAGGTGTTTGAGTGGCTTGATGGATTCATGGCAGGAACTACTTAGCAAGACGAATTGTGCCGACTAGGTTACCTCTTGAAGCAGCGCGAACAGACGATCGACTTCTGCCTTGGTAGGTTCGTCCAAGTGATAGCCGACGGGGCCACGAACGCGCGTATTCTTGAATATCCCCTGCTTCACAAGCAGGTACTTCTCGATGGCCAGGAAGGCGTCCAAGTTGACCTGCAAAGCCACCATGGCACACAACGGGAGCGAAATCCGATTGATCGCCTGTTGATCCTCGTTCTGCAACGCCTGCCAAAGAGCCACCAGGGCCCGAATCAGTTCAGCCCCAGGCATGGTGCCAACGATCCCGCGATGGAAGCTTTCGACCAAGGCAATGCCGCCGCTGCCTTCGAACACGCGAGCGCGGCCACCGGTGGCGTCGAGCAAACTGCTCAAGCGGGGCCCAATCGGCACCGCTTCCGGTTTGAACTGCACGCGGTCTCCATGCCTTTGGAACAATTCGGCTTGGAGCGAGATCGACATCGGGCGACCGACATAGCCGCTGGCGTCCTGTACGATCAAGGGAATGGAAATGGCGTTGAGGATCCGCTCGTAGTACTCGCTTAACTCGTCATCCCCTGCAGCCACGGAGATGGGAGGGATGGCCATCACGGCCGTCGCGCCGGCTTGCTCTGCATGTCGGGCAAAGTCCATCGCAGCGTAGGTACTCTCAGCTCCCACACTCACAATCACGCTGCCATGCGAGGTCCCCAGGCGGCACGCGGCGGCAGCCAATTGTCGACGCTCGTCGCCGGTGAGGCGCAAGGTTTCTGAGACCATCGCCATCACGATGCCGTCCGCCCCAGATTCGAACAGCCAGTCGATCTCTTGGGCAAACGTGTCGAAGTCCAGCGACTCATCGTCCGCAAACGGAGTTTGAAAAACAGGCAGCACACCGCTTAGCATGAATGAATCACCACGCTCTGAGGGCATCGCGTTCGCGTTTAATGATGTCGCTATCGTCCTTCGGTGCATCGTTGGCCGCCTGGAGGAGCAAGGCCAGGGCACGCTCTTTGAGTTCCGGAGTCGAGCGAGGGAACAGGGCTTTCCATTGACGGACGAGATATTGTCTCCAACGCCAGGCCATCTCGTGCTGGGGAGCCAGTTCAATCGCCCGTTCGAGACTGGATGCCAATTGTTTTCGGGCCACTTCCTGATTCTCGCCGGTGAGCTTGACGACTCTTGCCTGAAGGGCATAGGCCGCGACGGCTCGGCAACGAGTCTCGAGCGCTTCGGAGCCACTAACCCCATCGGGTTCACTCTGGATGAGATCTCCAGCGCGCACGGCATCGTTGACACAGGACTCGTAGCGTGGTTGCGCCTGGGTTTCGGACGACGACCGGGCGAGCAGGAATGAGTTCTCCGCGCGGTTGGTCAGGAGGAAGGCGTGCTGGATCCCGGAATTCGCAAGGTCTTCGGGAATTGCCTTGGAGAAGGCGTCGTTCGATTTTTCAAATTCACCTTGTGCCTGATAGGTCATTCCTTCGTACATCGCGGCTTGAATTCCAGGATCGAAGCCCAATTCCTCCGGATCAACCTGGCGAAGATCCTCGGCCAACTCTCGAACCAAGTCCAATAACTCCGCTTTCTTGTCCGCCGGAACTTGTAGGGAAATGCTCCAAGTTTGCGTCAGCCACAGGTACTGGAATCGCGCACGCGCCTCAGGCAGAGCGGCGATTGCGTCTTGGCAGGTCTTGCTCAGCGCTGCGACATCGCCCAGCGTGCTTTGCGCCTTGGCCAGTTGCTCGTAGGCGTCAATCCACTTGGGATCCAGGTCAATGGCCTTGGAAAAGAACTCGGCAGCCTGTTCCAATAGCTTCTTGGCCTCGTCTCCCTGTTGCGTCTTCGCTTGGTAGGCTTTGATCTGGCCCTGCCAGTAATACGGTTCTGAGATTTCTGGATCGCGCACGATCGCCTGGCTGAGGTCTGCCAAGGCGTCTTCAAGATAGTCGCCGCCAGGCTTTGTCTGACCGCCAGAGTCGACACGTTTGAAGCCCAGCCTGGCCCTGGCCGTGTAGTGCTTGGCGTTATGTCCCATTTCGATGGCTTTGGTGAAAGCGCGATGTGCGTCTTCCCACTTCTCGCCATTGCCAGGCACGAGCCAGGCCAGATCCTCTTTGGCATTGCCCAATGCCTCGTAGGCGTGTTCTGGATAAATTTGCCCTTCGACCTCGGTGGCCTCGATCGCGAATTTTTCGGCGTTCAGGAGCAAATCCGCTCGCCCTTCGACCACGTAATTTCCCAATTCCAGATACGCGGCACTGACATTGATCAGGCAAACGGGGAGTTGGTCCTCAGGGTTTTCTTTGGCGAGTGCGTAGGCCTCGTTGAACCGCCCCAGTGCATCATTCAAAAGTGCCGTCCGCTTGGCGAGCGTGCTGCTCTGGCGTGACTTCAGCAACTGAACCTGCCCCATGGAGTTGAGGGCGTTCACGTCGTTGGGATCGAGCGCAATCCCTTTGGCGATCACTCGCTCCAGATCAGCCAAGTCGATCGGATTGACTCGAAGTCCGACTTTGACGTAGCCGATGTAGTAGCTGCCCTTGCTGGGATCGAGTTCGATGGCCTTGTCGAAGGCCAGCTTGGCTCGAAGGTTGGGATCTTTGAACTCCCAACGGGCGTACTGGTTTTTAGTCAGCAGGTATCCCCGAGCGGCATGCCAGGCGGCAAGTCGTTGATCTCGATCTTTCACCCCCTCGAGCAGTTCTCCCAACTCCAGGGCCGTTCGGACTACCTGATCGTGCAGGATCACGGCCACCTCATCCGAGATCAGGTATCGGTCTTCTTTTGAGCGAGCGAGAATTTGCCGGTAGAGCTCCTCGTAGGCGGCATAGCTTGCTTCCGCCTGATTGTCGTGCGTCAGGGCTCGCGCGTGCGCCAACATCAACGGAACCGAGTCATTGCCTGAATCCGCAAAACCGGCCTTGCTCAACGGATCGGTAATACCAAGCGTCAGCTTCGAGCGAGGTTCTTTCAGCCAGGCAGCTGCCAGGGCGAGATTGGTAGCCGCTGCGACCGCTTGCGACTTGTCTCCTTCGAGGCGTTGCGCTGTTTCCATCCAGGTCACCACCTTGCCCAGTTGCTCATCGTCTGCGGCAAAGGGTTGCGAAAGCTGAACCTCCAAGGCGTCCGAATTCTCAGCGCGATACCGATTGGCTGCCCAAATCAATTCTTCCAGTCCACGCTGTTGCCGGTGCGAATTCTTCAACGCGGCAGATTGAGTTGCGAACGCCGCGGTCAGCGCCACGGCAACCTCGTCGGCATCCGCCTGCTCACCAGCGCAGCGAGCGACCAGGCCTCGCACGTATTGCAAGTAGCCGCTGCGATCTGGCTTGGCCCCCTCAGCCTCCTCATCGGCCCCTTCGTCAGCGCCCTCATCGGCATTATCTTGGGCATTTTCTTCATCGGACGCCGGTGGAGCATCTGGAGCGTCACCACCTGGGGGTGCTGGAACTCCCAAAGCTTGCCGCAGCGCTTGTTCGGCCTTGGGCCAAAGCATGCGCTGTTGTGTGTCGTCTGCCAAGATCTGCTCGGACAGGCATTCGGCCAACAGACCTTGCACGTCCCTGTCATCAACGCCAGCGGCAATCGCTCGTTCGCAGATTTGCCGCCATTGGGCAAAGTCCGGCTCCGCCGGCGCGTGGTCGATCGCGCTGCCAATCACGGTCTTGGATAACTCGCGAGTCAAGCCGGCGGCCTGCAGTTTGAGCTCTTTGTCGGACAGGTTCCGTTCGATGGCGACCAGCAGCCCAAAGGTTAGTGGCGAAAGTTGCGGCTGTGCCTTGGCCAACTGCTGGGCATGGCGGGCCGCTGCGAGCTGTTGATCCTCACTGGCACTGGCGGCAAACTCGCTCAATTCTTGGAGATCTTTGAGCAACTCAGGTTCGGATCGGTCCTCAAGCCTGGCTTGCCGCAACGCCCTGGTGAACTTCGCTCCGTTGAGGCTCTTGAGCAGCAACGCTTGATGGTCCGGTTCAGTAAGTCCGGACGCAAGTTCCGCCGTCAGCGATTCGACCTCTTCGAGTCGGGGGACGCCGTCCGCCGCGGCGCGAAGGGCATCTTGCATCACGGCCAGCCGCTGGGGTGCGGCCAGTTCTTTCAGGTCCGCTTCGAGTTGGGTGAGCGCGAGGGTGCGGGCTTGGTCGCTTTGAGCCGGATCGTCTGCCGTATTCAAAGAACCCCGGCAAACGAGTTCGCGCCAAGCTGATTTCAAATCGGCATCGTCCGATGTCGCCAGCACCGCGGCAACCGCCTGTTCGGCACCTGAGAGCAACGCCGGCGTCTGCCCACCAAGCCTGGTGATCTTGAGTACCGTCTGTTTTGCTTCGGCCGGTGGCAGTTGAAGAATTTGCGGGGCTAACCTGGCAATGGCGTCCAGCCGGACATCGACTTCCGCCTTGGCGTCTCGCGCCACTTGGAGTTGTTGCTCGACGGACAACGTCAAGAGCCGGCTCGCTAAGCGATCTTTGGCTGGCTGGTCCGCTGCCAAACTGGAGGCCGCCATCAAGACCTGCTGAGCCGCGGGGATCAATTCTGGCTGTTGTTCCACATCAATGGCCTGAACCGCTTCGACCGCAACCTGTTCAGCTTTCGCAGGCTCGAAATGCGCAACGTCTTCGCCAAGTTGCTCGAGAGCCGTCTTGCGTGCCTCGGGCGGAAACTCCGCATTCAACACGGCCGTCAAGTTCTGCTGTCCGCGAAGATCATGGAAGCGGGCGGCAATCTGGCCCTGCCCTTGCTCTTCGGTGAGCCGAGGACGAATTGCCGCAAGCAGGGCAATGGCCGGTGTCACAAACGCAGAAGTCTTGTCAGCCTTGTTGGCCACCGCTAAACCTGCGGCCTTCTGAAACCTTGGCTCGTCCAACTTCTCAAGCTGTTGTGCGGCCAGGCTGAGTTGCTCAAGTTGACTCTCTTGAGGCTGCTGGGGATCAAATGCCAGGGCCAGCGGCCGGACAGCCAGGGCAATTCCCTCGAACCGAGACTTCGTCGATTCGTCGCCTGTGATCGTGACAGCAGCCTCGAGTGTGGACTCGACCGTGTCAAATTTGCCAGCCTCGAACTGGCCGAAGAGTTGGCTTTCGAGTCCCGTCAGCGACTCCGCGACGATTCGGTCCTTGTCCGCTCCTGGCGGCAGATCCTGGACAACCTTGCCCAAGGTGCGAACCACATCCACGAAGAACGGCTGATTTCCTTGCCCCACCCGCAGCATATTCAAGCAGAACTGTTTCAGCATGCTGGGGCGTTTGATCTCAGGCAATAGCTTCTGGAGATCCGTCAGCGCTTGTTGGCGGCGAACGTCCGTCTGCGTTTGATCGGCCAGTACCACCAATTCTGCAACGGCCGCGGCTTGCTGGCCAGTTTCGGCCTGAGCGGCGGGGGTGGGAGCAGCCTTGGCGGCTTTGCTGAGTGATTGGGCGGCCGCCTTGGGAAGATCTGCCTGAAGCTCGAGTTCTGCGGACACCAGCAACGTCTCAAAGTCTGGCCGATTTCGGTGGTACTTAAAGATCGGCTCAAGCAGCTTGAGTCCGGCGGAAGGTGTCTCGGCCGTGCCAGACTGCGCTCGCAACATGTCAAAGATCCGGGTTGCCAAGGAGTCTGCGGCCTGACGTTCCCAGGGCTCGCAATAGGCCAACTGGTCTTCAGGAAGTTTCAGTTTCAGAATCGCCTCGGTGACCGAATCTCGATCTGTCCCTGAGCCTTCGGCTGCCTGCGCGTCCAGAACCAGTGCGTTCAGCACCAGGACGTGAGCGTTGTCCACATCTTGCAGCGAGCCCAACTTGCTGACTTCAGCCAGTTCGGTTTGTACCAGCTTCCAGTCAGGTTCTGCGGTTCGGGCCATGGCCCTGGCGTGCAACAGCAGGGCCTCTTGACGCTGCAGGCGGTCATTGGCCTCGGTCATTTGCGTGGCGGCGTCGGCGAACGCTCGAGCGGCGTCGGCAGGTTCGGTGTCTAGGCTTGCCTTGCCTTGTGCAATGGACGCGTTGAACCGTTTCAAGCGTTCGCTATAGCTTGCGTTGTCTTTTGCCTTGCGGGCGTTGGTCAACGCCAGTTCGGCATCTTCGTCTTCGGGAAACGTCTCCAGCAATGCGGTGGCGGTCTCAATGACTTTGTCGTACTCGGATTTCTGATACTCGCCTTGTACTTTATGCCGCCAGGTTCTTAACACTTCGGCGCGAATTTCGTTCGCTGGCATATGCTGAGCTAGCTGATTCAGCGACTCGACCGCTGGGGCATATCGCCCCGCAGTGATGTCTTCGGTCGTCGTTTCTCGCCACTGATTCAGCAACTCGGTGCGGAGCGGTTCTCCGTCCGCCTGAAGGTCGAGTTGGATCTGGTCGTCCTCTTCGAATGCTTTGAGCGCTGTCAGCAAACTGCCCAGCGTGGCGTGCTGGCGGGATTTGAGCGCGGTATCTCCTACGGATTTGAATCCAGCGTGCAACTGCGCCTGCAAGTGCGGATCACCGTTGAACGAAGCAAGGATCTGGCTTGCCGTGAGGCCCGCTGGCTGGAACTTGCCAGCCTTGAGTTGATCATCGAATTGGGCAATCCAGCCGGTGCGGACCTGTTGACGGACTTCATCCAGTCGTTCAGTTGCCACGCCGGTAGCGGTGCCAACCATTTCCAAGGCCTGAGGGTAACGCTGTGCTTGGAGATGACCGCGAACCTCGACTTCCCAATCAATCACTTCCGGAGGAACCTGAGCAATCGGGTCTGGCCGCAGGGCCATGAAGCCGAGCACGACAATGGCCAGCACTCCGGCGATGGCTAGCGGCAGAATCGGGATCTGCCGTCCCGCGGCGGTCACCGTGCCGGAGAGAATACTGTTGGACTCGCGCGTGTCGAGGACTTCGGCCCCGACGGTGTCTCGATGCGAAACCGAACTGTCTACCATGGTGGCGGTGGCGGTTCGCGTCCGACCTTCGGCCGGGGGTCGTTGCGGTGGGAGTGCTGCCGGTGCACTGCCGAGCGGTTCTGGAACCACCTCTCCGACGGCAGTCGCCAGGGCTTCGACAAACGTCCGGCAAGAGGCAAAGCGGTTTTCTGGCGCGTAGGACAACGCCTTGCGTACGACGACGGCTTCGTCCTCATCGAGCTGCGACAGGTCAACTTCTTCTTGCCGAAGCGTTGCCAATTGACGGCTGGAGGAACTGAGCGACTCGAAAGGGAGTTCGTCGGTGCGAAGTTGCACGTACGTTACGGCCAATGCGTACTGGTCGGACTTGTTGGTCAGCTTGCCCTCCAGCATTTCTGGAGCGCAGTAGGCGGGTTCGAGTCCCATCGCGGCGTTGGGGAAGGCGACCGTGTCCGACTCGATAATCTTGGCTTGCGAAAAATTGCCGAGCTTGATTGACCCCCGGTCAAGCAGCAAGTTCACCGGGCGAACGTTGCAATGAACCAGTGAGACGCGCCGCGGTCCGCATTGATGTCGGGGGGCATTGAGATGGTCGATCCCATCCGCTGCCTGAGCCATATAGATCAGTAGTTCGGGAATGGGGATACCGCGGCGTCCGTCGGACCGGCGGCGCGATTGCTCCAACCGCATCTGCAAGTTCGAGTTGAACAGCTGCCCGATGACGATCAGCTTACCCAGCGAGGCCGTGTCTCCCCCCACGTCTTCAGGATCAACCCGTTGCCAATGTTTGTCGAGCAACTGGAACTTGTAGGGTTTGGTGAGCGCGGGGTGCTCGAGTTGGGCGCAGATCAGGTTGAGGGCTTCGAGATCCAGCGTTTCGCCGAACTTGGTCAAATCGCGGATCAGCAGCGCCACCGGTTCGCCGCCACTGGCCGTGGCTTGCCAGACCTCTTCGGAGCCGCTGCGGTCCAGGCGATCCACGAGTTGATAGCCAGGCAGGATCTCGGTACCGGAGCTGATCTCACCCGAGTCGGTGATATCAATCTGGCGACCTTCCGAGGCTTCGCGTAAGGCCTTGACCATCTTAACGGTGCTGGGCCATCGGCCTTCGGGATCAATGGCGGTGGCCCTTTGAATCACTCGGCGCTCAGGTTCGCTGAGACGTTCGAGATTCAGATTGCCCTGCAGGTGCGCGTTGACCACCCCCATCAACGAGTCGTCGTCGAAGGGAAGTTCGCCGGTTCGGAGTTCGACGTAGCTGATGGCAAGCGAGTACTGATCGGTGGTGGCGCTGGGTTTATCGCCACGCAAGAGTTCGGGAGCCCCGTACGCCGGCGAGCCAGCAGCGGAAGACATCCGAATATCTTCCAGAGCGCGGGCCAGTCCGAAATCGCAGACCTGGGCACCCCCGCCTACGATCATGATGTTCTGCGGTTTGATATCGCAGTGCTGGATGGCAATCCGACCCTTACCAAGGTCATGGCGGGGGCTATTGAGGTAGTCGATGGCTCGCGCCGAGCCATCCATGTAGTCCAGCAGTTCTTCAATCGGTATGGCCGAAAGCCCTTCGGCCTGGCATTGTTCCAGCCGATCGAAGAGGTTCATTTCCCCTAGCCCCATCGAGATGATCAGCTCGGCCGGGCGAACGTCCGACGCGGTGGCATCAACGTCCATGGTGGCCCTGGTGTTGATCGGCTGGGCTTCCTGGCTCTCCGCATCCAGAATATTGCCTTCAGGGTCCTTCAACCAAAACGCGGTGATCGGAACCAGATTGGGGTGATGGATCCGCTTGACCAACCCTAGCGCGCGGAACTCTTTGGTCCCTTGCTTGCGCGAGAGGTCAATGATCTTGATGGCTGTTTCGACACCGCCAGGACCGACGGATTTCCAGACCTCGCCGAAAGCTCCGCTGCCGAGAAACTCGGTGAGGCGATAGCCGGGCACTGGTTCGTGTCCCGATCGATATCTACTGGCCATGACGGACCCTATGGAATCCGGCGAAGTGATTGCGAAAATTCACCGAAACAAGACAACGAGGTAGAACCCCGCACCAATTTGAGATCCCGCTCACATGCAAGTACCCGCTCCCGATGTTCGCTAAAACGTGACTCACGGTGAACATTTCCCTTGGTATTCAAGGTACCGAGACCACTGGTGATCAGCCAGCGGCGAATCCCAAGGCTGTACGAACAGGAACAACACAGACTCCAACTTTTCACCCATGGGATGTGACTGCCAGGTTCCATTTCAGGGTGAATGATTACTTGACCCAATGACAGGCCAAAATTGCGCGAGTTTAGCCTACTGCCAGAAAAACAACCCCCTCGGCATAACTCCAGACTACAAAGCCCCCCTGGTGTTTGCAACCGAAACGACTTGCGTTCGAGATCGTCACTAGCTGCCAGCTGAAGGCCTCGCCTGGATGACGAACTGTAGGCGACTCCAGGCAGCCGTCCGTCAAGGCGGGAGATTGTCCTTCCGACCAATGCCCAAACTCAACAAAGCGCGTAAAGCTCAAAGCTTCCGTGACGCGCTGCCGACGGGGTGATATAATCGACCCAGGCTTTGATGGCGGGCGGTCCGATTGGATGCTGCCGGTCTGCGCCATTGGTCCGGATAGCCCCAAATAGCCCCTTGGGTATTGCACGTTCCTTGCCATTTGAGCGGTGCTACTTACGAGGCCCACAGTCTTTCTTAGAGGCACATGGGCCACTCCTTCCTGATTTCCACCCTCCCACCCTTTGAGCGAATTGCCATGCGTTCGAATCCGCAACGTGCTCTTTTCCGAACAAGTGCCTGGTCTCAAACGCTTCGATTGGCCACGGCTGCGGGATTTTTGGTGGTTGGGATATTCGGCTTACCCCCAGCATGGGGATTTGATGGTGTCAAGCCTGAGGAAGCGGACGACAGCGGCGTGGATTTCAGCCGGGATATTCGCCCGATTCTTTCTAATACATGTTTTGCTTGTCACGGACCGGACGAAGCCCAACGCCAGGCAGGCTTACGGCTGGATACACCTGAGGGAGCCGTGTTGAAGCTTGAGTCAGGCTCCACCGCCATTGTGCCAGGCAAGCTGGATGCCAGCGCAGTGTACCAGCGAATCACTTCCAAAGACCCCGACTTGCGGATGCCGCCGCCGGACCAAGAGCGGCAGCTCACGTCGCAGCAGATCGAGGCCATTGGACAATGGATTTCGTCCGGCGCTTCGTGGCAACAGCATTGGTCGTTCGTTCCTCCACAACGCCCTGCACTCCCCAAAGTAGCCGGGGAGGAACTGCAAAACCCTGTGGATCACTTTATCCGTGCCCGGCTCCAACGTGAAAAGATTCAACCGGCTCCCGAAGCGGACAAGGTGACGCTGATTCGCCGCGTCACGCTTGACTTGACAGGTCTTCCTCCGACGCCTGCCGAAGTGGATCAGTTTCTGGCCGACCAATCGCCGGACGCCTACGAGCATTTGGTCGACCGACTGCTTGGGTCTCCGCGCTACGGAGAACAGATGGCGAGGTACTGGCTGGATGCGGCCCGATATGGTGATACCCACGGTTTGCATTTGGACAACGAGCGCTCGCTGTGGCCCTATCGGGAATGGGTCATCGAGGCGTTCAACAACAACAAACCCTTTGATGCCTTCACGGTTGAGCAACTGGCCGGCGACTTGCTCGAAAACCCCACGCTCGAGCAGCGAGTTGCAACCGGGTTCAATCGTTGCAACGTGACCACCAGCGAAGGGGGATCGATTGCCGAAGAGTACCGCGTCCGCTACGCGGTAGATCGGGTGGAAACCACCGCCACGGTTTGGATGGGGCTCACCGCCGGTTGTGCCGTTTGCCACGATCACAAATTCGATCCGATCTCGCAGCGCGAGTTCTACCAGCTGTTTGCGTTCTTCAACAACGTCACCGAGAACCCCATGGACGGCAACGCCTTGTTGCCCCCTCCCACGATCAAGTTGCCCTCCAAAGAGCAGAATGAGCAGATCGAAAAGCTCAACTCCGAGATTGCTGCGGCCAACAAGAAGATTTCCGAACAGTTGGCAAAGATTGAGTACCAAGATCCTCAGGCGGTCGCCGACGCGGACGATCCCAAGAAGGAGTCCAGCAAGGGGGGGAAGAAGAAAGCCCGACCGCGCGAAGAGATTGTCTGGATTGATGACGCACTTCCCGCAGGAGCCAAGAAACAAGGCAATTGGAACTTCGTCACCGCCCCGGACTTCCCGGTCTATAGCGGTAAGAATGCCAGTCGTGAGACCGGCACCGGCATGACACAGCACTTCTTTACGAACGCGACCGCACCCTTGAAAGTGGGGGCAAACGATGTCCTGTTCGCTTATGTCCACCTGGATTTGCTCGATCCTCCCAAGCAGATCATGTTGCAGTTCAATGACGGCACCTGGGAGCATCGCGCCTACTGGGGTGAAGATCGGATTACATTTGGAACGCCTGGCACCGCCGGTCGGTTGTCGGCTGGTAAGCTTCCTGATCTTGATACTTGGGTCCGGCTGGAAGTCAAAGCGGCCGACGTCGGCTTGCCTGCGGGCAGCACCATCAACGGTTGGGCGTTCACGCAGTTTGGCGGAACGGTCACTTGGGACAAAGCCGGGATTGTGACCAGCACTCCGCAAGACGGCGAGGTTCCTCAACTTTCGTTGATCGCCTGGGAGCCGACGGCCAAGAAGGACCTCCGCAACCTGCCGGGGCCTGTGCAGAACGCACTGAAGATCAAGCCAGAGGAACGCAAGCCAGCGCAACAACGCGAGTTGCTGCATTACTTCCTGCAGCACGTCTACACACCCCTCCGCGAAGAGTTTGCTCCGTTCAATCAAGAGCAGAAACGGCTGACCGACGCTTTGGCGGCCGAGCTGATTCGGCCAATGACCTGGTCGAGTCGTACTTCCCGCTGGCGAAGTTGCCCTCGATCGCGGAGGACATCGATCAGCTCGTCTGTTCCTTCTATGGCTGCGATCTCTCCGAGGAAGCGGATGCTTCCTTCACGCAGCAAGTCCTGTCCTTCGATCCCAACGACATCATTGGTCCCCCAGGATTCGGCCCGGACGGTTTCATGCAGTCGACGCCTCTTTATCTACCTCACAATTCGTTTTGAGAACTTGGACGCGGCGACCGCTCCGGCCCAAACGGTGACGATCACGCAGCAGTTGGACAACGACCTGAACTTCTCCACGTTCGATTTCGAGGGGTTCGGCTTCGGTGGTCAATCCTATTCGGTCGTGGGGACGCAAAGCTCGTTTGAGACACGGATCGATCTGCGTGATTCGCACGGGGTCTTCCTGGATGTCGCGGGCAACCTCGACGTCAACTCCGGCTTGCTGACGTTCACCTTCACGTCGCTCGACCCAACCACGTTCGATCTGCCCCTGGATCCGATTGTGATTTCTGCCGCCGAACAAGACGGCCTGGAAGGGGAGGGCTTCATTCGCTATCGGATCAAGCACAATCCGGGCCTGTCCTCTGGCACGCGGATCGATGCCCAGGCGTCCATTGTCTTCGACACGAATGCGGCCATCGACACGCCGCCCATCGTCAACACGATCGACGACATCGCACCCACCAGCCAAGTCGCCCTGCTGCCGGCCGTCCAGAACCGCCGGGAGTTCTCGGTGTCGTGGCAAGGGCTGGACAACGTGGGCGGAGCCGGCGTCGTGACGTTTGACATTTACGTGTCGACGGACGGCGGTGAATTCGTGCTGTGGCAGGCGGCGACGCTGGCGACCAGCGGTGGGTTTCAGGGAGACTTCGGTAGCGCGTATTCTTTCTTCAGCCTGGCACGCGATGGCGCGGGAAACCTGCAGAGCATGCCCGGCAGCCTGGTGACCACATCTCTGGAATTGGCTGACGGCGATTTTGACAACGACGGAGACTACGACCTGGACGATATCGACGCCCTCATGGCAGAAATCGCGGCCGGAACGCATGCAGCATCATTCGACTTGACGGGCGAGGCGCTGGTCAATCTGGACGATCGCGACGAATGGCTGCGGCAAGCAGGTGAATTCAATCTCGGTCCCGGCCTCACCTATTTGCTGGGCGATGCCAATCTCAGTGGCGCCGTGGATGTGTCCGATTTCAATATCTGGAACAGTAACAAGTTCACAGTTCAATCGGCGTGGAGCCGCGGAAATTTCAACGAAGACGGGAACGTTGATGTTGCCGACTTCAATTCCTGGAACGCCAACAAGTTCATGGCCGCCGGAAGCGCCGCTGGCGGCCAAGTCCTGAACGACTCGTCGGTCGAACGACCGGCGCGCCGCGTTGCCGACTGGCGTGCCGTTGGCCCTGGGACGACGAGCCATTCGTCTGGCGGCTGCCTACGCAACGTTCGTCCGACGACGCCCCGGCCTGAGCTTCGCTGCGAATTGTCTCGATGTAAATTAATTGCTTTGGCCAGCCGTGCATCTGGGCAATTTCTAACTGGTAATCTCGTTGAAGTAGTACTTTTTCCGTTCCTCATTTAACACAACTCACGATTGACTGACTAAAATACCGAAAGCTAACGACTTCTTGTTTCCTACGCAAGCGCCAACCGCGTTCTTTCCAGCAGCCCTGTGTCCGGTTCGTGGGCGCCACGCAGATGGTAAGTTATCATCGCCGCAAATCGTTCCGCCATGGAGGAGATCTGATAGCAGTCCTCCAACACGGCGGAGGAACACGGTAGTCGTGTGGGTTGGTGCCCTTGAGAAAGACCATTCTTCGGAACTGGTGAAATAGCTCACTGACCGCTGCTGGGTCGCTTTCCAGCAAGCCCAGCGTCTGATTTGCGGCCAACTCATGATTGGGACCGATATTCGCAACAATCGCTTCGAGATTTGCCTGCAACGGCTGTTCCGAGTTAGCGAAATTACCGACGGCCTCGAAATTGTCCCACGTACGGTCGGTATGCTGATTGCGACGCACCCGGTCCATGAACATGGCTAGGAACGCCGCATTTTGGAGCAGAATTTTCAGACGAAGCTCGGAATCGCCAACCCGACGAAAGTAAAAATCCCAAGGCGTTCGTCGTCGTCACCGCGGAGCGAGATGATCCCAGGTTGCCGCATCAGCATTTCAGCGGACCTGACATACATCGCATCGTAAATCGACAAGTGAGACACGTCGGCTTGGAGAGCGTCGAACACGGCGCCGCCTCCTGGTAACTGCTTTGTCGAAACATCTCTACAAGTTCTCTCGTGGCTTGATCATCAACTTTCCCGATCGCCCAACCTGTGCGGACTTTTGTCAGCAATTCGTGGTTGAACCGTTGCGGGCGATCTGGCAATAAATCGTTTGTCGCAGGATTGGGATCCCCGCCACGACACTGCAGAGCGTAAGTCAAACTGCGCAGTATCGGCTCGGCGTGGTGCCAGCCTATACACTCGAGCGTTCGAAAGGCGTTGGCGACGTAGATCGCTTTGTGCCCGATGTCGCGAAAATCACGACACCCATACTCGGTCATCAACTCAAACAGCTTGTTGGCTGGCAGCTGCCTGGCCAACACCGAAATGGCGGCATCGGCTGGTGCCGGCTGCCAGTCCAGCATCGCCTGATGAAATTCTCGTTGAGCTTCCTCAGGGCGAGGCAAATTCACGCTGTTCACCGTCGACATGGCCCAATCGCCTTGATCCCGATCATCTGCTTGAGCCCGTTTGAAATAGTCCAGACCCCAAAATGGGCAGCCACCTCCTCAGCGGCTGGCGAGTTAATGCTGGCCAACAGTGCTGAATTGACAACGAGCACTGAATGAAACTTGAATCCGACCTGGGGCCGCGTTGGACGTTGCGAATACCTGCCAGCATCAAGCGCCGCGACCACCTCCTGGTATGAGAGTTTTCCTGTAGTGATTCGGGTACCGATGGCTTCGAACAGTTGATCACGTGGTGTGTCTTCGATTAACCGTACCACATGTTCGATCTCTTCGCGAAAAGCCGCACCAGCTGGTCTGGGACTGGCCAGAGGCAACCGCCGGCATGCCCTTCGGCAGCCAGGCCGGCATGGTTAAAGCAGCCGATCCTACCGCAAACCGCGTCAAGAATCACGTCGCGTCGCCATCGCTCACCTCGTCGTTGGGTCTGAACAAAAATCACAATGGCTCCAGGAGGAATCAACGGTGACGTAGACCGGCGGCGACCAGTCAATCAACCCTTGTTCATCCAGGTAATGCGTCACCCTTATCCAACGCGATCCCCAAATTTCGTCGTATCGGTTCAACGTCCTTCATCGTCGTCGACTACGAGCACTGTTTCACTGAGTACAATACGATTGGCCGGCGAACGGATCTTGTCCGAAATCAAAGCGCCGCCCAGCGGCCAGAAACTCAATGGTCATCTTAAAGTACAATCGACAATTCCACACCCAAAGTCCTTGAGACATACGATGGAAGCCATGCTTTATTTGATAAGCGAAAGTTCGAGGTCTGGTAAGACAATGATCGCAAACAGGTTTCGCATGCTACGCACTGCTAGCGCGTCCGATCAAAATAACTATCGTGCCAATGATGTAGTCCCGGTCCAACTGGGAATACCAGGAATCGGCTCCGAGTCGTTTTTGTACAATCTCGCGGTAGCGTTTTCCGACAAATTGCGAGTACGCGCCAGGTTGGACTGAATGTCACTGATCCGACGGGCAAAATCGTCGTACACGCGAAAATGGCGGACGCGGTCAACAATGGCCTGGTGTGTCTTCACCTGACTCAGGGCATGTTGTGACAGTGCATTCGAGGCGATCCAGGACCCGAAAATCAACACTGCTCCAATCACGTCAAGAAACGGCATTAGTCGCTGCCAGATTGACGAAGGCCGTTTGCTTGAATTCATGGGGGGGTAATTCCCTGGCATCAGCCGATGACGACGATTACTCCTCAGTCCTGTTTCTCGTTGAGCCCATACTCCTTGTTCGTCTCGTCATAGATGGGCTGAATCACGTCCTTCATGTCGTATTTGCCATTTCCAATAAACTTCGAGAAAGGGATTTTGAGTGTTGGATCGGGCACCAGTGGTTTCTCGGTGGGCTGAGGTGGCCAGACATCTTCATCAAAAACCGTCATCCGCGTGCGAATTCTGTCCTTGGTGATATTCCACACCATGTAGTCGATTGAGAGGCTCAAAGGACCATCATAGGTCGTCCGGATGCGTCTCTCGATATCAGGCCCGGTATCAAAGTCGTTGAAGAAGTGAAAGGCGACAGCCATCCGCGGCTTGACGATCGACATTAGTTTCCCATACGCCTCGGGGGCAGTATGGACTTGGGTGCCGACATCCAGCGCGCCTTGCGGGGTGAATTTGAACTTTTCAACCAGGGCCGGAACGGTGATGAAACACTCGTGAATTACCAAGTCGGCATCCTTGGCATATTCCTCGAACCACTTGTTGGGATAGGTATCGCCACCGAATACGAATTTGAAATCGTTCCACTCAAGGATGTAACTCACGGGCCCGTCCAGGGAGTGAATGGCCGGGATCGACCGGATCGTCACGCCGTTTTCCTGATAGACGATCTGATTGACGCCCTTGTAATCAAACTCGGTCACTTCAAAGGGGACGTACCCGCGTGGATCGGTGATTCCCTTGCGGCCGTCAAGGTCCCACGTCAGCGCTTTGTAGAGATGATCGAGGGCGTATTTCGTCCCCCGTTCCGGTGTATCGCCGCTCGGCCCCCAGACACGGAGTGGTTTCTGGCGCCCCATGAGGGCACCACCGATAAACAGCGCATCCATATCACCGAAGTGGTCGGAATGCAGGTGGCTGAGAAAGACCTTGTCGAGATAGTTGTAAGGAATCTGAAGTGCTGAGAGACGTTCGGCTGATCCAGTTCCGATATCGAAGAGGAATTTGTCGCCGTTACCCAGTTCGAGCAGGAAGCACGTCGCCGCCTGCTTGGGTCGTGCCGTCGGCATGCCGGTTCCGCAGGCAATCAACCGCATTTCGTTCGGTCCGAGGGCCTCACTATTGGGCGCGTAGAAATCGCGAGCTCGCGCCCTGACGGGTGAGTCTTGCGTGGCCACGGCACCGTCTTGGTCCGTCTGACCGTCGTCCTTCGCAGTTTTTGTTTCTTGGGCTTGAGCGTCTCGATCCCGTTGCTCTCGCGTGCATCCGATAACGTAACCGATCAGTCCAGCGATCAAGGCGACGACCAACAC
>CALOEH010000056.1:0-3354 GCA_942492195.1 uncultured Planctomycetia bacterium | reverse complement strand
ACTACCGCAGCTTTGCCGACCAGTTGCTCAACATCTATCGCACGGCCAAGCGAATCAAAGCGGATCGGCGTCTGAGCGATTCGACACGTGCGGCCCGTGTGGCCAAGTTGGACGACGAACTGCTGGCACTGTGCTTCGAACAATGGGTCGACGACACGGTCGGCGGCAACGAGGTCGCAGATGACTATCGACGTCTGTGCCACGAAATCATGCGTTTGATGTTGAATCAAGAACTCTTCGTGTTCGTGACCGAACCGGCGGTTGACGGCAACAACAACGTGGCCGAACGTCAACTTCGCGATGACGCGATGGCTCGCAAAACGTGTCGTACGAGCAAAACGCCCCAGGGCGCGGCGTCGCAGCGTGATCTCCAGCGTGCTTCAGAGCATCGGCAAGCAACTGGATCGCTTCACACTCGAAGCGGTCATCGGCGAAGCGGCGCGGTGGCTAGAGGACGGGAAAAGCTGCTTCGCCAAACAAGTCGAATCCCGCGGCCTCGGCCCGCACGGTCCTCCCCTCCCACGCGGCACCGAGCCAAGCCTGCTCGATCAAGTCATCTTAGCCGCAGACGCCTAGCCAGATCCAAACCACGGTCCAGCAATCAGCCGCGACCGCCGGTCATCCATGCGCTTACTTTGGACAGCTACGGCACCAAGGGCACGGAGTCGCTGGCACCGAACCAGTGATTGGCGAGTCCGCGCTGCGAATCATTCCCCGGCCATTGAGGACGCGCGCCCTTGAATGTATCTCAGTGTTCTCCGTGCCTCCGTGGTGCAATTCTCATGCGAACAACTCAGTCGCATCGAGTTCCCACGGATTTGTCTAGTGCACCGTCACGCCTGAAAATCAGGGCAGTGGCAGCTTGTGTGCCAGGGCTTTGGCCTTACGTAAATCTCAACCCGAGTTTCAAGCGTTGACACGGCAGCAACCCACAAAGAACACGGGGGCGATGGTCCTCGCATTTAGCAAACCCGGAAGTTATTCTTCGCCGGCCACTTAGCGTCGTGGAGGTGGGCATCCCGTGGGATGTCGGCAGGAGCAAGGAGCCCGTGCGAGGACCGGCCTGAACCATGAGACTAACGTTCTCGGTAGGTAATTCGCCCTTTGGTCAGATCGTAAGGTGAGAGTTCAACGCGAACCTTATCACCAGGCACGATCCGAATAAAGTGCTTGCGCATTCGGCCTGCCACGTGGGCAATGATCGAGTGTCCGCCGTCAATCGTGACGCGGAAACGGGTGTTGGCCAACGCCTGGGTAACAACCCCTTCAACTTCGAGTGCTTCTTCTTTTTTCGCCATACAAGTCCTCTGGAGTGATGCTCAATTGTGGACCAGCTCGGTTGTGTCTGTTCTGCCAGCGGCAGAAATTGACACGTCCAGCCTACTCCACATGCTACGCAATGCCGTGGGAACTGCCCTTTCTCAGTAATCAGCCCTACGACCATCGTCGCTCGCGCGGGAGACCTTCTCACGCAGGGTGCACTGGCCCAATTGAAGGATCCCAGACACCGCTTGAAACCGAACGACAACCAACGATTTCGGGCGCACATTCTCCCCTGGATTTGCGAGACTATGAGCCCTGGCAGTGCCAATCAAGCTGACGTTGGGCCGAATCCGAACCTAGAACGTATTCGCACCTGTCAGCGGTGATTAGCATTAAATCCCCTGCATCATACCATTTACGTCACCCAAGTCCAGATCGTTCTAAACCCTGCGAACCTGAATCCCCCCGTGTTTGCGGAGAAAATCGCCACGAAATGACCTGGCCGAAGAAATAAGTTCAGCGCCGAGAGACGAGCAGCGAAGCCTCGACTTCGTTGGAATCACACCCCGAAGCGTCACGCTTCGGGTTAAGATTTCCATAAGACAGGTCACCGAACGATTCAAACAAGTTCTCTCCGATAAGGCGTTTAACGACGCGATGCCTCAAACCATTTTGAGCGGGTGCCACGGCACCCACACTATAACTTGACTCAAGTTGAACGACTTCTCTCTCATAAGGTGTCTCATACCGAGTGGCAGTTAAGCAGATCATCGTGCTGGGACTGATCGTGATCATCCCACTGGCGCTCTTCGCCTGGCTGGGCACTCAATTTGCGCGCCAAGAGCAGACGATGGTCCGGCAGCAGTTTCAAGACCTGCTCTCAGGCAAGTTGAAAGATACCGATCACAACATTGCCGAGTACTTTCTCAGCACGCAGCGCGAACTGCTCGATCTCACCGAGCCAAACCATACGGGGTTGAACAACGACGATGCGAATCCTGTGGATCCGGACCGACTGCGTGAACTGGTACGCAGTGCTCCACGCGTGAGTCAACTTTTTGTTCTGGAGTCTGACGGAAGCCTGCTCCATCCGCCGCTCGAAGGCGCGCGCAACGATCGGGAGAACGAGTTTCTTCGCCGAGCGTTGCCGTTCTTGGTAGATCGAGAACTGGTGCGCATGGCCGATACGGACTCCCCTGCTAATGCCTCCGGCGGCCCAAACGCAACGGGTCCCTCCACAACGGACGATTCCGATCAGCCGCACGGGTGGTACGTGTGGTATTGGGGGCGTGGTCTGAACTTGATCTTCTGGCGGCGTCTGGAGTCGGGGCGCGTGGTCGGTTTGGAATTGGTTCGTGCCCGCTGGATGGCCGACCTGATTGGCCAGTTGCCACAAACGGTCTCGATTGATCAAGCCCCCGCTTCGTCGTCGAGGATTCAGTTGATCGACTCCGGGGCCAACGTCGTTTACCAATGGGGAACGGTCGAACCGGCCGAGAATGCCGCGCCAATGGCAGAGATCCCCCTGAGTGCCCCGCTCAGTTCCTGGCGATTGCGGTACTACGTGGACGAGAGCGCGTTTACCGCCGTCGGCCGGAGTGCGTACTTCAATTTGTTCTCGGCTCTCATCGTGATGGGGGTCGGCCTGGCCGCACTGGCGGTCTACCTGTACCGCGAGTCGTCGCGAGAACTTCGCGAGGCCCATACCCGGGTTAATTTTGTAAATCAGGTTTCTCACGAACTGAAAACTCCGCTGACCAATATTCGCATGTACGCGGACCTGCTCGAAACGGATCTGCAGGCGTTCGACGACGCCGACGTTTCGCAGCCGCGCGAACGTTTGAAAGTGATTGTCTCAGAAAGTGGCCGGCTGAGCCGACTGATTGGCAACGTGTTGACGTTCGCCAAGCTCCAGCGGAAGCAGGTCACGCATCGAGTGAAGCCAGGAAGAGTGGATGACACCATTCAGGCGGTGCTACTCCGCTTCGAACCCACCATGACGGAGAAGGGCATCGCGATTCACTTCGATCCGGCGGCCGGCGGACTGGTCCAGCTTGATGCGGACGCGCTCGAACAATTCTCGTCAACCTG
>CALOEH010000055.1:0-19837 GCA_942492195.1 uncultured Planctomycetia bacterium | reverse complement strand
GAGATGTGGCAAGACAGCGCGGCCGTGCACCCGCCGTGCTTACCCGCTTCGCGGGAAGAATTGGTCGTGCTGCTAGCCAAGCGGGCGGAGCGAACACTGACCACCCGCGGGATCGAACTGGGCGGGATGTTTTATGCCAGCGACGAGTTGATGGCGATTCGCGCCGAACTGGCCGCCGGCAATCATCCCGCGCAGCGACTCTCGGTCCGCTACAACCCCTGGGATCTCGGAGCCATTTGGGTTATCAGTCCCCTGGATGGAAGTTTTCTGAAGGCCAACGCCATCGATACGGTTATGCAAGGCCTGACCGAGTATCAGTGGCGAGTGCTCAAACGGGCCGTACGAGAGCGATTCGACGAGCCAGAGCACCTGTTGAGCCTGGCCGCGGGGCGTAACGCCATTCGCGAAGTTCTGGAAGAAGCCCTCCAAAAACCCTCACGCCGTAGACGCTCGCGCGTGATGCGGTACCTCGAAGGCAATCCATCTGTAGCTGATGAACCGGTAGAGATTCCCTTGGCTGATGCAGTTGAGCCGGATACGGAGAACCCCATCACTTCTGAAACTTCCTCGGTTGAGGAAGAACAGCAGTCAGCTGCCGAGTCGGAAGAGATCGATGTGAGCGACTGGGAAATCACCGGGCCAGATGTCTGATTGTCTTTCGTTCTCCACCAGCCAGAAACGAGGCACTCCATGCCCAACCAACTTCGTCCCAAAGACATCACCGAGCGGCGTGATTGGCGGCGCGTTTCCACGGAGGATCGCACCACCTACGCGCGTCAACTCATCGTGCTGCATCCGCGCTTTCGCGAGGCGGTGAACCTCTTGAATCGCTGCCACCAGGGAAGCCAGCTTGGTGGTGAGCCGACTTGTGGAGCCATCCTGGGAGCTTCCGGTATTGGCAAGACCAGCGTGGTCGACCACTACTGCCGCCTGCATCCGCCTCAAGAAACCGAAACCGCAACGCGGCAACCGGTGCTCAAGGTCACCCTCCAACCGGACGCCCGGCCCAAAGGAATCGCCGCTGATCTGCTGCTGGCTTTAGGAGATCCGGCCTGGTCGAGCGGAACCGTGCAGACCTTGACCAACCGCGCCGTCTGTCTGCTCAGGCAGTGCGGCGTGGAACTGATCGTGATGGATGAATTCCATCATCTGTTCGATGCCGATCGGGCCAAGGTGATGACCAAAGCCTCGCAGTGGCTCAAGGTGCTGATCGTGAATACCGGCATTCCTGTCGTTGTGTGCGGAATGCCGGAGGCCGAGTATGTGCTCAGTGCCGAGCACACCGAAAGGCGCTTCAAGGAACGACTCTCGCTACACTGCTTCACCTGGCGTACGCCACAAGGAAGGCGTGAGTTCACCGGCATGCTCAAGAAGCTCGACGAGACCCTGCCCTTGGCCAAAACCTCGGGGCTCGCTGAGCGGGAAACGGCAGGTCGGCTGTACTTGGCCTGCCGCGGCGTGCCTGACTATTTGATGACGCTGTTGCGAGGCGCTGTGACGGAAGCCGTTGAGCGCGGCAGCGAGTGCCTTGAACTTGAAGACCTAGCCCGCGTGTTCGAACAGAAGCTGGCTCAGCAGCGTGTTCTGGCCGAGCAAGCCAACCCGTTCATTGGCAAGCTCGACCAAGGGGCGCTCGACCGCGTACAAGCGGCCGATCAAACGCGGGCGGCAGGCGTGGGGCTCACGCCGCGAGCAAGTAAGACCAGAAAGCGTGCTGCCAAAGCCGCGGACTTCTTGGGAGGACGACAATGACTCGTGCTAGCCAAAGACGTCCCTTGCCAGCACGAGCTGCGCCCTTCCCAGGAGAATCGCTGGTCAGCCTACTGAGGCGAACGTCAGAGGTCATGGGCTACGAAAGCCCGCGCCGTTTGTTGGCTCTGCTGGCCAGCCAAGGGCAGCTTCCAGCACACATCAATGCACTTGCGCCTGGAGAAACTCTAGACCATCTCGCAACACTTGTTCGACTATCACCGAAGACACTTTGCTCAATGACCATTCATCGTTATGCCACGAATCTGATTCTCAAGCGAAAGAGACAGCAAACGCCTCGAACCTGCGATTCCAAGACGGCCCAGAGATACTTTGCGTCATGCAGCCCGATCTGTCCGCGGTGTCTTCAGCAGGACGGGGTTGCCTATGAGCGACTATTGTGGTCGTTTCGCCCAACTGCCGTCTGCGACGTTCACGGCTGCCTAGTCATCAGCCGGTGCCCCGACTGCGGCCGCTCTTTACGGTCGGATCGGATGGATATTACGCGATGCAGTTGCGGGGCCTTCTTAGGTGACATTCGTGCTACGGTCGCCTCACCCTTCGGCGCTGGACTTGCTTCGAACTTTCATCAACTGCTGCGCGGAGAAACGGCTCCCCTTCCAGGCATGTCAACAGCCGCTACATTCTGGTGGGCTGGCCGATTGGCCGCAGCTGTTATCAAGACGCCCACTTGGTTTGCCAATGCAGCCGTCCGAACGAACCTTGAACCAGCGGCTCACGCCGAACCAATCGCATGGCTCGCCGCCGCTGAGATTCTTACCGACTGGCCCCATCGTCTGGAGACGTTTTTAGATGCCTTTCAGTTAGTCGACAAGCATCAGACTACCTCGACCGGTGTGGGACGTCGCTTTGGGATGTTGTTGCGGCATGCTGCCAAGCTAGAAGAAATGGGACACCCGGCACCCGCCGATGCCCTGCGGCATTACCTGCTCGAACGCTACGACGGTGGTCATCTCAGCGAGAAAGTATGCCTCTTCAAGACTTCTAAGACGCGCAGATCACTGCGGCAGCGAACTTGGGTCACGCAAACCAGCGCGGCACGACTGCTGGGACTTCGACCGGGCGCAATCGCCTCGCTCATCGAGGGAGCGATCCTGACAGGCAAACTTCATCCCGCTGGTGAGAACGGACGCTCCCTAGGATTGGTGCGACAAGAATCGGTGGAAAGCCTCCAGCGCGACCTGCGAACTTCCATCGGCGTTAAGGCGACTGCTATCCGCTTGGGAATAGGGCCGCATGCCGTCCTGGAGCTAATCCACCTCGGCGTTCTGCCGCGAGTCGTGCGGACTGCCAAGGGATGGCGAATCCCCCAAAACTCACTCGCCAAACTGGAATCCCTCTTTCAGCAACTACCCGCAGGAAGTCGCACTTCTTCAAAATGGATCTCGCCGCGAGAGGCAACGTGTAAGTTCGGCCCGACCGGACTTACCTTTGGAAGGCTGATCGAGTTTGTACTGAACGGAGAGCTTTCCGCCCGCATGGTCGAGCCCCAGCGGTACCTCCAGGGCATCGTGGTATCGACTGGCGATTTGGATTCGCTCGTCCCCCGAATCCGTGCCCAGCGTGCAAGCGTTCGCGGATATCCCCTACATCAACTCGCGAAAGTTCTCTTCCCCAATCGTCCCATCAAACCAATCGTCCTGGAAAAATGGATCACTGCGGGGCTGATCAAAGCCGATAGAATCGGTCGTGCTACGGTAATCACTGCCGAGGAAGTGGAGCGGTTTCGATCCGTTTACTGTTTAGCGGACGAGGTGTGTCGGGTGCTGGGCATTAGCCGCGCAACACTCTCACGCTGGGAAGTTGAGGATCGTATCCGGCCAGTCTATGGCAAACGCGTCACGCCTGGTGCCGGCTTTTCACTCTATCGGCGAGAGGATTTAGAGAACGTTTCACGCAGGAAGTCTGCCGCTCGCTCTCATTCGCCCTAAAGAGGGTGGCCGCGACACGCCTCCGCTTGCATGTCACGCTTGGGCCGCCCGATGGCGGCCCAAGCCTCTGACTTTCTTTTATCCATCAGCCGTCACGCCATGGTCGTTGCCAAGCGTAGCCAGATTGATTGCGATTCTCACTTCCCCAAATTGCGGTCGGTGAATCCACCGCTGTCCCGAACGGCAAATTTGTCGTGTTGGCGGGTGAGTGACGACCAACAGCGATCGGAGTGTGGTACCGAAGCTCGTTCACGGCTAGTCGCTTGCGCGCACATGTCACGCCCTCATGTGTCGCGAAAGTCACACCAGTTCGAGACACGCATAAGTGGGGTCACCCTGTAGTCGATATGATGGCGCGAATGCAGAGGTCTCCTTCACCGCCGGCAGTTATGCGCAACGCTAAGCTGCGCAGGTTTGTCCAACTTCCCGTACGAGGACGGAACGCGAAGTGCTGGAGGTCGACCTCACCTCCGCACGAAGCGCGATTGGATAGACCTCCAACGCTCGCCGCCACCCATTCAACATCCAATCTGGCTGGCGGCTGTGGTGGAAATGGATCCAGCATGGTCGCATCTTGTCGGGTCCGTCGAAATCAAACCCGTATTGGAGCAGCTGGAAAGAGGAACGACTTGTTGGGTAGCATGTCCGATGTCCCCCTGTCGTTCGGACAAAGTCACGAAACCGGTAATCGTACTTCTGCTGCGTCCGAGTCTTAGCAATTATTCCTCCGTCATCATTGCAGCAGCCTCGCTCGTCACGTCGACATGATGGTCTTGGCCATCGTCGATGAGTGTGATGAAGTCTTCTAAGATCCGATCGCCGTCCAGTTCGAAATGCGAGGTGCCTGAATCGAAATCTCCAGGGTGGATCGTAATGTGATAGAACGTTTGCCGGTAGCGGTAGTGGATCTGGAACGTATCCCATTCCGCCGGCAAGCAAGGGGTGATGCGCAGCTTGTCCGCTTCCACATTCAGCCCGACCAAAGACTCGACGATCAGCCGGTACATCCAGCCTGCCGATCCTGTGTACCACGTCCAACCTCCTCGGCCGGTGTGGGGAGGGACTCCGTAGACGTCCGCGGCCACAACGTAGGGCTCAACGCGATACTTAGAGATATCCAATGCGGTCGCGCCGTGCGAAACGGGATTGATCAGTGCGAATAACTCCCAAGCGCGCACGGCGTCTCCACGAGCGGCAGCAGCCATGACTGTCCAAATGGCACTGTGTGTGTATTGGCCCCCATTCTCGCGCACGCCTGGCACATAGCCCTTAATGTAACCCGGATTGAGATCTGACTTATCGAACGGAGGATCGAGTAGCAAGATCAGGCTGTCGTCTCGGCGGACGAGACGCCGATCGACACTTTCCACGGCCTTGTCGGTGCGTTCCTTAGTACCAGCGCCGGACAACACGGACCAACTCTGAGAGATCGAATCGATCTGGCATTCTTCGTTCTCCGATGACCCTAAAGGTGTGCCGTCGTCAAAGTACGCACGACGATACCACTCGCCATCCCATCCGTGCTTGTCGATGTTTCCACGGAGCCGACCCGCTTCAACGGTGTACTGATCGGCACGTGACACGTCGCCACATCTGCGGGCCAGATCGGCGAATTGATTGAGTACATGAAATAGGAAGAACGCGAGCCAAACACTCTCACCGCGGCCATGCTGGCCGACAAGGTTCATTCCGTCGTTCCAATCGCCGCAGCCCATCAAAGGTAAGCCATGTTCGCCGAATCGCATCCCACGTTCGATGGCGCGAGTGGCATGCTCGTAGAGTGTTCCTATTTCGTCCGAAACCTGCGGTAAGTCATAGTTGGATTCTTCGTCGTCGCGTAAAGGACGGGAAGTCAAGAAGGGGACCCGCTCCTCCAAGACACCGGTATCCCCCGTTGTGCCTACATAGCGGCAGATGGCTAGTGGGAGCCATAGGTAGTCATCAGAAAAGTGCGTCCTTACGCCCCGGCCTACCGGCGGATGCCACCAGTGCTGCACGTCTCCTTCGCGGAACTGATGCGCCGCAGCCCGAAGCAAGTGTTCGCGGAACAGTTGTGGCTGGGCATGCACCAAGGCCATTGCGTCCTGCAGTTGGTCGCGAAAGCCGAACGCTCCTCCTGATTGATAGAAGCCTGAGCGAGCCCACATGCGGCAGGCGAGCGTCTGATAGACCAGCCAGCCATTTGCTAGAAAATTCACCGAGGCATCCGGCGTTTCTAAATAGACCACCCCAAGTGTCCGGCTCCAGTAGTCCCACACGCGCTCAATCGCCTGATGAGCGGCATCAACGCTGCGGAACCTTTGCGTCAATGCCTTGGCATCTTCCACACTGCGGGCAGCACCAAGAATGAACGTGATGGTCCGCTCCTGTCCATCCTCAAGCGTCAGCGGTGCTTGAATGGCCCCGCACGGGTCGTATCCCGCGCCAACGTGACCGGAGAGTCGTACGCGCCGCATTGCCGAGGGATTGGCGAGACTTCCATTTCGCCCGAGGAACTCGGTTCGATCGCCGGTCAGCGTGCAGTTGGCTTCGCTACAACCAGCAAACGCCACTCGGTTCCCAAATTCCGGACTGTACACGTTGCGTGCCAAGATGCCACCACTCGCTTGGTCCGTCTCGGTAACAACGTGCAGTAATGACTTGCTGCGCGCGTCTCCCAACACCAGTTCCCAGTAGCCGGTGATCGACAATCGGCGTGGGCGTCCCGAGTGATTGGATATCTTGAGTTTATAAAACTTGACTGGCTCATCGGTATCCACATAAACGCACAGTTCGGTCGTGAGTCCCCATTCCGTATAATCAAAAATGCTATATCCGAATCCGTGACGAATCAGGTACGTATTCAGTCCGCGAGCTGGTTGTGGAGTTGGAGACCAAAATTGCCCCGTTTCTTCATCGCGCAGATAAATGGCTTCGCCGCTGTCGTCGGAAACAGGATCGTTGTGCCAGGGCGTAAGCCGATACTCATGGCTGTTCTCAGCCCAAGTGTAAGCACTGCCGACTTCCGAAACGACCGTGCCGAACTGTGCATTTGCGATAACGTTGACCCACGGAGCGGGGGTTGTCTGGCCGGCAGCCAGCATCGTTACATATTCACGTCCATCTTGGCTGAAGCCTCCCAGGCCGTTAAAGAATGCCAGATCGCGTTGGGGTGGTTGGTAGTTGGCCGGCTGATCTGGTTGACGCGTTGGTTTGAGATGAGGGATTGAAATCTCCGGTCGCCCACGTCGATCGACCTGTTCCGCCAAGGTTCCACCATCATCTCGCAGTACAATGCGTGCCACACTCAGCAAGAGTGTTCGATCTTCATCGGACATTTGCTCAACGCGGCGGACAAAGACGCCTCCAGGGCGGTCAACGAGTGCCGCTTCGGGACTGGCGTTAACGAGATCCACGATCGTTTCTTGCAGCGTCTGACGATAGACCGAGTCATCTTCGTTCCAAATTACCAGATCGACAAAGAGTCCCTTCTGACGCCAGTAGGAGTGAGCCTGCAACAACTGCTTTACCAGTGCAACGCGATCGTGGTCACGAATTCTCACAAGTACAATTGGTAGATCGCCGGAAATACCATAGCCCCATAGACCTGACTGACCTTGCCGATTCCGAACAAGGATGTTCGCGTTAGCCCGGCGGAGTGCCGAAGCGTAAATCATGGAACCTGCCAAACGACCGTAAACCTGAGCATCCGCTTCGGACGCACCGAGCTGCTGAAGCAAAACGTGGCCATGGGTCCAGGCGAGGTCAAAGACGCGGTCGGCCAAGCTAGGATCGCTGTATTTCTCCGTCAGCATTTCGACCCGCTGGCGAGATTCGGCCACGCCGGTGACGATATCGACTTGAACAGCCTTGTTCGGTTGTAAGAGCACCGTCTGGCGAATGCTGACAATTGGATCGAGCACTGGACCGTCGGTATTGGAAAGCGGCGATGTTTCGTCCAGAGCTTGAGGGGAACACAGCGAACGATTTCGCCCTACGAACTTCATTCGGTCAGTTTCGTAGGAGGGTTCTCCGACTGTTTCGCCCCGCACCGCCATCATGTGCGTCATCCAGGGAGGTTGCTCTTCGGCCGATCGAGGGCGGCGCGTGCAGAATATTGCCTGGCGATCTCGGACGAGTTCGGTCTGAACAAACAGGTTGCTGAATGCCGGGTGTGCCTCGTCCTGGGCCTGCGTCGCCAGCACAATCTCTCCATAACTGGTGATCTCGATTCTACGAGGCACCTCCGAGCGGTTTGTGAGCGTCACGCGCCGCAGTTCGAGATCGTCTTCGGGCGAGACGCTGATCTGCGTATAGGTTTCAATCTCATCGTCCATGCGGCGAAACTCAGCGCGCGATTGCGTGAATATCGCCTCGTAGGAACTCCCGCGACTCTTCGTTGGTTGCCAAGTATTGGACCAGTGGGCTCTGCTATCCATGTCGCGCAGGTAGCAGAAACTACCATAGTTGTCGCGGGTGGCATCCTCGCGCCATCGGGTAACCGTTAGGTCTCGCCAGCGGCTATACCCTCCGCCGGCGCTCGTTACGGCAACGTGATACTGACCATTGGACAACAAGTGGGCTTCCACTGCCGCGCTGTTGGGATCTTTGAACACCCGCATTGTGCCGGCTTCTTCAGCAGAGGCCAGACGTGTCGCACTCGCTTCGCTTGCATGTGGGTAGACAGGCGAAGTTGCCTTGGGCACGCGTTCTTGCAGCAACAGATCGGCCGCCCGTAGCATTGGATCTGCAAGGAAGCGGCGCTGCATGGGCTTATCCAGAACCACATACGCGAGCGACAGCAGGCTCATGCCTTCGTGATGCGCCATGAACTGCCGCACCGTAACGCGATCAGCGCCAGGAGGCACGCGCGACGAAGTGTAATCGACTGCCTCAAAGAAGCCATAGTCACCTTGCTGGCCGTCGGCCGCCAAGCGTTCGAGGTTCTGACATGCTGCCTCCGGAGCGACCATGAGGGCCAGCGCAGCGGCGTAGGGTGCAATCACGAGATCTTCTGCCAAGCCTCGTTTTAGCCCTAGCCCAGGAACTCCAAATGCGCGGTATTGATAGGTATTGTGCAGATCGATTGTGTTGTAGCCCGACTCAGAGATTCCCCACGGTACGCCGCGTTGCCGCCCGTACTCGATCTGCCGTAGGACGACGGCTTGATAGGTGCGGTCCAGCAGCGTGTTCGTATAGTTGGGCATCACCAGCAGCGGCATCAAGTACTCGAACATCGAGCCGCTCCAACTCAAGAGCGCAGGCACGTTGCCCGAACTCGTGAGCAGGCGTCCCAGTGCGAACCAGTGTTCTTGGCCGAATTTCCCTTGGGCGATTACGACGAAGCTGCAGAGCCTTGCTTCAGAGGCGAGCAAATCGTAGAAACTCGCATCGAGTCTTCGCTCGCTCTCGTTATAGCCGACGGCAAACAGATCGCGTGTGGAGTCGTACAACAGTTCGAAGTCCATATTCGCCAGCTCACGACACTGAACAGCGATCTGTTCGCAAACGTCGATGCGTTCGTGAGCTCGCTGGGCGGCCAAAGCAAGCGCGGCCTTGATCTGATGAAGCCAGTCGTTCCATTCAAGTGGAGCATTGAGCATTGCGGAATGGATTAGAGGGAGTGCCCTCTTGCATGAATCGGCAATGCAATGCAGCGAGGGAGCATGGTCCAGGGCATGGAGGATTTCGCGAAGCTCGGTCGACACCTTTGAGTCTTGATTCGGACCCGCCCCCCAGATGCCGTCCGGAGGTGACGGCACCACAAGCCAAGTTGCGATGTGCCAAAGATCGGCTTGATGTAGTTTGCAGGATTGCTCATAGGCGTGAGTCCACCAGGCAAGTTCACGATCCTCGGGCCTAACCGTGGCAAGTTCTGACGCCACGAGCGCCATTCGGGATAGAGCGGCATTGGCGGCTTCGATGGATCGCGGCACCTGCTCTAAGCTTTCGATTTGCCGCTCGATCTTACGCAGCATCTCAGCCCCAACCGCCGGCCTGGCGTCTTGGGCAACGTCTAGCAGCACGCGCAACGTATCTCGCAATCCGCCGAACATGCGCGAAGGCAAGACGCTTGCTTCGCTCAGTTCTATGTAGCCACTGCCGAGCACCAGCAGGTACCCTGCCAGATTGCCGCTATCCACGGTCGAAACATAACGCGGATGCAGAGGTTCGAGCGTCCGTGTGTCGTACCAGTTGAAGAAATGCCGCTGACAGCGTTCCAGTTTCGACATGGTTTGCAGCGTACGCTCGGTTCGCTCGATCAATTGCGCCGCGGAGCAGTAACCGAAATCATAGGCCGCTAGATCCGCAACCAGGGCCATTCCGATATTAGTCGGACTCGTACGAGGCGCGATCACCAGTTCCGGATTCTGTTGGATATTATCCGGCGGTAACCAGTTTTCTTCGGCCGTGACAAACGCTTCAAAATACCTCCAGGTTCTTCGTGAGAGCTTCTCAAGAAAGCGATGCTGGCCGCCGGAGAGACGCAACTCTGGTACGGGAATCGGTTGACTCAACCACCAGGCAATGAGAGGGGACGCAATCCAGGCGGCGATCCAAGGCACCGCGAACGGCAGCACTTGAGGATGGAAAATGGTGAGCAATAACAGCGTCGATCCTGCCAACGCGGGCCCGAATCCCATCAATCGAAATGCAACCTCGGGACTGCCGTCAGAGCCCTTCTCTGAGTCGCTGGACGTCTTCCATTCGAGCAATCGTCGTTTGGTCCAGATCATGCGTATGAGCGTCCGCCCAATTGCATCCAAGCAGACATGAACTTCGTAAGGCAAAAGCACGAACACCATCACACCCTGCGCCAGCGGTCGTACCATTGACTGCAGCGTCATGCGCCAATGCAGGTGCCAACGGAGATCGACCGGTTTTTGAAACAAGTCGGTTGCCGCGGAGATCAGGATCGGAAGCAGGACGACGGACGCTAAGAACAACGAAGCTGCAAATGCCATCGCTGGCGAAATGCCCCAAGAAATGAGCAGTACGAGCAGCATGGCCGTAGGCACCAGACTGCGACGCAAATTGTCAAAGATCTTCCACCTCGAAAGAGCCGAGATTGGGTTCCGAACAGGCTTCCCTGACTTCCCTCGAACCCAGGGAAGAGTCCAGGCGGCAATCTGCCAATCTCCACGCATCCATCGGTGCCGACGGGCAACATCCGCCGCATAGCGCGCTGGGTACTCTTCGTACAGCGTGACGTCACTGAGCAACGCCGACCGGCAATATGCCCCTTCAATCAAGTCATGGCTCAGGATCGCGTTCTCGGGGAAATCACCGCCGCATTGCTCGAAGGAGTCGACATCGTAGATTCCTTTGCCAATGAACGAACCTTCGGCAAAGAGATCCTGGTACACGTTGGAAACAACGCGAGTGTACGGGTCGACACCTGCGTCTTCCGAATAGATCCGAACAAAGCGCGTCCGCTGGGTAGTGGGCAGGCTAACGCCGACCCTTGGTTGCAAGATTGTGTAGCCGTCCGTCACTCGACGGCGCTCGACATCATAAACCGGTCGGTTCAGTCGATGTGCCAGCGTGCCCACCATTTGGCGTGCCGTATCGCGCGGCAAGTGCGTATCAGTATCCAGCGTGATCACGTTTCGCACGCTCGGCAAGATCGCGGTCTCGCCGATGACGGTCGAGAAGCGGCCTTTCGCGCCCCGTAGCGTGGCATTCAGATCGGCAAGTTTCCCGCGCTTGCGTTCGTAGCCCATCCAGACGCCTTCTTGGGCATTCCAGCGGCGGTCGCGATGAAAGAGATAGAATATGTCCGTGCGGGCAGCACCGTATTTGTGATTCAACCGCACAATCCCATCACGCGCGAGACGTACCAGTTCTATGTCATCGGGAAGAGATTCTGTCGGGGCATCAACAAAGTCGGTGACCAATGCAAAGTGCAAACTCGCGTCGCGATTCGCGAGATACCGTACTTCCAAACCATCTAGCAAGTGCTCAATTCCCGCCGCACTGGTGAGCATGGTCGGTACCGCCACCAATGTACGATGCTCCGGTGGAATCCCGTGGTCAAAGTCCATGCGCGGTAACGATTGCGGACTGAGAAACTGCATCGCCAACCAGTTGGCCAACGCCAATCCAAAGTTTGAAGCGCAAACCAGCGTCGGTACGATCAACAGGACCAAACCCAGCCAGCCAACTTCATGACGCAGCGACCAGAGGAGGAACAGCAGCGTGGCCGTGCATGTTGCGAGGCCGATCGTAAAAAGGTAGCAACTGAGCGGGAAATGCCGCCGCAGCTTATCCAGCACAACCGCTGAAGAAAGCCGCATCTCAGCCAAACGCTCCAGCACCGGTCGCCCGCGGTCGACCAGATAGTAGCCTACGTGGGCCGCGCGATCGTGGGGCTTGTCGCGAGACTTGTTCTCCGCCAACTGCACTGCCTTACGCGCTACTTCGTATTCCGTCAGGCGGCTACGCCGGGCAATACCTTCGACGGCATGCCGGTAACGGTCGCGTGTCGCGAAGTCCATTTGAGCGTAGATGCCTGGCGGATCCCCGGCCAATGTCTGCTCGACCAGGCTGTGCTGACTGACGAATTCGCGCCAATCATTCGAATTCAAGAACCGCAAGCTATTGATACTATTGCCAATCGAAACCTGATCAGCCGCTTGAGCTTGTCCCTCGGCCCGTACGAGTTGTTCCGTTGTCGCTCCCTGATCGGCAAGGCGGTGTTCCAGCCAGCTATTCGCGAAGGCAAAGTTCGGGTTCTGCCCCTGCAAATGCCGAGTCATTTCTGCAAGAAACGCACCCGACAACGGCGGTTCGGCCCGTGCCATATCAGCCAGCACAAGGATCAGGTCGGTGGGCTTCTGCTCCACCACAGCGACCATGCGCTCCGCCCAATCCGTTGCGAGGTCACGGTCACGCCGAGCGGAAGCAATCCGCACAGCGACCCTTCGCAGATTCTCGATGAGCGCCAATCTCAGCATCAGCGGCAGCGCCCAAAGTTCACCAAGCTTGAGTGGTTCAACAGACTGATAGGACGCAATGAAGCCGTGCAGACTGGCAGCGTCGACACGCCCATCAACGTGAGCAATCAGTTCCAGGGCAATTCCATAAACTCGCGGGAACCCGGCGGCTGGACCGCTCCCCAACCGGGGGAGCTCGCGACTATACGACGGCGGAAGGAGTCGCCGAATTGCGCGGACTTGCTCTTCGACCAAATAGAAATTGTCTAATAGCCATTCAGCGGCCGGCTCGATGCGGCGATTCTGCTCGGCGGCTTCCGTAACGAGATCATACGTCCGGATCAGAACCCGCTCGTTCTCGTCGAGACGCGGCAACAGTTTGTCACGCGAGGGACCCTCGGCAAGGCGATGCGACGCAGCGATTGCCTGAGCGTGCTTCTCCAGGTGTTCGACGCTGAAAAGTTCGGCCCGAAGCGGTGGTTCATCCGCAATGTTGTTAAGCAACAAACTCAGATCGGCGGAATGCGTCCAGGGCATCCAACGCCTAAATCTTTCCGAAAAATCGGAAATTTGCACATAGCGCTCCTTCTGCTCTTGAGCCGTGAAATGCAGCAAGAGCGTGACCCTCAAGTATAGGGGCGAACAGGATCGCCGGGTACTGGCAATTCCCCAAACAAAGCTCTTCGCTCTTGTTGGATACCACCCTGGCATGTTCAAAGGCGTCCAGACCGGAGCACTTGCTGTCCCACAGGGACGAGATTTGCTGGCAAATGATGGCGAATGACGACGATCATTCGGGATGCGATATCATCAGACTCCTTCACGCTTTAGCACCATGCTTCCGCCCTCGCTTGGTTGCCGAACAGTCCACAAGGCACTTATGGTTCTTGCAGTTACCGATTACGGAGGTACAATATTTGTATGTGCAATACTTGCAACTGGTCCAAAAGAGCCTGGAGTTGGCGATATGGAAAAGTCCCGAGTCACGCGAGATGACTTCTTGGAAGATTCGCAAGGGAAGACATTCTCTGACGTTGTGAATGATTCAGATCAACCTTTCGACAGCATTCTTGAGTTCTTTGCGGACAGTGGCCGCCAGAGGCGAATGGAAGAATCCGAACTGCACCACGAGCGGGCACCATTGGCGGGTGTAATCCGAGAGCTAGAGTCACTGCCCGACATCAATGAGTTTTTAGGTGGCGCGCATGCTCAACGAAATACGCGTTTCCGACAGGCAATCGGGGTACTGGTACGTATGATCATGGAACGTCGGGGCTGGCAGAAAACCGGTCGAAAGGGATCTCTTGGCGTGCGGGCAGCAGGAGCTTCGCGAACGCCTGCCCATAATTCAGGCGGCTTGGCATTTTGGTTCGTTCGAGCCGAAAGGTACCTGCCAACGGACGGTACGCCATACAAATCCGTACGTCAGCGATGCGAGGAATTCGAATCTGTAGCGACGGTTCGAAAGCAGAAGCAGAATCGCAATGGAACGTCGATGAAACGTTAGTTGCACCAGGGAATCCACTGAGACGGAAAGAGCGTGAACTATGAGAATTCTTCATTGGTTGCATGGTCACTTATCCACACGAGGTAAGGGATTGTCACTCTACCGACGGGGCATGCAACGCGCTGTTTCTCACGACAACCAAGGTGCGATCGAAGATTATACGGCGACCATTAGTTTGGCGGACATCCCGTCAGACTTGAAAGCCATGGCGTTGTTCAATCGTGCTTTGGTCTATTCTGCTGCCGGAGAGAACGATAAAGCGACGGTAGATCTGCAAGTTGTGTTAGCGATGGCCGAACCATTGGTGAACGTAAAATGTGAGGCCAGACGTAAACTTGGACGAATGCAACGTCGCGTAGAAACTCACTGATCACACTTCTGTCCCATTCGAAAGGTGACCCATGAAGAATGACGCCGAACATACCGAGGCTGGTCGACAGTTTGCGGCAGCGTATCTCGCGCATTACACGAACCACGACCTGCCCTCTGCGCTAGAGCTTTATCAGAATCTGATGGCATCGAACCCGAGCGCTCAGGAGTCCATGTACGCCAGGATGCAGATTCAGAACATTGCAAATGCTGTGGTTCCCAAGAAGGCATTGCTCGACGCGCAGATTGAGCTTGTGCGTGCCCACTTTAAGGGCACCCAATCTGTTGACGTGGGAGGCTCGGCGAGTCTTCCTGGGAAGGCGCCCCCCCGATGAAGTCAAGTATTACCGTCGAGGTGGATCAGATGCGCGTACTTGACATCCAGTTCGTAGGTGGCCCCTACGATGGTCATCAAGAATGTTGCTTTGCGCATCCCTCGCAACTTCCCATTGATGTGGTTTGGTTCTTTGGCGAACGAGCATTTCGTTCACACGAAGATTGCGGCCACGTTCCAATCGATTCTGGTGGCACGGTTGCGCTCTACGCTCTCAAGCACGAGGCCGAGGTTTACCGATATCGATTTGTTGGGGCGATCCCAGCTAACCAGCTCGCATAGCCTCTTTGCCTAACGAATGTTGAGGTGGTTCCGAAGTGCTGTAAGCGAAGCAGTCCAGTGGAGGGACGAACCGAACATCAAGCCATCCAGCAGATCCATACCGCGGCTGAAATTAGAGGCTCACTACGAACAAGGAGAACACTCGACGTGTTACATTTGGAAGGAACCGCAGTTTCGCCCGGCTACGCGAGTGGAATCGCCACGGTCTATAATTATGAACTCGAACGAAGGATCGAGTTGCCAGATCATGCCATAACGCGTGCCGAAGTCGAAGCGGAGTGCAAGAGAATCGATGACGCGTTGGCCCAGTCCAGCCGAGAGTTGATGCTCATCGAACAGACTGCGCTGAATGACCCCAGACTCCTAAGAAGCGCGGCGATCCTGTCTGCCCACATCTCTATGGCGAATGAGATAGCTGCCGTGGTCAAGCAACATGTGGGCCGTGAATGTGTCAATGTGGAACAGGCACTTGACTCAGTCGTTCGTGACTTTGTCGAACGGTTCCAGCACCTCAACGATCCCTGTTTTCGTGAACGCGAACAGGATGTACGCGATGTAGGGCGTCGCATGACCAGGCATCTGCGAGGTTGCCTACCTTGGGCGAACACTCCGCTCCCGCCCGGATCCGTGATTGTCGCTTACGAATTGTTGCCATCGGAGATTGTCGAACTCGCAAAATCTGGAGTGGTTGCGATCATCTCGGAACACGGGGGGAAGTTTAGCCACACCGCAATCGTTGCCCGTAGCTTAGGGATTCCAGCAATCATGGGAATCCCCAACATTGCCACACAGATTCAACCAGGCATGCAACTGCTTGTGGACGGCGAGTCAGGCAGCGTGGGGATCATGCCCTCTCAACTGGAAGTGGAGAGTTTCGCAAAACGGAAACAGCAGCACGATAATCGCGTGTCAGAGATTTCCAGCAAAGAACATCTCCCCTCCGTTACCCAGGATGGCACGGAGATCACTCTGCTAGCCAACATTGGGCGCCCGGAGGAGATTGCACGAATTGGCGAACATCATCTCAACGGCGCAGGCTTGTTCCGTACCGAGTTTCTGTTTCTCGAATCGCACGAGCGTCCGACGTTTGAGTTGCAGGCGGACATCTACGACAAGATGGCGAAGGGGCTTGAAGGCCTCCCCTTGGTTATTCGAACATTCGACTTGGGCGGTGACAAACTGCCCCCATTTCTCCTGCTGGAAGAATCGGAACAGCACGCCAGCCTTTGTTTGCGGCGGATTGCGATTCTCTCTGGCCGAACAGAGTCTTCTCAAGAGGCAGTTGCGGGCCATCTTGCATGTCGCCCAGTCGTCTGACGTGCGCATCCTGTTTCCGATGGTAATTGGCAGCGACGATTTTTCCCGAGCCATCAATGCCGTTGATGACGTTGTCGAGGAACTTGGTTTTCTACGAAGACCTCCCATTGGGGCGATGATCGAAACCCCCGCGGCATTGTATGCCCTAGATGAGATTATCGAGCTAGCTGATTTTCTGGCGATCGGCACCAATGACCTGACGCAGTATATGCTCGCGGCGGATCGCGGCATGGAAGAAGCAACCGGCAGTTTCACTGCCATGCACCCTGCAGTTTTGAGAGCAGTCAAACAAGTTGTCGATGCTGCTGATAAGCAGAGATGCCCGGTCTGCGTATGTGGTGAGGAGGCCGGAGATGCAGGCTTCGCTTGCCTTCTGATTGGGCTGGGGGTCCGGGAACTAAGCTTGAGTCCGGATCGATCTGCTGCTGTGCGTGATGCTTTGCGGCGCATTCGGACTCATGATGCGCAAGTGATCGCCGAGTTGGCTCTGCGCTGCCGCACACCCCAACAAGTGCAAGAGCTTCTTCTGCAGCTTTGGTCCGCCAAAGTGCCATCAACCCAACAGGAAAGCACCTTTTGATCAAGATACCACCTTCGATTGCGATGCTTTCCAGCCGTCGGGGTAAAGTTTCTTTGGCAGTTTAGCTTCAAATGGCTTCTCCGCCCAGAATCTCGACCGAGGTTGGCGCGGTATTGCCAGACTTGACCGGCGGCAATTGACCGTGCGTCTGGCGAAGGGCGACAATGACCGAGCGGTTCCGCTCGCTGATCGAGCGATTTAACCAGCAGTTCGCGTGGCGAGCCGAGTTGCATGCCAGAGACGTTGATCGTGGCGTCGCCCGGGGCGAACTACCCGCGGCATTGGAGAGTAAGTCGCCGCACGCGCTAGCTTGAGTGGCAATTCGTGTTTGCCTCGGAGCAGTTGTTGCGCCGTCCCAGAACTGGCCGACTGGGTCGCCATCATGTACACGAAAGCGCGCTTGCGGTGCCGTGAAATCAGCGGCCCAGCAGGTTGGTTTAAGTTAAGAATTCGAGTGACCTGTCACGCGCTACGGCATTCCTTTGCCATCCAGTTGCTCGAATCCGGCAACGGGATACGGTACAAAAACTACTCCACAAGGATGTCTCAACATCGGTGATCTACACCCACGTGCTCCAGCGTGGAGCATATGGCATGCGGAGCCCGGTGGACGCGCAACACACGTGGCTTCCCCATGATTGTTGACGTGGCAGCCTCAAGTGCTCGGACAGGACGAACCATCCTCAGTGGGACGCTGCAAACTGACCGAGAAGCTTGAGACCGATGCGATTTTCGCAGATTCCTTGCTGCAGGCGGTTACATCGACTTCAGCTGGAAGCGGATGCGTGATCTGCTGGAGGTGGAACAGACCGCTCCCAGTTCTGGGTGGCGAAAGCGTCCTCAAACTGACGACGTTTGGCGGCTGACGAACAGTGATTTACTTACACATGACGAACCGTCATTTGTCAGCAACGGCCGACTGAGTCAGTCATATCAAACGACGTGAGTTCCAGTGCCTAGAGCTACGAGAGGTTGGACAAATTTACGCGGCTCAGCCCGCAGTCAAATTGCAGGCGGTGGTGAAGACCTCTGCAACTGCGCCACCGATCGACAACCGTGCGCGGGCCAGAGTTCCTGCGCAAGGACCGGGCCTGATTCACGCCTGGATCTGTCGCGCTTCGGTCTCGTCACCCCAAACACGTGGGCGTCAAGCGCGCCCGTTGACAAGTATTATGTCCCAGCGTGACAACTTTTATGTCTGAATTGACAATTATTATGTCCCACACCACACGTGGTGGCGGACAATAGGGGTGTCACGACGAGCGTCGGAGAATAAGGACTTACGACGCCTTCGGACATTATTCCTGTCATGGCTCAGACATAAGACTTGGCCAACATAACGATCTCGGACATCAAACTTGGCAAGTGGCTGACGAGCGCTCCGTTTTCGATATTGAATTTGGCGAACCTCAGTCCCAAGAGCCCTCCAGCGGACCAAGTGTTGGCTTGACACATAGCGAGAAACGCATCTTGCTCACCGACCACCAGCGGCGGATTGTGGCCGACAAGGGCAAGGCGCTGTCACTTCAACCACCTACTTTGGTGACTTGATCTCATGAGCCATTCAGGATTCTTGTTGAAAACGGTATTGTTATTCGGTGGGATTGCGAATATCAACTTTCGGCCGGATCGCAAGCGCCGCACGCACTTCGTCGTAAATTGAAATGTCGATGCCCTCGGCCACTTCTAACGACACGGCCAGCCCGTAATGGATCGGGGTTTGAACCTTCGCGGCGTCGGACTTGCAGCTGACTTTTACACGGATCGATTCGCCGCTCGTGATTGCGATGGCCTGATCGCCTTCAAAGACCTCGTGCTGCACCGTGCCGCGTCGAACCGCGTTCCAATCGGCGTCCTGGCGATTGCTGGCAAGTCGATTGCCGAGCATGTCAAACCATAACCGTGCGGCACGATACTTCTGGTTGGTCGATACGATTGGTGAGAACCAGGCGAGAGTGACCGTCAATCGTCGCACGTCCTTTCGTGATCCGAGTCCTGCGGGAAGCGGCATGGAAAACTTGTGGCCCTGCTCTTCGATGAGCGATCCGAAGCCTAGGACCGTCGCACGCTGTTTCGTGCATTCGAGCATTCGATTGATTTCGGGTTCGCCGTATCCCAACCAACGACTTACAGCATGCTTGGTCGCAAGTGCATCATGATGCGTCGAAAGGATTCCTCGCAAGCGTTTGCCGACCCTGTCCCAATTCGCTGAGTGGACGACTAAGGCTTTCAAAAGCAGGGATAAGTACGGATCAACAGGCACGTCGCTGGCTTGTTCGTCCATCAGTTCGGTGAGAGTTTCATACGCAAGGCCAAGACTTCTTGTCACCAGTGCAGCCGCGTTGCTTGTCCCGCGGGAATATGACGTCTTGTCTCCATCGCCTGGTGCTGTTCCCGGGGCGGCAACCTGGTGCCCTGGGCGTCGTCGATTTGGCCTGCATTCGACGCTGTTTCCAGCGAGAGCAAAGTCGTAGAGCACTCGTCCCCCAGGAAACACCACTTCCGGTTTGATGGATCGGCGATAACCGCTTCCAAAGGACGATATCGGACTCGGCAGCGGCCAATCATAGCACTCAAACAGCCGTCCTGAGTCAGCATCGCCACTTGAATCGTGATTTGTCGCGTTGACGGTCAACCCGTTGATGGATTCCGCTGGCGACAACATCCGGCGATGTCGCGATTCCTGATAGAGGGCCTCGACAACTAGCTTTTCGCGTTCGCTCTGATTCAACGCATCAAATTCAGCTTTTGATATCGCGATTGGAATATCATCGAGCTGATTCCCAGCACTGATGACAAAAAGGACTTTATACTTGTGTATTGGTTCAGCCG
>CALOEH010000054.1:0-12345 GCA_942492195.1 uncultured Planctomycetia bacterium | reverse complement strand
CCGGTCGGTCACGCAAGGTCCTCGGCTTTTGGCATAGTGTCATGAACCAGGCGTTGACCACTTTCTCGAACATGGTCAACAACCTGAATCTCACCGACATGGAAACGTGTTACAAGATGGTTCGGGCGGACACGCTCCGCAATCTTCGGCTCACGTCCAATACCTTCAACCTGGAGCCGGAACTCACCGCTCGACTCGCACAATGGGGAGCCAGCATCTACGAGGTCCCCATTAGCTACAACGGGCGAAGCTACGACGAAGGCAAGAAGATCGGCGCTGTGGATGCCGTCAAAGCGGTCTGGGAGATTTTGCGCTGCGGATGGTTCAGCACCCGCTTCACCGAGCATCGCGGGTTCTATGTACTCACCGCCATGGCCAAGGCGAATCGCTACAACCGCTGGGTTCTCAAGAAGGTCAACTCGTTCATGGGTAAACGAGTGTTGCACGCCGGGGCTGGCATTGGCAACTTGTCTCGTTTGCTGCTGGATTGCGATCGCCTGACGCTGGTCGATCATGATCCGTTGTACCTGGCAAGACTGCACGATCGGTTCAGGCATTTACCCCATGTCCAGGTTGTTGATGGTCAAGCGGATCTGGCCGATATCTGCGGACGGTTGCAACAGCAACAACTGCGGGATACAGGACAGCCGGATATATCTGATACAGCGCTGCCCGATACCGTGTTGTGCGTCAATCAGATGGATCGACTTGCTGACGACCAGCAAGCACTGAGACGCTTCTTTCAGGTATTACAGCAGGGCGGGCATACAGTGGTGATTGTGCCGGCTTGCCCTGGTTTGTTTTCGTCGCTGGACGAATCACTCGGACATCAGCGGCGTTATACGAAAGTTGAATTGCGGACGAAGCTCGAGCAGGCAGGCTTTGAGGTGCAGCATCTCGAACAATTCAACAAAGCCGGAACGCTAAGTTGGTTGGTCGCCGGACGGCTGTTTCGACAGAAACAACTGAGCCCTCGGCAGATGATCTGGTTTGACCGATGGATGCTGTTGGTCCGAGCTTTGGAGTACGTGCTGCCGGTGCCAGGTATGTCGCTGGTGGCGGTTGGGCGGAAGCCTGGTCCTGGCAAACCTTAGCAGGATAGCCAACGGCGCTGCGGAGTGTTACGCTTCTTGTTTACGGCAGCTAGTGACCATTGATTCTATGCTGTGATTCAAGAAAGGACTCCCGTGGAAGCTTCCGCCCATCAGTTTCTCAAGGACATTCTCGAAACCCCCAGTCCCTCTGGCTTCGAGCGTCCGGTTCAAGACGTGGTACGCAAATACGCCGAGTCGTTCGCGGACGAGATCCGTACGGACCTGCACGGCAATTTGACGGTAGTTGCCAATCCTGATGCCGAGCAACGATTGATGCTGGCTGGCCACTGCGACCAGATTGGCCTGATTGTTCAGCACATTGACAAAGAAGGGTTTGTGTCCGTACTCCCAATCGGCGGCTGGGATCCGCAAATGTTGATTGGGCAGCGGCTTACGATCTGGGGTTCCGATGGTCCGGTGCCGGCAATCATTGCCCGCAAACCGATCCACCTATTGAATGACGAAGAACGTCGCAAAGTAGTGCAAATCAAAGACATGTGGCTGGATGTCGGGGCCGCCACACGGGAAGAAGCCGAACCTTGGGTGCAAGTGGGCGATCCGGTGACCTTCGAATTAGGCTACCGCGAACTCAAGAGTGGGCTGGCCTACAGCCCTGGCATGGATGACAAGACCGGGCTTTGGGTTGTGGTCGAAGGATTGCGCAGAGCCAAGGCCGCGGGCGTCACCTGTGGTGTCTACGCGGCGTCGACCGTGCAAGAAGAGATTGGTCTGCGGGGAGCCCGAACCAGCGCGTTCGCCATTGATCCGCAAGTCGCCATTGCCGTCGATGTCACCCACGCTACGGACTGCCCTACTATCGACAAGAAGCAAGAGGGCGAAGTCAACTTGGGCCAAGGACCGGTGGTGTATCGCGGTCCCAACATGAATCCCAAGGTGGTGGACCGAATCCGCGAAGCGGCTGCCAACCAAGAGATTCCCTATCAGCTTTGTGCCTCGGGGAGGGCAACGGGAACGGATGCCAATGCCATCCAGATCAGTCGCGCTGGCGTCGCGACCGGCCTGGTCAGCATTCCCAATCGCTATATGCACAGCCCTGTGGAAGTGGTCTCGCTGGCAGACCTGGACCACGCAGCGGACTTGCTGGCCCAATTCGCCCTGACGCTCAAGACGTCGGACGACTTTACGCCTTAGTGCTGCGAACGCTTGAATTTCTGGTTGGGTGGCCTCGCTCGCGACTTGTCGCTAGCAGCTTGTCATGTCCAGGTGAGGGCCTCGGGTACGCCTGTCGCCTGACGGGCAATGCTGCGCAGTCGGACTTATCGAACTCGGCACCTTGGCAGATTCGTATTCCAGGGTCCTTGATTGGTAAGATTTACATTTTCCAACCGGATTACAATCCCCGTGGCGAGCTCGGAGGAAATTCCTCAAGGCCCTGCTTCCATTAGACTTACGGTCTATTGCCAGGAATTCACAAGACGGCGATTCGGTTTTGGCACGGCAGGTGCATTAAGCCTGATTCAACCAAGATGGCCCCGACCCAAACGTTCGAAAAGAGCCCCCGCCATGGATCGTCGTTCTACTTTCCTCTGGATGCGAGATATCCTGGACCACCTCAGCAGTTGTTGCGAGCAGTGGGAATCCGCCGACGCCAGCTCTGAGCGATTTCTGGCCGATGCCATGCGTCGCGATATGGACGAACTACGAAAGCTTTATCAATCGGTACGTCAGACGTCCCGCCGTCAGACGGCCGCCTTTGTTTGAGTTTGTTGCGGCCGCCAGGCCCATTGGTTTCCCTCCTTGTTTTCATGAAGAGCAAATACGAATTCTCCAGTTAAGGAAGAGCACTACCCTCCTGATTTCGCTGGCACTCCCTCAGTCAGCGCACCTCTAAATCCCGCAAAGTGCACAGGGCCGTTCGAGATTCCCGCCTCGAACGGCCCTTCTTCTTTGTATGTCGAACGTTCTACCGGCCTGACCGCACAATCTTGCGATCTTGTGCAATCTTGCCTAGTGCCGTGTCAACGCTTGAAACTCGGAGACTTACCTAAGGTCAAAACACTGGCAGACAAGCTGTGCCACCCAATTTTCAGGTGTAACGGTGCACTAGCTGCTGTTCACAGGCCGCGGAAGCGGATAGCTTGAGGAGTCCTTCTCCCCCGTTTCTCGGAGGCATGATCATGTATTGTCGAACCGCGGCATCCGTACCGTTCCAAGCGCTGACGATCGCTGCGTTGCTGGTCGCCAATCTGTGGAACCCGGCAGAGACTCTCGCGCAGTACCGTACTGCCCAAGAAGCCTATAGCGCGGGGGCCAAACTCTACAACGCCCGCCAGTTTGCCGAAGCCCGGGCTCCGTTCGAAGCGGCGATTGAGCTTTCGGACGATCCGAAGTTGCAGGTCAAGTCGTATCGCGCTTTGATGCAGTCCTATCGGCAGCTGCCGGAGATTGATCAGATGCTCAAGGCCGTGGATTTCATTTTTGAACATGGCGAGAGTTCCACAGAAAAGTCCCTGACAGCAAGGGCCCTGACCGCATTTGTCCACGAACGGGGTAAGACCGCCGAGGCGATCAAGATCTACGAGGCCAAGCTCAATGAGAACCCTCGCAGCAAGCCGGCGCTGTATGCGCTGGAGGAGATCTATCGCCGTGCCGAGCCCAACCCCACACGGCGAGGGGAACTCACGACGCGACTCGCAGAAGTGCAGCGGCAAGACGAAGCCGCTTTGGCGGAGAAGTTCGAGAAGTTGGCGACCGATCAACCCAACCTGGCTGCGGCTCATTACAAAGACGCGGCGGTTGCCTGGCAGCGGGCGAGCAATTCTCCCAAGGCTCTTGAGGCACTGGCGAATGCCGAGAATTCCGGGCCAGAAGCGCGGAACGACCTGTTGGCTTACTTCTGGCACAAGTCCATGGCGGACACGTATCTCGCGCTGCAAGAGCCGAAGCGAGCCATCGGACATTATGAGCAGGCGATCAAGAAAACCAGCATTGATGGCTACCTCAAAGACTGCCAAGAACAACTCGTGAAAGCGCGACAGGCCGCCGGCAACTGATCTGCTTCCCCGGATGACACCTTTCGGTCACCCTCTGCGGTACCGTTATGCCGCGTAATGCCGTTATGCGTTCTGCCACTGGCCATAGTCGGCAATTGCCAGCATTGGTATACTCACCCCAACCATGGCCCAAAATGCACCCCGGAATGCTCCACAGGGTATTGAAAGTGCATTTCTCGTGCACCCCACAGCGGGTCTCTTAAAGCATTACAGAACAATGACTTAGCAGCAGTCGCAGCGTTCGGCTAGTGACTGTCCTCAAACATTTTCGGCGGAACACGACATGCGACGAATTTTCATTGCAGGCAATTGGAAGATGAACCTGGACCGGGCGGGGGCCGTGGCGTTGGCCACTGACTTGGTTGCTCGGATTGGTGAAGTGCCGTCGAACGTTGATTTGGCCGTTTGCCCTCCGACCGTGTATTTGGATGCCGTGGCCGCAGCCGTCAAGGGCTCCCCGGTCTCCCTGGGGGCACAGAATATGTATCACGAGACCAAGGGGGCGTTTACTGGCGAAACCTCCGGCGGCATGCTCCGCGATGTTGGCTGCAACTGGGTCATTCTCGGCCACAGCGAGCGGCGACATATCTTGGGCGAGACAGATGCGGACATCTTCGCCAAAGTCCAGGCGGCCCTGGTTGTGGGCCTTCGACCCATTGTTTGCGTCGGCGAATTGCTCAGTGAACGTGAGGCGGGACAAACCCATCAGGTGATCCGCCGCCAGTTTGATGGCTCCCTGGGCCAGCTCACTGATGAGCAGGTTCAGCAAATCGTCATCGCCTACGAACCGGTCTGGGCCATTGGAACCGGCAAGGTGGCCACGCCTGAGCAAGCAGAAGAGGTGCATCTCGATCTTCGCAAGATGCTCGAAGATCGCTACAATTCGGAGATTGCCCAAAAGATACAGATTCAATACGGAGGGAGCGTCAAGCCAGACAACGCGGCCACGCTACTTTCGCAACCCAATATTGACGGTGCTTTGGTCGGCGGGGCCAGCCTCAAAGCCGAAGATTTCCTAGGCATTGCCACGGCCAAATAGACCAACTGGCCCAAAGGATTTGTTGCCAGACAGCCTGGACATAAAACGTTTCAGAAGGGAAACACGAATGTCTACGTTCTTTATGATTCTGATGCTCCTCACCTCGTTGTTCATGATTACGCTGATTCTCTTGCAGCGGGGAAAAGGGGGAGGGCTTGCAGGCGCGCCTTTGGCGGCATGGGAGGCCAAAGTGCCTTTGGTGCCAAAGCTGGTGACGTGATGACTCGCGTCACCATCGGGGTTGCCATCTTCTGGATCCTGCTCTGCATCCTCACCGTTCGATTCGAAAACAACAAAGAGAAGTTCAACATTGGCACCGGCAACTCCCCGGCAGAGTCCTCAGAATCTGGCGCAGCAACTCCTGACGGTGCCGGCTCGACGGACACTGATTCAGGTAGTAGCGACTCCGGAACTTCGGGGGCCGGCACTTCCGAGTCAGGATCCACGGATGCCGCGCATGCTGACACCCCTGCCAACGACGGCTAGTTCGCCGCGGTCGCCGTGCTGTTGCCAGATTGAGTTGCCAGCTTGGGAGATTTGACTTGTTGCTTAGCATGACTGGCTTCGGTGAAGCCCACGCCAGCCAGGATGGATTGTCGATTGGGGTCGAGGTCCGCTCCATCAACAGCCGCTACTTCAAGCTGAACCTTCGCAGCAACGATAGTTACGGGAGTCTGGAGCCGAACATTGAGAGTCTGCTCCGTGAGACGGTCAAACGAGGGACGGTCAATGTCAGCCTGCAGATTGATCGGGCTCCTCGCGCCGAAGATTACCGGCTGAACCTGACCGCCCTGGATGCCTATCGGCAACAACTCAACCAGTTCTATCAGAAGTATCATCTGCCAGAAGTTGTGTCTCCGGACAAACTGCTCTTGCTCCCTGGTGTGGTGAGCGACCGTGATGTCCGCAAAACCAACTGCGACGAAGATTGGCCGCGGATCGAGCCGGTACTTCGACAGGCGATTGAGCGATTGGCCGCAATGCGTGCCCAGGAAGGTGCCGCCATGGCACGAGACATGGCCGCCAATTGCACGGCCATTTCCACCGAGCTTACCAGCATCGAAAGTCGAGCCCCGCTGGTCATCGATGGGTATCGCATTCGATTGGAAGAACGTCTCAAGAAGATCCTGACCGAGTTCGAGGTTTCGCTCAGCGCTACGGACCTGGTTCGCGAAGTGAGTATTTTCACCGAGCGAAGTGACATTTCCGAGGAGATTGTCCGACTGCGAAGCCATCTCGAACAGTTCCAACAGACACTGGATCTGGCCGAGAGCAGTGGGCGGAAATTGGAATTCGTTCTCCAGGAAATGTTCCGAGAGATCAACACCATCGGGTCCAAAGCCAACGATATTGAGATCTCACAGCATGTGGTCGAGATCAAGGCCGCCATCGAACGCCTGCGCGAAATGGTGCAGAACGTCGAGTAACGGGCGCGGCGTCTTGAGACATGCCAGCGACTTCTCAATCCTCCACCCTCGCTGCTTAGGCTGTTGTTACGATGGAACAATTGCCACCGGTTCCCAATCAGCAAGACTCCCCTGGTCGCCTGATCATAGTGTCCGGACCCTCAGGATCCGGCAAGTCTTCGCTGGTTGAGCGGTTGCTGGAGCAAGCGGACGGAAAACTGATCGAGTCCATTTCGGCCACCACGCGAAGTCCCAGACCGGGCGAAGTGGATGGCCGGGACTATTTTTTCCTGACTTCCGACGAATTCGAGCGACGTCGCGCAGCGGGGGATTTCCTCGAATGTGCCGAAGTTTTCGGAGCCGGACACTGGTACGGCACCCCCATTAGTCAAGTGGGGCCTAGCCTTGAAGCCGGGAAATGGGTAATTTTAGAGATTGACGTGCAAGGCGCGCTCGACGTGATGGCCCGTTTCCCCAACGTGGTCAGCATCTTTGTGGACCCGGGAGGCCCACAAGTTCTCGAAGAAAGACTTCGGGGAAGGCGTACCGAAGACGAATCTGCCATTCGCCGTCGCTTGGAAGTTGCCCAGCGCGAACTCGATCAGGCACACTTGTATCAGTACCGTGTGGTGAACGACCAGATTGATCGGGCCGTCACCGAAATCCACAACATCATCCGTCGCACCGAAGGTTGGACATGATTGACGAACTGAAAGAAGAAGAGATCGTCAACAAGGTAGGAGGGCGTTTCAAGCTCTCGACGCTCATCCAAAAGCGTCTGGTCGCGCTGAACTCAGGCGCCCGACCTCTGGTGAACATCAAATCTGACGACAAGATGCAGATTGTGATCCAGGAAATCGTCCAGGATAAGATCTATCTCGACTTCGAGTCGAACTTGCGCACCGCCGAAGAACCTTCCGAAGGTGGTGGTCCGCCAGAACTCGATCTCAGCGCTTTGTAGGCAATCCGCTCGTTGTTCTAATTCGCAATGTTTCAATCGTAGCCTGTCCGCACACTTAGCGGTGCGAACCAAGGTGTTCGCGATTGGTCAACTGCGCAGAGACAGTGGGTGGAGTGAGAGTGCGGAAGAGTAATCATCACGCTCCGCCGTGATGACAAGCGTCAGCGATGTCGCCACCTGCGTTTCCTCGCTCACCCTTTGGGTTGAGATTGGAAAAGCGGTAGTTCAAATTGGCTCGAGGTCCTACCTCACCAGGTCAGCATGCCCAGGCTGCGCGAAGGCATGACACCGAAGTTTGATCTCAAATTCAGTAGCAACATTCCACAGCGACACTCTCTTATCCCATGAGCACGCCGACCTGGTCGAATCGCGAACTCGTTGTCGGCGTCGGGGGTGGAGTGGCTGCCTATAAGACAGCTGCTTTGGTAAGTTCGCTGGTGCAGCAAGGAGCCGGGGTGACGGTTGTGCTCACAGCCGCCGCCGGGCGCTTCGTACAACCGGCCACGTTTGCCGCACTCACCGGTCGCCCCGTATGCCAGGACTTGTTCGATCCGCGCTATTCGCTTGGTGCCCATATCGAGCTTGCCCGAGCGGCGGACCTGATCTGCATTGCCCCTGCCACGGCTGATCTGCTTGGCAAAGCGGCGTTGGGGCTTGCTGACGATCTGCTCAGCACGCTGCTCTTGGCCTTCGCCGGGCCGGTCCTGATGGCCCCTGCCATGAACGCCGAGATGTGGCGAAAGCCGGCCGTGCAGCGGAACGTGACCCAGTTGCAATCTGACGGCGTGCGGATGATTGGCCCTGACGAAGGCTGGCTCAGTTGCCGCGATCAAGGGCCGGGGCGAATGTCCTCACCCGAAGATATCTTGGCCGCCATCGCAGAGACGCTCGACCAACATCCATCGGCAGCCGATTGACGACTTCACCTCCGGTCTGTTCCGGAAGATCGAACAGCTGTTGTGGCCCACATTCTGATCACCTCTGGTCCCACCCGGCAGTACCTAGACCCGGTACGGTTCTTGACCAATGGGTCCAGCGGCCGGATGGGCTCTTCGCTGATTGCCGCGGCACTCGCGCACGGCCATCAAGTGACGGTCGTATCTGGGCCGGTCGAAGTTGAGTATCCGCTCGCCGCGCGGGTGATCCCCGTGATGACAACCGACGAGATGCTCGAGGCTTGCCGCGAGGTGTTTCCTTCCTGCGATGGGTTAATCGGCGTGGCCGCGCCGTGCGACTACCGGCCAGAGAAGGTCTCAACCGCCAAGTTGAGGAAGACAGGCGAACCCGATCCTGAAACTCATCGAAACGCCAGCCATAGTGGCGACGCTGAAGGTCACCAAGACTGCCGATGAATGGATTTTCGAGTTTGCCCTCGACACCGAGGACGGAGCCTCCGACCGCCACCGCCAAAGCCGCAAAGAAAAGCTGGGCGACCTGATGGTTCTCAACGGTCCCGAGGCCATGCACGCCGCTGACAATCAGGTGGAAGTGCTCGACCAATCAGGGGACGTACTCGCCACACTCCACGGTCCCAAGGGGGACGTCGCTCAGGCAATTTTCGCACTCATCGAAACCCGGTTGATCGGGCGTTGATCGAGACGGCACGCGTTGTCCTTGCGATACCCAATCCGCCAACCGCGTTCGATCGGCGACGTACGCAGCATGGGTTGGATACTGCGCTGGGTCGCAGTCGTGAGATTGCGGCGGCATGCCGGATGCGTTCTTTCGATTCGCTGGTGGAATGGGTTTCCCGAAGAGTTATGCTAACTCTCCCGTGGGCGGTCATTCCAGTTCCAAGCGGGGCAGAACATTTGGATGCTGGATGGCCTTTGAGTGATCCGTCAGCCCTTCGCCAAAACTCAATGAAAGAGTTCTCATGATTCCTGTCAATGTTCGTCCAGCATTCACGGCCTGTTTGGTGGTTGCTGTAGGTCTGCTTGGTTGTTGGCCAGTTGCCAACGTGCTTGGAGAGGACTCGGTGCCCAAGTGGGTACTCGAGACCAAGGCCGCACCGTGGCAGGCTCGTGATTCGCAAGGGGAGTATGTCTTTGATGACAAACTGTGGATCATGGGTGGGTGGTTCAGTTCGTACGCCGCTCCGCCGCGCGATGTTTGGTCGTCGCCCGATGGACGCAACTGGAAACTCGTGCAGAAGCCTGCCCCGTGGATTCATAGCGACTTGCCGATGTCGCTGGTGTTTGACGAACGCATGTGGATGATGGGAGGGTGGTACAACGGGCGATTGGACGGCCACTCGGCGAGCAACCAGGTGTGGTCTTCCACCGATGGGGCAAACTGGAAGCAAGTTTCGAAAGCGGCCGGTTGGACTCCCCGTATCGCTGCGGCCAGCGTGACATTCAAGGGAAAGATGTGGATCTTGGGAGGGACCGAAGATTACTACTTCGGTGATGAATCCAAACCCTCAAGAATGATGTCTGGAGTTCGGCCGACGGACTCGCCTGGAAGCAGGAAACCGCCAAGGCACCTTGGGCTCCGCGCGGCTCCCACCAGGCGGCCGTGCTCAACGACCGGATCTATGCCTCGGCGGCCACCAAGGCCCACCCACCGGGTTGGGCTACAACCCGGATGTCTTTAACCTTAGACGGTGTCAATCAGCGCGTGACCGGTGCTCGCCGTGGCACGCTCGGCTCTGGTTCTCGACGGCCGTCTACCGCAATCGAATTTGGGTACTGGGCGGATGGTCCAATGGTCCCTCGACCAATTGGGGAGACGCTTGGCACTCCGCAGACGGCAAGCAGTGGGAGCAACTTCGCACCGGAGAGACCTGGAAGGAACGGCACGAACACTCGGCGTTCGTTTTCCAAGACAAGCTTTGGGTAGCAGGCGGGCACGCCAAGCCGCTCTCGAACGAAGTCTGGTCCCTGCATCTGCCAGAAGACTTTTTCCCACAGAAGTAAACGAACAGGCCTAAATCATTTTGTTGACACCAGGATGCCCGACGTGAAGTCATTTTGACTGCGCCTGTTCTGATTTGAAATGGATTAGATTTCCATAAGGCATGTAACAGTATTCTGTTACGTGTATTAACAGTGGATTGGCATGGCGCTTGCGTTGTACTTGGATTAGTTCGCGACCAACCGATCGTGACACACGATTCTAAGTTCAACTTCCTGATAGGAACATCGCCATGAAACGTTTTGCCATGCTGTTGACCGTTGTTGGAACTTTGGGATTCGTCGCTGCCGGTTCGGCCAGTGCCGCCGATTGGGGACATGGTCACGGCGGCCAGCGATCTTACCAACAGAGCTACCGTCACGGTTACGACAACAACCGTGGTCATGGGACCCACTACGGCCATGGTCAGCAATATTCGAATCGCCACGGCGCGCATGGCCACGCTCAGCCTCGGCACAACTACCGCCACGGAAGCCATCAGAACCGATACGGATATCCCGGCTTTGGGCAAGGACGGGGCATCAGCATCCAGACTCCCCATTTCGGATTCCGTCTCAGTCGGTGACGAACAGGATTCAGCCAGGCGACCTAAGGTTGGGTGACTTGGCGAACGCGATGGTTCTCGCTGTCTCCGATGTAGATGCGGCCTCGCTGGTCGACGCAGATCCCGTGCGGTCTGGCTAGCGAGGCTTTGGTGGCCAGTTGTTGATCACCGTTGTAGCCGCGATGCTTGGGGCCGATGCCCACCACGGTTTCGACGGTGTGGTCGTTGCGGTGAATTTTGCGAATCACCTGGTTCTCTGTATCCACCACGTAGATGTTCCCTTGAGGACCTACGGCAATCCCTTTTGGTCCGTTGAACGTAGCATTCAATCCTGGCCCACCGTCACCGCTATAGCCTTGAGCGCCGGTTCCGGCAATGTGTTCGAGTTTGCCGGACTTCAGATCGAGCCGCCAGATGCTGTGCCCAGACCGCAGCGCGATCCACAGGTTGTCCCCTTCAATCGCCAAAGCCCTCGGCCCCAGCATCGGCATTCCCAAGGCCAGGGCACCGTCGGACGGCAGCTTCTTCACCGTTGCCATGATGAACCACGCAAACATCGTCAAGTCCACCCGCCGAATGCGATGGTTGCCGCCGATATCCGCAATGTACAAGTTGCCGTGCCCATCCAAAGCAATACTATGGGGCGACCGAAACTTGGCTTCGGTGGCCGGCCCCCCATCACCCCCAAAGCCTGCTTCGCCTGTTCCAGCAACGGTGGTAATTCGGCGGGTTTTGGCGTCCACCCGGCGTACCAGATGATTCTGCATCTCGACGAAAAACATATTCCCTGCCGCATCGAAGCGAACTTCGTAGGGCTCGTTGAGCAGGGCATCGGTCGCAAGTCCGCCATCGCCGGAGTACCCTTTCTTGCCTGTCCCGGCAATCACCTGCAGGGTTCCCTTGTCGCGATCCAGCTTCCAAACCCGATGGTTGCTGACTTCGCAAATGTAAAGGTTTCCTTCGGGACCAACTTCCACTCCAAAGGGGTTCCCAAGATTCAAATCGAGGGCCGCACCCGCCGATCCGTTGACGGGGGTCTTGCCGGTTCCGGCAACCGTGATAATGGTGCCTGCTTCCGTGGTGGAAAACAGAACCATGGTCCAAGACAGAACGGTGGTGCAGATCAAGAGGTGTGGCATCAGCGGAGATCTTCAATTCGAAAGAGGGTTCTGGATCAACAGGCGAACACGTTCCATCTGAGTCGAGTTGGGATTGAAAAAGTCGATCAGTTCGAGAAGGCAGCCAAGGCATACTTGCCGACCACCCATACCGTGGTGCCGATGAGGCAAGCTCCGGCCAACAACATCACCCGCCAGGCTCCGGGACAACAAGGCATTTTCAAGACTCCCTAGTACATGTAACTGAACGTTG
>CALOEH010000053.1:0-9207 GCA_942492195.1 uncultured Planctomycetia bacterium | reverse complement strand
AGCGACCGTTCCGCCCAGCAACCGCCAGCCCGGCATCCCAGCCAACTTGGAGACTGTGCCACCGCAGTCGAACCCCAAGAATCGTGACGCCGCGGCTATTCGAGTCGATCCGGCCTCAACGGAGATGTGGGCTGACTATGAATTGCTCGAGGAGATAGCGCGGGGAGGAATGGGGGTTGTCTACAAAGCCCGGCAGACGCGTCTAAATCGACTGGTGGCGCTGAAGATGATCCTGGCCGGACGTTTGGCGGGAGAAGATGAAGTTCGCCGGTTCTATGTAGAGGCCGAGGCGGCGGCTCAACTCGACCACGCCAACATTGTCTCCGTCTACGATGTCGGCGAACATCAGGGACAACACTTCTTTTCAATGGCCTTTGTCGAAGGCAGCAGTCTGGGGCAACGCGTCAAAGCGGGACCATTGCCAGCTGACGAGAGTGCCCAATGGGTGATGAAGGTGGCACAAGCGGTGCAGTACGCGCACGAACGTGGCATCATTCACCGCGATCTCAAGCCGGACAATATTCTGATCGATCTGGCAGGGGAGCCGCAGATCACCGACTTCGGATTGGCCAAGCAGGTACAGACGGAAAGCGGTTTGACGGCAACCGGGCAGGTCATGGGCACGCCCAGCTACATGCCACCGGAGCAAGCTCAAGGGAGCGACGTGACAACCGCCGCGGATATCTATTCGCTGGGCGCCATCCTCTATTGTTTGCTCACCGGTCGGCCACCGTTTCAATCCGCAACCATGATGGATGTTCTGCTACAAGTGCTTGAGCAGGAACCATTGCCCCCGCGACAGCTCGACTCGGGCGTGCCGGTCGATCTCGAAACGATCTGTTTGAAATGCCTGGAAAAGGACCCGCGTAAGAGATACACCTCGGCTCAGGAGTTGGCTGACGAACTCGAACGGTATTTGAATGACGAGCCGATTCGGGCGAGGCCAGTTGCACGTGCTGAGAAAGTACGACGTTGGTGCCGCAAGAACCCAGTCACCTCCGCGCTGCTCTCGGCAATCATGTTGCTGTTGTTGGTTGGTATCACGGTGTCCACGTATTTTGCGGTCGAATCGAACGCCGCACTACGACAGGCCTATCACGCAAACTACACAGCCCAATTGAACCTCGCCGCGCACGATTATGCCGCAGCAGATCTCGTGAGGCTGCGGCAGCGGCTACAGGAGACCACGCCGGGGCGAACCGGCAACGTGGACCTGCGCGGATTCGAATGGCACTATTGGAATCGGCTGGCAAACACCGAACTGCTTTCGATTCATGTCACCTCGGCCGGTGTACGCGACTGCGCCTATAGTCCCGACGGGACGATGATAGCTGCAGCTGGAGGCGACGGCATACTGATGCTGTACGATGCTGAGTCGGGGGATGTGATCGATGCTGTCCTGATCAATTCTCTGGGGAGACAACTGGGGCGTGTCGCATTCAGCCCTGATAGCTCGATCGTATTAAGTATATCCGGCGACACAGTGCAGCTTTGGAATATCAAGACGGCTCAACCTGGGCCAACCATTAAATTGCCTGAACCTGTCGCGTCTGCCGAATTCAGCCCCGCGGGAGACAGGATTCTCACGAGAACTCTCCTTGAGGAAGTCGCCACCTACGATGCCGTTACGGGCCAATTGGTCGATTCGCTAGGAAAGTTCAGGATCACGAGCCATGACCGTGCGCGATTCAATCCCCAAGGTGATTTGGTGGCCGTGAACATCCCGGGAAAGATTCAATTGCTGGAAGCTGTTTCGGGAGCTGACAAAGGGGTACTGCTTATTCCCAAGGAACTATCCAAGATTCGGATCTACGATTTTGCCTTTAGCCCCGACGGCCAATGGTTGGCTGCAGCCGCCAACGGACCAGGGCAACGCGGCGTGATCGTCTGGAGTGTCGCGACCAGGCAAGTCATCCAAATGTTCGAAGACCTTGAGATGATGGCGACTTATGTAAAGTTCAGTCCGGACTCACAGAGGATTGCAGCAACCAGCATGGATAACACGATTCGAGTTTGGGAGTTGAAAACAGGCACGCAGATTCAGTCGCTGTTGGGACATGTTGGTTCGGTTCGCAGTCTCAACTTCAGTCCGTCAGGAGATCGCTTGATGACTTGTGGTTCCGACGGCAGCGTCCGAGTCTGGCGAGTGACCGAAGATCAAATGGCGCGCAAGATTCAAAATTCGTCCGAGGAGAAGAACATTGCTACGTTCAGCCCTGACGGCTCGCTTGTCGCCATCTGTGGAGGTGGCCGATTGCTCCAGGTGCTCGAAGCCGAAACAGGCAAAGTACGTCAGAACCTGCAAGGTCATGACGGCTTCTGGATCTCGGACGTCGCATTCAGCCCTGATGGTACCCAGCTAGCGTCGACGAGCGATGACAAAACGTTACGGATTTGGGATCTCGCTGATGGCAGCGTTGTCCATACTGCGAAACGCCAACTTGGATTCAAACGTGTTCGATTCAGCCCTAACGGACGATTGTTAGCAACCGCAGGTTTTGACGCCAGGTTCCGCGTATGGAACACGCAATCTTGGCAGGAATATCACGCAACGATATCATCCGCAACCACGATCTATGCGATGGCATTTCATCCCAATAGTGAGTTACTGGCGATTGGCAGCACTGTTTTATCAAAGGTTTGCGTGTGGAACGCCAGGACCGGAGTGAGTCTGAAGGAACTTCCTGTTAACACGGAGAGGACCACCTGCGTTGAATTCAGCCCGAACGGTAAGATGCTCATTTCAGGCGGACACGATTCCACCATCTACATCTGGTCAGTAGATAGTTGGGAGCGCATTCGCACCATCAAAGCGCATCGGGGTTGGGTTTACGCTGTGGATTTTAGTCCTGACGGAAAGAGAATCGTTTCTTCCGGTTCCGATGGAAAGATTCGGCTCTGGCGCGCGAGCGACGGCGAGCGGATACTTGAACTTACGGGACACGAAGGCCCAGTCTACTCGGTGAACTTTTCACCAGACGGTAAAACTCTAGTCTCCGCCGGCAAAGACGGAACGGTCCGCTTATGGGAAACCGACCTGTAAGACGGGCTGACCGTGCCATCCGACGTGCTGCGCGCACTGCTGTCGTATTCTCTGCTGTCTTATTCTCGGTGATGAACTCTTCTGCATAACCGGCGAGTTTACCTCAACGTTAAGGTCTTCCGGATCGATAACACTACTTGTACCGGTGCATTCGCGCTGGACTCGAATTGTGCCAGACTCGTCTGGCGAGGTTCGGTGGGCTTTGTTATAAGTCGCCCCGCCATTTGCCGGGAGTAGGCTTTACCGACGCATTTTCGATAGGTAACGATGCGCAGCAGCCTTAGATACTACATCTTGCTATGGGGATTCGTGGCCGGGACAACCGGATGCACGACCGTTACCCCATGGTTTTCGAAGCCCCAGCCGAACGACACCTCGATCAAGGCTCCGGCCGACCGAGTGCTCGAACTGCGAGAGATGGCTGAACTGGGAATCCCCAGCGATGACGCCAAGCGCGTGCAGCAATCGCAGGCGATGGGCGAAGAGTATCGCCGTGAGGGAGATCCCATTGTCCGCGCTCAGTTGGTGCAGACCTTAGGCCCTTATCCAACCCCCATCGCTTCACAGATCCTGCGCGAAGCTTTGCAAGATCCTGATCCGTCCGTTCGTGTTCAAGCTTGTAGGGCTTGGGGAAAACGGGGAGACGAAGAAGCTGTCAACGTGCTCTCCCGTGTACTCAAGCACGATGAAGACATTGATTCGCGGATTGCTGCCACGCAAGCCTTGGGACAGATCAAAGGTCAACCGAGTGTGCAGGCGTTGAGTGTCGCCTTGGATGACTCAGATCCTGCCTTGCAGTATCGTGCTGTGCGATCGCTCGAGAACGTCACCGGCAAAGACTACGGAGACAACGTCAACGCATGGCGTGAGTATGTCAGCACCGGGCAACCTCCCCAGCAAGGCGAGCAATCGGTCGCCCAGCGATTCATCAGGTTGTTTCGCTAGCTCGCGGATTCTTCCGATCCGTCGATCCCCCTCCGCGGCGCTGATAGCAGTCCCGCCGCTTCCCAGGGGTTCTCCTAACCCGAACACCTTCTCGCACCGGCAGCCGAGGTGGCCGGTTTCGAACCAGAGTATTTGCACCAGCGTCAACTGCGCGCGTTGCTAGAACCGATAGTAGGGCTATCGCCGGACAAGAATGTCCCGCCAAGAAAAGTTCCCCTTTGCACAGCCTGCTGGAGTTTGCCGCGTCGATTCCCGATTCTAACGAGGGTAGAGACCTCGAACCAATTGCTTGGGCATGGCCCACGTTGGAAACCAGGATGCGTTGTTGATTCTGGGCGAGGCTGTGGTGCGCGCGGACTTTGAGGAAAGGCATTTCCCGGCAAGAGACTGCCTGAAAGACACAACGTGTACTGCAAAACGATTCAGCTCCCTAGCAAAAGTCGAATCATGAAGTTAATGCTCCCGCCTGGTATCTTGTTCGCCTGGATTGCATGTGCAGTTCTGATTGGCGCGTCCTCTGCTCATAGCGAGGAGAAATCTCAAGCACCAACCGGTCTGATCTTGATTCCACCGGATCAGGTCTTACACGACCGCCAGGCTGCCGCAGCAGAGTCTGCAGAGTCTGCAGAGTCGCTCGCGCCCGCTACGACTGTTGACCCCGCGGTCGATGAAGACGACAACGATCCAGGCGACGTGCAGTTCACAGAAACCGAAGCGGAAAGCCAGCCGGCGCTCGATGAGCAAATTGCCCCCGCCCCGGTGCGCCGCCCGCTGAGCCCCCAGATGCTGGTCCTGCGAGATCGACTTCGCGAAACACTACGACATCAATTCCATCGCAATCTGAATACGCGAGATCACAACCCTTGGGAAATGATGCACGGAGTCGTGGCGTTTGGTGTGGATACCAACCTGCGTGTCGGTGACCCCAACGGGCCGCAACAGACCGCCGTTGGCTGGCTCTGCTTCAATCGGCCCAGTCGAGGGCAGTCACTCTTGTCGCTCAATGGCAACTTGCCGGTCGGACTCAAGGGGGTTGGGCTGCAAGGCCACCATGGGCAGCTGTTGGCCATCTTAGCGCAAAGCAAACTGGTTGCCGACTATCCGCTCCGTGTGAACCGCCACAAGTTCACGCTGCAAGACCTGGTCAAGAGTGAGATGCTCACCTGCTATGCCGGCGAGGAACTCACGTTTAAGCTCATCAGCCTGGCCCATTACCTTCCGACGGATACTCAATGGAAGAATAATCGTGGTGAGAACTGGAGCATCCCACGCCTGATCAGCGAAGAGATCCAACAACCGGTTAGCAATCAGGTGGCGTGTGGCGGAACCCATCGGTTGATGGGGCTGAGTTATGCCGTCTACAAACGCAAACAACGGGGCGAACCGGTCGATGGCCAGTATGCCCGAGCGGAGAAGTATATCCACGACTTCCACAAATATGCATTCAGCCTGCAGAACCCCGATGGTTCGTTCAGTACGGACTGGTTCCGTGGCCGGGGTGCTCGCCCTGATATCGAGCGCCGGATTCAAACCACCGGTCACATCCTGGAGTGGCTCGTCTTCTCCGTTCCGGAAGAGCAACTCGAATCCCCGCAGATGGTTCGCGCGGTTTCCTACCTCACGGACTTGATGTACTACAACAAACAACAGCAATGGAAGATTGGACCGCTAGGGCATGCCGTTCGCGCCCTGAGATTGTACAACCAGCGGGTGTTCGAGGCTCGCGAGTCGGACACCACGCCGGACATTGCCGCGGACCATGAGAACGTAGAAAGGGCACAGCGCGATGCGGCCCCTCGTACGGCTCGGCTGCATCCTCGGGTGGAAGAGGAAGTCCAGGTTCGGCAGGAGCCGGTAGCCACCCCGCAGATCAAAACTCCACAGACAAACACCACGGCACCAGCCCCCGTTGCTCCGCAGTTGCCCCAGCGGAACGTTCCGCTGTTGCTGCAACAACCACAATCGCAGATTCCTCTGCAGGGTCCGCAGCTCAACACGCCAGCGTCGCGATAATCAAGGAATCGCCAGACACAGGTGAATCGCCGTGAAATTCAACCTTGTCCACGGCGACCTACTCGACCAGGAAGTGGACGTGATTGTCAACGCCTGGAATCGAAACATCATCCCCTGGTGGCTACTCCTTCCCCAGGGCGTATCGGGGGCCATCAAACGCCGCGGAGGTCTGGCCCCTTTCAGGGAACTCGCCAAATATGGCGCGCGATGCCACTCGGCTCGGCCGTGCTGACCTCGGCAGGCGCGCTGCCATTCAAAGCCATCATCCATGTGGCCGGAATCAATATGCTTTGGCGAGCCTCTCAACAGTCCATTCAGGACTCGGTGCGAAACGCGCTGAAGGTCGCGGACGAAGCAGGTTTCCTGTCGATTGCCTTTCCTGTCATCGGAGCAGGTTCAGGCGGTTTCAATCGAGACAAGGCATTGCAAATCATGCAGGAGCAACTTGAACGAGTTGATCACCCGCTGGCGGTGACCGTGGTGATTTACCAAGGCTAACGTGACCGCGTGAAGGGTTCTATCGAGTCGGAATCACCAACCAATTTGAGCCTCCGCTCTTTCAATCACTACCCGAAGCGTCAGCGAGGAAGCCTGACAGGCGACGTCGCCACGGTTGTCATCACGACGGAGCGCGATGACTACTTTCCCGCTCACTCGGGGTCTAACGAGATCGTTCCGGTTCTTCGGACATCAGCGCTGCAATCTGTCGCTGGTTCTCGCCGTCAGCTTCTCGCAGAACTTGGATCACTTTCGCTCGGCGCGCTTCGTCGTGATTCTGATTCAACTTCCACTTGCCTTCGATCCGGTCAAGCTTGATCTCGAAACCAACGATGGCATCCAACAGGCTGTCGACAAAATTCGCTTCGGCCAGGTCCATCGACCAGGGCTGAGGCTGATCGGCCTCATAGGCAATCACAAACTGCTTTACAATTTCAAGCAGTCGTTGACGGTCCGTTTCTAGCGTTAGCGTCCCGTAGGCATGAACGGCCACGTAATTCCATGTCGGAACCACGTTCACAGCTTCGTACCAGGTTGGAGAAACATAAGCGTGTGGGCCGTGAAATACGGTCAACACCCTTGACCTTCTGATTGCTGCCACTGCGGATTGGCTCGTGCCATGTGTCCAACGAGTCGGCCGCACGAGCCTGCTCCGCGATCCAAGAGCAAAGGCAGATGGCTGGCTGTGGACTGCGCACCATCATTCGTGATCAGTGTGGCAAAGCTGTGCTTCTGGATGAAGTCATGCAGCCTGTCTTGGTCGGTGACTTCGAAGCTCTTCGGAATGAACATGGGTTGTACCAAGCTCGGGGGGCCAACTGCCCTCGCTTGCGTGGGCATGTTCGGATGCCAGTGACGATTCTGACTGCACTTCAGCATGGTCACGCGCGCGAGGCCCACGGATGTTGCCAATCGCTGGCGGGACGCAAATTGCCCAACGTGGGGCTCAAAAATCACCTGGCCAACGGTCAATGAATTAAAAAGTCCCCCGCCCCACGCTCGACAAGTTGCTCGGCACAAAAGCTGAGGACCGCTGAGAATACCTGCATCAGCACGCCCGCTTTGCAAAGCAAGAACAATGCCACGGCGACGGCGATCAGCCAGGCGGCCCACCGGCCTGGTTCTTTGGCGGAAACGGCCTGAGATGCGTTCATGTGGTTCTCCTAACGGTCGCGAAGCTGGTTGAGGTAGGCCGTCAACTTCTCGACAATCTGTGGTTCGTCCTGCCAGCGGTTGTGCTGCTCGGCAATGTCGTCACCCAAGTGATAGAGTTGTCCCGGCGGTTCATTCGCCGCTGGCGCTCGCTTTCGAGGAGCGGAAAAACCGCACGATCCAAGCTGAGGAATCAACTTCCAGGGGCCATGCCGGACGGCCAACACACCACTCGAAGACTGATGCACCGTGTACTCCCGGGCAGCCTGCGCCGAAGGCTCCTGCCGCAGTGCCGGCAAGAAACTCACGCTGTCCAGCGCGGTCTCAGGGCACTTGATCCCCAGTGCCGAAGCTGTGGTGGCCATCAGATCTGTCTGGCAGATGGTTTGGTCGCAGGTGGAATTCTCAGCGACCTGCCCTGGCCAGCGGACCAACAACGGTATTCGGTGCCCACCTTCCCAGGCGTCTCCCTTCATCCCGCGCAATGGTCCAGCGGCAAAATGACCGTACTTCTCTTCGTCTTGGTCATACCACGTTGGGCCGTTGTCGCTGGAAAAAATGAGCAGCGTGTTGTCGCTCATGCCGGCCTTGTCGAGCGCGGCGAGCACTTGTTGCACGGTATCATCCACGTGCATGACGAAATCACCGTACATAGACGCCCCGCTCTTGCCGCGAAATCGCTCATCCGGCAACCAGGGTGTATGTGGGGCCGGCAATGCCAAATAGAGAAACAGTGGTTGCTGTGGCCGTAAGGCCTGATGTGTGCTGACGGTTTCGACGGCCAACTGAGTCAGCTTTGGCAACACGTCGGCATGACGAAAGTGCGGCGCGATGCCTCCTGCTCGCCAAAACTCTCCCTGGATGGGAGTCCAGCCCTGGGTGTTGCGAGCCGCCACGGTGGCCGTCGGGGCTTCTTCGCAGCGATCTTGCGAGATGTAGTAATACGGGGGAATGTCCAGCGACGCCGGAATGCCGAAAAACAGGTCAAACCCACGGTCGATGGGGCCGCCAGCCATCGGCGCTTGATAATCGGGCTCAGCCCCACCAATGCCAAGATGCCACTTGCCAAGGCAGACCGTGCGGTAACCTTGAGACTGTAGCATCCCTCCCCAGGTGGCGTGTTGTTCGTCAATTCGCGATGGCGAACCACGTACCATGCGGAACGGATACCGGCCTGTCAAAATGCCATAACGGGTTGGCACGCACACCGACGCGGGTGCATGCGCATCGCTGAACAACATCCCCTCGCGCCGAATCCGATCCATGCCGGGTGTTGCAATCTTCGAGTTCGGGTTGCAACACCTCGGATCGCCATACCCTAAGTCGTCTGCCAGGATCAGCACAATGTTCGGTGCCTGATCTCGAACAGGCACCTCAGCCGCAATCGCAGCGTCTATGGAGACGATGACGAACGCAGCCAGCAAGGTGGCCAGCCTGTGAACTTTCAGCGACATGGTCATACGATCCGCAATCATCGAGGGAGGGCAACTGATCCACTCAACAGTATCGGTGCCTTGGTAGCGCGGGTCAATGTTGCAGAACATGTCGCAACGCCA
>CALOEH010000052.1:0-58531 GCA_942492195.1 uncultured Planctomycetia bacterium | reverse complement strand
AATCAAAGAGAAGTTCTTGCACAAGAGAAAAGAGCAAGGGGCGAGACTGTCTTGAATACGAGTATTGTAGAGAAGGAAGCAATGACCAAGAAGGAATGACCTTTGTTTTAAAGTCTTCCAGCGTCAGCAACAGAGTCCGCTTACTCACGTATGAATGGACTTCATGCATGACAAACAGGCAAAGTGGATGACTCTGGAGAGACCCTGAAAAAGAGGTCTTTTCCCTTGAAGATCCAAAAAACAACTGCGCGATGGAGCTGAGAGCAAAGAAGATGAAAGCCAGCATACTCTTTTCGGCACTCTCAATACAACGTCTCATTGCGTTATCATACAAGAGTAAACATCTTGTGTGACAAGCAATAGAGGAAGCACAAGTTGAGTATCACGAAAGAGGGAGAGGCTTGTCTTGTCTGTCAGATTCCCACGTCTTGGAGGGAGTGGTCGGCAATGACCGGGTCATTTCGCTTTGTTTGGAAGGAGCTTCGACAAAAGCTCGTTCAGCATTCCATGAGAGTATGTGAGGACATTGGCGGAGCCGCACAAAACGATTGGATCATCGACAAAGCGGCAAAGACGCCGCCATGGTGCGGCCGGAGTGATGATCTTTTTTGTGAACCGAAGACAAGGCGCGAAATTCTTGCGAGATTCGATTCCAGATTCCTCTGTGTCACGCATCGCGCGCCGCGATCTTGATGCAGAGAAAATCGAGGGGAACCTTGGTGTCAACGCTCTGGCCGTCAGCGTGCAGGGATGATCAAGAATGAACGTTTTCGAAACCAGCCAACATTGTCTTGGCCCTGGGAACGGTAGCGAGGCTACAATTTGAATTCGTCGAACTCATTACTTCCCCACAAGAGTTGTAGCTCCATGAGATGTTCAGCCACTGTTGATCGTACGGCGTCCGCCATGTTCTGTTTACTGCTGGCTTGCGCGGCGCTCACGCTGTTTGCGTCACCGGCGTTGGCGGAGCGCGATCCGATCCGGCTCACCCATGGACCCATGCTCGGCCAACCCACGGCGCACTCCATGGCCGTCTGGGGACGGACGTCCGATGACGGCGAATTCACCGTGCATACGGCATCGAACCCGATCAGCTCGATCAGGTGAGCAAGCCGGCGACGACCTCGATCGAACACGACAACACGGGTGTGGCGTATCTCCAGAAGCTCAAGTCGGATACGCGCTATCACTATCAAATCTGGGTCAACGACCGTCCGCACGGCTTGCCAGGTACTTTCCGAACGTTGCCCAGCGCCGAGGATACCCGCAACGACAAGTACAACCCCAAGGGGCTGTTCAACTTTCGGTTCCAGATCGGTTCCTGCGCCAACCAGAATCCACTGCACGGCGGCGGACATCGCGCGACGACCTACGAGCATCTCAATCGCGATTGGGCCGACAAAGTTCATTTTCACATCATGAACGGCGACTGGCTGTACGAAGAACTGCGGGAATACTCACCCGAAGCCTGGCGACTGACGCAAGGGCTGATGAAGTACCCGCTCTCCGTGCAGGTCATGCCGACCGTTGTCGGTGTCTGGGAGAACTACAAACTCTATCTCAGCCGCGGCGTTGATCTGGCCAAGTGGCACCGCAACGTGCCCAGCTACTTCACCTTCGATGACCACGAGCTGGTCAACGACATTTGGGGATCGTCCGAAGCTGGCAAACGTCACCGACGGACCGTCTTCCGCGATATTGGCACCTACGCCTGGATGGACTATCTCGGCTGGGCCAACCCGATGGAGCACAAACACCCCATCCACTTTGGACATGGCCAGATGAAGGCAGGCAGCGACCTATTGGTGGACCCCGACACTGATTTCACCAAGCTCCCCTTGAAAGAGATGCTGAACCTCCATGTCCACTGGGGCACACCTCAGGCAGGGACCAATGACATCCGCTACGACAACGATGACGGCAACAAAAACTCGTACGTCTATGACATTGTCGAAGTCGTCAATCCACACACGCTCCGCCTGCACATGCCGGCCAAGGTAAACGATCAGGTGAGCTACTCGATCGGTCGCCGCAGTTATGGAAAGTTCCGTGTTTCGAACTGTGAGTTCTATTTGATCGATACGCGCGGCGACCGCGACATGCACGACATTCGCGAACGGGACAAGCCAGGCGTGTCGATGCTCGGCAAACCGCAACGTGAGTGGCTGCTCAAGTCGATGCGTGAGAGCGACGCCGATTTCTTCTTCGTCGTCTCCACGGTGCCGTTCATGATTCCGCACAGCGGGGCAGGTGGTTTCGAATTCGATGCCGAAAACAAAGAAGAGGCCTGGACCGGATTCTTCCACGAACGCGAACTGCTGATCTCCGAGTGGGAGAAACTCGGCAAGAAGGTGTTCGTCATGACCGGCGACTTGCACAACAGCTTTGCGATCAAGGTCACCGATGACATCTGGGAGTTTTGCTGCGGGCCACACAACAGTGTGAATCATGTGCCCAAGTTGGACGAAAGTGACCGTCCCGCAACCGGCAAGTTCAAGTTTGGCCCGCGCGAGTGCGATATCCGTTGGAGTCGTTACATTTTGCCAGATCTCCCCCGGCTCGAGCGTCTCTATCCTCATTACTGCGTCGTGCAGATCAACAACGTCTTCAACATGCCGCAGAAATTAGGTGACAAACGTTGGGTGGCTTATCCACACCCTCAGGTAATTTTTCAGTATTACGATGGCCGCACCGGCGAGTTGGACTACGCCGAAGCCATCTCGGTAGATCGCTAGCACAGATGCCATACGACCTGGATGACACCATTGCCGCGGTTGCCTCGGCACCTGGCGCTGCCATTCGCGGCATTGTGCGACTCAGTGGTCCGTCCGTCGTGCAGGTACTCAAAGACTGGTTTGTGCCGGATGCCGGAGAGACACCGCTGACAACGCTCCGCCGTCCGGCGTGTGTGGCGGGAAGCTTGCCGCTGGGTCCGTCACCTTCCGGGTTGCCGTGCGAAGTTTATCTTTGGCCCACGCGCCGCAGTTATACCCGTCAACCGTTGGCCGAGTTGCATCTGCCAGGTTCACCGCCGCTGCTGGATCTCGTTCTCCAGCACGCCTGCACGCGCGGAGCGCGGCTGGCGGAGCCGGGAGAGTTCACACTTCGCGCGTTCTTGGCAGGCAGGCTCGATCTGGCTCAGGCAGAAGCCGTATTGGGCGTGATCGATGCTGTGGGGGGGAATCAGTTCGAACAGGCACTGACCCAACTGGCCGGTGGGCTGAGCGGTCGGTTGGCTGAGATTCGCAATGAATTGATTGACCTGGTTGCCCATCTCGAAGCAGGCTTGGACTTTGTGGAAGAAGAGGATGTGCAGTTCATTTCAGATCAAGAGATTGAGCAACAACTGACTGCTCACCTGGTTGAACTCGAGCGTTTACGCGAACAGATGCAGCAGCGCAGCGTGTCGGGCGAGCGACTACGGGTGGCGCTTGTGGGAAGGCCGAACGCCGGCAAGAGCAGTCTGTTCAATGCCTTGGTGCAGGGGCAGCAGGCTCTGGTTAGCGCACAAGCTGGCACCACGCGAGACTACCTGACCGCCCGACTGCAGCTCGAAGGGATTCCTTGCGAACTGGTCGATACCCCTGGCTCGAGTCAGCCATTCGTTCCGCTTGACGAACACGTTACTAGCCGTCCAGAGTCCACGACCGAGTCGGAGATTGACGCGCTCGCGCAACGGAATGCCTGGCAGCAACGGCAAGCCGCGCAGTTGGAACTTTGGTGCGTTGATGGGAGTTGCCCAAGCCTGGATCTAGCAGAGATCTGGACATTCCCCACCTCCCCAACTCAGGCTCAGCCGGTGGTAGTGTTGACCAAATGCGATCTCCACCAGCCATTGGGAGATTCGGAACATGCCGCGCTGGTGGCAACCAGCAGCAAGACAGGGCAAGGAATCGAAGAACTTCGCGCACAAATCGCCGGCGTATTGGGAGACAGATTGCCGACCGGCGAGTGGATCCCGAGCACGGCCGCCCGATGTGGCGACGCGCTCGATCAGGCACTCGCCAGTTTGCGGCGAGCACTCGAAGCCCAAGACTCCGCCTTGGGCGAAGACCTGGTAGCGGCCGAACTTCGCCTGACCTTGGAAGGGCTATCGACGATGGTCGGCGCCACCTACACAGACGACATCCTGGACCGCATCTTTAGCCGGTTCTGCATTGGGAAATAAAACAATATCGCGCGGCGGCGCGGAAACTCGGGTCAGCTCGGCACTCCAAGCCTGGGCAAGTCTCCCAAGCGATTGCAACGAACTTCTCGATGGGTTTCGCACCAGCGTTGGAAGTCGCGGGGCGTTCCAGGATTTGGGGAAGTTATGCCTGGACCGATTCTTACCCTTTTCCTCGGCAGCGAGGGTAGTTCCCGCAGACCAGTTCGTACCGGGTGAGTCCGCGACTTCCGGACGAACGGACTTCCATCAGCGAGCCGCAGACGGGGCAATAGGTGGGGGCGTTGCGCGGCGCGCGGCCTTGTTCGTGATCTTGCTGGCACGTGACGCAAAGATGTGAATCGGGGAAAATCTCCAACCGATCCGCATCAATTGGCTCCCCGCATGACTCGCATGCCTTGCCGGCATCCCAGGAGTCTTCGGCCGGGTCGTAGGGAGCGATGCTCAATCCGGTCGATTCACACTCAGGGCATTCGATCTGGTGCGCGTTGGCCAAGGTCAGTTCGCGCACTTCGTCCGACGTGGGATTCGCGTTCCGCCTGAGAAAGCCCAACTTCCCCAACCACCGTTGGCATTGGGCCATCCCAGCCAGTTCGCTCCAAGCGCAATGTGGGCAGGTTGCCTTGAGAGACAACGGAGAGGACTCGTTCATTCCATCAGGCGTCACTGGAGATCCAAACTCGAGCCGCGTCCGCATCGGCATGATCAAAGTACTTCACTTTGGCGGAGGTGAATGGCTTGCAAAAAACAGCCATCCCTTGCTCCCATTTGGTCTCGCCGATCAAGGCCAGACGTTCGATGTCGCGAAAGTGCTTGGTGTCAAACTTGATGTCTTCCCACAACGCTGACGCTTCCCAACCGTGGAAATCGTGCATTTCGAAGAGGATGCGAACCTTACCATGTTCCTGGATCAGCTTTTCGGCCAGCGGCACGAGTTCTTGATAAGCTTGCTTGGTCAATTTGCCAGAGACTTTGATCTCGAGCAGGTTGCCTGTGGTGACGAGTTCCAGTTGATCGGCCATGAGATTCTCCTTGAAATGGGTGCTTGTCGAGTCCGTTTCTTACTGTGCCGGAGTAGTATATCGGATTGAGCAAAAAAAGGTGAGCGCTGTAATATCAAGAGCCCCCGGCAAGACTCCTGGCTGACCGGAGAATCGGCCCCTTGAATAATCTAGGGCAGACGGGCAGTGCGCGGTTCCGTCGGACCGCCTATACAATATGGCCCCATTTCTTCCTACAATGCCAGGTCCACGCTCGGCACGCACCATGACGCACCATGGCCTGGTGTTGCCGGTTCAACAGCATCCAACCTGGTTTGACACTCATGAATGCTCAACGTTTGCTGGATCGGTTCATCCGCTATGCCCAGGTCGAAACGACCGCTGACGAAGAATCCTCGCAGTATCCCAGCACGCCGGGCCAGTTGGAACTCGGGCGGTTGGTGGCCGCCGAATTGGTTGAGTTAGGGCTGTCCGATGTCCAGCATACCGAGCATGGGTTGGTGCTGGCCACACTCCCCAGCAATGTCTCGCAGCAGGTGCCTACCATTGCTTTCTGTTCGCACTTTGATACCTCGCCAGAGTCAAGCGGCAAAGACGTCAAACCGCAGGTGATTCGCAACTACGCTGGGGGGGATTTGACCCTGCCAGCGGACAACACTCGTGTCATCCGCGTGGCCGAAAATCCGGAACTGGGCGATCTGCACGGCCAAACGTTGATCACAACCGACGGCACCACGCTGTTGGGAGCCGATGACAAAGCGGGGTTAGCCGTCATTGTCGAAATGATGCAGCATCTGCTGGAGAACCCCACAATCCCGCATGGCGACGTCAGACTTTGTTTCACGTGCGACGAAGAAATTGGCCACGGCGTGGACTATGTGCCATTGGATGAGTTGGCCGCTACGGTCTGCTACACGCTGGACGGACCAGGCCGGGATACCATTGATGTCGAAACCTTTTCGGCAGACCTGGCCACGGTGACCGTTCGGGGTGTCAATATTCATCCCTCCATTGCACAAGGGCGGATGGTCAACGCACTGCGCGTGGCGGCTGCGTTTGTGGATCAACTACCCCGTGATCGACAGGCGCCAGAAGTCACCAGCGACCGGCAAGGGTTTCTTCACCCGTACCATGTGGAAGGAGGGGTGGCCGAGACCAAATTGCGAATCCTTCTCCGGGACTTCGATACCTCTGAACTTGCCGTACATGCCGACGTGCTGCACAAGGCGGCTGCTGCCACCGAGCAGAAGTTCGCCGGGTCGCAGATTCAGATCGAAATCAAACCGCAGTACCGCAACATGGCCGAGGGTCTTGCCACCGAGCCCCGCGCCGTGGAGTACGCCAAGCTGGCGCATCAAAAACTAGGGCGGACCCCCAAACTGACCGTGATCCGTGGCGGGACGGATGGTTCGAGACTCACCGAACTGGGACTCCCCACCCCCAATCTCTCCACCGGACAACACAATCCCCACTCTCCGTTAGAATGGTGCTGCCTGGAAGAAATGACGGCAGCCACCGAGGTGCTTGTGGAACTTTGTCGCATTTGGGCCGAGGGGCCGAATTAACCCTGGCAAGGGACGAACTCCCAGGAACCAGCAACGCGCACGAGTTCATAAGCCGGGATGTGGCAGTTGTGCTCGGGGGAAGAAGTAGCAAGGGGCCTGGGAACCAGACAATGCCCTCGCGTGTCCCTTGTAGCGGGACACGCCCCGAAAGAAGATACACTAGTGGCAGGTTGGTCCTGCCACCAGGTTTTGCAAGAGAGGCCGGTGGGAGTCGAACCCACTTTGACCGGGTTGCAGCCGGTTGCCTAGCCGTCTGGCTCCAGCCTCTTGTTTTGGCTGACCGCTCATGAGCGGTGTACCTAATGTATCGGCCGCATCACCGGCAAGCTTGAGCGAACTGGCCAGTTCCCGCCATGGCTGGCCGTGGTATCAACGCCTGACTGGGATCGGCAGCAGATTGCAAGAACGCCCTTAACGTGGTTTACTGCTCACTTTCTCCCGGTGTGGAGAATACCTCCGTCCCAAGTTTGCCTTTCCTTTTTAACCCGCATATAGCAACAAGCCGCACATGTTTCGAGAAGTCGAAGCCAACGTCAGTTTTCCGCAGTTGGAACTAGAGATCGGTCGGTTCTGGAAAGAGCGCGGCATTTATGAAAAGTCGCTCGCGCAGCGCGAAGGTGCCGAGAAGTTCGTGTTCTTCGAAGGCCCCCCCACGGCCAACGGTCTCCCCCATCCAGGGCACTGCCTGACTCGGGCCATCAAAGACTTGTACCCCCGCTACCAAACCATGCGAGGCAAGCTCTGCGAGCGAAAGGCGGGCTGGGACACCCACGGCCTACCGGTGGAAGTTGAGGTCTGCAAAGAACTTGGGATTCATGCGAAGGAAGAGATCGAAGCCTACGGGATTGAGCCCTTCATCCAAAAATGCCAGCAAAGCGTCTGGCGTTACATGCAGGAGTGGGAGCGGCTGACCGAGCGATTGGGCTTCTGGATTCACTCTGGATCAGGCTTATGTCACCTACCACCAGAGCTATGTCGAGAGCGTCTGGTGGTCGCTGAAGAACCTGTTCAATCGCGGATTGCTGTACCAAGGTCACAAGATCGTCTGGTGGTGGGCTCAGGGCGGCACGGCGCTCAGCAGCGGGGCGAAGTCGGTCAGGGCTACCGCGAAGTGGCCGATCCCAGCGTGTACGTCGGTTCCCCCTGCTTGGATGAAAGAAGACCACCGACACGAGCCTGTTGGTCTGGACCACAACGCCCTGGACGTTGCCCAGCAACCACTTTGCGGCCGTGCATCCTGAGTTGGAGTACGCCACCGTTGTCGACGAGTGAAACCGGCAGCAAAGCTGATCGTGGCCGCCGCATTTGGTCGACCAGATCGCCGAATAAGACAAGCGCGAACTCACGTCGTCGGTACCTGCTTGGGGGCCGACCTGGTTCGGCCGACGCTACGTTCCCCCTTTTCGACTTCTACTACAAGGCCGATTCCAACGGTGAACCAGGCCAGGTCCTGTAACTCGTGGCGAGAAAAAGCTGGTTGGCGGTGGAACGGATCATGTTGGCTGGCGAGTGCTCGCTGGCGGACTTCGTCACCACCGAAAGCGGAACGGGCTTGGTCCATCAGGCACCTGCGTTCGGTGAAGTGGACTACGACGTCCTGCTGAATGAACAAGCGGTTTCGTCGAGGGCAAGGTCCCGATTTGATCTGCGCGCTGTTGGCCCCGATGGCAAATTCACGGCCGAAGCGTCCCCTTACGAGGGCCGCTGGGTGAAGGAGGCCGACAGAGATATCATCCGCGAGCTCCGGGTCGTGAGTTGCTGCTTACCACCAAGAGCAGTACCTGCACGACTATCCGTTCTGCTGGCGGGCGGAGGAGGATCCGCTGATCCAGTATCCGCGGGAGAGTTGGTTCGTCCGCACGACGCAGTTCAAGGACGCAGATGCTCGCCAACAATGCCAAGATCAATTGGCTACCCGAACACATCAAGGACGGGCGGTTCGGAAATTTTCTCGAAACCAACGTCGATTGGGCGCTGTCGCGCGAGCGTTATTGGGGAACGCCGCTGCCGATCTGGGTCTGCGAGCAGACCGGCAAGATGGAGGCGATCGACAGCTACGACGAGTTGCTGGCGAAACCTGGCGTCCGGGGACCGAAGTCTGGGAACAGGCCAAAGCGGCCAACCCGGAGCTGCCGGACGATCTGCAAGTGCACAAACCGTACATCGACGCCGTCACCTACGATTCGCCATTTTGCGGCTGGGGCGCGGATGCAGCGGGTGCCCGAAGTGATTGACTGCTGGTACGATACCGGAGCGATGCCCTTCGCCCAGTGGGGCTATCCCCATCAGGGCCGTGAACAGTTCGAGAGCGCAGTTCCCCGCGGATTTTATCAGCGAGGCCATCGATCAAACCCGGGGTTGGTTCTACAGCCAACTGGCGATCAGCACCTGGTTGTTTGGTAAAGATTCCGAAACGCCGTACGAGTTCCCCCATCCGTTCAAGAACTGCATCGTCCTCGGTCTGATGTTGGCCGATGGTGGGAGAGGACGGCAAGGTCTGACCGAAGAGAGCCAAGGCCTCGGCGAAGACGGTCATCGCACTGGCAAGATGTCCAAGCAGAAGCGGAACTATCGCGAGCCAAACGAGATCTTCGATCGCTTTGGTGCGGACGCCCTGCGGTGGTATTTCTTCGCCAACCAGCCGCCCTGGACTTCGATCCGCTACAGCGAACAGAGCGATTAAGGACAGTATTCCGGAGTTTCTTCTGCGGCTGTGGAACGTCTACAGCTTCTTCGTGATCTACGCCAATATCGATGGGTTCGATCCCGGCCGAACGTTTCAGGTGACGATCCGGGGTCACTTTCCGGACGATTTGGCTCGCGGCAAAGGGCACTATCGGCCGATCTCTGAGCGAGGCGAATTAGATCGGTGGATCGTAAGCGAACTGAACCGCACGTGTTGCCAGGTGATTGAAAGTATGGACGCTTACGACAACTTCTCGGCGTGCGCTCACCTCCATGCATTCGTGGACGCGTTGAGCAACTGGTACGTCCGCCGTAGCCGTGAGAGATTCTGGAGCAGCGAAACCGAGTCACCTGAAAAACGGGACGCCTATTGGACCCTGTACGAATGCCTGATCACCACCAGCAAAGTCATTGCCCCATTCGTGCCGTTCCTGGCCGAGTCCCTCTGGCAGAACCTGGCCGTCGGCGTGTTTGGTGATCGTGCGACCGAGAGTGTTCACTTGTGCCGGTATCCCGAAGCCGTGGCGGATGTGGTGGACGAGAAGTTTTCGGCAGCAGATGGAGCTGGTGCGTGAGATCGTCTCGCTCGGGCGCAGTGCTCCGCATGGATGCCAAGCTCAAGGTGCGTCAGCCGCTGAGCCAGGTCGAGGTGGTCTTGGCGGATAGCCACCATCTAGGATTGGCTGGAAGCACGCCGGCCTGATTCGCGGAGAATTGAATGTCAAGGAAGTTGAGTTCACGCAGGACGCTGACGAGTACATCACTTACAAGGTATTGCCGAATCTTCCCCGGCTGGGCCCTCGCCTTGGCAAGCAAGTTCCGCAATTGCGAAAAGCGTTGGCCGCCGTGGATCCGGCTGAGTTGCTGCAAACGCTGGAGTCGGCCGGCAGCGTGACGTTGGAACTCGGCGGGAATGAGATTTCGCTCGATCGCGAAGACCTGCAGGTCCGCCTGCAAGCCAAAGAAGGTTGGGCCGCCGCTCAGGGAACCCAATCGGTGGTGGTGCTTTCGACCGAGTTGACGGACGAACTGATCGCCGAAGGGACCGCCCGAGATTTGGTCCGAGCTGTGCAAGACCTTCGCAAAGAACGGGACTGCCAGTTTACCGATCGGGTTGAGATTTTGCTGGTCACCGGCGAACCGACATTGGCGGATGTGGTGCAGCAGTTTGGTGAGTTCATCCGTGGCGAGACGCTGGCCGTGAGTCTCACGGTTGCCGCTGCCCCGCCTGAGGATACCGGGGCTTGGGAAATCACCAGGGGGGTCAAGATTGCCGGGTTCGAAGTGACCATCCTCCTCCGGGTGAGCCAGTAGCATGACAACCTTTCCCTTGAGCCCCTTGCGTTTGGTTGTGCTGATCTCAGGGGGAGGTACGACGCTGAAGAACCTGATCGAGAAGATTCAGGCGAACGAGCTTGATGCATCCATTGAACTGGTGATCTCCAATAAGCCAGCGGTCCAAGGCCTGACGATTGCCGAGCAAGCAGGCATTGCCACAGCCGTGGTGGACCACCGCCAGTACGCCAATGATGAGACATTCAGCGCGGCCATCTTTGAGCGAATTGAACCGATCCAGCCGCACCTGATTGCCATGGGTGGATTCCTCCGCCGACTGGTGATTCCCCCGGCGTATCGGCAGCAGGTGACCAACATTCATCCCGGTCTGATTCCGGCCTTTCTGCGGCCGAGGGTACTACGGGCGGCGCGTCCACCAGGCCGTGTTGGACTACGGAGCGAAGGTCTCCGGCTGCACGGTTCATTTTGTTGATGAGCAGTACGATCACGGCCCGATCATCCTCCAGCGAACCGTCCCGGTCCATGACAGCGACACGGCAGAGACCCTCGCCGAGCGCGTCTTTCAAGCCGAGTGCGAAGCCTATCCCGAGGCACTTCGGCTGTATGCCCAAGGGCGATTGAAATTTGAAGGGCGACGCGTTCGCTGCCGTTGGGGCCGGGGCGATTGCGGCAATCCGAACGCGCTTGGGTGAAGTCTCGCTCCCCCACAAGCAGCTAGCTCCCCGCGCGGTCCTGAAGCGGCAGAACGGAGACCTTCAAGTCACTCGCAGCACGCCGCTGAGCTACCTTGGGGACAACAACCTCGAAGTACGCAAACTTCAATTCGGCACCGGTCCGTTGTTCGCTAAATTTCGCGTTATCGTCGGTCCTCGCGACGTGCCAGACAACGCCGAGTACACCTACCTGGTGCCGCGGCACGGCGATTGGTTCTCGCAATCACAACGGTTGTTTCCCAGCGAGGCAGATACCGCCGAGGTGGTCGGTGCAGATATGAACTTCCTGCTGCAAGGCCGCATGCTGTTGGGCCAGGAGAACGCCCAACAAGATATCGTGAAAGTGCCAGCAGGGCTGCGTAGGTTGGTCCGCAGCGTCCATGGTCATACCGCGACGACGCCGGCTCTCGTCCACCGCTCGGCAGCGACGCTTGGGAAACCTGCCCCTGCCAGTCCCCTGTCACCGGTGGCCCATTGCCAAGCATTTATTCCTCCGGCTGGCCGGAACTGAGGGTTATCTCAGCATCTTGGCCTTGGCTCTTCGATACCTTTCAACGCACCACCAGGCGGCGCGGCCGTACGTGTCTGCTCCTTACGTTCTCGGGTGCTACCTCGAGGGCCGACGTGGGACCTCGCTCGCTTACTCGGCCAACCGCTGGTGGCGATTGTGGACGAACCCCTGGCTGACGCGTGATGATTTGGATCATCGCTCGCTTCACCACGGTGGACGATTGGCCGGCGCACCAGTCGTTCGGGATTGGAAACAAGGGATTGGAAACAAGAGATCGGCCGACTCTACCTTGCTTGGCGGTCGGCAATTCGTCAACTGCAAGCGTTACCCGCGCGGCGCGGAGAATCACCGGGGGATGCGCCCTTGCTTGCCAGTGCACATCGGCCTACGACAAACTGACGAACAATGGGCAGAACAAACCCAAGGAGTGGGAGAAAGGACGCGCCTCGGGGCACTTGACCCGCGCCAAACCAGGTAGCCAACAGCGTCATCCATGCCAACGAGAGCGGCAACCGCCGCCCGGCCACGATGAAGTCCTCGTTGTCCTGAATCTGCCGTTGGGCGAACCAGCCGATTGCATACATGACGACGACGTAGAGAACCATCGTCACACCCAACAGCCACTGCAACGCAGGGTCAATTTCGAGTTTCAACGGCGTGCCTCACTCAAGACGGACTGGCTGCAGCAACCTGGCAGTGTAGGAGCATTTGGATTACCACAATAGAAACGGTTGCCGTTATACCTGCGAGTCGCCCCTTCAGGACTCGTTGCTATCAAGCACTTGTTGGAGCATTTCGAGAGCATCCCAGGCTGCCGGGAAGCCGGCGTACGCAGCGACTTGAAAGATCGCTTCGCAAATCTCCGCGATACTGCAACCGTTGCGCAGCGCCATCTGAAGATTCAGCCGCAGTGCGTTGTTCCGCCCCAGGGCAGCCAGAATGCCGATACTGCAAAGTGAGCGGGTCTTGAGGTCAATGCCGTCACGCGTCCAGATCCGGCCTCCCACGACAGAGACAACTTCTGTCTCAAAGTCAGGGCAAACCGCCTTGAAGCGATTGACCAACTGCTCCATGTTCTCCTCACCCACCATGCGTGAGAATTGAGCATATCCCCGTTCGTAGTCACTGCTCATGGGCCGCTCCGAGTCATTTCGGCGTGTCTAGTGCTGCGTCAACTCTTATATTGCGGGTTGAGATTTACATAAGGTCAAAACACTGGCGGACATCTGCCACCCTAATTTTCAGGTCTGAGGCTGCACTAGGATGCCGTAGCGTCCTGCTTTTTGACAAGCTTTTCGAGATCTTAAAACGTATCCAGCTGGAGAGACTCAAACGGCAACAGCTCACGCCCGTCGAGTAGGCGAATCCTAGCATCTATCCACCAGAACAGCTACGCCTTGATGACCGGGTGAAGCCGGCGAATCGTTTCGTCCGCCGCGGGTGGCTGGATTACGGTGAGGCTCGCATTATACTCAAAGTTTCTCACCTATCGTTTCCCGCCGATTCTTCATTCCGACCGAGAGCCCGCCATGCGTTGGAAGCACTTACCGCTGATATCAACGATTGCCGCCAGTGTTGCGTTCTCGCTGACACCGCTCGACGCTGGCGAGTCAGTGGTCTTCGAGGGACCCGGTACCACCAACTCTCTATGGCTTTCTGAATCTCGTCCGTCCAAAGATCAACCGCTGCGCGTGGTCACGGTGGAAGAACGTGTCGGGGTGGCTCGGCAGCGCGAGTTGGTACGTGTGCCGCTCTTCTTTCATGCCGGGGAATGCAGCGATGTGAAGACGCTGGCGGTGTTCGCGTTTGACGACCGCCAACATCAGCGACCGTTGGTCGTTCAGGCGGACGACATCCGTTTCACAGCGGCGGGAGATGTAGGCCGAGCACATCTCTACTTCGCAACGGACCTGGCCGCTTGGGAAGCCAAGAAGTTTCATGTTGTGGTCCTCGATAGCCCAACGTCTGCGAATCCCGCTGATGCCGAAGCGACTGGACTGGAAGAATCGCCTGATCGAGTCACTCTTGCCGGCGAGGATTTGCAGGTATCCTTTGGCGAGCGGGAAAGCGGGCCTGGGGCGATTGCCTTCTACCTGGCGTTCCGAACGCTGGCCCAGGGCGGAGTCTCGCTCCCCCACAGCGGCTACGCTTCCCGCGGGAGGTCCTGAAGCGGCAGAACGAAGTGCCATCAATCGTCACTCGCAACGCCGCGTGAGCTACCTTGGGGACAACAACCTCGAAGTACGCAAACACGCTATTCGGCACCGGTCCGGTGAACTGGTAAATTTCGCGTTGTCGTGTCGGTCCTTGCGAGCGTGCCAGACAACACCGAGTACACCTATCTGGTGCCGCGGCACGTGATTGGTTCTCGCAATCACAACGGTTTGTTTCCCAGCGAGGCAGATACCGCCGAGGTGGTCGGTGCAGATATGAACTTCCTGCTGCAAGGCCGCATGCTGTTGGGCCAGGAGAACGCCCAACAAGATATCGTGAAAGTGCCAGCAGGGCTGCGTAAGTTGGTCCGCAGCGTCCATGGTCATACCACCGACGCGCTCGTCAACACTCAGGCAGGCTTGAGCCTGCTGCCAGTCCCCTGTGTCCAGGTGGCCGTGCCAGGCATTTCCGGCGGCGGAACTGAGGGTTATCTCAGCATCCTTGGCCCCGATACCTTTCAACGCACCAACGGAGCGAACAGCGGTACGCTGCGTTCGTTCTGGACACAGGTGCGTTATGTATTCTCCAAGAGCACCACCGTGGACGACTTGTGGCAAACGTCGCTGGCGTACCGCCAACCGCTGGTGGCGATTGTGGACGAACCCTGGCTGACGCGTGATGATTTGCAATCTCGCTTCACCACGATGATGGCCGAATGGCCGCCGCACCATTCGCGTGATTGGAAACAAGAGATCGGCCGACTCTACACGCTTGGCGATACGGAACAATTCGCCAAACGTTACCAGCGCGGCGGACGCAAGGGAGAAGAGAGTGCAGACGCCTTGCTTGCCAGTGCGCAATCGGCCTACGACAAACTGACGAACAATGGACAGAACAAACCCAAGGAGTGGGAGAAAGGACGCGCCTCGGGGGCACTTGACCCCTGGCACCTCACCTACTGCGCAAGTTGTGCCCCGATGCTTAGTGCATTGGTCGAACCGAACGATCTTGTGGACCGTGTCGCCCTCGCCTATGGTCTGGCGCAGCGAGAGTTCAACGGCCGTGTTGACCCTTTCGGCTTCGCCTACGTTGACTGCTTCAATTCGGCGTTCAACATGCAAATTGGCAGCATGTTGTTAGGGCTGCATGCCGGGCGAAGACTGAATGACCCTCAACTCATGCAGTTCTATCGCGACGTCGCACACAGCGCCAGCGTGCTCGATATCTACGGCCACGGTGAGCGAACGTATCCTTCGCTTCGCGTCGACGGCGGCACAAGCGATGTCCTCTACCAGATGACCAGCGATTCTTACCTGCGAAGCACCGAGATCGCGACAGGTGAGGACCTGTGGTTGCATCCCACGGTCCATGGTCGCTATGCGGATATGGTGGATGTCAACGGGGACCAAATGCAGCGAAGTCCGCCAGACGGCACAGGCAAACGCGCCCCGGCCTGGGTCCGTGCCAACTTCTTCCGTGGCCAATGTCATGACCATCGCTGGGAGGCTTGGGCAACGGGTCCCTTTGCCAAACTCGCCGCTCGGCGAAGCCCGACGGAGCCGCTGGTTGGGCTGACCGATGCTTGCTACTACGCCGAACACCTGGTCGGCGAGCGGAAGAATTATGTGGAAATCACCACGTACCTGCATGCCGACGTGATTGGCAACCCAGCCCTGGCCTGGCCACAAGTTCCACCAGCACCAGCACTTCCGACAAACGTCCTGGTATCGCCGCAGTCCGGCGGCAACCAAGTGAGCTGGCAGCCGGTTGAGGGGGACGTGATCGGCTACCGGATCTATCGCGCGAGCCAAGTGGGAGGACCCTGGACGTTTGTGAATTCGCCGTATCTAGATCCTGCCGGTAAGCTAGTCACCAAAACGAGTTACGTAGACGCAGGCGGTGCTCAAGGGGATGTCTACCTGGTCACCGCCATCGACACCAACTTGCGTGAGAGCAAGTGGTTCCCCGAAGAACCGAAGTAGATTGCCAGGCCAGCAGGCTGGCACGTTGTGGACTCGCCGCTCAAGCACCCATTCCGCACTTGGGGATTGGGGAATTCGTGTGCCTTGCGTCGTGCGGACAACCTCTCTCCTGATCAATCTTTATGGAAAATTCTAGGGTTTTCAGACCGCAATCAATCACCGGATACCGTTCATAATTAGCGGATATTGTTGAGGAGAACTCCAAATGGCCAGAGTTTTGTGAAGTATACGGCAAGGGGTAGCTGATGGGGAACTCCGTCACCCTTCGTGGTAAAGCGAAGTACTTGGGTGGAGTGGGTACCAAGATCACCGGTATCACCCGGCGTCAATTCAAGCCGAACTTGCAGCGCGTCCGGGTGATGACCAAGAACGGTGCCGCCAAGCGAATTCGCGTTTGCACGCAATGCCTGCGAAGTGGGTCGGTCACCCGTCAGATCAAGAGCGCGCCCTTCAAACTTCCCACCGAAGATAAAGCCTCGGCCAAGGGTTAGGGTGCGGTCGTGATCGTTTTTTCAGCAGCAAAAGCTTCGCTTCTCGCTGCGCCTAAGGTTCCTCTTACCGTCTAAGGTCCGTGCATGAGCCTGACCCGTGACGATGTGGCCAAGGTCGCCTCGCTGGCCCGTTTGCAATTTGACGATGCCGATCTCGATACCATTACCCAGCAATTGGGAAGTATCGTGGATTATATTGGGCTGTTGAGCGAAGTGGACATCGAAGGCGTCGAGCCCATGGCCCATGCCGTGGAGCTGTTCAACGTGTTCTCGGATGATGAGCCGCGGAAGAGTCTGGACCGCGAAGAGGCGCTGGCAAATGCGCCGAAACGCGACGAGGAGTGTTTTCGCGTCCCGGCGATGCTGGGTGATTAGACGAAAACAGAGACGTGCCGCATGGCCATTACCGACCTGACTGCCGCTGAGTTATTAACGCAATTGAAATCCCGTCACGTTTCGGCGACAGAAATATGCCAGGCCTACCTTGATCGGATTTCCGCGATTGATCCGCGCGTCGGCGCTTTTACTCACATCGATCCGGAGGCGGTGCTGGCGGAGGCGCGAGGGATTGATCAACGGCGGGCGGCGGGGGAGCAACTGGGACGACTCGCGGGGGTTCCGGTTGCCGTAAAAGACCTGTTGTGTACGCGGGGCCAGGCCACGACTTGCGGTTCCAAAATTCTGGCGACGTTTCGACCGCCGTACGATGCCACCGTGATCTCGCGGCTGCGCGCCGCCGACGCCATCATCCTTGGCAAGACCAACCTGGACGAGTTTGCCATGGGCGGGTCGACCGAGACGTCGGCGGCGGGGCAGACCCGTAATCCATGGAATCTCGCATGTGTCCCCGGAGGCTCGAGCAGTGGTTCGGCGGCGGGCGTAAGTCCGCCCAGGATGGCTCCGCTTGTCCGTTGGCCGGATACCGGCGGCACGATTCGCCAACCAGCGGCATTTTGCGGCATCGTGACCGGGCTGAAACCCACCTACGGACGTGTCAGCCGATTTGGCCTGGTCGCGTTCGCCAGCAGCCTGGATCAGATCGGGCCCATGGCGGCCACGGTTCACGATACGGCGCTGCTGCTGGAGGCCATTGCCGGCCACGATCCCCACGACGCCACGTCGGCGCCGATCGAGGTCCCCAATTATGAGACCAGCGTCCACGAGCCACTGACGGGTCTCCGCCTGGGGCGAGTCCGCGAGCATTTTGGGGAAGGCCTCGACGCACAGGTTGCGGCCGCCGTCGACGCCGCGATCGCAACCTATCGCGGGTTGGGCGCGACGATCGTGGACGTCTCCATGCCGCACAGCCGATACGGCATCGCCACCTATTACATCATCGCGCCCAGCGAAGCTTCGAGTAACCTGGCCCGCTACGACGGCGTCCATTACGGATATCGCAGGGATGAACAGCAGCTGCGTGCCACGCTGGAAAGCTGAGCCGCGAGCGGGCTGGTTGCCGAAGGCCGGCCGGACGCCAACAATTGGACTCACCCTCTCGTGCGAATGTACCGCCGCACCGCGGAGCGAGGGATTCGGGGCCGAAGTCAAGCGGCGGATCATGCTCGGTGTCTACGCCTTGAGTTCCGGATACTATGACGCCTACTATTCTACGCGCGTTGAAGGTCCGCCGGCGGATTCGCGAAGACTACGATCAGGCGTTCGGCAAGGTCGATTTGATCATCGGCCCGGTGACGCCGACACCGGCCTTTCAATTGGGGGAACGCATCGCCGACCCGCTGGCCATGTACCTGGGTGATTTGTACACGGTCGGAGCGAACCTGGCAGGTGTGCCCGCGATCTCACTGTCCCTGCTGGATTATCAACCGCGGGTTTGCCCATTGGACTGCAACTGCAAGCACCTCCCTTCGGCGAACAACGCTTGCTGCAGGCGGCCAACAAGTTCCAGCAGGCCACCGACTGGCATCAGCGGCGTCCGCAGCTGGGCCACCCGGCTCTGGATGCGTCTACTTCCGAAACGTAACGCTCATGGCCAAGCCCTCCTCGTCCAACTCCCCGTACGACTTGGTGATCGGACTGGAAGTACACGTCCAACTGGACACGCAGTCCAAGTTGTTTTGTGGATGCAGCACTCAGTTTGGGGCTCCCCCTAACACACAAACCTGCCCCGTCTGCATCGGCATGCCAGGCACGCTGCCAGTGATGAACCGTCGCGCGTTCGAACTATCACTCCGAACCGCCGCGGCACTCAACTGCCAGATTGCTCCGTTCACCAAATGGGATCGCAAAAACTACTTCTACCCGGACCTTCCCAAGGGCTACCAGATCAGCCAATTCGATCTCCCTCTCAGCCACGACGGCTACCTGGAGATTTCGGATCCCAAGGGGGCGTTCGAGACCAAACGGGTTGGCATCACGCGAGCCCACCTCGAAGAAGACGCCGGCAAGAGCATGCACGACGAAATTGCCGGCGTGGCCGAAAGCCGGATTGATCTCAACCGCACCGGCACGCCGCTTTTGGAGATCGTCAGCGAGCCTGACATGCGGTCCCCGCTCGAAGCCAAGACCTACCTGACCGAGCTGAAGTTGCTGCTCACCTACCTGGCCGTTTCGGACTGCAATATGCAAGAAGGAAGCCTGCGGGTGGATGCCAACGTCAACCTGCATGTGCACACCGACGAAGGGATCGTGGCGACGCCGATTGTCGAGGTCAAAAACGTCAACAGCTTTCGGGCCGTCGAGCGTGCTCTGGCTTACGAGGCTCAGCGACAATGGATTGAGTGGCAAGAGTCCGGCAAGCGCATCGGCGAGGTTCCCAAGCAAACTCGCGGCTGGGACGATGCCGCGAATGTGACCCGAGCCCAGCGGGAGAAGGAAGAGTCCAGCGACTATCGCTACTTCCCCGACCCAGACCTGGCACCGGTGCTTGTCACGCCTGACGAAGTTCAGGCGGTTAAGGACAACCTCGGCGAACTCCCCGCCGCGCTCCGCTCGCGGTTGGTCAGCGAGTTTGAGATCACTCAGTACGATAGCGACGTCCTGGTCAATCAAGGGCGAGACGTCGTGGACTACTTCCTGGCTGTGGCCGCCGGTTGCGGTGACGGCAAGATGGCCGCCAATTGGCTCCAGCAGGACGTCTTACGCGTGCTCAACGAGCAAGGCATTTCGATCCGTGACTATCCGGTGCCTGCCGAACAACTGGGGGCGCTGCTCGAGATGGTTCAGGTGGGCAAGCTCGACCGCAACCGTGGGCGGGAAGTTTTGGAACACATGGCCTCGCAGGCAGCTTCGGTCGATCAGGCGGTTGCCGCGCTCGGCATCCAGCAGGTCGATGAGAGTGAGCTGATCGCCCTGTGCCAAGAACTGCTGGCCGCCAATCCGGCGATTGTGCAAGACGTCCGTGACGGCAAAGTCAAAGCGGCGGGGGCCTTCGTCGGTCAGGCAAAAAAGAAGAACCCCAACGTCAACCCGCAACGCGTGCGGGAGATTTGTCTGGAGCTGATCGCTCAGGCACAGGGTTAGTCTGAATGTCTCTCAACGATTCTGATGCCGACGGCTACGAACTGCTCGATTTCGGCTTGGGACGCAAGCTGGAGCGTTTCGGTCGCTGCGTCTTGGATCGGCCGGCGCCCAGCGCCGAAGGGGCGATTCAGCAACAGCCTGAAATGTGGAACACGGCCCACGCGCGGTTCGACGGCACCATCGGCAGCGGCGTCTGGGTGCCAGTCAATCTCCCGGTGGCAGGTCACCCCCTCTCGCTGGCTGAGTTGACATTCGAATTGAAACTCTCGCCGACGGGGCACGTGGGGCTGTTTCCAGAGCAGGTGGAAAACTGGGAGTGGATCCGTCAGCGGATTCAAGGCCATCCCAGACCGGTCAAACTGCTGAATCTGTTCGCCTACACCGGTGGCAGCACGCTGGCAGCGGCGCAAGCAGGGGCCGAAGTCGTTCACATTGACTCCGCCAAGAACACCGTTGGCTGGGCGCGCCGCAACGCGGGGCTCTCGCAATGCGCGGATGCCCCGGTTCGCTGGATCGCCGAAGACGCCGCCAAGTTCGTCCAGCGCGAGGTTCGCCGCGGCAACCGGTATCAGGGAATCGTCCTTGATCCGCCCAGCTATGGGCATGGCCCCAGTGGTCAGGTTTGGCAGATCGAACAGCACTTGCCGCCACTGCTAGAAGACTGCGCCGCGATTTTGGCCGACTCCCCTTGCCTGGTGCTGCTCACGTGCCACACCCCGAGCTTTCCGGCAGAGCGCCTCTTGCCGATGGTGCAACAGGCGTTCGCCGAACAATTACCAGCAGGATGGCAAACCAAGGAACTCGCCTTGCGAACTCGCTCTGGTCGGCAACTCCCTAGCGGGTTGGCGATTCGCTGGAATGCCGCAGACTGACCGAACCCGAGATTTTAAGCGTTAACGCAGCACTAATCCCACCACCACGATCGGCGGGGGATGTCCTTAGGCATTGAGCGACTGCGGTGACTGACCAGTTGGCCAGAAGTGTCGGTCTTGAGAGCTTCGCTCGTGACCAACCTCGCAGGATCGCAACGGACGCCGCCGCTGACCGCAGCCAGGATATGAACCCGATTGACGATCTTGTGATTCATCACCGACTCAACCCGCTGCGGCGCGAATCCACGCTCGTGCGGGTAGGCGTCTTCGCTGGCAAAGCAGGTCATGTGCCAGCCGACCTGATCGTCAAGATGCTGCTTGGCGATCAAGGCAGAAACCAGCGATAGGTCAAAGATGTTCTGCAGTTCTGCGTATACGGGATGCTGCGCAGCGAGCTGTTCGAAATGACGCGTGAACCGCGCGGCAAACTCAGCGGTAGGAACCTCGGACTTGCCGGTATGCACGCGTTCGCCTGTCTTGGTGAGCATTTCGTTCTCGCTCAAGACCTGCACCCCCTGGCCGCGCAGCTGGAAGGCGTCGCGCTGGGCACTGGCCAAGATGGCATCGTAATTCAATGCGAACCACCAACGGAGTACGCCCATCGGCGGCGGTGCTTGACCGCGGGGAACGTCCAGCAACTCCAGGTAGCTACGAACCTCAGGGGTACCTGGCTCGAGCCCAATGCCGACGAGCTTCATCCGGTAGTCAGCCTCGAACATGACTCGGGCAATCCGAGTTTGCGGATCAATGCCGTAGTACTCGACCGCTTGCTGGCCCAACTTGGAGCGTAGGGTTTCCAGCCATTTGCCACGCTGGCTGCTCTTGATGGAATCGCCGGCAGACTCTTTGAGGAATGCCTGAGTTGCCGCCAGGTTGGCCTGCAAGGGAACGATTGAACAGCCCAACGGGGCATCGGCATCGCGGCGCATGTGGCGGAGCAGCACGGCGAGATCGTCCAAGCGCAGGACGGGACGTCCGGATTCCACACTGACCAGGCGTCCTTCGATATCGGCTTGCCAGTCTCCCGCTGGCCCTGCCAGCAAGATCTCGCCAGACTCAGGGTACACCAACACATACTCAACGCGTTGCAATCCGGCCAGGACCTGCATGTCTTCGTCCAGCGGCTTGCCAGCGGCCAGACGGAGTTGCACTTCGCGCTCGAGTCGGGTGAGCGAGACTTTGCGCAGAGGGCTTGCCGTGCGAACTTCGGCATCGAGTGAAACTCGTTGAGCGGCGCTGCGCAGGCGGCGCAGCCGACCGGTGTGATCATCGCCAATGAGCGAGTGGACCAAACCGCCAGCATCGACACGGACCCCACCTTCGAACGGTCCCACCGAGCCAGGACCTCCCACTTCGTCCCAGGTGGTGGGGGCAATCGTGGTCGTGATGAGTTCGATCAGCGAGTCGAAGTCCGGTTCGCTGCCACCCCCCAGCCCTCCGAATTGCCCAACCGGAGCCTGCGCAACATCTTGAGCCACCACAGACCGGGCCAGGTCACTATCAATTTGGGCCGCGGCATTCAAAGCACCTGGCAACATGCCGGCTCTTGCTTGTGCCTGACCCAGGGCCTGAAACATTTGATCTCGGGCAGGGCCGACGGGTCGCTGCTGCGCCATATTCCAGGCGGCCGCAAACTCTCCGTGGTCCAAGCGTTTGGCAAAACCGTCCGGTTGCTGAGCCGCAGCGGTTCCTGGAGTACTGAGCAGTGCAAAAGAACCAAGCACGAACACGGCGAATGCAGTTCGCATGAGATGCCTCCCTCTGGTGGGCAGAAGAACTCTGTTCCGAAAGTTCCAGCAAGAACACTGGATTCTCCGTGGTGCAGACACCGCACCTGACGGAGAATTCACAAGAATGGAGCAAGAGGTGGATACCATCGGTTTGGCACACAACGGGGCCTCAACCGCTGCAAGCATGCCGAAGAATCAGGCATCCCCGAATTCTAATGAGGTAGGGCCTCAAACCAATTTGAGCTTCACGACGGAGCGCGAGTGCCAAATTGAACGAGTTCCCACCGACAACGGTGAGCATGGCACAAATGGCAGGGCTGGGTCAAGCTTTTTGAAGAGAATTTGAAGTCAGGCCGGACGGCAAGCGCAATACTCCTGATGGGGACGAGTCCCCCCTGATTCCGGCGATTCTCAATTTTCTGAATAAAGAAGCTTGAGTAGCGTGCCGACGGAGATTTGAGTAGTATGTGCGACTCGCCAATTTTTGGCACGAATTCTTTCTCACCTGTTTTCAGAAATTATGGGAGTGACGAGCGATGATGGGAACCTACACGGCCAACTGGGAGGACGATGACAACAACCGCTTGGTGACGCTGGCGGTGCAATACCGTGCCAGCGGAGATCAGATCGAGTTGGCGGACGTCACTCCCGTCTCGGTCACGTTTCTTGATGCGGATACCAAAGAATCGGTTCGTAAGATTGGCGTGCATACCGACACCGGTCGTCGGGTCCTCGCGCGCCAGTTCGCTGAGAAGGTTGGGCTCGAGAGCCTGCAGCGCGAAGTGGCCGAATCCTTGCTTGTGGCCGCTCGATAACTAAGTCGAGCTATCGGTTGAACTTAGAGCTCTAGTTCCCGGTCGCTCGCACGCCTACCGAATCATCCAAGTCGCGCGCAGTGGCACATTTGCTACTGCGCGGCGGCTGGTATGCTGAAAAACTTCTCCGCAGATAGCTGCTGCTCGCCATCCCAGCGATAGGCACACAGCATTCCTCCTTTGGCCACGCTGTAATCCACGCACGCCACATTGCTGGCGAGCGGTGCCGGACGAAGGGCTTGCATCCAGTAATGCCCAAAGAATACGGGCCGTTCTTCGACCGGGTAAGGCTGGAACTTTGCCCCGAGTGCCTGAGGTATGAGTTCGCCGGGCAGTCCATCATCCCCCGTCAAAGCATAGCTGGCATAGGATTCGTTGGTTGCCGAACGGTACCACTGCACCCGTAGTTTTCGGCGTCGGTTGCCGTCTTTGTCCAAATAGAACGCGTCACCCGGCAGGTTGACCTCTTTGCCTTTGAGAACGTCATCAATGGCGTCAAATAGCGGGGTGCCCAGCGTTGTGGCATCGCGCAGGAATTCGCTGGTAACCCCGTCGTAGTGAAGCAGCGCCTGCTGCATCACCTCAATCTGCTCGGGATCCCAACAGGCATGGACCACCCGCAGTCCGGGGAGTTCGAGCCACATGGGCAGGCTCCGGAACCACTCAAGGTAATCTGCCAACGCTTCCGCAGATAGCTGCCGAAGCGTTGCGGCATGCTGGTGCTGATTCTTTTCGCTGTGACGTCGCAAGAACTCGCTGGGGTTGCCCGGATCGCGAGTGTGATAGGCCAGTGCGTTGAACTCATGGTTGCCCATGACGGCGAGCGCCGCCCCGCGGCGATGCATACTCCGCACAATCTCAAGCACCTCGGGGATCTGCGGCCCCCGATCGACAAAATCCCCGACAAAGATCACCTGCCGCTGCGGATGCCGGAAACAATCTCCTTGGAACTCATAGCCCAAAGCCCCTAGCAGTTGACGTAACTCGTTGGCATGGCCATGGATATCGCCAATGATGTCATACACGATTTTTCGCTACCTCGACCGAAGAGAATCTGTTGGGAATCACGCACCCGCCGTCAGCTTGAACTTCCGTAAAACATTACGGAGTCATGGCTTGAGTCATTCAGCGAAAGTCGTGGTCGGCCCGTTCGTACGCCATGGCTGACGGCTGCCAGGCGATTCTTTGTATACCGCCCACGGCTGACTGTCATCGGGCGGTCTGGTAAAACCGAACGAACGATAGCTCGCTTGCGGTTTCACCACCTTGACAGCTATCCGCGGCATTTCTACCATACTTCCTTACCTTTGATGACCACGTGAGTTTCATAGAACCGTAATCGAGACAGTGGGTTTGGTATCGAGTCACGAGACTCCCTGCCCACGTGTCGCCAGGGTGAGTAGTCATGGCAGTCCCTAAGCGTAAACACTCCAATGCCAGAACCGGGTCACGTCGGGCCCACGACGCTCTCAAAGCGCGTCAGCTTCAACCTTGCCCTCAATGCAGCACTCCCGTGCCTTCGCATGTGATTTGCCCGAATTGTGGGCACTACATGGGTCGTGAGATGGTTGAGCGCCAGAGCTAGGCAGTCCCGTCTCAGGCACCTCTTAAATGTAAAGCGGTGAGCGACATTGAGTAAGATTGCCTTTCTCTTTCCCGGCCAAGGTGCGCAGACGGTTGGGATGGGTCGCGCGCTCGTGGAATCCTTTCCCGCCGCGGCACAACTCTACGAACAGGCGAGCAAGATCCTGGGCTATGACCTGGGAAAGCTCTGCTTCGAAGGTCCCTCGGAGGATCTGGATTCTACGGTCTACAGCCAGCCGGCCCTGTTTGTGACCAGCCTGGCAGCGGTTGAGAAACTGCGTAGCGAAAACCCAGACGTGGTGCTTTCAGTCGAGTCCACGGCAGGGCTCAGCCTGGGTGAGTACACGGCCATGGTCTTTGCCGGAGTGCTGGACTTTGAGTCAGGGCTGCGTGTGGTCCAGCAGCGTGGTGCTGCCATGCAGAATGCCGCGGACCAGACCCCCAGCGGCATGGTCAGTATCCTGGGATTGGAACGAAGCCAAGTCGAAGCCATCTGCGAACAAGCACGGGGTACTGGCACGCTGCAGATTGCCAATTTCCTGTGCCCTGGCAACATTGTGGTCTCAGGCACCAACGAGGCCTGTCTCAAGGCTGCCGAATTGGCCGAAGCCCAGGGTGCGATGAAAGCCGTCCCCTTGGCAGTCGCCGGTGCCTTCCACACACCGATCATGCGTCCGGCCGATGAACGTTTAGCCGAAGCCCTCGGGCAGGTCACGCTGCAGCGTCCCACCATCCCGGTGATTTCGAATGTGGACGCTCAACCACATGACGATCCCGAAAAGATTCGCGAACTGCTGATCCAACAGGTCCTCTCACCTGTCCGCTGGGAAGACTCCATGAACTACCTGCTCAACCAGCAGTTCGACCAGTTCTACGAAGTAGGACCGGGGCGCGTCCTCCGCGGTTTGCTGCGGCGCATCAATCGCAAGACCCCTTGCGAGAGCGTCTCTTGCTGAGCACGCGCTGATGGCAGTATCGCCCAATTCCTTTGACCTTAGCACACATTCTTCGTTGCATCCGAGGCCGGCAACCTGAGCCGCCAAGTGTGTCTCGGTCAACTCTCACCAGCTAACTATCGAGGTAACGTCATGGCAGATTCATCCGAACAGATCACTGTAGATTTGAGCGGCCAGGTGGCGCTGGTGACCGGCGCGTCGCGCGGTATTGGACGTGCCATTGCGCAAAGTCTCGCTCGCTGCGGTGCCGAGGTGGCCTGCGTCGCTCGCAACAAAGAAAAGTTGGCAGAAACCGTCAGTCTGATCGAACAGGCAGGCGGCAAAGCCAAGGCGTTCGAGTGCGACGTTGCCGACGGCAAGAGCGTTCAGGCTCTGGTGGACGAGATTGCCCAAGCTCACGACGAACGGATCGATATTCTGGTCAACAACGCCGGCATTTGCCGCGATACGCTGCTCCCGCGGATGGACGATGACCAGTGGGATGACGTCATCAACACCAACCTGCGCGGAACCTTTCTCTTTACCCGAGCCGTTACCAACTACATGATGCGAACCCGCTACGGGCGCGTCGTCAATTTGGCCAGCGTCTCAGGGCTGGTCGGCAACAAAGGGCAAGCCAACTACTCGGCTTCCAAGGCCGGCATTATCGGCTTCACACGAACCGTGGCGTTGGAACTGGCCAAACGCAAGGTCACCGTCAACGCCGTGGCACCAGGCTTCATCCTGACCGACATGACCGAAGGGCTCGGTGCGGCTGCCCAAGGTGAAATCGAAAAGCGGATCCCCGTCAGGGTTCTCGGCAAGCCTGAGGACATTGCCGAAGCGGTGCTGTTCCTCTGCAGCAAGGCCGCCGGGTACATCACCGGACAAACCTTGACGGTTGATGGCGGCATGACCGTGTAGAACAATTGTCTTAATGGTTCACTTGGGCAGGTTTGATTTGGTCGCCGTGAGCAGTGATCGCGCTCATGTAGAACAATGGGCTCAATCGGTCATTTGCAGGCGCAACCAGGGCGTTCGCCCTGATTCTGGAACCGTCGAGATAACTGGTCTTAGCGCCGACTGCTGCCGCTTGCAGGAATGAACAATTGGGACAATTGTTCTACAATCTGCCGCAATCTACCCATCTTGACGCCATTTTCCCTCCAACCGGGGGATTGTACGATGCGTTTGCCGATTGCGTGCCCTACAATTCCGTGAGCAGTACGGATGGCTATGGATTTTCTTAGACCGCTCAACCTGGTGGAAGGCGATATGCTCGGTGAGCAGGTCGGGGGCTCTCGGTAGGAAGCTCGGTGGGCAATTTCCCCCAAGCTTCCAGCCGCAGACACCCAGTCAAGATCCAGGCGTATTTGCATTGCGCCGTTGTCCAAACATGTTAGCCCAATCGCAATGAGCAGCATCATTTCCAGCCGTCTTGAAAATATCTCCTGGGACCAACCGCTGGACGATTCGGACTTAGTCCGAGTTGCTCGTTGGCGCGCGGAATCCCAGGCGGATGATATCGCCTACACCTTCCTGATGGATGGCGAAACCGACGAGCGGAACCTAACCTACGGGGAGCTCGATGCTCGCGCCAGGGCCATTGCGGTGGCGCTGCGGCAGACGGCGGAGCCTGGGGACAGAGCGCTGCTGCTCTACGAGCCAGGCCTGGAATACATCCTGGCGTTCTATGGCTGCCTGTACGCTGGCGTGGCGGCCGTGCCGGTTTTTCCCCCAGACATGTTGCGAATGGATCGTACGTTGCCTCGCCTCAAGGCCATTATGGCCGATGCCGGCGCGGCCGTGCTGATGTGCACCACCAACTGTGCCCATCTGGCAGAAATGCTCGAGAGCGAAGGGCGGATCCTCACCACCGACGACCTCAATCCGCAGATCGGTGAGTTTTGGACTGAGATTGAAGTCCAGTGCAACCGTCTGGCCTACCTGCAATACACGTCTGGCTCAACCGGCATTCCCAAGGGAGTCATGGTGAGCCATCGCAATTTGATCTACAACGTGGCCTGCATTGAGCAAGGGGAAAGTGGCGGCGCGACCGGCGTGACCTGGCTCCCCACCTACCACGACTTCGGTCTGATTGGTGCGGTGGTGCTGCCGATGTACAGCGGACGCCGTACGATCTCGATGTCTCCCTTGGCGTTCATGCAACGCCCGCTGCGTTGGCTCGAAGCCGTCACGCGATACCGGGGGACCTTCATTGGAGCCCCTAATTTTTCGTACGACCTGTGTGTGCGCAAGTCCAAACCGGCAGATCGCGAGGGGCTTGATCTCTCCTCGCTCACGTTTGCCCTCAATGGTGCCGAGCCGGTCCGCACGGAAACCATGGAACGGTTTGTCGAAGCCTTCGAACCGTACGGATTCCGCCGAGATGTGTTCGTCGCCTGTTACGGTTTGGCCGAGGCAACGCTCGGAGTCAGTGGCGGCCTTCGCTCGATGTACCCACGTTCCAAGCAGTTTCAAGCCGAAGCACTTGAGCAACATCAGGCCATCGAAGCTACCAACGGAACCCCCTCGCGAACCATCGTCAGTTGTGGGCCGGCGATTCCTCAAACCGAGATCGCCATCGTCGATTCGGAAACTGAACTCCGCCTGCCTGACGATGCCGTCGGTGAGATTTGGGTCCGAGGGCCCGGCATTGCCGGAGGGTATTGGAATCGACGCGCCGCCACAGCTCAGACCTTCGAGGCCTACCTGCGGGATACCAACGACGGACCCTACCTGAGAACCGGCGACTTGGGCTTTCTCCACGAAGGAGAACTGTACGTCACCGGCCGCAGCAAAGATCTGGTCATCGTGTGTGGGCGGAACCACTACCCGCAAGACATCGAACTCACCATCCAGCAAGCCCATCGCAATCTCAAGCCAGAGTGCGGAGCGGCTTTCGCCATTGACATGGACGGGCGTGAGCAACTCGTGGTGGTGCAAGAACTGCTCCGACCACGCAAATCCGACATGGTCGAAGTGGTAGAAGCCATCCGCGAAGCCATTTCGCTGGCCCATGAAATTCCTGTCTACGGGATCGTTCTCATTCAGCCAGGCACCATCAACAAAACCAGCTCTGGCAAGATCCAGCGCCGCATCTGCCGGCAGGCGTTTCTGGACGGCAGACTCAATGTCGTCCACCAGTGGCAAGCAGATTCGCACTCAATAATCCATCTGGCCCGTCGCGTGGTGGCCCCGCGCAACAGCACCGAAACCCGCCTGGCGGATCTCTACTGCGAAGTCCTAGGGCTGGATGAGGTCAGCGTTCATGACAACTTCTTCGACCTCGGCGGCCACTCCCTGTTGGCAACCCAACTGGTCACGCGGATTCGTAGCGACTTCCTGATCGACCTTCCGCTCCGATCTCTGTTCGCCAAACCAACGGTCGCAGAACTCGCCGTCGAAATCGCCGAGGCGTGCCAACACAGTCCGTTGGACCAGCAGCATCGGATTCGTCCTCAATCCCCAGACGCCACGGCGTTGGCTTCGCCCGGCCAACAGCGTCTGTGGTTCATGCACCAGCTGACGCCAGAGTTGCCAATTTTCAACCTCTGCATTGCCATTCGGGTTGCTACCAAAATCGACGGTGCCGTACTCCAAGATGCGTGGAACGATATTGTTGCACGTCACGATTCACTGCGAACAACGTTTGCCGAAGTCGATGGACGCCCGCTGCCACAGGTTGCCGAGCAGGTGGACTCGCCGCTCCGGCAACTCGACCTGAGTTCGCTTGACGAAACAAAGTGCGCAACCGAATTGGCAAGCATTGCGTCAGCCGAAGCGACTGCGGCGTTCGATCTGGAATTCGGTCCGTTGGCACGTCTAACGTTGGTGCAATGTGGAGAAGGCATCCATACGCTGCTGATCTCGATGCACCACATCATTTCGGACGGTTGGTCCATGAGCGTCCTCGTTCGCGAGTTGCTGCTGGCCTATCAAGCAAGGTCCGGGGGGCGTGCTCTCCCGCTGGCCGAACCAGATCTGCAGTACACCGACTTTGCCGCCTGGCAGCGCGAACAACTTTCGCAACAGAGCGCAGCAGGAGACGAAGAGAGTGCGCTTCGAACGCAGTTGGATTTTTGGAAACACCAACTTGCTGGAGCGCCGGCCTGTTTGCAACTCGCCACGGATCGACCCCGCCCGACTGTGCCTAGTTTCCGCGGAGCGACGCGCCGCTGGGAGCTGACGACAGCCCAGACCGCAGCCATTGAGCGCCTGAGCAAAGATCACGGTGCCACACCGTTTATGACGTTGCTAGCCGGCTTGCAAACCCTGCTCGGCCGTCTGGCCGGTCAGGACGATGTGTGCATCGGCACCGCTTTGGCGAACCGCACCCGACCCGAACTCGAAGGGCTGATTGGCTTCTTCGTCAACACCGTGGTCATGCGGGGCGACTTGAGCGGGGATCCTTCGTTCTTGCAACTTCTGGCTCGCACCCGCGAAACCACCTTGGCCGCTTACGATCACCCCGACATCCCGTTCGAGCGCGTGGTCGATGAGCTCCCGCTCGAGCGCAATACGCGGCATGCCCCGCTGTTCCAGGTGGCCTTAATCCTGCAGAATCAACCGTGGCAGCTGCCGTCTGAAGAGTTCCAACTGGCTGAAGTCCACAACGGTACGTCGAAGTACGACTTGACCTGGACGTTGTGGAAGGAAGCCGGCCGACTGGTTGGCTCGGTCGAGTACAGCACCGACCTGTTCGACGAAACCACCGTGGATCGGTTGATTGCCCAATATGGCAACTTGCTGGATGCGGCCGCCGCCAGCCCTGACACGGCCATCGGCCAGTTGCCACTCATGGATGAGAAGCAACGTCAGCAGGTGGTTGAGGACTGGAATCAATCCTCGGCCCCGTTTGCCGACAACGCCTGCCTGCACGAACTGTTCGAAGCTCAAATCGCCCTGCACGCCGATGACGTGGCCGTGACCCAAGGCGAAGATGCTCTGACCTACGGAGAGCTAAACTGCAAGGCGAATCAGCTTGCCCATCATCTCCGCAGCCTGGGTGTGCAACCAGATACGCTCGTGGGAATCTCGCTGCCTCGAACGATCGATTCCATCGTAGCGGTGCTGGGAGTACTGAAAGCAGGCGGGGCCTACTTGCCGCTCGATCCTAATTATCCACAGCGGCGGCTATCGCTGATGATGGCTGACGCCGAGCCGGTCCTGCTTGTTACCAATTCGCAAACGCTGGCGGTGTTGCCAGACCACCATGTGCCCACGGTGGTAATTGACCAAGATGCGGCGAAGATTGCAACTTGTAGCGAAGAGAACTTGCCGGCCGCGAGCAGTGCCAGCGATTTGGCCTATGTGATTTACACGTCAGGTTCCACGGGTATACCCAAGGGGGTCCTCGTCGAACATCGCTCGGCGTGCAACATGGTCGAATGGTACCGCACCTGCATCCAGGTAACTTCTGGCAGTCGGCTGCTTCAGTTCGCTTCGCTCAACTTTGACGCTTCGGTCGGTGAGATCTTCCCCGCGTTGTGCCATGGCGCGGTGCTGGTGATGCCTGACGAAGCAGAACTGGTGCCAGGGCCGGACTTCGTAGACTTCCTGGATCGCACGCAAGTCAGCGTTGCAGCTCCCTCCGTCGTTCTTGGAGCTCTTGCCTGCGGCGAAGCTACCGCACCTGGAGACATTGCTAACCGCTGGCGACACCTGCACCACCGAGTTGGCCAAACGTTGGGCAACCGGCCGCCGGATGATCAATGGATACGGCCCCACCGAAGGAACGGTGGGAACAACCTGGAGCCTGTGCCAGGCTGGCCAGACGCCGGACATCGGAAGACCGTTCCCGAACGCACGCGTGTACCTGCTCGACAAACGTGGCGAACCGGTTCCTGTAGGAGCCCCCGGCGAGGTCTACGTTGGCGGCACCGGCGTTGCCAGAGGGTATTTGAATCAGCCCGAGTTGACTGCCGAGCGGTTCTTGTCAGATCCGTTCTCGAAGGAACCCAGTGCCAGGATGTATCGCACCGGTGACCTCGCCCGCCGTCGGGCGGATGGGGTACTCGAGTACTTGGGGCGGATTGACCATCAAGTCAAAGTGCGTGGCTTCCGGATCGAACTTTCGGAGGTCGAAGCGGCCTTGCTTCGTCAACCTGGCGTCCACCAGGCCGTGGTGGTTGTGCACAAACAGGGCTCAGCGAAACGCCTCGTCGGTTACGTGGTTGGTGACGGCACGGCGACCGCCGGTTCGCTCTACCAGGCTCTCAAGAGTGAACTTCCCGACTTCATGGTCCCGGCAAAGTTCGTCTTCCTGCCAGAACTGCCGCTGCTGCTCAATGGCAAAGTGGACCGTAATGCTCTGCCCGAGCCGGACGAAGCCCGCCCCGATTTGGCACACAGCTACGTGGCTCCTCGCTGCGAGGCAGAAGAGATCCTGGCCGGAGTTTGGGCGTCCACAATTGGGATTGCCGAAGTCGGCATTCACGATAACTTCTTCGAACTCGGCGGCGATTCGCTGATGAGCATGCAGGTCATCTCGCGAGCACGAGCATCCGGCCTACAGCTGACTCCTCGGCAGATGTTTGCCCACCAAACCGTGGCAGAACAGGCCGCCGTCGCCGTTCGCGAAACTGGCACCCTGGCCGATCAAGGGCCCGTGCAGGGCGAGGCTCACGTGTCCGCCATCGGGCAGTGGTTCTTCGAGGGTCAATCCGCGACTCCCAACCATTTCAATCAGGCGGTGATGGTCGAAGTTGGCCAGAGGCTCGATCCGGCGATTCTCAAGTCAGCCATCAGGCAGTTGCTCATTCACCATGACGCCCTGCGATCACGATTCGAATCGTCCGCTGATGGCTGGAAGTCTTGGTACGCGGCACCTGGCGGCGAAGTTCCGCTGGATGTGATCGATCTCTCGGCGCTCGCACCTTCCGACCAAACCAGCGCCATTGAATCGCAAGCGGCACGCCTGCAAACAACACTCGACCTCGGGCAAGGACCACTCCTCAAAGCTGCCTTGTTTGACTTGGGGCCAGAGTTGCCATGTCGGTTGCTGCTGGTGATCCATCACCTGGCCGTGGACGGTTACTCGTGGCGAATCCTGTTCGAAGATCTTTACACGGCGTACCAACAGCTTTCCCAAGGTCAGACGCCGGTGCTGCCTCTCAAGACGACGAGCCACAAGGAGTGGACCGCACGGACCATCGAACTGGCCAATTCGCCTGAATTGCAACAGCAGGCCGAGTGGTGGACTGCGGCGTTGAGCCAACGGGTGAGTTTGCTACCACGGGATGTTTTGCAGACCGAATTCGGCAACGGCACCGCCCGAAGGTTGAACACGGTCGGCTCCACGCAGCAAGTACGAGTTGCCTTGTCCGAGCAAGAGACCCAAGCCCTGCTGAGTGAAGTTCCCAGGGCGATGCGTTCGCAGATCAATGACGTGCTGCTCACCGCGTTGACTCAGGCCGTGACCGATTGGACCGGCGAGTCCTCCATGCTCTGCGACATGGAAGGGCATGGCCGCGAAGATTTGTTCGAAGATGCGGACATCTCCCGTACCGTGGGATGGTTCACCAGTGTCTACCCGGTGGCTTTCACCAAGGGAGCGGATCTTTCCGGCACGTTCTCGGCGGTTCGCGAACACCTGCAAGCAATCCCGCAGCGCGGGGTTGGGTTCGGGATGTTGCGATATCTGACGCAGGACCAACAGACCCGAGCGCGCCTGGCCGCCCTGCCGCAGCCGGAGATCGCCTTCAACTATCTAGGGCAAGTGGATCAGGCCATGGATTCCGGCATCCTGCGGATGGCCACCGAAGCCACCGGTCCGAGTCGCAGCCCCGAACAAACCCGACGACACGCCATCGAGATCAACGGGCTCGTCCAGCAAGGGCAGTTGCAGTTCGAGTGGACGTTCAGCCAAGATTGGCACACAGCCGAAACCATCTCAAGCGTTGCCCAAGCATTCATGGCGAACTTGCAGGCGTTGATTGCTCTGGCACGCACAACCAACAACCAGGTTCCGGAGTTTGTACCAGCCAGGGATTCTCTGGAACACGAACTGGTTTCTCTTTGCGAAGAAGTTTTTGGAACCAGCCCAATTGGGATTCGGGACGAGTTCGAAACATTCGGCGGCTACAACCAGGCTGCCGAACGCATCCAGGCCGAAATGGTCGAGCAGTACGGGCTTGAGATTGCCCTGGACGTGATGGCTCAAGCCAATTCGGTAGAGCGGTTGGCCAGGGTGCTGCGACAACATGCCGAACACAGCGGGGTTTCGCCGTTGGTCCCCATTCGCCAGGCGACCGGAGAGGGAACACCGAGGGCTCCGTTGTTCTTGGTGCATCCTGCCGGAGGCAATGTCTTCCCCTATTACAGCCTGGCCCACAAACTGGACCCCAATCAGGCCGTGTACGGTCTCGAAGCCCGAGGGCTGAAAGGGGTACTCCCGCCGCAGGATTCTGTGGAGAGTATGGCCACGAACTACCTGCTGGCGATTCGCGAGATCCAGCCACAAGGGCCCTACCAACTCGGTGGCTGGTCATTCGGAGGGCTGGTCGCCTACGAGATGGCCCAGCAACTCGTAGCCTCGGGCGAGCAGGTCCAACTGGTCTGCCTACTCGATACCCGATTGGTGAGCGGTGACGAAGCGGACCCCGACGCGGCCGCGTTCGCCGCCCTGACTGCAATGTTCCCAGGCGTCCAAGAGCAGTCGCTGGCCGAGATGGGCGCGCTGGATCGGGAATCGCAATTGTCGTACTTCATCCGTCATATCGAAGCAGCGCAGATGGTGCCCCCAGGTGTCGAGCGCGCCCAGGCTCGGCGGATGCTGGAAGTGTTCGAAGCGAACTCCCAGGCCTGGCTGGCCTACCGTCCTCAGGCGACGCAAGTACCGGTTCACTTGTTCCGTGCGATGGAACAGACATCCAATGGTGCAGCCAGCGAGGACTTTGGTTGGCGTCGGGCAGGGGGGGATCATATCAAAATCGCCCACGTGCCAGGCAGCCACATCTCGATGGTTCGCGATCCGCACGTCCACACGCTGGCCGCAGAACTCGCGGCTTCGCTCGCAGAGTAATGCACGGGTTTCTCCTTCGCGTAGCTCAAGGGTCAAGTTGTAGCGACCAGCGGAAAAGTAATCATCACGGTCCGTCGTGATGATGGCGACATCGCCTGTCATGCTTCCTCGCTGACGCTTTAGGATTGAAAAAGCGGTAGCTTAAATTGGTTCGAGGCCCAACCTCGCTAGAATCGTGGATGATCATGAAGTCAATAACTTCCCAACCTGGGACCATTGTCATGTCTGAGGCTAAGGACATTTCTGCCGATCATGTGGCAACCTCCCCTGTCGGGCAGCATGCGGGCTACCAAGTTGCGCCCCAGGGCAAGTATCCACCTGGTCCGCCGAGCGGACTGCTGGGAATCAAGAATCTCCAGCGTCTGCGGCATGATGCGCTCCAGGGCCCCATCTCACTCCAGCAGAAGTACGGTGATTGCGTCTTCTACCGCGTCGGGCCGGCGCGCGTTTATCAGTTCACCCATCCCGAACTTGTCAGCCAGGTGCTGGTCAAGCATGCCTCTTCGCTGATCAAACTTCGTTCGGTACGGTGGCGGTTCCGGCGCTGGATGGGAGATGGGTTGTTGCTGAACGAAGGAACCCCCTGGCATCAGCAACGACGCAAGGTTCGCTGGTCCATGCAGCAGATGCCACCCCAAGCTGACGCAGCCAAGATTGTTGGGCAAGCCCGGAGTTCGCTCGCTCCCGAGGCAGGCCGCGAGTTTGATCTGGCCGCCGGCATGGACCGTTTGGCGTTCTACCTCAACGTGAATACGTTGCTTGGTGCTGGTGCCGCGGGCGTCCAAGAATCGTTGTACGATGCTGCGAACGTGGTTCATGCGGTGGGCATCAATGAGCTGGCGAATTTTCGTATCACGCCGGATTGGCTGCCGACTCCATCCAAGGCCAGGTTCCGCAGCGCGCTACGTGTGTTCGATGATGTCCTGCTGAAAGCGGCGGCCGAGCGACGTGCCAACCCAACGCCTGGTGGAGACTTGCTCTCCTGGATGGTGGTAGGGCAAGATCGCAAGGAAGGAACCGTCGGAATGTCAAACCGCCAGGCACGTGACGAGGTGGTGAACCTGCTGATGGGTGGCAAAGAAACCGTGGGTGCCTCGCTGACCTGGTCTTGCTATTTGCTGGCCTGCCATCCTGAAATCCAACAGCAGGCAGCGGCCGAAGTTGCCACGGTGCTGGCCGGCCACGACCCCGGGCTGGAGCACTTCGCGCAGTTGACGTACACGCAGATGGTGTTGAAGGAAGTGATGCGGCTGTACCCGCCGGTCTACTCGTTGGCCCGAGAGGTGATTGAGCCGTTCGAGGTGGCCGGTTACAAGATTGCCAAACGGAGCCAGCTGATGGTGCCGGTGTATGCCATTCAACGAGATCCGCGGTGGTTTGAGAATCCTGAAGAGTTTTCGCCCGAGCGGTTTCATCCAGACCGGGAAAGCGCCCAACGCCGTTATTCTTACTTCCCCTTTGGTGCCGGACCCCGCGCGTGTGTTGGCAAGCAACTCGGTTACAATCAATGCGTGCTGGTGCTGGCCTGGTTGTTGGCCAACTACCAGATCCGCCTGGCCCCCAACCAAGGTCCCCCGGCATTGGCTACCGACATTGTGCTGCATCCGCGCGACGCATTGAAGATGACCCTCACGCTCCGTTGATACCGGTGTGCGGCGGGGATTTCCGCTGAACTGCCGAAGCCCAACCCGCTATACTCCATACGCTGTACCAACTGCGGACTTTGTTCGCTTGGTATGATACAAGTACTCCGGCCAGCAGGATGACCATTGCCTGCGGCCGCTCTCCTGCCTCGGATCCAACCTTAAGGGTTGTTCACCTATGCGATTTAATAAGTTGGTTGTCAAAAACATCATCCGCCGCCCTGCCAGGTCCGTGTTGACCGTTAGCGGAATCTCTGTTGCTGTGGCCGCCGTGGTGGCTTTGGTAGGCATTTCACGCGGCTTTGAGACCTCGCTGCTAAAGATCTACGAAACCCAAAAGGTGGACGTGATTGTTTCCAAGCGAGGCGCCATCCAGAGCATGGCTAGCAGTTTGCCAGAATCGCTGGGACCCAAGATTGCCGCCCTCGACGGTGTCGACCGGATTTCGCCTGGCCTGGTCGATGTGGTGTCGTTCGAAGATTTCAACCTGTTCGGCGTGGTCGTGCAGGGGCGTCCCGTGGATAGTTTTCTGGTCGAAGGTTTGAAGATCACCCAAGGGGAGAACCTGCACCCTGGTGTCGAGCGCGAGATCATCCTGGGCGTTACCTTGGCCAAGAACCTGGAGAAGAAGGTCAATGACACGCTCGACGTGATCGACGGATTCCCCTTTAAAATTGTGGGGATCTACGATGCCAACAACGTGTTTGAGAATGGCGCGATTGTGATGAAGCTGGAAGAGATGCAGGCGATGATGGACCGGGAAGACGAAGTCTCCGCGTACGTGGTGGCGACCACCAGTCGTGACCGGGACGAAATCCGTGACCTTTGCGAACGCGTCAAGGCAATTTTGCCGGGGCGGTTGGAAGCCATGGCCTCACACGACTACGTGGATACCCGCCGAGAGATTCTCATGGCCCGCAGCGTGGCGTGGCTCACCTCGACCATTGCCCTGGTGGTGGGAACCATTGGCATGCTGAATACTATGATGACCACCGTGTTCGAGCGAACGAGGGAAATTGCCGTGCTGCGAGCGATTGGCTGGCGCAAGCGAAACGTCATGAAGCTGATTCTCAGCGAATCCGTGATGTTGGGAGTCGTGGGTGCCTTTCTCGGAATCATCCTGGCCGTCACGCTCACTCAGTTGCTGTGCCGGATGCCGGCCGCGGCCAACATAGTGTCAGGCGACATTGCCCCGGAGATCATGCTGCAAGGCTTCGTTGTCGCCCTGGGCGTTGGCCTCATCGGTGGCATCTACCCCGCCTATCGGGCATCGCAAATGCAGCCGGTCGAAGCCCTCCGGCAGGAGTAAAAAGGCGCACTCCCTCCCATTTGCCGGTGTTTGTGCTGGCATCTGGGGAGGAAGATCCTGGCCGGTTATGGGGAGGGCTTGCCGCCAGCGGTTCGATCCCGCACGCTCACAAAGGCCATGCGCAGCTCGTGCAAGACATTCTGCAGCAAGGCGTCCTCGTCGGAGGTCCGGTTGCCTACCGTCTTGGACTCGAGTACCCCGAGCAAATCAATCAAGTGCTTGGCCTGACCGAGATCCACCGCCGGTTCGGCGTGGTCCGGCATCGGCAGAGAGCCGAGGGCCATCATGGCCTGAGTTGCCAATCCGCTGACGAGCATCCCCAACGAAGCGGGTGGCATTTGCTCTGCCGTTGGCGAATCGGCGGCGCGTTGGGCAGAGCCTGGCGGTTCGACGTCGCCCCCCGTGGATGAGTCCTCTGGTTGTGGAGGGCTTTGATCGGCGGCTTCAGCGGCGGCCTGCTTTTCCGCCTGGACCTGGCTCTTCCAATCTTCGTCCACAAAGATCGTTTTGTCGTCAGCTTTCTTTTCGTTGGGAGTCTTTCCACTCCCCAAGTCATGACTGCTCATGGTCAGGACACCTGCGTGAGTTGCTGTTGACGAACATACGTGGTGAGTTCACGAATCTCGCTTTGTAGTTGATCCCGTTCAGATTTCCAGCGGTGTTGCGCTTCGGTTACTTGCTCTTCTCGTTCGGCAAGCGTTTGCTCCCGACAATGAATCTGTTTGGCTTGCTCTTCGAGTTCATGCTCGCGGCGTTCGACCCACTGCTGCAACTCCCTCTTGTACGTGCCGAGTTGCGTTCGTTGTTCGCTGAGCCGGAGCCTGAGCAATTCTAGCTGTTCTTTCTGATCTTCGAGTTCGCTGTTGGCCAGGCGGTAATGGTCTGCCAGGCGATTGCGAATCTTCTGCAGTGATTGCGTCAGCACGGCTGGCGAAGCGACGGATGATAGTTGACTCCAAAGTTGCTCCGTCGCCAAACGCATTTCCAAAGTTTCTCGTTGGGCTTCTCGCAGTTCGGCTTGCCAACGCGTGAGCGACGCCTTTTGTGTTTGCAACTCATGCTGACGCATTTCGAGCGTGCGTTGCTCGTCTTGCAGCAGCGTTTGTTGCTCGGTCTGCTGTTGGGCGATGGTCGTTCGGTGTTCGTCCATCTCCGTTTTAAGCTGCGCCCTCTGTTGTTGCCACTGCCACTGTTCGGATTGCAAGTTCTTCTCGCCCGTGCGAAGTGCTTGCTCGCCGGATTCAATCAGCTCGGCCCGCCGCTGCAAGGCCTCCCGCTCCATCACCAGAGTCTGGCGCTTCGCAGCGAGCGCTTCCACCTCGTTTCGAGAATCGGCAATTCGCTGGGCGTGCGACTCCTCGACCGCTGTCCGATGCCGCTCGACACCCTGCAGCGCCTGCCGAACCAACTCCAGGGACGCCGCCGTGCGTTGCTCCAGGCATTGTTGCTGGCATTTGATCTCGTCTCGCTGCTGTTTGCAGTAAGTTTCGAACTCAGGCTCGCGCTCGGCAAGAGAGCTTTCGCGCTGAGCGAGATCCGCCTCGAGCCGCGCCAGTTTGTCAGCCTGGGCCGCCAAGGCTTCGTGCTCCGCAAGACGCTCACGGCGCTGTTCTTCCAACTGCTCTGCCTGAGCGTCGAGCTTGCTCTCGCGATCTTGCTGTTCAAGCTGACGCTCATCGAACCACAATCGCGAACTCCGCTCGAACTGGTCCGTTTCGGCCAACTGGGCGTTCAGCCGAGCCTGGCGATGATCCAGATCCGCTTGCCTGGCTCGCAGATGACCTGCTAGCTGAAACGCTTGACGGCGAACCTGCTCCATCGCGAGCATCGCCTCGTCGCTCTCTTCGATCAGCTTTTCGGCATCCGACACCAGTTCCCCGGATTCGTCCCAGGCAACTGAATTGGAATCTCGATGCTCGCGAACGTCCCCCAACACGTGGGGCGCATCAATCCGAGCATCATGCAAGCGAAAGTTCCCGGTGCTTGATTCCGGGGACATCGTGGATTTCTCGGTCATGGCAACCACCAGAAAAGCGAGTGAGCGGCGACGGCCGCAAAGTTTACCGAATCAGAAAAGTCTGCCCCACTTGTTCAATCGGCATCACCCGCCAAACAGGTTAATCAAAAATGCTTGCTCCGTTCACCAACCTGCCTTGCTAGCGCTTTCAAAAGCGAAACTGCTGACGATTCGTACCACCCAGCTATGGAAAGTCGTCATCACGCTCTGTCGTGGCAGAGCTGGTGCTATCACGCATCGTGTATCGCAATGACACTGGCTGAGCCGGAAGCACTCAAAAACACAACGATACACTTGTCGAGGGCAGCATTGGCAACGGGTACGTTCATATCGAGACCTTGGCCGTCTACCGTCACGGTGAAAGGAACCGTCTCCTGTAAACCTAGGTTGCGAGCAACCTAGGCTACCCTGAGTTCTAGCGCAGAAGCTTCCGCGGCAGGTCTCCTGGCAGCGTGATAGAATGCTCAGCAATCACCGGCGCGCAGGGCGAGATTCAAACTCTATCGAGATTCCATGAATTGCCAAACGACCGAGACCTTCCGTTTCATCCAGCCAGTGGGCACTACCATGGGTTGGCTGTTGACCGTGGCGTACCTGGTGAGTGCGTTCGCAACTCCGTGCGCTGCCCGCGATATTTATGTGAATCTTCAAACGGGAGACAACACGAACCCTGGCACCAAGAGTGCCCCGCTGGCGGCTTGCAAGCGAGCGGTCAACCTGGCAGAACCGGGAGATGTGATTCATTTGCTCCCTGCCGGTGCCGTATATCGAGAGTCAATCCTGTTCAGCAATCAGTCCGACATCACCATCGAAGGCAACGGAGTCACGCTGGATGGTGCCGACCCGATGCCGGTCACCGGTTGGGAGCAAGTCGCAGATCAGCGTTATCGAAGAAAAATCAATCGCACTCGCGGCGATGGGCATATTCTTGTGGTTCGTGGCAAGGCCGAACGGATGGGACGCAGCGCCGGCAACAGCAGTTTGGAACTTTACCCGGCTCCTGAGAAGCTGCGCCCTGGCCAATATTGTTTCGTCCCGCTGGATCAATCGACCGGTTGGCTGTACGTGGCTGGCAGCATCCAAGATCTGCATTGGGCAACACGCACCAACGGGCTAGCAACTCGCGGCAAGTGCGCCAATCTGCGCGTTCGCAATCTCAACGCCCGCCACTTTCTCAATGATGGTTTCAACATCCACGGACAGGTGGCCGGAATCTACTTTGAGAACATTCAAGGGTACGACTGCTTTGACGAAGGTCTCAGTGCTCACGATTATTGCCGCTGCGAGGTTTCAGACAGCAAGTTCTGGGGATGTGATCGGGCTGTGGCCGATGTGCATGGCAGTATCACGGATTACCGCGACTGCGAATTCCGCGACAGTGCGGATATAGACGTCCATTTCCGCGGCCGACGGCACAGTCTTACTCGTTGCAAGATCATCAACAATACCCAAGCCGCCGCTCTGGTGGTGGGCCCTAGTGACCGCAACACGGCCTTGGACCTGCTATTGAAGGACGTTCACATTCAAGGCAAGACCGCAGAGCGGGCCGTGGTTCGCATCACCGGCAGTCAGGCAAAGATCGAGCACTCGAACTTCGAGCACGTCGAGATGAACACCACCGGTTCGACCGTGACCGCCTCGGAAACCACCATCGACGGAACGTGGACCAAATAGTTGCCGCCACCGGGTCGCCAGATTCGAGTGCGGAATTCGGAACGGGAGACACGTCCTCTGGATGGCTTTCCGCACGCCTTGCGGTGGGGTATCATCAAGCCGTTGAAGCTCAGGGCTCCAGTTTCCTCGAGCCATTTGTTGTAGAACGTCGCGCGAGACAGGCAGCCAAGAAAACATGTTGAACATTCAAGGAACTGAGATCGAACAGGCGTTGACTGAGTTGGAAATCACCCATGTGGTGTGGTTGCCGGACTCAGGGCTGGGACCTTGGGAGGAGGCGATCGAAGCATCCCCCCAGGTGCAACTTGTCCGCGTCTGCCGCGAAGGCGAAGCGTGGACGGTGGCCGCCGGTTTGGCTTTGGGCGGAAAGCGCCCACTGGTGATGATCCAAACCACCGGGTTGTTCGAGTCCGGCGATGCCTTGCGAAATGCGCGCTGTTCGATCTGCATTTGCCGTTGGAAGCGGTGATTGGTTATCGCAGCTACTACGTAGAGAACTCCCCTGATACGGCCAAACGATTTGCCGAACCCATTCTGGCCGCTTGGGGGCTCGATGCCAAGTTGCTGACCGAGCCGAACGGGGTAGCGCAGTTAGTCGAACATGTCAAAAGCTGCCGCGCCGCTGGCAAGCCGGCCATCGTGCTGCTGCCAGAGGGGCGAATGTAGTCGGGGACTCACCTGGTTGCCTGATTCGGATGATTCTTGAAACAGAGATAGAGCGAACATGACCACTGCTACCACCATGACCGGTGCCGCCGCTCTTGCCGTATTGGCGGAGCGCCGGCAGGACGAAATTGTCATCAGTACCATGGGGGCTGGTCGCGAATGGTGCCGGCTCTCGGATCACGCCTTGGACTTATGCTATATCCCCTCGGCCATGGGGCATGCGTCCAGCGTGGGTCTTGGCTTCGCTTTGGCCCGCCCCGAGCGGCAAGTTTGGGTACTCAACGGAGACGGGTCCCTGTTGATGAACCTCGGAACGCTCGCCACCATCACGGCCGCAGAAGCCGACAACCTGACCATGGTGGTCGTTGAAAATGGAATCTACGAAGTCACCGGAGGCCAGCGTGTTGCCGGGGCTGGCACCGTGGATCTGGCCGCCGTCGCCCAGGCTTGTGGGTTTCCAACGGTCGCCACGTTTGATCAAATCGACACGTGGCGAGAGCAACTCCCAGAACTTCTAGCCAGTGCGGGGCCTCGCTGCTTCGTGCTACGCGTCGAGCCTGTGGCAGACGATTACATTCTTTACTCCCCCGCTCCAATAATCGACCGACTGGAACGGATGTGCCAAGAGTTGGGGGTTGCCCGCCCCCAGCGAAGCGACTTGGGCTAGAACGAGTTTGCTCCTAAATGAGGTGTCTGGATCGACGCGTCAGATCGCATGATGCGTGGTGGTGCGTGAAGCGCATAAAAAAGGGCGGCTCTCCCGGAATTGCTTCCGTGAGAGTCGCCTGAACGCTGGCAAGCGTTTTGGTACTCGAATCAGTTGCTTCCAGTGCTTCTCCCTACTGCAAGAGAGTCGTGTCGAGGACAAAGTTGGAATTGTCAGCCACATTGAACAGTGGACGGAAGGCGTTGGGAGGTCCGCAAGTGGCTTCTTTGCAAGGAGCAAACGGACGCCAAATGAGGGTGATTCCGAGTCCCCAGGATTCGTTCACAAATCCGTTCTGAACGCCTCCTTCTTGCGGGATCACGTAGTTGCCGTTGGCCAGCAAGTCCACTCGTGGGCCAACGGCAACCATGATCAGGCGTTAGTTTGTGAACGATCCTGGGTCGGAATCACCCTCATTTGGCGTCCGTTTTTCGCTCCTTGCAAAAGGAAATTCCGTCCTGCGATTCAATGTGGCTGACGGGGTCCTCGACACGACTCTCGCTGCGGTGGGGAAACGAGAACGGCCGTTCGGTGCCAAAACGCTTGCCGGCGTTCGAACGACGCGGGTAATTCAGAACGCCTTTTTTATGCGGCTTCACCGCCGCGCGTCAAAAAAAAAAAAACCCGGATGTTGTAGTCGGTACCTGTGACAAATATTCCGGCAAGTGCTTGTACAGGTATCCGGCAAACCTTGGCACATCCACCCGTTCGTCATTGGCTGGGCGGGAAATAAAATGTGATGTGCACAACAAACATGTGCAGAAAATGTGCAGGTTATATATTTCAGGGGTTGTGGATATGTACGCATGTCGATTTGTCAAACTGTGTGGGAAACCCGCAAGCTTGGGCGGCCAGATCCCGCGGTGCCAGCCCCGTAGCGCGCTAGTTCCGGTGACTTCGTAGATTCCCATTTTCAACGACCACCATGGTCCGGAATTGGCCTCGGCTTCTGCGGCCGTATTGGTGGCGAGCGTTCCGAGGTTCATCGCAGCGGGGACCCGTCTCCAAAGCGCGCTCGGGGGCGGGGAGTAGAAAGCTGAAGCCAAGACCCGTGAGACGCCATGCCCGTAATAGCATAAGTCAAAGGCGGGGCCGGCACCATTCGCGACCAGCCCCCGTGTACTGATGACGATTTCGGCGGCTCCGCAATACGAAAGGCGTGTCGCGACGATGGTCATGTTCGCTCTATCTCTGTTTCAGAATCATCCGGATGAGCAACCAGGTGGGTCACCGACTTACATTCGCCCCTCTGGCAGCGGCGCCCCGGTGGCCGGCTTGCCGGCGGCGGCGGCTTGACATGTTCGACTAACCGCGCTACCCCGTTCGGCTTCGGTCAGCGGCTTGGCATCGAGCTTACAAGCATCTGGGAAATGGGTTCAACACTTTGGCCCGTATCGGGAGTTCTCTACGTAACAATTAGCCAATCTTTTCAACGTACAAATGCGAATCGAACGGCATTTCGCAAGGCATCGCTGGACTCGAACCCGATGGTTTGGATCATCACCAGTGGGCGCTCACGCCAAAGCCAAACCGGCGGCCCGCGCTTCGCTTCGCGGCCCGGTTTATGGGCTGCGGAAGTTGCACCTGGGGATGCTTCGGTCGCCTCCTCTACGGCCGGCAGTACACCCGTAGGTGTTTCCAACTCAGTCGGCACACTGTTCGAATGTGCGCGCAGCTGCCTATCCTCGCGACGTTCTACAACAAGTAGCTCGAAGAGCACGAGCTACGGCAACTGATGATACCCCACCGTGTTGAAGCCATCCGGAAGACGTGTCTCCGTTCCGAATTCCACACTCGAGTCTGGCGACCCGGCGAAGGCGGCTCAACTATTTTGTTCCGCGTTTGTCGTCGTCGTTTCCCGAGGCGGTCACGGTCGAACCGGTGGTATTCGCTCGACGTGCTCGAGGACCGAGTGCTCGATCTTTGCCTGACTGCCGGTGATGCGGGTCACGGCCCCTCTGCGGTGGATGTGGGCGAGCAGGTCCAAGGCCGTGTTGCGGTCCTGGGGCCCGCCACCAAGGCGCGGCCGGTGATCGCGCGGCGAGCAAGACCCTTGCCGTCATTGCCGAAATGGACGTCTATCACAGTCGCCGTGCAGTCGCGGGTAATCCGTGATGCTGCCATGCATCGGCCACGGCCGGTCACGTCCCAGGCGCTGTCTGAACCTCGCGGCCGTAACCGTCGTGAGCACTGAGACGACAGTGTACTTGAATGTTCTCAAAGTAGATTCCGGCCACCTGTCCGTGGATGTTGAAACCATCATTGAGAGAGCGAGGCGTTGAGATTGCGAACCCTGACGCGCCGCGAGTTGCTGGCGCCCACGTGGTGCGTGTTGCCAATGCGAGATCTTGGATGCTGCCAGCCACGTACAGTAACCAGTCGATTGATCCAGCGGGACAGGTAGTGTGGCCAGGGCGCGCTTCTCGGTAAGTTCCAAGGCTGCTGTTGCGGCGCGGCGGTCCCCGTATTCGGTAGCTGCCACGAGACCACAGGTGTGCCCATCGCCTGCAGTGCGATTGTTACTGGCTTGTGCCGGATGCGGCACTCCCAACCGGTGACCGGCATCGAGTCGGCACCATCCAGCGTGACTCAGGCACTTCGTTAGAGTGATGTCCAGACTGGTGCTGGGAACAGAACTGACTCTCGATATACGGCCGGTGACTGGAAATGAATCACATCTCCCGGTTCTGCCAGGTTGACCGCTCGCTTGCCGGAAGCGGGGCCTCTTGGTGCCGGGTCGCAATCTCCGTTTGAATTCACGTAAATATCGCGGGCGGCGCAGTGCGGAGCGCACTCACCGGGTACGCCGCGATTGGCAACCAACCCATGGTAGTGCTCCCGCGGCCAAGGGATGAAACGGAAGGTCTCGGTCGTTTGGCAATTCATGGGGATCTCGATAGAGTTTGAATCTCGCCCTGCCGCCGGTGATTGCTGAGCATTCTATCACGCGCCGGGGAGACTGCCGCGGAAGCACTCTGCGCTTAGGGCTCAGGGTAGCTAGGTTGCTCGCGGCCTGTTTACGCAGGAGACAGTTTCCTTTCACCGTGACAGTAGACGGCCAAGGTCTCGACACCCGTGCTGCCCTCGACAAGTGTATCGTTGTGTTTTAAAGGGGGTCTTCGGCAATGATGTCGTGCGATACACAGTGCAGTGATAGCAGCTCTGCCGCGACACAGGTATTGATGGCGGCTTTCCGCGCCAGATTGGCGGGTCGTCGGGCGGTTTCGCTTTGAAAAGCGCGGGTTATTGAACTTGGTGCCAAACATTTTGATTAACCTGTTTGGCGGGTGACGCATTGAACAAGGTGGGGCGGAGCTTTTCTGATTCGGTAAACTGCGGCCGTCGCCGCTCACTCGGTGGTTGCGACGAAATCTTTTTGGAGATGCGCGTCTCCGATTGTCGACACGTGTTGAGCGCGTTCGCATCCGAGAGTTGCCTGGACGAGAATCCAGGAACTGGTCTCGGATGCCGAAGCTGATCGAGAGACGCGACGAGGCGGTGGAGCAGGTTCGCCGTCAAGCGTTTCGGCTAGCAGGTCATCTGCGAGCCGAACGACGATCTGGTCATCGCCAGGCTCGGCCGACAGTTGAGGAGCGGGTCCCGGTTCGAGCGGAGTTCTTCGCGATTGAGTTCCGATGAGGGCCGTCAGCGGGCAACAGATGCAGAAACGGAAACGCTCAGGCAGGCAATTGGAAGAACAGCGTGACGTCGCGCGGGCAATGACGTAGGCTGACCAAACTGGCGACTCGGGCTGCCCAGCTCTCTTGCCGAGCCTCAAACTGAGGGTTCGGAAGCGCAGGTAACGGCGGACGGATCAAATGCTGTGCCTGAACATGCTGATTGGTTCGGCAGGCATCTGCGGGTGTCAGGCGGCGTCGGACGGCGGTCGAGGAGTCGCGCGCGGCCGTGCCGTTCTCGAGGCAGAGACAGGCGCTCGACGCGGTATGAATACTGATGGGCGGAGGCCTTCGCGGCCGCCGAAGCTGATTGAGGCTCGGCGGCGAGCGAAACGCCGCGCGCAGGCGGAAGAACGCGATCCAGGTGGCGGTAACGGGCGGCAAGGCGAGGATGGACGAACGCGAACGGTCATGAAGCAGCCGAGCAACAAACCCTGCTGCAAGACGGCAACAGCACGCTCGAGATGCAGCGGAAGTTCTGTACAAGGCGTCGCTCCGCGCGTTGGCAACCGAGCTGCGGCGGAAATTGCGAAGGCTTTGGAGATGCGTTTGGCAACGGAGCGAACTTTATCATCGTCAGCGCCGCCGGCGGCCTGTCACTGCGGGAGAAGATTCGCAGTCATACAATGCCGCGGCCGAGCAACTCGAAGATCGAAAGGGCAACTGGAATTGCTCGGGCTCCGGCTCAGCAGCACCTTTGAGCACTGTCGGCCGACCTGGAGGAGTTGTCGGCCGTGGTCGGCGCTCATCGACGAACTCGAGATGGCTGACAAATTCGTGGAGATGGCAACGCATAATTGAAGGTGATGGGAGCGCGCGAGGTCGGGACGGATCGGCTGCGGAAGCGGGTGGGGCCTCGCCGCTCATCTTCGTCAGCAGCAACTCACGCAGGTGTCCACATGGCGGTGGAAGATACGGCGGGAAAAGGGCTGAGCGACAAGGCGATCGGCGTGGTGGAGGCCGGGTCCAGGCGAAAGACTGAGAGCCGCCGACCCTCCGCAGCCAGAAGACTCATCCACGAGAACGGCGCCACCGGCGACTACAACCGCGCCGATTCGCCAACGGCGGAGCCGTGCCGCGCTCGTTGGGGATGCTCCTCGGCAGATTGGCAACTCGGCCGCCAAGGCCCTCGACTCTCTGCCGATGCCGAGGACCGCGCCGGGCCGTATTGATTTGCTCGAAAATTGCTCAGTCCAGGGCGGTAGCGGCCGGACCTCCGACGAAGACGCCATCTGCTCGCTCTGCTCTCGGCGTGGGATCGAACGCTGGCGGCAAGCCCTCCCGGCCAGAAATCTTCCTCCCCCTAACGCCCTGGGCACGTGCAAATGGGAGGGAGTGCGCGCACACTCCTGCCCGGAGAGACTCGACCAGCTACACCTCGCGAATGTGCCCGGGGGGGGGCAGGAGCTCCAGATGCCGCCCGATGAGGTGATGGCCGCAGCGACAATGTCGCCTGACACTATGTGTGTGTCAGCACGTGGCGGTGGAGATATTGTCGTCCGAGAAGGCGCGGCTCCCCAACCGTCGCAGTTGCTGAGATCATGGAGAAGTACTCGTGACGTTTCGCTACGCCCAGCCAATCAGCTCACTGTAACAATTTCCATGTTGTGCTCGAACACGGTGGTCATCATGGATATTCAGTGCCAATAGTTTCCACCGTAGGGCTGAATGAGTCGGATGAGCCAGGACCCATGAAATCTCGGTAGTGGCGTGAGTGGGATGGTGTAGGGCTTCAACCGCTACCGGGAGTACTGTGACGCGTTCGCAAAGGTCCGCGGATCGTCCCGGTCGCGACTGGTTGGTCGACCGGCACGCCTGCGCGGGATAAGTCTTCGGTCTCGACCTGCGCTCAGCGCATCATGTCGTTGATTCTCCAGGACGCATTCGTTGGCGTCGTAGATTTTTTTGAGGTACAAGGGGGAATCCCGTCGATCGCGTCGAGCGCGTGTCATTGACGATTCTTCTCAGGTTCTTGGCAAGGAGACCGCCCAGGATGATCTCGCGGCTCGACGCCGGGGTGGGTTCTCCCCGCTGGGTGATCTTGGAAACCTTCGACCGGAAAACGTATCCGCAAGGACGCCCGGCCATGTGTTCACGCCGAACAGGTTGAAGTCTTCGAACGACGCCGCATCGACCAGGCCAGGCCCGGTCGACACCGTCGAGGACGTCTTGGGTCTAACATTCTGGCAGGCTGCCAATACATGCTCTGGATGGCGCTCGCTTAGGCTGGTCACGTCCACCTTTGCGTTTCGAATCTTGCTTAGTCTCAAAGCCGCGTGAGAATGCCTACCAAAGCCACCACGGCAACCCGCAACAACAGAATTCCGCTAACTGACGGATGATGTTTTTGACAACCAACTTATTAAATCGCATGGGTGAACAACCCCTTGGGATTGGATCGAACGGGAAACGGCCGCAGGCAATGGTCATCCTGCTGGCCAGGCTCTTGTATCATACCAAGCGAACAAAGTCCGCGGTTGGTACGGCGTATGGGTATGAGTTGGGCGGCAGTTCAGCGGAGAATCCCCGCCGCACACCCGTATCAACAGTCATCTTCAATGCGTCGCGCTGGTGCAATATCGGTAGCGGACGCGGTTGGGGGCCAGGCTGGGCAATAGTTGGTAACAACTAATTGGCACCAACACGCATTGATTACGGCCGAGTTGCTGCCAACACGCATCCCGGCGCGGGAAATGTGGCGGCGTTTGGGCCGCTTCCGGATGGATAGACCGCTCGGGCCGAAACTCTTTTCGGGATTCAAACCGCCGCGGAATCTCGTTCGAATGAAGTACGCCGGCCGCCCTCGGCTGGCCGTTTGTGTCGGCCGGCCACCTCGACGGCTCGATCCTCTCGCGAGTAGACCGGCGAGTACGGCCGCATCGCTCCTTCGGCACCGTCTGCGTGACGTGGCCGCTGGCGTGCTCCAGCCCAAGGCCGGCCGGCCGCCGTGGCGAGCTTCGGCCGCTGCCTGCTGTTGGACGTGGCGGGCCGGCAATGGACCAGCCGCGCGCGCCGGCGGGACTACCGCGTCACGTGCCTGGCGGACATTATTCCGACGGTTCGCTCGCTGCGGTGCCCTACCGCCATCCGGGAGGAGTCTCCACCAGTGACGTCGCTCGGCCACCTGCTCAGCAGGACATCGTGACACACGTAGCAGCAGAACCTGGCCTTGGATGGAGTCTTATAATCCGGCGTGTTGAAATTCTCGTGCCCACCGCATGAACACGTTCGCAGCATCATGCAACGATTCTTGGACGCCCGCGTCCTGGCACCAACGTATTAGGTAGGGTAGGACGCAAACAGTCCATGCACCGGGCCCGAATCCAATCGCGTGCCTCGAAACGGCGAACTCGAAGACACTTGGCATCTTGGCTATCGGCAAGTGGCATCTTCATGGACGAACCGTCATTGCTGATGCCGGGAGCTACTTCGTTCAGCAACAACCCATCTGCATCCAGCTGGCAGAACCGCCGCAGCCTTGAGCGAGACTGATCAGCGAAGAGGCATGCTTGACCAGCACTTCGCGGATAGTGGCTGCTGCAGCCCGGCCGGCAGAGCAGAGGCACTGTCTGCTGGAGTGAGATGGGGCCTGAGCATGCGCGGGCCTTGGAATTCTTGATTAACGGCGGCTCCGTCGTGGATACTGGGGCGCAGCGAGCGCATGCTGTGACGGGGAGGTACCGCATGATCGGCAAATGTCGCCCAGCCTCGAACGAAGTTATTGACTTCATGATCCGCGATTCTAACGTAGGCCTCGAACAGACTGGCACGCTTTTGTCTGAAATCATGACAGGCACGATGTCGCCATCATGCGACGGACCGTGATTACTTTTCCGCTGAGTCGCTGCAACTGACCCTTGAGCTACGCGAGAAGGAGAACCCGTGCATTACTCTGCTGACCAGCCATGAAATGCGCGGCGCGGCGTCGGACGCTCGCGAATCTGAGGCCATCGGATGTGGCTGCCTGGCACGTGGGCGATTTTGATATGATCCCCCCGGCGGTATCGCGGCGTTTCCGCCACCTGGTTGTATTCGCGCTCGCGCTGAGATACCGGTACTTGGCGACCGTGGCTGGGACGGGCGGGGCGGCGGCCTATTCCTCGGGCGCTCCGAGCATCCGCCGGCCTGGGCGCGCGGGACGCCGTCGCGGCGGCTCGTTATGACGGATGAAGCAATTGCGATTCCCGATCCCTTTGCGCTACGCTCTCGGCCCGGCTGACTGCTGCTGAACGTACAAAATTTATTACTGGAAGGGCGGCGAACGCGGCCGCGTCGGGAGTCCGCTTCGTCACCCATCTCACCAATCGGGTGTAGTGGGCAACAGTTGGACCTGCTCGCCCGGGGCCTACGAGTTGGCTGGGCCATCTCATGGACAGTACCAGCCCTCAAATGACCAGCCACCGAGTTGGTAGGCCCCTTGTGTACAGTTTTCCAGCCCGGTGGTTCGTGGTGTGTTTCCGCAAGAGCGGGAATTCCTTTTCAGCCCTCGAGCTTCGGGCCGTGCACGCGACATGATGGGGTCGAGTTTGTGGGCCAGACTGTAATTGGGGAGTTGCCTCCGGCAGGATGCACCAGAGCGGAGCCCTCGGTGTTCTCTCGATGCTGGCGATGGGGACCAACGGCGGGGCCGCGTTCGGCCGCGCGTGCGCGCCCCTGGCCAGCCGCTCTCGGTGGCGGGGCCCGTAGGTCGGGACGGTCTCGGGGCCCGGCCCTGCTCGACCATTTCGGCGCCAGGCGTTTCGGCACGACGGATTCAACAACACCGAGTATTTCGAATAGAATCCCAATTGGGCTGGTTCCAAAACTTCTTCGCAAGAAGAGGCCAGTTCGTGTTCCGGAAAGTCAGCTGTACAAACCGAGACGCCTGGTTGTTGGTTATTGCGTGCCCGGAACTTGTCAACCTGCAGAGTTCGCCATGAATGCCCAGGTTGGGCGGGGCTTGGTTTCGGCTGTGTGCCAATCTTGGCGAACGTCCACTCGGGCTGCCCTTGCTGGACGGGCCCGTTGATCTCGATGGCATGTCGTCGGGATTTGTTCGGGGCTGCGACTCAGATTGTGGCTTCGGTGGATATAGTGGCTGATCCACTTGCCCTGGAGGAGGCGTCTCCGGCTGCGAAGAACTGACGCGCTCGGGTCTGCGCGTCGAGATATCGCAACATCGAACCCAACCCGCGGCTGCGGATTACTGCGGGTGTTCGCGAACCGCGGCTGTAGGAAGTCCGTACACTGGTAGAAGCCGCGAGACACTGGTGGGCTGCAGCCGGCGGGGTGCGCGCATCTTCAAGCAAACCATGCTCCATGACGGGGAGCATGGATTCTGCGGTCCAATCACGTATAGTCAACGCGGTGAGCAGCGCGTCTGTCTGCCGCAACGCATCGCCCTGGGGCTTCACTCGAGGTCTCTTGCTCGGACGGAGCAACTCATGCTTGCATAGATACGGTATGTTCAACCTCGGGCCGGTGCTGTTGCCAGATTCGGTATCCATGTGCTCCTGCATTGGCTCAGCCGCAGTCCGCCACTCGGCCTGTGACCCCAATTCAGGCGGAGTAGCCGGTTCGGTGGTCCGTGCGGTCCGACAGTGACGTCGTCTTGAGAAGGCAGCACCGGCTGACCCCAGGCCAGCGACACGCCGGTAGATCTTCGGGCAGGATTGCAGTGATGGATCGCAGCGGCTCGGCCCTGATCGAGGTCAGTGTTGTTGCAGGCGTGCCGTATACTGCGATTCAATGGCCTTGGTTTGGTCGGGGTGCGGCGGCGGAGATCGATCCTCAGCGGAACTTCGCCGCCAGAGGTGCCGCGTACCAAGGCACCGGCGTCAGCGGGCGATTCGAATCGTGATCTCCGGGGCCGTCGTGGTGGTAACTGCCCTGATAGCTGACGAGTCGCCGGATCGTACCGGCAACTTCGGCCATCACCGCCTGATTGAGAATGGTTGGGAATGCCGGATTGACCCTCGGCTGCCCGATGGCGGACACGTGAGCCTCTTGCACCCGAATGCCGAAGGCCGCCGGACTGCGAACGACTGCGACGGTTTGGTGGGCAAACATCTGCGAGGAATAAGCTAGGCCGGATGCTCGTGTGCGAGATATTTCGTGAAAGCGTAAACGATCGCATCGTGAATGCCGGCCGACATTGATTGTGGACGCCCAGGATCTCTTCCGCCGCGGCGGGGAGAGCCACGCAGCGGTGCCTGAGCGAATCAGGCGTTACGGTCCGCTACCGTTGAGCCCAGCGGCGGCGGTCCTGGCGGGAAGACGAATTTTGCCGGGACATGAGTCGGGAAGTTCACTCTTGAGAGCCTGTGGCGGTCACCGTACCGTCACCAACCGCAGCCGACGAAGGCGTTTCGCGGGCCTGTTTGTGCGCAACCACCGCGACGCGAGTAGACGCCGGATTGACAGCTGGGCCTCCGGGGATCCGGAAGCACGCACTTTGACGGTGTATCCGCTCGGATGCCCCATCCGCCCGACGGCGGAGCGAGGTCACCCGGTGCGATACATCCTGGCACCAGGTTCCCTTCGAGGGCGTCTGACAAAAACCGCTCGGCTGTCAACTCGGGTGATTCAAATGCCTCTGGTAACGCCGGTACTGTGAGACCTCGCCGAGAACTCCTACGGGGCGGTTCGCCCGTTTGTCGGTAGACGCGCGTGCGTTCGCGTCTTCCGATGTCCGGCACCAAGGCACCGTTCCTTCGGTGGGGCCATGTCCGGTGGTCATCCGGCGGCCAGTACCGCCCAACGTTTGGTCCCGAGTGGTGCAAGTGTCGCCAGCGGTTGGCAATATCTCAGATGCGGCCTTCGCCGCGGAGCAAGGCTCAAAGACGACGGGAGAGAGCTGCGGCGCACGTGCGATCAGGAAATCTACGAGTCCGGCCTGGCACCGAGTTCTGCTTCGTCAGGCATCGCCCAGCACCGGCCTGGCGCAGCGCGGGGAAGGTCTCGCCGCGACCCGGCGAGTCCGGGGTGAGCGAGCGGGCCAAGGAAACAGCCGGCAGAGTTACCGGATGCGGAGTGCGGTACCATTCGTACATGTTGCACGCCGAGCTTGACTGTTGACGGGGATTACTAGTGCCCGTGAACAACGTGTCGTCCGTAATGATGCTGACGCTGCTGTGTCCTTCTCTTCGCTACGAGGATTGCGGTCTTCGCCTGCCTCTTGGTAATTACCACCGTGGGCACATGGTGTCTGGCAACACCGCCAGCGTTTGCGGGTGTAGAAGCAGGATTCTCGCGTCAAGCCATCATCAGGCGTTTTCCACCGCTGTGGATGGTTAGGACAAGTGCCCCGCCTGCTCGCCGGCGCAGGATCGATGTTCGAGGCGGCGGATTCCCGCGAGCGCCCGCGCACTTGGGCTGCCCGGATGATGGGCAAGCGCGGTTGCTCTCGAATGCTTCCGCGCGTCCGCGATACACGTCATCGGCGTCTGATTTGAGCTCAATTGGTCGTGCGGTAGAACCGTAAACGAACGGGGCCGGGTTTGATTCCAGTCACCACCTGCTGACGTTACTTCATCCATGAGTGGCAACTGGCCGATGGCCGTGTCGAAAGCTGGCGGCGGCCGCATCCGGCAGTGCATATTGAACGTGTGATCCACGCGATGATTTCGTCGAACGGAGTCGTGCGCGCTCGATGGTAACCGGTGGCTTCCTTCCGCAGCGTGCAAGTCGTAGCTCGACATCCTGCCGTTGACTTCAGCCAGTTGGAACTCTTCGGACGGCAGCCTTGCGGTGATTCTGCAGGATTAAGGCCACCTGGAACAACGAGACATGCCGCATATTACGCTCGAGCGGAGCTCATCGGCCACGCGCTCAGACGGGATGTCAGGGTGATCGTGGCGGCCAAGGTGGTTTCGCGGGTGCGAAATCTCGTGCGAGAACGAAGGATCCGGCAAGTCGCGCACATGACCACGTGTGCGACGAGTAATCCAGCCTTCGAGTTCGGGTCAGGTGCGGTTCGCCAAAGCGGTGCCGTGCGCACGCATCGTCACACGACCAAACCCGAAGCGGCGGGCGGGGACCGCCCAGCCGGCAAACGGTGTGGCACCGTGATCTTTGCTCAGGCAGCTCAAATGGCTGCGGTACCAGGTAGTCGTCAGCTCCCGAAGCGGCACTCGCTCCGCGGGAAGCTAGGCAGTCGGGGCGGGAATGGCGAGTTGCAAACAGACGGGCAGCGTGTTTCCAAAATCCAACTGCGTTCGAAACGCATATAACACTGTTGCGAAAGTTCTTCGCGCTTGCCGAGCGGCAAAAAGTCGGTGTACTGCGGATCTCGGATTTCGGCCGGCGAAACGAGCCAGCAGCCAGCTCGCGAACGAGGACATGGACCAACCCGTCGAAATGATGTGGTGCATCGAGATCGGCAACCCCCATGGATGCGCTCTCCCGCATTGCACCCTGACGTTAGACGTAGCCGACGGACCGAAATTCAGATCGAACGCCTCGGTCGCTTCGGCTGACGCAATGCTTGCCAATTCGATTTTGCGCTTTTGTTTCGTCAAGCGAGCTCAGGTCGGGCGGCAAGTCCGCGCTCGTGGCTGTGGCAGCAGGCATCCATCGACTTCGGCAAACGTTGTTCACGTGGTCCGTGACGTGCGGCAATAATGCCGCACCACGGGTACGGTACCGTCACATTTTGGTAGCGGCAGATGTGTGCGGAGGTTGAAATTGGCTCTGGCGTCGGCTGGTGCATGAGCCACAGACGCTGTTGGCACGAGCGAAACCAACGCCGTGGCGTCTGAGATTGAGGACAGAATCCGATGCTGCTGTGGCGAGACCCGTGTTGGCACGCCTCGGCGATTTCGACTGTGTCTGCGACCAAGACAGTTTGGTAGGCAGAGATGAAGGTCGATCGGGAAGTCGCTACGAATCGCATGACCGGGTGGAGTTGCGCGGGGGGTGAGCATCTAGTGCAAAGAGGGTTGTCATGAGGCGAACCTCATCCAGCCCTAGGACTTCGCAGTCCGCCAGGCGGAGTTTCGGTGCTCCCATTACTTGTGTACCGATGAGACCCGGTGCGGAGCCATGGTGGACGACTGAGCGTCCATGCCGACGACGCTGGATCTTGCCGAAATTGAACTTGTTGATGGTGTACACCTAACAATGAGAACGATCCCATGGACGGGAATTTCTGGGCCAACCGAATGCTGCGCGCCGGATAATACACCGCTTCGACCATGTCGGATTTGCGTGGTCGGAGCGATTCTTGCGCCGCTACCGCGAGTTGCTTCACGCCCGTCCTGTCAATGGCTCTCCGCACTCTGGCCCAATGCGATGGGCGATTCGATGTCTTGCGGAGTAGTGGTTCCGCACACGATGACTGTAGGCGAACGGACATGCAGTTCTCGCTGATGCGGAAGGGCGCAGTCGCACCGGTTCTCAGGTAGGGTCCGTCGTTGGTATCCCGCAGGTAGGCCTCGGGTCTGAGCTGTGGCGGCAGAATCGATTCCAATGCCCTCCGGCAATGCCAGTACCGACGACGTCGTCCGAGGCGGGGCGGGGTCCGTTTCGAATCGGTGATGGCGATCTCGGTTGCAGTCGCCATTACAACTGACACGATGGTTCGCGAGGGGGGGACACGTGGACACGTGTATTGGGATGCTTCGGTACTTGGGGCACGTGGGTACATCGGAAGCGAAAGGCCTTGACTCCGAGCTTGGAGTACCTCGACCCAAACCATGACGGAGCGACGAACATCTCGGCGGAACATCCACGTACAGTTTCGGACTTCGACAAACCGTTCCATGGTTTCCGTAAGTGTGCTCAACCACGTGAGGGCAAGAGCGTGAAGGAGATCAAACCCCTCACTGTAGGCCCGAACTTACTTTACACAGGTCGTACAGAAGAATGGGGCTCCGATGAGGTCACGAACATCGCGTGACCTTCGAATAGCGCAGCGAGACCCATCGGAATCGTACAGCATGTTGGCACCACCGCAATCGAACCCATCGTGGTAGGTGGGGAGCCGGTCGCGCTGCTCAATGCGAGATACGCATTGTAGATCAAGGTGCGATAATACCATGACTCCTTGGAATGCCCGTTGAAGCCAGACATTAATGATGAGCCAGACGGGTACGCATGGACGAACTCACCGATCTACTGTAGGATTGAATAGTCACGTGGTGAGACCCGTATTTCTAGGATGGGCACAGTTGGTGGTGCACATCAACACGGCCGCAGCCGGCATCGGCGCCAATGGCGAGCACGGACCCACGTCCATTCGCGGCATGTCTGGGGAAAAACCGGCACGGCCGCCGCATATGTACATACGAGCAGCCATGGGAACACCGGGATTGTATTCGGAATGCCAGCCTCTGTCCCCGGAGCCCGCGCGCGCAGCGCTACCGCAATGGCCGCAACGCATCGAGCTCCCGTAGGTAGAGTTTCCGCTCGTCGGTTTCGCCATCCGTCAGGAAGGTGTAAGGCGACCCATCATCGCCTGGGCAAGCCAACGAGCGGCTCGGACAAGTCCGAATCGTCAGCCGGTAGTCCCAGGAGATATTTTCAAGACGGCTCGATGCTGCTCGTTGCGGTAGGCTAGCATGTTTGGACAACAGCACGTGCAAATACGCCTGGATCTTGACACAGGGTGTCTGCGGCTGTAGGCTTGGGGAGAATTTCCTACCGAGAGCCCCCGACCTGCTCACCGTACTGTAGCGCTCCACCGAGACGTAGAAAATCCGTAGCCATCCCGTACTGCGCGGAGATTGTAGGGCGCAGTGAGCGCGTCATTGCAATCCCCGGTTGGAGGAAAATGACGTCAAGATGTAGATTGCGGCGAGATTGTAGAACAATTGTCCCAATTATTCATTCCTGCAAGCGGCAGCAGTCTAAGACCAGTCTCGATATTCCAGAATCAGGGCGAACGCCCCTGAATTACTTTTGCCTAAAATGACCGATTTGAAGCCGATTGTTCACCATGACGCAGATCACTGCTCACGGCGGTGGGGCCCGTACGAGTGAGCCGATTAAGACAATTGTTCTACACGGTCATGCCGCCATCAACCGTCAGGTTTGTCGGTGATGTACCCGTACGACGCTGCTGGAGGGAACGCGTGTCTCGGGCTTGCCGAGAACCCGGGCCCGGGGATCCATCTTTCGATTTCTGTAGGCAGCCGCACCGGGCCCCGCTCGGTCATGTCGGTCAGGATGAAGCGTTGCCACGGCGTTGACGGTGACCTTGCGTTTCAACCCGGCAGGTTCGTGTGAAGCCGATAATGCCGGCGTAGAAGCCGAGTGAATTGGCTTGCCCGCTGTTGCCGTTGCCGGCCTGAGACGCTGGTAAGAATGACGACGCGCGTGGCGGCGTTCTCATCGCATTGTAGTTGGTAACGGCTCCGTAAGAGGGTTCCGCCGCGGTTGGTGTTGATGACGTCATCCCTGGTCATCGTCCGCCCGGGAATATCGCGGCAAGTGATGACCAGGATATCGATCCGTTCGTCGTAACAGACAATCTCGTCCGCGAGCCTGAACGCTGCTTTGCCGTCGCGCTCGAACGCCTTGGCTTGCCGCCTGCCTGATTTCGATCAGACTGACGGTTTCTGCCAACTTTTGAAGCGACGCGGCGAGCGCGAGCCTCGACCCGCGGCGAGCGAGACTTTTGCGCAATGGCGCGTCCAGTACGAGACGCGGTGCACCAGCGCGCACCTGGCGGCTCAAATCTACAGTGATCTGTTCAGTGAATCACCTGCCATGACCCTCGATGAATAGCTGGTGAGGATGACCGAGACACCTTGGCGGTACTCGGAGTTGCCGTGGAGCGAGCGGAGGATGTGGTGTAAGGTCGGAGGAGGAATGATACACACCGTCAGCGCGGGGTGAGGCTCGGCGGAGAGATAC